>NZ_JAOQJQ010000001.1:477289-600736 GCF_025566885.1 Brotonthovivens ammoniilytica | reverse complement strand
GTTGAAAGAAGAGCTGAAAACCAACCGCTATATTCATACCCTTGGCGTTATGGAAACAGCCAGAAAGCTGGCAGAAATTTACCATTATGATCCCCAAAAGGCTCAGTATGCCGGCCTTTTGCATGACTGTGCAAAATCGCTTAGCAATGAGAAAAAAATCCGTCTCTGCAGGGAATATGGACTTGCCATCTCAGAAACAGAGTTAGAAAATCCCTCTTTGCTTCATGCAAAGTGCGGTGCAATTTGTGCCAGAAAAATTTACAAAATTACAGATTCTGAAATCCTTCATGCCATTTTAGTTCATACAACCGGCTGTCCTAAAATGAATCTTCTGGATAAAATCATATATGTGGCAGATTATATTGAGCCAAACAGAGACCAGGCTCCTCATCTGGAGGAGATCAGAAAAATAGCCTGCCAGGATCTTGACAGGGCTGTGTATGAGATTGCAAAGGACACCATTGCTTACTTAAAACAGCAGAAGAGTACTATGGATGAGACAACCCTTAAGGTTTACGAATATTATAAAACTAAATTAAAAAAAGGAGAGACTACCTTGACAGAACAATCAAAAGAAATGGCGAAACTTGCCTATCAGGCATTAGAAGAAAAAAAAGCAGAAGATATTCAGATCATTGATATCCGTGATATTTCAGTGATTGCAGATTACTTTGTAATTGCCAGCGGATCTAATGTTAATCAGCTGCAGGCAATGGTAGATGCCGCACAAGAAGCACTTTATAAATCCGGCTATCATTGTTCTCAAAAAGAAGGAAATCAAAATTCCAGCTGGATTTTAATGGATTATAAAGATATTATTATTCACCTGTTTTCCAAAGAAGACCGACTGTTTTATGATCTGGAACGAATCTGGAAGGACGGAAAATTTATCTCCATTGAGGAATTATAATATCTTTACTTTTTACAGTATCATAAAAATATTGCAAAGTCAGTGTTAAACCACTAAACCTTATACACTCTTAGTATTACTAAAAAACAGCGGCTCTGAAAGTTCAAAGACGCTGTTTTTTGCTGTTATAGAACCATAACAGATATTGATTTTTTCCAATGACTGCAATATAATTTTTAACACCTGAAAACTTTCCGTAATGTGCCATAAAGCCGTTAAAGGCATCCGGCTCATCTAAAATCAGCTGCAGATGTAATCCGCTTTCTTTATTACATTGTTCAATAAAAGATAGCAGATCCTCTTTTATTTTTCCCTCTATCGGCCGGTCTGTATATGAGCGGACAGAATGTCTTTCCTTCATTGCCTGTAATAAATCCATGTTTTTATTCCTCCCATTCTTATAGCATACTGTTAAAATGTCAGGATATCATCTGGCATCAATGAATGAAATTCAAATTTAATCATTAATGTCATTTCTGTCCGGAGCATTTTTCATAATTTCCTGAACATCACAAAATAATGTAATCAAATTGCTGATTTCGCTTCCCTCCGGATCTAAGTAATAGTAGATACATGTACTTTCCTTGCGTGCCTTTACAATACCGGCATCTTTTAATATCTGCATATGGTGCGATACAGCCGGACGAGACAGATTCATTTTCTGTGCAATATCTATAACACGGTTTCCCCTGCATTCCCCCCGCAGCATAATACATAACAGGTGCTGCCTTGTTTCATCACCGATTGCTGTCAAGATTCTTTGACAAGCTTTAAATTCTTCTTCCAGCCGTTTTATATCCTCAATCGTATTTTCCACAGGCAAACCTCCTTTTTGTTTAAACGTTTGAACATAATGATTATACCATAGAAATCCGACAGATATTGAACCGTAAAGAAAATCGAGATAGATAAGATAAAATAACATCAGCAAAACAAATATAAAAACGGCATTTCTGTGTTTTCCTGTACTGGAATCTGGAATCAGAAATGCCGCCTGTGATGCTATATTTAATTGTAACTAAAATACCCGTGGAGAAGCACACTCATGTGGAGATGAAATAAAACTTATTTCCTGCCGGTGTATTCTCACATAAAATAAGTTTTACTGGAAAAATCGAAATACCCCAAATACTTTTCCAAGTATTGTAACTTCCGGAACAATAATAGGATCCATAAAATCATTTTCCGGCTGAAGACGATAGTGTCCATCCTCTTTATAAAATGTCTTTACGGTAGCAGAATCATCAATTAAAGCCACAACCATATCCCCGTTTCTGGCAGTGGACTGCTTTTTGATAAGAATCCCATCACCATCTAAGATACCGGCATTCACCATGCTTTCACCCTGTACCTTTAAAATAAATGTTTCTGCATTTGGCATAAATTCAGACGGAACGGGAAAATAACTTTCAATATTTTCTGCAGCCAGAATTGGAGAACCGGCTGCAACTTTTCCTATTACAGGAACATTTACCATCTCACGGCGCACCAGATTAAATGTATCATCTACAATCTCAATAGCACGGGGCTTTGTGGGATCTCTTCGAATATATCCGTTCTTTTCCAGAGTCTCCAAATGTGCATGAACAGAAGAAGTGGACTTTAACTTTACCGCCTCACAAATCTCACGTACAGCAGGCGGGTACCCTCTGCTTAAAATCTCATTTTTAATATATTCCAATATTTCCTTCTGTTTTGGTGTGATCTTTCCCTGTGCCATAAAAATCTCCTTTATTTATCAAGTCTATTCATTACAAATAGAATAACATAGTTACACGCAAAAAGCAAACATATATTCCGAAAATATGTTCGTTTTTTTCTATTGACAAGCGAACGTTTGTTTTGTATAATCAAGAGGCAAACAAATGTTCGCGATTGCTTTCAGTTTATTTTACAAAGGAGATTAAAATTATGCCAGTTTACAGAACAAACCGTAATCATTTATTATACAGACTAAAAAAACAGACCTTTCTGGTTTTTATTACTTTTTCCGTTATCATTGCCGGGATTCTGCTTGGAAGCAGTATTTTAAATTCTTCCAGAACCAATGCAGCAACGGAATATCAGGAAGAGCTTTATTACAAATCTATTGAAGTAAAAGAGGGTGATACCCTCTGGAGCATAGCAGATACTTATATGTGTGAAGAATTTGATAATAAGCAGGATTACATTGATGAAATCAAATCCATCAACCACCTGACAGACGACACCATCCATTCCGGTTCTTATCTTACAATTCCATATTACAGTGGTACAGGAAAGTAGCCAAAACACCGGTCATATAGTATAATATACACATAATACAGTAGTATCTGAAAATACTATTTGAAATACATCACAGACAGAAAGCATTCTATCGGCTGGAAATAATATTTCGGATATAATATTTCTGTTTCTCTGATAATACAGTATTTTATAATGGAATGAAAAAGGAGAGAGAAGCATTTTGCAGTTAACAATGTTAGGAACCGGTCATGCTCTTGTTACTGAATGTTATAATACCTGTTTTGTGCTGTCAGAAGATCATAAACATTTTCTGGTTGACGGAGGCGGCGGAAATACAATTTTAAAGCAGTTAAAGTCTGCAGATATTGATTTAAGAGACATCCATGATATATTTGTAACTCATAAACATATAGATCATATTTTAGGTATTATCTGGGTTATCCGCGCAATCTGCCAGCAGATGAACAAAAAAATATTGGAACAAGACGTCCGGCTTTATGCCGGCAGGGAAGTAATTCAGATACTGGATTATTTATGTCAGACGCTGTTGAATAAAAAAGAATCCAGGTTTATTGGAGACCGGCTTTTGTTCATTTCCATAAAAGACAGGGAAGAGCAGAGGATTCTGGACCGACGGATTATTTTCTTTGATATTCATTCAACCAAAGCTTCTCAATTTGGTTTCACGTTATATTTAAACGATAAAGAAAAACTTTCCTGCTGTGGCGATGAACCATACAATGATTCTGAAAAAGATCTGGTTTCTGGAAGCAAATGGCTGATGCATGAAGCTTTTTGCCTGGAATCTGAAGCTTTCGAATTTAAACCTCATGAAAAGCATCATTCAACGGCTGCTGAAGCTGGGCAGCTGGCTGAACGTCTTGGAGCAGAGAATTTGATTTTATATCATACAGAAGATAAAAACCTTGCCTGCAGAAAAATACTGTATGGAAAAGAGAGTAGTAAATGGTTTCACGGAAACCTTTATATTCCTGATGACCTGGAACGTATAGAACTTTAATTTCTATCTTTTTCTCTTAATCTAACTGACTTTGCAGCCATTCTCCGGCGTTCATCTGCCTGGGCTGCATAGTGCTTTTTTGTAGTATTTACATCTTTATGCCCCAGAACATCCGCTACCAGATAAATATCCCCGGTTTCACGATACAGATTCGTGCCGTATGTACTTCTTAATTTGTGCGGTGTAATATTTTTTACAGTAGTAACAAGCCGGGCATATTTCTTTACAAGATTTTCAACAGACCGGACACTGATCCTGCGGTTCTGCAATGATAAAAACAATGCCTCAGTATGACCTTCCTGAGGTTTTATCTGCAGCCGTTCATCCAGATAAACATCTAAAGCTTCGGCAACTTCATCCCCAAAATACACCATAACCTCGGCGCCGCCTTTTCGATGGATTTTAATGCCATTATTTTTTTCATCAATATCTGTGATATTAAGTCCAACACATTCAGAAACCCGGATACCTGTGCCCAGCAGCAGTGTCAGCATGGCTAAATCTCGATTTTTTGTTTTATTATGGTACATTTTCTGGCGTTCCGTTAATTTATCCCCATTTTCAACCTCATCCAGCAAAAGAGCGATCTCATCAATATCAAGCCGGACAATATTTTTCTCATGGATTTTAGGCATTTTTACAAGGGCCGCAGGATTTTTCTCAATCAGTTCTTTTCTGAAATAATAATTATAGAAACTCCGAAGACTTGCCAGCTTCCTCATTAATCCCCGTTCATCATTGGTATGTTCCACACCTTCATGCTCATAGTATTTTAAATATTGAAGATATTCTTCAATATCAAAAGAAGTAATACGTTCTAGAAGATCTAATGGAAATTTTTCGATTGGAAGCTTTGCACAGTAACTGTTGGTTTCATGTAGAAATTCAAAAAATACTCCTAGATCATATGCATAGGCGATTCTTGTCCTGGAAGAAGTAGAGGATTCAATTCCAATAAAAAACTCTCTGCAAAATCCTGGAAGACCTTCCAGCAATACACGAAGCTTTTTTTCATTCTGAATATTTATACTCTCATGATATGCACGTTCTCTCATGATCTGTTTCCCCCTTTAAAAGAATCATTCAATCATCACTTATTTTGAGACAGTTTTATTCATTTCTTTTCCCTTTTTTATATGGAAAAGCACGCTGGGGCCATCCATCCAGATTCTGACTGATGATAGCCGTAAACATTCTTTCTTTTGCCCCCGGATTTTCACTATTAATCTGTCGCACCAGCTGTTTTGCATATTCCCGCTTGGTTTTTCCGTCTGCAAGGCATGGATTTTTTACAATGGGAAGCTGATATTTATTCTTAAAACCTATCACATCAGCTTCCAGCACATACATCATCGGCCGGATAACTGTTAAATCCATACGGTCCAGATAAGTTTTCGGAGAAAAAGAGTGGAAACGCCCCTCATATATAAGTGATAAAAACATTGTTTCCACAATATCATCTTTATGATGAGCATATGCTACCTTATTACAGCCAAGCTCTTTTACAGCCTGATTTAAAGCGCCTTTCCTCATTTTGGCACAAAGAGAGCATGGATTTGACTCTTTTCTTTCCTGAAAAATGATCTTTCCAATTTCAGAAGGAACAACAACATAAGGCACGTTTAGTTCCTCACATAAACTTCTTACAGGAGATAAATCAAATCCATCAAAACCAAGGTCAACAGTGACTGCAATCAGATCAA
The DNA here is from genome assembly GCF_025566885.1 of Brotonthovivens ammoniilytica. Lineage (NCBI taxonomy): Bacteria > Bacillati > Bacillota > Clostridia > Lachnospirales > Lachnospiraceae > Brotonthovivens > Brotonthovivens ammoniilytica. The sequence continues at coordinate 594,876 of NZ_JAOQJQ010000001.1, read as the reverse complement.
ATTTTTTAGGATAAAAACGCTTCAGGCCATGCAGTGCATACAGAAGCGTGAGAGAGTCCTTGCCGCCAGAAATACCAACTGCAATTTTATCCCCGTCATCTATCATCCGATAATCCTCAACGGCCTTTCTTGTATAGCTGAGTAATTGTTGTAATTTCATAAATATTGTAACTCCATCTTATTTCAAATAAATTCTTATAGTATTTGTGATATGCTTAAAAGTAAATATTGTATAAACATTAGTGTATTATACACGACTGCAAGTTTACTTTCAAGAATATAGCTGTTAAAATAAGAGACGATTGCAGCTTTTGCAGGAGAGCAATCAAAAAAGAAAAAATTATGATAAATTATATAAAATAATTTAGATAATAATACAGGCGGAGGTATATTTTAATATGAAATTTGTAATTCAACGTGTAGAACGTGCACAGGTAACTGTAGATCAAATTGTTATCGGAAAAATCCATCAGGGATATGCGGTACTTATGGGCATCTGTGAAAATGACACAGAAGCAATCGCCGATAAAATGGTAAAGAAAATGCTGGGACTTAGAATTTTTGCAGATGAAAACGGAAAAACAAACCTGTCTTTAAAAGATGTGTCAGGAGAATTGTTATTAATTTCTCAGTTTACATTATATGCAGATTGTAAAAAAGGGAATCGTCCGTCTTTTATAAAAGCCGGCAATCCGGAGCATGCAAACAAACTTTATGAATATATGATTCAAAAATCCAGACAGGAAATCCCTCATGTAGAAACTGGAAGCTTTGGCGCTGATATGAAAGTAGAGCTTGTAAACGACGGACCTTTTACAATCATATTAGATTCAGAAGAATTATAAAATATGATTGTATCAGCGATTCATTGACGACCCATGATACATAATATCTGAATAGTACTAGTGCACGGTTCCACACAACTATTCGCAAAAGACAGCTTTAACGAATAGTTGAATACAAAAAAAACACAGCTGACCGGACTTTATCTAAAATCCATTGGTCAGCTGTCAAAAAACGCCTGATCTAACTTCAATTCACTTAAAACTAGTTAAAATGAAAGAATGAAAGTTAAGTTAAAGCAGGTAAAAGTTTTTAGATAATACTTCTAATCATTGAGTTTAAAACGATTCCGGCAATTGAATTCAGTACTGAAAATACCAAGAAAATAATTCCCAGCACCAGTCCGGCAGTTGCCATCCCTTTCTGAAAATCTATTTTCCGGCCTTTTACACCAAATACGATTGCAATAATGGTAACCGGATATCCAAATAATGGAATCAGCCAGGCAATAATCCCCACCAATCCTAAAACCAATGCAATAATAGCCGCAGTATTTTTGTTTTCCATAATAAATCTCCCTTCTTTTGTTGTTTATTTTAATTTAGCCAGCAACTCCTTAAAGTAAGCCGGCAATGGTGCCTCAATTTCTATATATTCCCTGCTGGATGGATGAATGAAACCAATGGTCATTGCATGAAGCGTCTGGCCTTCTAGTCCCTTTACAGGCTGCTTTTCCGGTCCATAGACGGTGTCTCCTAGTAAGGGATGGCAAATACTTGCCATATGCACACGTATCTGGTGTGTCCTTCCTGTCTCTAGCTGAAATTCCATATATGTATATTTTTGAAATCTTTCTATTACTTTATAATGTGTAACTGCAGATTTTCCATTTGTTTCTACCACAGCCATTTTTTTGCGGTGGACAGGATGTCTGCCAATCAGACCTTCAATTTTACCGGTATCCTCTTTTACATTTCCCAGGACTATTCCCCGGTATTTTCTTATAACGGTGTGCTCTTTTATCTGTTTTGCAATCTCTGTATGCGCAGTATCATTTTTACATATGATCAGCGAGCCCGTTGTATCTTTATCTATCCGGTGTACAATTCCAGGACGTATCACACCATTGATACCGGATAAGCTGTTCTGACAATGATACATTACGGCATTTACAAGGGTTCCGGTATAATGTCCGGCAGATGGATGAACAACCATGCCCTTTGCCTTATTTACAACCAAAATATCTGCATCTTCATACAAAATATCCAGCGGAATATTTTCCGGAAGAATATCCAGAGACTGGACCTCAGGTACAGTCACAGAGATAATATCATCCCCAGACACTTTAAAACTGTTTTTAGTGACTGTCTGATCATTAATCATCACATTTCCGTCTTTGATCAGCTTCTGAAAAAATGTTCGTGACTGTCCTTCATACAAGACAGATAAAAATTTATCCAGTCTGCAGTCCTCAAATTCTTCTGTCACCTCAAAGGTCTGTCGGTTATTTTGATCTGTCATGAGATTTCACTCCCGGTTTTAGTGAGTTTCCAAGTTCTTTTAGATCCTGATCCTTATAATAAAACAAAACTGTCAATATCAATATGACCGCGGAACATGTTACATAAATATCTGCTACATTAAATACAGGAAAATTAATAGCAGAAAAATAGAAAAAGTCAACTACATATCCCTGAAGAAACCGGTCTATAAAGTTTCCCACGGCTCCAGCTGCTATCAAAACAAGAAGTACTCTTAATAAAACAAACCTTTTGTGAGCAGGCATTCTGGCATAAATATATACAATCACAATTAGAATAACAATTGTAATAGCAATAAAAAACGGTTTACGTCCCTGCATAATACCGAAAGCTGCCCCTCTGTTTTCAAGATAATAAAGCTGAAAAACATTCCGAATCAGGTCTATGGGCTGCTGATCCTTTAAGTGCAGTACAGCAGCCTTTTTGGTAATCTGATCAATCAAAATTAAAACAAAAAAAGCAACAACCCCTATTACATTATAACAAATCTTAATATTTTTCTTCATAAATTCACTCAATCATTCACTTATTTTTTTTCAATACTTTGAATGGCCTTTAACAACTCTTCATCTGAAACAGATCTTTCAATATAAGCTTTGCCAGGAGCGCAAAGTAGAATAAACTTAATCTTACCTGCTTCCATTTTTTTATCATGTTTTGATGCTTCCAAAACACTTTCCGCAGAAGATACAGATGCCGTTACCGGCAGATGAAAGGACTGAAGAACCTGACAGATTCTCTGCTTCTCTTCTGCTGTAATGTTTCCTTTGATAACACTGAGCTCACAGGCAGCAGCAATCCCAATAGACACGCAGAATCCGTGAATCAGTTTAAAATCTGATAATTTTTCAATGGCATGACCAAGGGTATGACCAAAGTTTAACAGTGCTCGTTCTCCCTGCTCTTTCGGATCCTGTTCTACTACTTCACGCTTAATATTACAGCTGACTGCAATCATTTCCTCTAAAACTTCCGGTGATCTGTTAAGAATTTCCTGCCGGTGCTGAATCATCCATTGAAAATAGGAATTATCTTTGATTAGTCCATGCTTTAATATTTCCCCCAGCCCGGCATAAAAATGGTCCTTAGGTAAATCCTTTAAGGTGCTGATATTCATATACACCAGTCTTGGCTGATAAAATGCTCCCACCATATTTTTATATTGTCTGAAATCCACACCGGTCTTGCCACCAATACTGCTGTCCACCTGCGAAAGCAGTGTAGTAGGAACCTGTATAAAGTCTATCCCCCGCAGATAAGTTGCTGCCGCAAATCCGCACATGTCACCGCATACTCCGCCCCCCAAAGCAACAAGGAGGTCTTTTCTGTCAAAATGCTCCAGAATCAATTTCTCATAAATTTGGCCGATGGTTTCTAAGTTTTTCTGCTCTTCACCCGCCGGAAATACAAATGATGTAACAGTATCAAAAATCGTGCCAAGTTCCTTATGTATTGCCTCCAGATACAGAGGTTCCACATTTGTATCTGTAACAACGCATATTTTTGTAGATTTTAAATATCCAAGTTCCTTTATTTTAGAAGCCAGCAGATGAAAATCATGCTGAATTACAATCTCATAACAGGGCAGTCCGTTATAATTTACCTGAATACTTCTGCTCATAACATTTTACAACCTCTTTTTCAATTATTTCAGCAAAAATGAATCCTGCTTTAAAATTCTTACAGGAGATTGCTTCCTGTAAAATCAAAAAAACCAGCCAGTGATATTTATCTACCAACTGACTGGCGAATATACTTTCTAAATATCTGTCTGAATAGAAGATACATCAAACGCATCCATAATATTCTGGAAATCACCGGAAATGTCTACAGCTGCCGGTGTAACGATGAAAATATAATTTGAGATTTTCTGAAGATTTCCGTCAATGGCAAAGCAGGAACCTGATGTAAAATCAATGATTCGCTGAGCAATATCCAAATCCAGCCCTTCTAGATTCAAAACAACGGTACGGTTGTTTAATAATGTTTCTGTAATCTCTCTGGCATCTTCTACACTTGTCGGTTTAATTACACATACTTCCATTGGAACACTTCCCCCCTGTGCTTTCTTTGTCGGACGCATCGGTGTGATTTTTGGTGAAACCTTCGGTGCAGCTGATTTCTCACGTTCTCTTGCAGCAGATTTCTTCTCAAAAAACTCTTCGTCCTCTTCCACTTCTTTTTCCCTGCGGAAGCTTCTTCGTCTGGCAGGAGCCTCGTATTCATCATCTTCTTCATCTAAATAGTCATCATTGTAGAAATCATCCTCGTCATCCTCTGAATTCAAACGCATTGCATTTAACATTTTATCAAAAAAAGCCATTAATATTACTCTCCTATCTTTCTTTCCTGTTAGATGCTATAGTCTCTGGCGCCGAAAATACCTGTCCCAACCCGAACCATTGTAGCGCCTTCTTCTATCGCAACCATATAGTCCCCTGTCATACCCATGGACAGAGTGCTCATAGATACATTATCAATGTTTTTTTGTTTTATGTCAACAGATAATTTCCTGATTTCTTTAAAATATTGTCGGTTATCTTCCGCATTTTCAACATAAGGAGCAATGGTCATCAGGCCCTCCACCCTGAGATTGGAAAGTCTGGAAATATGTTCCACCAGTTTCACTGCATCCTCACGGGAGGTGCCAAATTTTGTCTCTTCACTGGCAATATTTACCTCAACTAGAATTTTTGTAACAACATCATTTTTTTCCGATAAACGGTTAATCTCTTCTGCCAGACGCAGAGAATCCACAGAGTGAATTAACGCCGTTTTTCCAATGAGATACTTTACTTTATTTCTTTGAAGATGTCCGATCATATGCCACTGAATATCCGATGGAAGCACTTCCTGTTTGTCCATCATTTCCTGGACTTTATTTTCTCCAAATACTCGGATTCCCTGATCATAAACTTCTTTTAACATTTCCACCGGTTTTGTTTTACTGACAGCAATCAATGTTACTTCATCTCTAGAACGGCCGGCCCTCTTACAGGCGCTGCATATATTTTCCTCTACCTGTTTTAAATTCTCTTTTAACACAGAACATCCCTCCTGCTAATTAATCAATTCACCTTCTGATATTTCATTTCCATTTAACGCAATATGATCGTATAGCGATAAACCATAACTTGTTCCTGTTTTCAAAATCGAATACTCTTCATTTTTGGAAAGAATATCAATTTGTTTAAATACTGCATATCCTTTATTAATGTTGTAAACTCCTTTTAATTTAGCTGTCTTCTGCAGCGTGTACTGATCTGAAGAGCCTTCCTTTTGTATCACATCACCGGATTGCAAATCCGTTTCGTCAATATAATAGGAAGTTTCCGTTTCATAGTATAAATCAGTGGATATAAATTCCACAGAAGATTTTCCCTTTTTGCTGTTTACTTTCAAAACACCAGGCTGGGAATCATCATCCCCATAGGTCAGATATGTTTTGGGAATTACATAAAATTCTTTTTCAACAATAGAAGTATTCGGAATTTTAAGTCCACTCTTATGATTGGTTCCAATCTCCAGCTCTACATAGCGATCCGAAATAAATCTGACCATAGAGCTGTTAAAGGAAAGAATCAGGTACTGCTGTCCGTCATAATCTTTCATTTTCATGGAAGGAGTGGCTGTTGTTCCATCTTTGCGGAAAGTAACCGTTACATACTCTTCATCCTTTAAGTTTTTAGCCATTTCATCGTCAATGGGTACCAGGATCTCCCAGTCCTCACTGGTAGAAAGTTTATACAAAGCCTGTCCATTTGACACTTTCTCACTGTTTTTTAAATTGTTTTTGGAGTAAGAAGAAGGATCAAACATAGAGTTTTTAAAAGTTTCCCCGGTAATTTCCTCATATCCGTCCGTATAAAAAGCAACCACACCATCTGTGGGTGAGTTTTCAAATGCAAATGTCTGATTTTTTACAGCCTTTTGGGTTTGATCTGTAAGACTTTCTAATGCATCTAAATACAGCGCTTCCTGAACCTGGGAATCAATACTGTTTTTAAATGAATACACATTGTAAAAAGTCATATCGGAACATTCTGCTATATATGTTTCAATGGAATTTTCAATAGCTGACAGACTTTTTTTATCCAGCTTGGTGCCGTCAAGTCCTGCTTTACTGATCTGTTCAGAAATCGTTCCCTTCTGGTCAAGGGAGCATACCAGATCATTTTTCCCTGCCTTATCTCCCTCTTTGATATAATAATTAATTGAGCCTGCACTATCCGCATATACAACCGTTTCATCTCTCAAAATTAATCCGGTATAAATATTCGTCTGGGCAATCTGTCCTTTCTGTACTTCATAGACAGCGATGTGTTTCGCCGTCAGATAGGAAAATAAATATACGCAAAAATAGATAAGTATCACTGCAAATACTACAATACCGATATTAATATGCAGAGGTTTTTTATATTTAACGATTTTCTTTTTCTTAACCATACAATTCACCTAAACTACTTTCATTTTCTGTATAATTTCCAGAAAATGTGAAAAACTATTACAAAAGGAGGAGCTTTTATGAATACAAAATTTTTAGATAACGTTTTACTGGCACTTGTAATTATCGGCGCCATTAACTGGGGACTTATCGGTTTTTTCCGTTTTGACCTGGTTGCATTTCTTTTTGGAAACATGTCCTGGCTGACAAGAGTGATTTACGCCCTTGTGGGAATTGGAGGACTTTATATGATCAGCGCTTTCGGACGCATTCATTCCCGCAAAAAATAAGGTGTCTTAAGCTGCACTTAAGACACCTGAATCAGTTATCATTTATAAAGAAACAATCAGTTTTGCCTTTGCGCACTCAGGCAGATCAACTTCGTTTCTGGAAACGCTTAAAACAAATTTAACATTATATTTTTCACTGATAATATCCAATTTTTCGATTGCATGTGTAATATCTTCTTTTTCAATATTTGCAATTGTCAGGAAGCTGTCAAGGTACATCTCCTGTAAATCATAATCCTGGGAAACGATTCCACAGATAAATCCAAGAAATTCATCACAATTTGTAACCGGATAATCGGCCACATTGATCAGACGGACTTTATTACTTAATTCATGCATATGTTTCTGACTTTTATCAAGATATACAATATTTCCGGTCACTGTCTGAACGGAATTATTTACCTTCTCTAATAAATATTTAGTTTTACCTTTTCCTTTTTCGCCGGCAATAATTTCAACCATGGTTTTGTCCTCCTACACCCTGCCTTTCCACGTCTAACAATTCTAAAATTTTGTAACATTTGTTAAGTTTCAAGCAGTTTTTTATAAAAATATTATAGTATATCCACATTTAAAATACAACTGTTAATTAGAAAAATTAGACAACATCTGAGACATCAGCAGATACAAATCTGAACGTCCATCTGCTTTCAGAACAATCGAAATAACCGGCTGTTTTTTTCTGTTTTCGCTTAACAGCACCAGACAGTATCCGGCATCTTTTGTAGTACCTGTTTTTCCACCGATCACCGTCACACCTTCCGGCTGTGCTTCTTCACCTGTAAGATACTTGTTTGTATTTTTCCATTTTTTCTCAACGGTCTGACTGTCTTTATCTTTATATACGGCATCATATTCTTTTGCATTTATAATTTCCACAAACTGCTCATTCTTTACAGCTACCTGAAAAATCAGATATAGATCATATACACTTGTATAGTGGTCTTCATCCGGCAATCCATGGGCATTGACGAAATGAGAATCTGTAGCTCCAAGAGCTAATGCCTCCTGATTCATTAAATCAGCAAATTTTTCCCTGCTCCCGGAAATTGTTTCTGCAATGGCTTCCGCAGCGTCATTTCCACTGCAAAGCATTAGACCGTATAGAAGGTCTTTCAGTGTCAGCTGATCTCCTGCCTGAACACCGCATACAGAAGAACTTGGATCTAGTCCCTTCTGAGATTCCTCTGAAACAGTAACTGTCTGGTCTAAGTCTCCATATTTTAAAGCTATGTAAGCTGTCAGTATCTTTGTTGTACTGGCCGGATAAAGCTTTTCATGTACGTTTTGAGTATAAGAAGCTGTCTTATCGGAGATCAGAAAAACACCTGCACCTTCGGCTGCTTCTGATAAAACATCATCACTTTCTGTATTATCAAATCCTGCAATACACAAATCCTGGGCAAAAGGTTTGATCATATTATCGGCCTCTGCCTGGGTCAGGCCATACTGGGCAGAAGTATTGTAAACATTATAAGCATCTTTGATGCTTTCCTTCTGGTTTGTGCATCCGCTGACAGGAAGTATTATAAATGCTCCGGACAGGAGCACAGCTATCAGTTTATTTATACATTTCACGCCAGTCAAGGTCTCCTCTGTCTAATGCATGAATTAAAAGCTCAGCTGTGGCAACATTTGTTGCCAGCGGTATATTGTGAGTATCACAAAGTTTTACTGTTTTGTCCACATCCGGTTCATGTACCTTAGGAGACAGGGAATCTCTTAAAAAAATAACCATATCCATATAATTCCCTTCGATATCAGCCCAAAGCTGATATTCTCCCCCAAGGGGACCCGGCAGATATTTGTGAACATTTAAATTGGTTGCTTCTTCAATCAGACGACCGGTTGTTCCGGTTGCAAATAATTTATGCTTCCCAAGGATTCCGCGGTAAGCAATGCAGAAATTCTGCATCAGCTTCTTCTTAGAATCATGCGCTATTAATCCTACATTCATTATATATTATCCCCCGATCCATATTTTCTGGGCTGCAGGCCCACATTCAGTACTAAACCTATTCCAATAAAAAGACTGACCAGCGACGTTAATCCATAGCTTACAAAAGGCAGAGGCAAACCTGTATTAGGCATCAGTCCGGTGGCAACACAGACATTTACAAATCCCTGAAAGCCAATCCATGCAGCAACCCCGCAGCAGATTAAACGTCCTGCAAGACCGTGGGCTCTGCGTGCAATTAAAATGCATTCTATTACAATTAAAAACAGCAGGATAATTACTATGATGCACCCTACAAATCCCAGCTCTTCGCCTATAATTGCAAAAATAAAGTCTGTCTGGGGCTCTGAAATAAAATTTGCATTTTTCACGGATGCTATGGAATTATTATTCAGTCCCTTTCCCCAGAGCTGTCCGGAGGCGATGGCCATAATTGAATTTGTCTGCTGATAAGCACTATCTGCATATTTCTCAGGCTGAAGCCAGGCAAGAATACGCTGATACTGGTAATCTTCCAGCGGCAGAACCTGATTCACAAGCAGAATCAGTCCCACAATGGTAACAGGAATACCTGCCGCTAGTATTGTTACTATTATTTTATAACTTAATCCCGCAATAAACAAGAGCGTAATAAAAATCAATGTAACGATTATTGTTGTGGAAAGGTTTGGCTGCTTTACAATCAGCAAAAGCGGAATTGCAGCAAGAACCAGTGAGATGCCAAGCATCTTCCAGGTATCCAGATAGTCCCGGTACCTGGTGAAAAAAGCTGCAAAAAAACATATAATCAAAACTTTGCAGAACTCTGACGGCTGAAATTGAAACCCTCCGATGGCAATCCATCTGGTGGCACCGTTTGCATCCTTGCCCAGAACATAAACGCTTGCAAGTAAAAGGATGATCAGTAAATAAATCAACGGCCAGAACCGCAGTATATATTTGTAATCAATCAGCGATACAACCGCCATACAGATAATTCCGCCCACAACGCCGATGATCTGTTTTGTCTGATATCCTTCTCTTGCACTTCCAACTACCAGAATTCCAATGATACAAAGTACAATAACGTATGCTACCAGGCGAAATCTATAATTTTTTAACTGATACTGTTTAAACATGGTACTTCCTTTTTTCTTATCTTATCTGTTTCATACTTATGACCGGAATCTTTGCATTAATATAGGATGTCCCGGAACCTTTATCTTTATTTGGCTGTTCAAACTGAATATGAACGCCCTTTTCATCCAGCTCCAGATATTTAGACATACAACGTATCAGATCCCGCTGTATGCGTTCTGTAAGATCAGATGAAAAATTCATTCGGTCTGCAACCAGGAGTATTTTCAGTCGTTCTCTGGCAATATTTCCAGAAGTCTTTCGTTTAAAGAAAAGAAACTTTTTCATACGAAATCCTCCTATTTACGATGCCCTTTCTGTTTTCTCCTGAAAAACCGCTTTTTCGGCGCCAGATTTAAATACGCAACCCGTTCGCCTGTCACTCTCCGGCTGATATTCATATAAGCCTGTCCGGCGGGAGAATCCGTTCCAACTAGAGGATTCCCCTGATTTGTAGAAATTACGATATTTTCATCATCCGGGACAGCTCCGATTAGATCAATTGCCAGTATTTCCGACACATCGTCAATGGACATCATATCTCCCCGGCGGATTAAATCCGGCCGGATACGGTTCACCACAAGCTTGGAATCCCGTACTCCGTTGGCCTCTAATAGTCCGATGATACGGTCTGCATCACGAATAGCAGATACCTCCGGTGTAGTAATAACAAGAGCTCTGTCTGCGCCTGCAATGGCATTTAAAAATCCCTGTTCAATGCCGGCCGGACAGTCCAGAATAATATAATCAAATTCTTCCTTTAGTTCCTCTGTTAATTTTTTCATCTGTTCCGGATTGACTGCATTTTTATCCCTGGTCTGGGCGGATGGCATCAAATACAAAGAATCGTATTTTTTATCTCTAATTAAAGCCTGCTTAACCCTGCAGCTTCCTTCGATCACGTCAACCAGGTTATAGACAATCCTGTTTTCAAGCCCCATCACTACATCCAGATTCCGTAATCCGATGTCGGTGTCTATCATAACCACCTTTTTTCCCAGTTTTGCAAGTCCGGTACCTACATTTGCCGTTGTCGTTGTCTTTCCGACACCACCTTTTCCGGATGTCACAACAATCACTTCGCTCATGCAAAATCCTCCTGAATTCTAAATACTGTTTAAATATCCTTTTGTAAGAGGTTCTATCATAATTCTGTTATCTTTTGCAACTGCGACCTGGGAAGAAGCTTTTTTCTTTTTTCTGAATCCTCCCAGAGATACCTTTGTATTTTTATATACGGCGTCAGCAATCCGGATATTCTCGGAAGCAAAGTCCAAAGCACAGATAAATGCGCTGCTGTTTCCGCTGGCTCCCGCAAAAGCATAACCGCAAAGAGAGCCAAGCACAATAATATTTCCCTTTGATATCACTTTTCCGCCGGAGAGTACACTCCCCATTACAATAACGCTGCTGTCACTTTCCAGGGTTTCTCCAGACTGTACGTTCCCTTTGAAAAACTGACCGCTTTTCATTAGTTTCTCATCATGAATCTGCTGCAGTTTTTCAGAAATATAGTCGTCCAGCAGATCATTTTCCTCTAAAATGCAGACAATATTTGCTCCGCAGCTTTCTGAGACCACATCTACAATGGCACATTCTTCTTCGGTATTTAAGACTCTGCCGCTAAAAGAAATAGCAAAATCTGCATTTTGAAAAAAATCTTTCGATTCTGTAAACTTTTCCCTGATTTTGCAAAGCAGCTCTTCAAAACTGACCTCACTGCTTAAAACCAGATGTATTCCCTTTTTTGTACTTTTTACAATCACAGGAAGCGCCATACTGTCATCCTCCTTAATCGTTTACACTGTTGGAAGAAGCGTCTACATTGGCAGCTGTTCCACTCAGCAGTTCATCTTTATCTTCCGGATTAAAGTAATATTGAATTACTTTAGCGGCGAAATCCGCTGTATTAGAAGAAGTATATCCACATGCAATTCTTGTTGCAATAGCAATTTCAGGATCATCATAGGGCGCATATCCTACAAAAAGTGCATGGTTCGGGGTGTTGGCCTGCTGTGCAGTACCTGTTTTTCCTGCAACCTGTACAGTCAGATCATCAAACTGGCTGTGGGTATCTGCTACCATCTTCATACCATAATGAATGGCATCCCAGGAAGAAGCAGCAACGTTATCCATGGTATTCTTAACGGTGGGACTGTAAGTCTCTAATACTTTCCCATCTGAATCTGTCACCTTACTCAGAAGTGTCATATTATAAACCGTTCCTGAATTTGCCACCGCGGATACATAACGGGCCAGCTGAACAGTGGTAAAGTTATTATTACTCTGTCCGATTGCTGTGGTAACCGGATATTCATCCGAAACACTGGCTTTGGCTTCATCAATTTCAAGCCCGGTTTTTTCGCCCAGTCCAAAGTCCTTCGCATACTGCGATAATATATCTACACCTTTCTTCTCATTATAGGTATCGCCGGACAAACTCAGACGATAACCAAGATCATAGAAGAAATAGTTACAGGAATCTCTAATAGCCTCAGAAATATTAATACTGCCGTGATTGGAAGGATAAATCCAGCATTTCGGGCTTGGGTGAATTTTATCAAACTGCCCTTTTGTCTGGATTTCCGTTGACGGGGTAATAATCCCTTCCGTGAGAGCCGCAGCTGCGGTCACCATCTTATAGGTAGAACCAGGAGCCGTTGTCTGCTGTGTGGCATTGTTATACAGAGGATGTGAGCCATCCGTATACAGCTTGTTATAATAATCTGAATCCATAACATTGGCAAGTTTATTGTTATCATATCCCGGATAGCTGACACAGGCCAAAAGCTCTCCTGTTTTGGGATTTGTAATCACACAGGATCCGGTACAGGGATTTAATGCCAGCTGAGCAGGTGTAATATCCAGATTCTTAATTTTTTTCCGCAGGAACGAGTAAGCACTCATAGAACCGGATTTTACAGAATCGTAATCACTATCTTTCTCCGGATCCAGTACTCCCTGCTCATACAAAATAACGCACAACTGCCTGCCGCTGATGGAATCACCCATAATCAGAGATTCATACACAAGCTTATCAAACTCTGCATCGGCTGAGAGTTCTTCTGAAATATAAGATACCAGTGCGTTATAAACTTCTTCAGAATCCGCATATTTATCATTGATATTAAATGCGGTAATATCAATCCACTTTTCTGAGATAGCATGTTCCAGATATTCTCTGATGCTGATACTCTCATTCCTCCAGTTCTGGTAAACGGTGTCAGAGGAATCTACTTTGTCCGCATCAAACACTTTTGTTTCCTGCAGCCAGGAAACAATATATTTCACATAGCTTTGCATATCATCTGACAGATCTTCATAAGGGGTATCTGAATTTTTCAGCTGTGTTTCTATCTGAGGGATGACCTGTTTCTTTTTGGACTGAAAGGTATCATAAACCTGCTTTTGAACGGAACTGTCGTCTGCTTTTTCAAACAGGCTGCTGTCAATGACACTGTTGCTTATCAGCGCTTTGTATACATCATAAATGGGGACAATCACATCAGAAGATGCTTTTACAGTGGTACTTTTAACATCCCGGATTTTTGAATATAGAATGCCGGCAAGCTGCTGTTCCAGCAGATTATAAACTGCCTTTTGAAGATCCGCATCAATGGACAGATACACATCATTGCCGGGAGCAGAGTCCGTGGAATCTTTAATTTTCTGCACTTTCCCCAGGTTGTCCACATAAACGGTTTCTTTCCCTTTTGTGCCTTTTAACTGGGATTCCATGGCCTTTTCAATACCGGAACGTCCCACAATATCTGTTGTCTCATAACTTTCGTCTTCCGCGTGAAGGGTTTCATATTCTTCTTCGGAAACTTTTCCAGTATATCCAATAATATGGGAATAATATTCCGGCTCATAATAGACCCGTTTGGTGTCTTCCAAAATTTCTGCACCCTGCAGCTGGTCTGCATTCTCCTTAACCATAGCAACGGTTTCATTGGAAACGTCTGTTGCAATTGGAGTTGCCACATATTTTTGATATGCATTTTGTGCCAGTGCATAGCGGAGTGTCATAATCTCAAATCGGCGCGTTTTATCATAATATACGGCTTCAGTAGAAGTCTGGCTTTCACTTTCCTGATATTTCTCATAATCCTTCTGAGTATCCTCCAGTCTGACATCATACTTATTCCGTGCACAAAGATAATCTACAATCTGCTGAGCGCTGGCTTTTGCTTCGTCGTAATCAAGATCCTTATTAAATTTCAGATCAGACGTTTTTTTCCGTCCATATACATCTGCCCGGAAACGCTGGAGACTAGAGCCCTCAACAGTAAATTTGTAATTTCCGTTTCCATCCATTACGATTGGAAAATCTTTTACTATTTCATCACCATTTGACTCAATCATATCTATCAGCGTATCAAATTCCTGATTCAAGGACTGGTTTTTTTCGTAAGTTGTATTATAGGTTCCATTGTCTTCTACTGTTACAGAATAGGACAGTTCATTGGACGCCAGAAGTTTGCCGTTCCGGTCATAAATATCTCCCCTGGTACCGCTGATGGTTCTGGTTTTTTCAATCTGCAGTGTGAAATTGTTCTGATATTCCTTACCATTTACTACCTGCAGGGAAAACAGATGCTGAATCAAAACCGCCGCCAGAATTACCATCACCAGAAAGAGAACTGTCAGTCTGGATTTTATTATTTTTACGAGAAGTTCTTTTATTGCATCAACCAAACTTTTTTGCACTCCTTTTTTCTATTTCTTCCAGCTTCTGATTTACTTTCAAAAGCAGGAAATAAACTACAACAGCTACAATCATTGTATATACAAGTTCCGGAATCATAATATGAACAAAATAGTAAAGAATTTCAAATCTGGATCTGAACAGGAACATCAGAAAATAAATCACTATATTAAAAGACAGATCACTGACTGCAATCAGAAAGATTGGCAGCTTAATATCTTCCGGATAAAAAATTTTCTTGAATATTCCATTGATATAACCAATAAACATATATAGAAGGGCATAAATACCAAGGACCGACCCAAAAAACAGATCCATCAGCAGACCACAGAAAAATCCTACAAACAATCCCTCTTTCCGACCTCTCATAAATCCAAAAGCCGCGGTAACCACAATCAGCAGATTCGGAGAAATGGAGGCAAAAGATAGTTTCTGAAAGATTGTTGACTGGAGTAAAAAACATATTAAGATAGTCACTGCTAAAACAATTTTTCTGCGCATAGGTATCCCCTTATTTCTTTAATGCTTCGGAATAATCTTTGGTCTGTTTAATCACCAGCACTTTTTCAAGGTGCTCAAAGTCTACAACAGTAGCAAGGTAACCGGATTTTGTCAGCTTGTTGGTATCCGTCTCTACTTCGGTCAGGTATCCGATGGGGATCCCCGGCAGATAACGGTCACTGATATTGGATGTAACAATCTGATCTCCTGCTTTTACCTTATTATCTTTATCTCTCATATCGGAGATTTCTAACTGCTGGCGTTCGTTCATTGTTTTTAAACCGCCGCTGACAATACAGGTATCTGAAGTAGACAAATCCATACCGCTGACATTACTGGTATCATCTATGATAGATTTTATTTTCGAATAATTATCTCCTACATCTGTTACAATTCCAACCAGACCGCCGTCGGCTATTACATTCATACCGATTTCAATCCCGTCTTTGCTTCCTTTGTCAATTAGAAAAGAAGAAAACCAGTTGCCGGCATCTTTTCCAATTACGTTGGCCGCTGTTTTGTCATAAGAATCATAACTCTGATCCAGCTGATACAGCTC
The DNA here is from genome assembly GCF_025566885.1 of Brotonthovivens ammoniilytica. Lineage (NCBI taxonomy): Bacteria > Bacillati > Bacillota > Clostridia > Lachnospirales > Lachnospiraceae > Brotonthovivens > Brotonthovivens ammoniilytica. Next base: position 578,977 of record NZ_JAOQJQ010000001.1, on the reverse strand, counting down.
TCTTAAACTCTCCAGCTCATACTGTTCTAGAGACACCCGGCTCAGCTGATCTTCCAGATCGGCTACCTGCTGCTTTAGTTCATCATTTTCCTTTTGAAGTTCTTTTTTGGAAGCTAAATTTTCACTTCCCAGGTGCAGAGCGTCACCGATTTTGTTAAGTCCCTTCTGCATGGGAATCACTACATATCCAACTGCTTTTCCCACAGGGCCGCTGGAAATCCCAAAGCCCACACTGCATCCGATAATGATCAGACAGAATACTGTCATAATCAACAAAATATATTTTGCCGGAAATTTATTGTTCTTTTTCCCTTTCATAGATGCCCTCTTACATTAAACTTATTTAAACACTTTCGTTTTCATACTGTAGGCCAGATGTTTAAATTTACTGTCCTTAACTACCAGACTAAGACCTCTTGCCACACATTCATCCGGATCCTCACAGGTATTCACCCGGATATTGGTCAGCTCCTTAAACAGATCGTCCAGCTTTTCGATTTTTGAACCTCCTCCGGTGAGATAAATTCCGGAAGCAATAATATCCTTTGCCAGCTCCGGCGGAATCTTTTCCAGAATCATCTTGATTGCATTGCACAGTGAATTCAGATTTTCTTTGATAGCATTATAGACAGTATCCGCAGTTACCTCCATCTGAATAGGCAGACCGCTGACCACATCAAGTCCTACGATTTCCATGGAACCCTCGGCATCCGGCATAGCACAGCCTAGATGCTCCTTTAACTGCATGGCTGTTTTCTGTCCGATTACAAGATTAAAATTGCGCTTCAGATAATTAATGATGGATTCATCCATTCTGTTTCCCCCAAAATGAAGGAGATTGCTAAGAACCAGACCGCCCAGAGAAATAACAGAAATCTCTGTTGTGTCCGCTCCCATATCTACAACCATAATACCTGTTGGCTCATTTACATCAAGTCCTAATCCAATGGCATCTGCAATAGGTTTATCACACAGCAGTACAGATTTCGGCTTATACTGGCTCTTATAAAAAAGGTCAAAAAAAGCCTTTTTCTCTACTTCTGTGATATCCGTTGGAACCGCTATAATATATTCTGACCCTTTCAGTCCTGATTTTGTATATTTCTCCAGAAAACTTCCAATCATGGTCTGAATATTATTATAATCGGCGATAACCCCGCTGACGATGGGAAAAGACACCTTGATACTTTCCGGTGCTTTTTCATACATAGCGTAAGCATCATCTCCAAAGGCATACATCTGATTTTTATTAATAATTGCGATTGTATCTTTTTCTTTTACAATCTGATCTGACTGTTTGTTATACACTTTCAGATTACATGTTCCTAAATCAATACCATAAACATTAGACATTATGATCTCCCTTTCTCTATAGGATGTCCTGCTCCTGAAAACTAAAATACCGGTTATCTCCGATAATAATATGGTCAAGCAGCGGGACTCCCAGTAATTTCCCACACTCTTTTATTCTGTTTGTGACGGCATAATCTTCTCTGCTGGCTTCCGGATTTCCACTTGGGTGGTTGTGAACCAGTACTACATATACTGCCTGATAAGTCAGCGCTTTTACAAAAATCTCCCGGGGCGAAATCAAAGACGCATTGCAGGTTCCTACTGACAGCACAATATCTTTTAAAAACATGCACTTACTGTCATACATGGCAAGAATCAAATGTTCCTGCTCCTTATGCCGAAGCCGCTCCATATAATAAGCGGCAATGGTAGATGCATCCTGCATAATCACAGATTCTGCCCTCCTGGTAGCTGCGATCCTTTTAGAAATTTCAGCCACACATTTTAACTGTACTGCTTTCACTTTTCCAATCCCATGAATGTTCTGCAGATTTTTTGCCGTCAGATACTCCAGATTCAAAATTCCTCCGGGAGAAACTTTTAAAATACGCTGAGCCAGGGCAACCGCTTTTTCCTGACGGCTTCCTGTCCGTATTACCACCGCAATAAGTTCTGCATCTGTCAGACTTTCTGCGCCGTCCTTTAGACACCTTTCATAAGGTTTTTCTGAATCCGGCAGTTCTTTCATACTTATATTTTTCTGCATCTAAAAGCCTTTCTACTCTTCTCTATGCAGCGGTTATGTAAACTAAAATGGCCATAACCGTATGTTCAATAATAGCACAAACGAACTTTTCTGTATATAAAATATCCGAAATAATCTCAGGACTTTTTCTTAAAACTTTCTTAAATAATGTTCTCTTCTTTTACAATTCCTGCATCCACAAGTTTCTGCAGGGACATTAAAATGCCAAGCTTGGCATGGTACCAGGTCAGTCCTCCCTGAAAATAAACCGCGTAAGGCGGTTTAATGGGACCGTCAGCACTAAGTTCGATGGATGAGCCCTGTACAAAGGCTCCCGCAGCCATAATAACCGGAGCATCATATCCCGGCATATCCCATGGTTCCGGGGTGACATAACTATCCACAGGCGCTGCCGCCTGAATCCCCTGGCAAAAAGCGATTACTCCCTCTGGAGAGCCAAAGGTTACCGCCTGAATAATGTCATGCCGGCTCTCTGTACTGTCAGGCACTACAGAAAATCCCAGCTTTTCATATATATTTGCGGCGAAAACTGCGCCTTTTAGCGCCCCCGCCACCACTGTGGGCGCCTGGAATAATCCCTGATAAAAAGACTGTATCACGCCAAGAGACGCCCCCACCTCTTTTCCAAGTCCCGGAGATGTCAGCCGGAAGGCTGCATTTTCAATGCATTCTTTTTTTCCCACAAGATAACCGCCGATAGGTGCCAGTCCTCCTCCAAGATTTTTAATCAGAGAGCCCACCATCAGATCGGCCCCCACCTCTAGAGGCTCTTTTTCTTCCACAAATTCGCCGTAACAATTATCCACCATGCAGATGACATCCGGCTTTATACTTTTTATAAAAGAAATCAGTTCTCCAATTTGATCTACCGAAAATGAAGGCCGGGCAGCATATCCTTTGGAACGCTGGATCGTAACCAGTTTTGTTCTTTCATTGACAGCCTGACGAATCCCGTCAAAATCAAAATCTCTGTCATTTATCAGATCTACCTGGCGGTACGTGATACCGTACTCAGCTAGTGAGCCCTTTGAGGGCCGGATACCTATCACTTCTTCCAGGGTATCGTAGGGTTTGCCCACCGGAGATAGTAGTTCATCACCGGGACGGAGATTTGACATCAACGCCAAAGCCAGTGCATGGGTACCGCAGGTAATCTGCGGACGCACCAGCGCCGCTTCTCCACAAAAGCATTCCGCATACACTTCCTCTAGTGTATCCCGTCCCAGATCATTGTAACCATAGCCGCTGGTGAATTGATTCAGACACTCTGCTGAAACTTTTCGTTCCTGCATGGCATGGATTACTTTCATCTGATTGTATTCTGCCACAGAATCAATGGTTTTAAATCTTTTTTCTAATTTTTCTTCTATTTTTTTTCCAAACGCATATACTGTAGGAGAGATTCCCAATTTACAGTATTGCTGGTTTATGACTTCGTCATTCATCAGAATGCCTCCTTATTATCTTATCAGCGCTTTGTATCATAAAAGTTAGAATTTTGTCATCATCATACTGAAATTCGTTTTTATTAACCCAGATTACATTCCTTTCCCGCCGAAACCAGGTTAACTGCCGTTTTGCAAAATGTCTGGTATCCCGTTTCAGAATATAGACAGCTTCTTCTAAAGATATCTCTCCATCCAGAAATGAAAGAATTTCTTTATAGCCAAGTCCCTGCATGGAAACCATCTCTTTTTGATAACCTTTGTTTTTCAGACCCTTTACTTCTTCTATCAATCCCTGTTTCAGCATCAGATCCACGCGTTTCTCAATTTTTTCATAAATATGCTCCCGCAGATCGTTTAAAACAAAGTAACAAAAATCATAGGGGGACGGCCGGGACGCCTCCTGTTCATTGTGATCTGAAATCCTTGTTCCGGTCTTCTCATAAAATTCCAGCGCCCGGATCATTCTCTTTACATTATTGCAGTGTATTTTCTCTGCCGATACCGGATCTGCTTTTTCCAGCATAGCGTGAAGGGCTTGATTTCCCTTTTCTACAGCCAGCTGTTCCAGCTTTTTCCTGTACAGGCTGTCTTCCTGCTCACTGGTAAAGTCAATATCATATAATACCGCCTGAATATAAAACCCGGTGCCTCCCACGAGAATCGGAATTTTATGCTTCCGGTATATTTCTTCCATAGCTGCTTTTGCCATTTCCTGAAAACGTACTACATGAAAGTCTTCATCCGGGTTTAGTACATCAATCAGATAATGAGGAATGCCATTCATTTCCTCTTTTGTTATTTTAGCCGATCCAATGTCCATTCCTTTGTATACCTGCATGGAATCAGCGGAAATTACCGCGCCGTTTATTTTCTCTGCCAGCTTCACAGAAAGAGAAGTCTTCCCCACTGCGGTAGGACCGGCTATGATAATCAGAGGTTTCTTTTGTCCCTGCTCCATATTATCCGCCCCTTTTCGTCTTATTATTTTCTTTTACTCTTTTAAAATGATATTTGTTATATAATACGTTTAAATTTCTTTTCTATTTCATATTTGCTCATAGAAACAATCACCGGTCTGCCATGAGGGCAGTGATATGGATTCTCCAGGGTCAGCAGTTCTCCAATTAACGTTTCTATCTCCGCCTTTGAAAGCCTTTGATTTCCTTTTACTGCTGCTTTGCAGGACATCGTGGCAACTTTCTCCAGTACCTGTTCAGGGGCTTCCTCTGCTGTAATCTGACTTAACCCGTCCATAATTTCCACTACAAGCTCCTGCCCGTCCAGATTGTAAAGGTTTCCCGGAACCGCACGGACTGCATATTCTCTTCCTCCGAAAGGCTCTATTTCAAATCCCAGCTTCTCAAACTGAGGCAGAAATTTCTTAAGTAATATTTCTTCCTGCATAGTCAGTGAAAGAATGATCGGCGGGCTGATATACTGAGAGGTAAATTCTTTGTCCTGATAAGCTTTCATGGTCCGTTCAAACAGTACTTTTTCATGGGCCGCATGCTGGTCGATCATATACAGCTGATCCCGAAACTCTACCAGCCAGTAGGTATCAAACAGCTGACCTATGATTTTATGATAAGGAACGGCAGTCTGATCTAACAGTTTGTCCGTTTTTGGAAGCAGATCTTTCATTTCCAGCTGGGTCGTTTCCTGCTTGGCGGAATCTGTACCTTCTCTTTCTGCCTGTGGATCCGCTTTTTTCTCTGCTTTCGTTGATAAGCCTGCATCTGATGTTCCATCTGTTTTCTTTATTTCCTGTTTATCCGTCCATATACATTCAACTGTTCTCTCATTCTCTGCAGCTTCTTTCTGATTTAGAGACGAAGTTTCTTTTAAAACGTTTCCAAAACTGTTTTTCTGCTGTTCTAACACAGACTGATAGACACTTCTAGAGGAAGATTCTTTCGGAAATTCCGTTTCGTCCGGAAGAGGCGGCAGCTTTGGCCGTTCCTGCTTTCTGTCATATTTCTTCTCATAAGGACTGTCCTTTGCCACAGACCTGCGAAGCTGCTCTATGCGTTGAACCTCAAAAGGTTCCGGAATGGCTTTTTTTATAATTTTCTCTTCCTTTTTTTCCTCTTCCTGGAGCGAAACCTGGGGAATCAGCTCTCTGCCCCTTAAAACCTGTTTGATTTCAGAGGCCAGATGACGGTAGATTTCTTCTCCATTTGAGAAACGAAGCTCCATTTTTGCCGGATGTACATTTACATCCACCAGCTCCCCCTTTAAAGATAATTTCAACACTGTAAAGGGATATTTATGCTGCATCATAAAGCCTTTATAGGCATCTTCAATTGTCTTTGCCAGCAGACTGCTTTTTACATATCGTCCGTTTACAAAATAATTTTCAAAATTTCTGTTTCCCCTGGAGATCACCGGCTTTCCAATAAAGCCGGATACAGAAAAGCTGCCAAACTCTTTTTCTATAGGCAGAAGATTAGCGGCAATGTCCCGGCCGTATACATGATAAATAATATCTTTCAGATTAGAATTTCCAGAAGTATGCAGCTTCACCTGGCCATTATTAATAAACTTAAATGATACTTCCGGATTGGAAAGAGCAAGCCGTTCCATCAGGTCACTGATGTATCCGGCCTCTGTGGAAGCAGTTTTTAAAAATTTCCGGCGGGCAGGGGTATTATAAAAGAGGTTTTTAACAAGGAAGGTTGTTCCATTGGGGGCCCCGATATCTTCTAACTCTTTTTCTTCCCCGCCTTCTATCAGGTAACGGCACCCGGTAAGCTCACCGGATGTCTTCGTAATTAACTCCACCTGGGCCACAGAGGCGATACTTGACAGAGCCTCCCCCCGGAAACCAAGGGAAGAAATCGTTACAAGATCTTCCACTGACCGGATTTTACTGGTGGAATGCCGGCAGAATGCAAGCTGAATCTGATCCTTTTCAATCCCGCATCCATTATCTGTAATGCGGATAAAAGAAATCCCGCCTTCTTTAATTTCCACCGTTACCGCGGTAGCTTTGGCATCAACGGCATTTTCCACAAGCTCCTTTACCACAGAGGCAGGCCGGTCCACAACTTCCCCTGCGGCAATTTTATCAATTGTATTTTTATCCAGTAATGTAATCTGAGGCATGACATACTCCTTTCCCCTTCAATTACCAGCGGTTTTTTATCTTATTCTGCAGTTCATACAGTTTATTCAGTGCATCAATGGGAGTCAGATTTCCAAGATTTAACTCTCTTACCTCTTCGATAATATCATCATCCTTTACCGTATCGAACAAAGAGATCTGGGCCATTTCAAGATCATCCGGTTTTTTTGCCTTTTTCTTACTGCTCTGCCCTACTTCCAGATTTCTTGTAATATTGCTCAGATCTGCCAGCTCAAGCTCTTCGCAGATTTCTTTAGATCTGGCTATTACCATTTCTGGGACGCCGGCCAGCTTTGCCACCTGAATACCATAGCTTCTGTCTGCTCCCCCAGGCACAATTTTACGAAGAAAGACAATATCGTCCCCCTTTTCTTTTACGGCAATACAGTAATTATTGACATTACTCAGTTTTCCTTCAAGCTCTGTCAGTTCATGATAGTGGGTGGCAAACAATGTCTTGGCTCCTAAAAGCTTTGGATTGCTGATATGCTCTACAACTGCCCAGGCAATACTAAGCCCGTCAATGGTGCTGGTGCCTCTGCCGATCTCGTCTAAAATCAGCAGACTGCTGCTGGTGGCATTTCTCAAAATATTGGCAACTTCTGTCATCTCCACCATAAAAGTACTCTGTCCCGAAGCAAGATCATCAGAAGCTCCCACTCTGGTAAAAATCCGGTCCACAATCCCGATATCTGCACTGTCTGCCGGAACAAAACTTCCAAGCTGGGCCATCAGAACAATCAGTGCGCTCTGACGCATATAGGTAGATTTTCCCGCCATATTCGGGCCTGTAATAATAGAAATCCTCTGATTTTTATTATCAAGATAAGTATCATTAGCAATAAACATATCATTGCTGATCATCCGCTCCACCACCGGATGGCGTCCGTTTTTAATATCAATGATACCTTTTTCATTGATTTTGGGACGGCAGTAACCGTTCTGGTCCGCAGCAAAAGCCATAGATGCCAGCACATCAATGGCAGCCACGGCTTTTGCTGTCTGCTGAATCCGAAGCACTTCATCTGCAATTTTTCTGCGCACCTGGCAGAAAATATCGTATTCTAACGCTGTCAGCTTATCTTCTGCTCCCAGTATTACATCCTCTAGTTCTTTTAGTTCCGGGGTAATATACCGTTCTGCATTTGTAAGCGTCTGTTTTCTTGTATAATAATCCGGAACCATGTCTTTGTAAGAATTGGTAACCTCCAGATAATAACCAAACACTTTGTTGTATTTAATTTTCAGGTTTTTAATCCCTGTTTTTTCCCGTTCATCCTCTTCTAATTTCGCCAGCCAGCTTTTTCCTTCTGTTTTGGCGTTTCTTAAACGGTCGATTTCATCATCATAACCATTTTTGATCATTCCTCCATCCCGTACGGAAATAGGAGGGTCATCATCTATGGATTGTTCTATCAAAGAACACAAATCCTTTAGTGTATCCAGCTGCTCTGACAATTTGCTAAGCAGACTGCAGGAAAAATCTTTCATAAGGACTTTCACCGGCGGAAGCATTTTCAAAGAATTTTTAAATGCAGTAAGATCTCTTGGATTGGCTGTCTGATATACCACTTTTCCAATAAGCCGCTCCAGATCATAAATGGGATTTAGATATTCCCGGAGTTCTTCTCTTGTAATCATATTCTTATTGAGTTCTTCTAACGCATCCAGTCTGGCCTCAATTTCACTTTTTTCAATGAGAGGCTGTTCTAACATAGTACGGAGCATCCGCGCACCCATAGCTGTTTTTGTCTTATCCAGCACCCACAAAAGAGAACCTCTCTTCTGCTTTTCCCGCATGGTTTCCACAAGTTCCAGATTCCGTCTTGTGGAGCTGTCTATAATCATAAATTTACTGGTGGAATAGGCCTGTATTCTGGACATATGTTCCAGAAAAGTTTTCTGAGTTTCATAAAGATATTTCAGCAGCGCTCCTGCAGCGATGACTCCACAGTCGTATTCCTTAAGTCCAAGTCCGCTTAAAGAAGCCACTTTAAAATGACTCTTTAAGGTATCAATGGCCGTATCATCCCCGAAATACCAAGATTCCAGCGAATAGACAGTAATGCCCAGCCGGTGTCTTAAATCCTCAAGATCTACAGAACTCATATAAAAAGATTCATTACAGATAATCTCTGAAGGCGTAAACTTACTGATCTCATCCAAAAGCTTTCTCTCAGTATCCACCTCTGTCACATAATAATCCCCGGTTGTTACATCAGCAGTGGAAATACCGTATTTATTTTCAGTGTATACAATACACATAATATAATTATTTTTTGTCTCATCTAAAGCATTGGTATCCAGATTGGTGCCGGGTGTAACAATCCGTACCACTTCCCGTTTTACCAGACCCTTAGCCGTCTTTGGGTCCTCCACCTGTTCACAGATAGCTACTTTATAGCCTTTAGATACCAGTTTATTTAAATATCCCTCCACCGAATGAAAAGGAACTCCGCACATAGGCGCCCGCTCCTTTGTTCCGCAGTTTTTCCCGGTAAGGGTAATCTCAAGTTCTCTGGAAGCTGTCAGGGCATCCTCAAAGAACATTTCATAAAAATCGCCCAGACGGTAAAATAAAATACAGTCTTTATATTCTTCTTTGGTTTCCAGATATTTCTGCATCATTGGTGTGTATTCAGCCATTGATTTACCTTCCATTTCTAATTTCCCTCTGGGGGATATATTTTTTCATTACTGCCTCCGCAGTTTTCATACCATCCATAGCTGCTGAAGTAATTCCTCCTGCATATCCGGCACCCTCTCCGCAGGGGTAAAATCCCCGGACACTGCTTTCAAAAGTCTCATCCCTTAAAATCCGCACCGGAGAAGAAGTTCTGCTCTCAACTGCCGACAAAATAGTATCCGGCCGGTCAAATCCTTTTATTCTGGATGCAAAACCGTGCATTCCTTCGCAGAAAGCCGTATTCAGCTCTTCTGGAAGAATGCTTCGAAGATCTGCAAATACAGTCTGCCCCTTCTCACAGCCCCTAAAGTCTCCGTAGCTTTCAGAAATTTTATTGCTTTCAAAATCACCAAGCAGCTGCTGGGGAATCTTTCCCTTTCCAAGCTGATAGGCAGTACGCTCCAGCTTCTGCTGAAACCGCATTCCTGCTAGTACATCATCACCGGAAAAATCATCCGGCGTTACAGAAACAATAACAGCACTGTTTGCATTCCGGCTGTCCCGTTTCCGGTAACTCATACCATTTACTACCGTTTTTTCTGCCTCTGAAGAAGCATTTACAACGTATCCGCCGGGACACATACAAAAAGAGTAAACACTGCGGCCTCCTGGGGCGTGATAGGTTACTTTATAATCTGCCGCCGGCAGATAGGTTCTGTCTGTAGTCTCATATTGAGCCATCTGAATCATATCCTGGGGATGCTCTACCCGAAAGCCCACTGCAAAAGACTTTGCTTCCATAGGAAACTGTTTTTTTGCTAAAAGCAGAAAAGTATCTCTGGCACTGTGACCCCCGGCAAAAATAACAAGGTCTGCGGGATAAGCAGTCTGATGATTCACCGTAATTCCATTTACTCTGCCCCATTCCGTCTGAATATCTGTCACACAGGAATTAAAATAAAATTCTCCTCCAAGCTCCTGAATCTTTTCACGCATCCGCCTGACAACGTTTTTTAATATATCAGTTCCAATGTGAGGTTTATTCACATATAAAATATCTTCCGGCGCCCCGAAGGATACAAATGTCTCTAAAACAAAACGATTTCTGCCGTATTTATCTTTCACTGCTGTATTCAGCTTTCCATCTGAAAATGTCCCGGCTCCTCCCTCTCCAAACTGTACATTGGATTCCGGATTCAAAACACCACTTTCCCAGAAAGCTTCCACATCCTTCTGGCGCTGTTCTATCATCTTTCCCCGTTCAAATATCCGGGGACAATATCCGTTTAATGCCAGCAGATAAGCACAAAATAAACCGGCCGGTCCGGTGCCGATAATCACCGGAGAATTTCTCAGTTTTCCGCTGCCAAAGATAGGCATCTGATATTTTCTTTGCTCTGTAACGGAAATATCCGGATGTTTTCCTGTCAGCTTTATCTTTTTAGCCAACACCAGATTCACAGCATAAATATACTGAATCTGCCCTTTCTTTCTGGCATCTATGGATTGCTTTGCAATTTCAAAGGTCTGGATATCTGATGGTGATACTCTAAGTTTTTGGCAGACCTTTTTAATAATATCCTCTTTTGCATGATTGAGGGGCAGTTTCAGCTGCCCGATATGTATCATCTGTTTCATGATTTTTTGTCTTTTCCATTGTCTTTCTTTTCTTTTTTATTTCCAATGCTTTCACCCACTGTGCGCCATGGCGTCCCGCACAGTATCCGGAAGACCATGCCCACTGAAGATTATAGCCTCCGCATTTTCCGTCAATATCTATTATTTCTCCGGCAAAATAAAGCCCCTTTACCAGTTTTGATTCCATGGTATATTCGCAGATCTCATGGGTGCAGATACCTCCTGCCGTTACCTGGGCCTGGTGAAAAGACTTTGTTCCGCTAATGGAAATTTTTGTTTCTTTTATTTTCCTGCAGAGCACATCTGGCTCTAAGGGTACCGTATCCGCAAGAACATCTGCAATTTTTTCATTGACCAGACCGGAGAGTATCTTTTTTACAAAAACACGTTTTCTTTTCTGATCATCGCCGGCCCATTCTTCTTTCAAGGACTTACCGGCTTCCTTTCTTCGTCCGCCTTCGTTCATCCGCTTATTCAGCAGTCTGAATAGCTCACCTGCTTCAATTTCCGGCAGGAAATCAACGGAAACAGAAACATCTTTTTGTTCATCCAGAGCTTTTGCCGCATAACGGCTGATCTGAAATACCGGAATCCCTGAAATACCATAATCAGTAAACTGCACTTCTCCTATATCGGAAACGATCTGCTCCCCCCTGGCAAGCAGAGTAACCCCGGCCCAGGCCCTGACGCCAGCCGTTTGTTTCAGCCACCTCTCCCCAGACAGAAGCGGAACAAGCCCCGGCAATACAGTTGTACATGTATGGCCGAAACCTTTGGCATAAATATATCCGCTGCCATCACTTCCAGACTTTGGCGAAGCTTTTCCTCCCGCAGCTAAAATACAGATTTTAGAACTGTAAATACCGGTTTTTGTTTCGAAATAAAAAATGCCGTTCTTTTTGGTGATACTGCGGATACCAATATCACAATGTATATCCACACCCAAAACAGACAGTTCTTCTAACAATGCATTGCGTATAGCTGATGCCTGCATCGTACGGGGATAATAATATCCATTTTTTTCCTGGGGTAAAACACCAAGAGACAAAAAAAACGCTGCCGTATCCGATGCTCCAAATTGCTTTAATGCAGGCAATACAAAGGCAGGGGTTGTTCCTCTGTAACACTCACACCCCTGCACTTTATTCGTAAAATTACATCTTCCATTTCCTGTTGCCAGTATCTTTTTTCCCGGCATTTCTTTATGTTCTAAAATGCAGACCCGGCATCCTTCCTTGGCTGCTGCAATGGCTGCCATCATACCGGAAGCGCCGCCTCCTACTACAATTACATCCATTCGTAACGTACTCATCATTTATTTCCTTTTTCTCCTGACCTCTTCCTCTCCCATGATGGCTTTTAAAATATCCTCTTCCTCAGAGGGAATTTCTTTTTCTGTGACTGCCAAGTCTTCTTCCTCTTCCATTACGGATTCAGATAAATTCTTCTCTGCAGCCGCCCCGCCATCATTTTTATGGAGAAAGCTTTTATTTTCATCTGCATGATTCTTCTTTGGTTTTTTCTTGATTTGCGGAAACATCCCGTACTTTTGATATTGCTTTACTGCCTGTGAAATATAGAAGGTACTGAATATTCCAACGCCGCCGTCAGCCACCAGAATTACATAAATATACTGCTGCTGTCCGGTTTCTAAATCCATGGGATTTAAAATTATCAGAACAGATAATGCAATAAATACCAGGGCGGCTGCCAGAAAAATCAGCCAGTACGGATGTCTCATACTGTTTAAAGCCACTGCATTCTGGAGCTTTACAATACCAGTCAAAAGGATACAGATTCCAAGAAAAACGCCAAAATATACAGCCACTTCTTCCGCCCGAATCAGCAGACAGCACCCAGCTGCCACAGATAAAACACCGACGGAAAACCCGTAATTTCCAAGCTCTTTATAAGAAGCATTCACAAAATACTTTACAATCATAAAAATTCCAAGAGCAATTAGTCCGGCGCTCACCAGATATAAAATATATACTTCCTCCATATTCGGAACAAGGAGCATAATCAGACCAAATACGGCATAGATAACAGAAATGATAAACATTGCGCCTGTGCCAAGTTCTGCTTTTGTTTTCATTATTTTTTTATCCATAGTAAAACTCTCCTTCTCATTCGTTTTATTTTAGCATAATAAGACAAGAAAAGGAATAACAATCAACGAAAATTGACTGTTATTCCCATTTTCAGCTGGAGTAACTTTCAAGAAAACTGTATACAGCTTCAAGATCATAAAATTCAATTCCCTTTGCCGCTTCTTCCTTCAGATCATTGGGCAGGTCTGCAGCCGGAATATCTGTTTCAAAATATACTTCATCTGTAGCTGCAATATAAACAGTAAGATAATCGTCAGACTGCTTAATATAGTATTTTGGAGACTCATATACGTTGCCGCTCTCCACAGTTTCATCTTCTGTGCCATCTGCAGTATCTTCAGCGCTTCCGTTTTCTGTCCCATCAGCCGACTGTCCATCATCATCTACAGCAGATGCGGTCCATTTTGAGGCATCTTCCCCGGCAGTGGTTTGTGTCTCATTTGTTTTGTCTATATCTTCTGTCTGTTTCTGCGAGTAGTATAAGATATCTGCTTTTTCCTGTGTTACTTTTCCAAATCGAAAGCCAATCCAGAATACGGCAAATACACAAACTGCCGCAAGAATAAAAAATAAGCGAACCTTACGTGTATTATTCATAGTATCATAACTCCTTTTTACGTAGTATTCACTTATTTTTTTAATCTATGCAATTATTATTTTAAAACAAATATCAGATTCTATAAAAGATGAAACTTTTTGGCAATCCGGATAATAACCGTTCCCTTAGGAAAGCTTTTCAGCTCTTCTTCTGTCAAAGCTTTAACCAGAAGAATTGCAGCAAAATATACAATGATTCCCACTAGAATCCCAACAACGGTCCATACGGCATTGCTTGGCAGCAGTTTATTTCCAAAGAAATATACGCCATATACAATAACGCCCATAATTACAGAAGCCGCCGCCGGTTTTACAAATGTTTTCATAATATCCGGACGGTAACCGGAATAGCGCTGTACGGAAATCCCGTTTAAAATGCACATAAGCAGTGCAAAAAACGCAGTAGATAAAACCACCGCATAAATATTTAACCGGAACAGATACATTAAAATCAACAGGCAGGCAATATGTCCGCCCAGAGCAATGATGGCATTGCGCACCGGAATGATCATGCGGTTGATTCCCTGGAGAATTCCGTTGGACAATGTGGATATAGAATAAAACACAATGGAAACAGCACCAATTTGAAGCAGGCGCTCTGCCAGCTCTCCGCTCTCGTGAAACAAAAGCTGCAGAATCGGGGATGCCAGAACAATAAATCCTACCATACAAGGGAAGGCAACAACCATCACAAAACGCATGGAGGAATTAATTTTTGAACGCACTGCATTTTTATCTCTGTTGGCAAACGCCGCCGTCAGACTTGGCACCCCGGAGGCTGCAATTGCAGAAGCAATAGAAATGGGAACATTAATAAGTACTTTATATTTACCTGCAAATATCCCCCACCATACAGAAACAGTATGAGAATCATATCCCTGAATGGAAGCTATATTCTTAAAAATTCCCTGATCAATAATAGAACTGATATTATATATCGTGGTACTCAGCAGTACCGGTGCGATTGTAAGAACTAAAATCCTGATAATTGTCTGGTAGGATTCCTCCTTCACAGTTCCACGTTTGATTTCCCGTCGTTCCGCCCGCTTCATAGAAGGGCGGTAAATTACAAATACAAACAGCATAAATGCCAGACCCACAGCCGCACCAATGCTGGTGCCAAGGGTTCCTCCGGCTGCACCATAGGCAGCGCCGTATGTATCCGCATTTCCAAGCACCGCTCCTATCCGGGTACCGTATCCGAACAATACAAAAGCTGCTCCCACGCTGACAGCCGCATTTACAATCTGCTCTAGAATCTGGGATACCGCACTTGGAATCATGGTTCCGATTCCCTGAAAGAAACCGCGGATAACGCCGAGAACAGCTACAATAATTAATGTAGGAGCAAGAACTTTTAACGCAAAAATACTCATGGGAGTTTTAAATACTTCACTGGTAAGAAAATCTGCGGCAAAAAATACAAAGATGCAGCCGGCAGTACCGGTAATTCCGGCGATGGCAAGAGCTCCCTTTAATACTTTATGGGCATTCTTTTTCTGACCGAGAGCCATTCTGGCAGAAACCATTTTGGAAACTGCCAGAGGAAGGCTGTAGGAAGAAATCAGCAGCATCATACTGTAAATCTCGTATGCACAGCTGTAATAATCATTTCCCACATCCCCAATGATCGCCTGTAACGGAACTCTGTATAATAATCCAATGATCCTGCTGACAATTGATGCTACCGCAAGGATTGATCCTTGAATCAGGAAGTTTGATTCGCTCTTTTTTCTTGCACTCATGTAACCTTATCCTCTTTTGATATCCTAAGATTTAAAATTCCTCTTTCGTACTGTAAAATCCGATCTTATCCGCATACGTATCCTGCAGGACGCACACCCAGGTCTTTCCCTGGTTTAATGTAATCTCCGTTCCATCTTCCAGAAAATAACGGGTAGGTTCTGACTGAGATTCCTTTGACCAGGTAACCGGAACAGCTTTTCCATTGGTAATATAATATCCTTTCCCTCCGGAAGTGGTATCTACATCCAGATACCCATACTTTTGATCTATCACTTTCCAGTCACAGATCTGTAAAAGAATATTTTTACATGAAAGCTGTGAATTGTCAATTGCATCTACCTGCTTCTCCTTATATTCATAGCGGTAATACAGCCCGTCTTTATCATTATATTCAAACCACGGGGCATTCTGACGATAACCCGGGCTTACAACAACAGCAGCTTCACCCTCCTCTAACTGTATCTGTTTGTCATCATCTTCATTAAATTGATAATGTCCTTTGTAATCCGAAGATACCTTTGTATCATAGCCTTTCATTGCAATAGCCGCCTGAATATGTTCTCCGTCTGTATAGGAATTATGAGGCGCCTTTCTTGTGGAATCTCTCAGATAAAGCTCTCTGCTTAACTTTGCTTCCATGCCGTTTAAATTATCCACATTATCCTGGCTCAACACATCTTTCGCATATTTTGACTGTCCGTAATGTGCATAAATGGCATCAAATTCCAGCGCCCAGTCTACATAATAGTGGCGGCAGCTGCGCACAGACATAATTTTTTCTGCATCTTTATAATCCTGAAAAACCGCCATAATTCTTGTGAGCGCCCCCTCTACCGGAGCCTCTATTATGACATCTGCAGCTGAAATCCCATACTGTGGCAGCGCCTGAGGGGTATTTCCAAGCATTACGGCAAGGGGCCTTGTATCGGCCAGCTCTTCATCTACCCACTCTCCGGTCAGAATGCTTCTGGCCTGTCCCTCATGAATATCTTTTTCTTCTGAAACGCTGGCACTTACAGGATCACTAGAAACTTCTGGTTCTTCTTTTTTTCCGCATCCTGACATCAGAGTAGTCCCCAGTGCAGCCAGAAGCAGACACAATACTATTTTTTTCATCCTTCTATCCTCATCGAAATATTTTTAAAGCATCTAATATCATTTTCTGGTGTGTTTCCATCACAGAAGCCTCCTCTGGTTCCATATGATCATAACCAAACAGATGAAGCATACTGTGCACAATCAAAAACGCAAATTCCCGCTTCTGGCTGTGTCCATATTCTTCTGCCTGTGCCTTTATCCGGTCCGCTGAAAGGACAATATCTCCAAGCATTACCTCTCCAGTATCCGGATTTATCGTATCATACTGCTGCTCAATCCCGGAAAAATCTGCCGGGGATGCATACTCGATCATAGGAAACGACAGCACATCTGTAGCCCTGTCAATCCCTCTGAATTCCCGGTTGATTTCCTGAATCCTGATATTATCTGAAATGGTCAGATTTACCTCGGGATCATATGGAAAATTTTCCATTTCCACAGAACACCGTATCACCTTTTCTGCCAGCTCCTTATAGTGAAACTGAAATTTTGCCTGTACCTCATTTATAATATTAATTGTCATCTTTTTGTCCTTTATTCAGCCTAACGCTTTTTCCTGCTGTTTTTCTTTTCATTTTTGGATTCAAAATCTTCATAGGCCTGTACAATTTTCTGCACCAGCGGATGTCTTACCACGTCTTTGCTGGTCAACTTGCAGATTCCGATTTCTTTTATATTTCCCAGCACCTTTAAAGCTGCATCAAGCCCCGATTTTGAGCCGGGCGCCAGATCTTTTTGTGTGGCATCCCCGGTAATAACAGCCTTAGAGCCAAATCCAATCCGCGTCAGAAACATTTTCATCTGCGCCGGTGTGGTATTTTGGGCCTCATCTAAAATAATAAATGCATTATCCAGCGTCCGCCCCCTCATATAGGCAAGGGGAGCAACTTCTATCAGACCCTTTTCCTGATTCCGCATAAAGGTTTCCGCTCCCATGATCTGATACAGCGCATCATACAGCGGCCTTAAGTAAGGATCTATTTTACTCTGCAGATCCCCTGGCAGAAACCCCAGCTTTTCACCTGCTTCAATAGCCGGCCTTGTTAATATAATTCTTCCCACTTCCTCCCGCTTAAAAGCGGTAATAGCCATGGCCATAGCCAGATAGGTCTTCCCGGTTCCCGCCGGTCCCATGCCAAACACGATCATCTTTTCCCGGATCTGATCTACATAACTTTTTTGTCCCAGGGTTTTTGGCTTTACCGGCTTTCCCTGTATGGTATGACAGATGATATCTTGATCCATCTCCAGAATCGAACTGCCCATAGACTGGCTGTTCAGATCCAGAATATAGTTTACATTCTGTTCTGTGATTTCATTTCCTCTTCTAGACAGCTCTAGCAGCTGCAAAAATACCTCTTTGGCACTTGCAGCTGCTTTGGACTCTCCCATAATTTTTAATCCCTGATCCCTTACTACAATGGTCACATTTAATGCCTTTTCTATCTTTTTCAAATAAGAATCAAACCGGCCAAAGAGATTGGCCATGTGCTCAGTTGGAATTTCCATTTGTTCCTGTGTCAATCCCATTTTCTTCCTGCCCTTCTTTTTCTTCTAACTTCCGTTTTTCTGTCTGCTGTGTCTTAGAAGCTTTTTCTAAAACCTTAAGCTTTCCGGAAACTGTAATTTCCGATTTATCAAAATTAATCTTAACACTTTTTTCCAGAATTTCAAAATCTTTTTCCGTTAACTTTTTGCAATATAATTCCAGATGTCTGCCTGCGGTCTGTTTTGCCTCTTCTTCTGTATATGTATGTTTCTGGGGAGAAAGTTCGTTAATCTTCGTCCATTCAAGCTGAATGGGCAGATAAAAGTCTTCTCCAAAATGAATGGTTTCCAGCTTTGTGAGTTTCTCAAAATCAGTAAATGTATTTTTACGCAGGGCAATCTCAAACCTCTTTTTTTTCGTACAAAATGCCAGGGCATATCTGGTTTCCCCTGTTTCTTGATATCTGGTCTCAACGGCAGGGAATTTATCTTCATAGGGCAGCGAGCTTTCTACATATACATCGGCATCTGCGCTGCAATACTGGTAACCGGACACTTCCCCCGCGTCATTAAAAATCTCCAGGCACCCGCTGACAAGCACATCTCCGGCCTTTACCTGATCTCCCTTTTTCACACACGGGGTTCCCGCTCTTGTAACAATGGAGGTTACCGTGCCATCATACTGAGCCACCAGATCTGTTCCTTCCGCCTCCTCATCATCCTTTTCCCTTTCGGCGGCAACTTCCTGAATATCCACAACCAGACGGGTTCCTTTTACGTTTACTGATACCCAGATAATATCCGGGTAATCTGTCCGAATCTGCTTTTCTATTTCTTCACATTTCAGATCTTTTTTCCGGCTTCCGTACCCCACGCCCTGTTCCTCTAAATATTTTGTCAGCGTCTGGTCGGAAAAATAGGAATTACCATCAATCTGCACGTTCCAGATGAAACGGGACATTGTAAATAAAAGAAGCAGTGCCGCCGCAATTCCCACAAAGAAAAACTTATGTTTCCGGTACCTGAAAGCCATAAACGGGAAACCGCTCTTTTCGATGATATGTATCTTTGTTCCTGTTTTTTTCAGAATCGGTTTCAATTGTCTGAATGCCTGAATGCTGATATAAAATTCGTATCCATTTTTAGAGGGCAAAAGATCCCAGAGCAGAATATTGCGGTTGCTGCAAAGATTTAAAAAACGTTCCGGAGAATAACCGGTTACATGTACATGCAGATAACCGTTAAAAAATTTCATCAGACGAATCATAACAGCTCCTTACATAATATAACTTACTTGCTGGATATACCCGGTAATTTTCATATTATCATTGGTATAATAATCGATCTTTAACGACCGGCCGGTAACTTCCATCTGACCACCTTTGATTGACAGACGGATCCGGTCCTCCCCATAAAGTAAAATTCCACGATAATTTTCTATTTCAATCTCACTCTGCCCTGTAATATGGACTAATACAGCCCCAAACATCAGGTCTTTGGGAAGCTCCAGTCTGTGGACCATTTGTTTTTTCCATTCCTTGGATTTTGATTTCTTCATAGAAAAATTATATGTATGAAATTTGATTCCTATTCAGGATTCAGATACAATTTCCTGTCTATTCAAGTTTCGCTTTCGCGAAACTTGGTGCGCGATTCGGGTCAGCTTTGCTGACAATATTCTATTATAGAGGCGGGAATCATCTCACATCTAATATAAAAGCCGCCAAAATATTGGCGGCCCTTTTCCTGCGTTCAATTATATTATGTTTTTTCTGTTCAGATAAGCTTTTACTGCCCTTAAATGACTGACATACCCGGTACATCGGCAGAGGTTTCCTGACAGATATTCTTTGATCTCTTCTTCACCTGGCTGCTTCAATTCCCGTTCCATAGCAAGGACATTCATAACGAATCCTGGATTACAGTATCCGCACTGGTCTGCTCCCTGTGCAGCCATAAAGTGTGCAAACTCCTCCGCTTCCTTCTTAAGTCCCTCCAGGGTCACAATTTTTTTATCCTGGACTCTTACAGCCAGAACACTGCAGGACAATACCGGCGTTTCATCCACCCATACCGTACACAGTCCACAGTTTGATGTTTCACAGCCTCTTTTTACGCTGTAGCAGCCTTTGGAGCGGAGATATTCCAGCAGCGGCTGATCCGGCGCTATTTCATCTGTATATTCCTTGTTATTTATCCATACATGCAGACGCATCCTACACTTCCTTTCTGATCTTTTCACAGCACCGCAAAAACAGTACCTTTGCCACATGTTTTCTATACTCTTTCGAAGCACGCCGGTTACTGCCAAAACTCAGATTTTCAACTACATTTTGAATGGTAAGATAAAGCCACTCTCTGTTAGAAAGACAGGCGGCGTCCACATCTGTTATCTTCACCACTGATGCCTTTGCCGGACGGGCGCCAATACTGACAGTCAGCGCCTTCTCCCACAAAGCTACGCCGCAGGTAATAAGAGGAAGATCTGTATCGGTATTGCGTTCTGAAAGATATGCCGCACAAATAAGATTTTTACTAACAAAAATCTTCGTCAAAATCCGTTCATCCGGCTGCATATGTACAAATTCAGAAAGAGGCATTCTGCCCGTAGGATACAATTCCACCTCCGCGTCAAGGGCAAGAAACAGTGTTATCACATCCGAAAAGCCAAATCTTCCGGCAATACTTCCTCCCACAGTGGCACAGTTGCGAAACTGAGTTCCCACAATATGCCGCAGAGCTTCTTTTACTGCTCCGCTGCAAAGTCTTGAAAGCCCCTGGTGCAGTTCCAGCTGGCGCAAAGATACCATGCATCCAATTTCAAACTCCTCTTTGGTCTCAGTAATCTGATCAAACCCAAGTGCTGACAGATCAATTGCCGTCTGTATAGGAAAATCACAGCATTTCAGCCAGACTCCTCCCCCTAGTATTTTATTTTTCTTTTTCTGATTTAATTCATAAGCCTGTTTTAGACTTTCTGCCAGGCAGTAATTCTGAATAGCAAGCATAACATCCTCCATCCGGTATGCACAAATAATGCAATTTATCTTACGAAAGATTATATCCGGTATTCCTGTTTTTTACAACCCGTTTCCGGCACTAGACCCTCTTCCACTTATTTCATTCAAGGTTTCTTTCAGTTTCCTTTCCCCTCTGCTTTTCACAACCCGGATTCTATGCTATACTTTGCCTAGGTTTTGTATGCCGCAGACACAGACGGCACATTGAATACACAAAAAGGAGAATATCCCAAAATGAAAAATACACATAAACATTTTATCAAATATCTGGAAAGCATTGGACGGGCTATTGAATTGATCCTGGCCGCTGCAATTATAGCAATTGTTGTTTTGTCTATCATCCAGCTTTTCTATGATCTGACACAGATACACGTTTTTGACATGCACGCGGACTTCTTTTCCGACTTTCTTGGAAAGACTCTGGCTCTTGTTGTGGGCGTTGAGTTTATAAAAATGCTCTGTGAGCATTCTGCTGATTCTGTGATCGAAGTACTGCTGGTGGCAATTTCCCGTCAGATGGTGGTAGAACATTTAGACAGTATGCAGACATTAATCGGAGTTATTGCTGTTTTTATTTTGTTTGCAGCCCGCTGGTTTTTCCAGCAGAAAAATCCGAGAAAGAAAAAAAGTATTTTCGGCAGAAAAAATTCTGCATCTGCTATTCCAGAATCTGAAATGCCAGAATCCGCTTCTTCCGATTCTATATCTTCGGAAGCCCAGATACAAAAAACGGACGACTTTGATGAATTGGATTAACAGAAAACAGCTGCAGCGCAGACGTTTATTTGATAGTTCTAATATCTGCAAAACAAACTAAGAAATGGAGATAACGATATGACAAACAGAGAACTGATTTTAAAATTTTATGAGGAAGTATTTAACAACCGCAATCTTTCTAATCTGGATCAATATATGAAAGAGGATTATATTCAGCATAATCCAACAGCCCCCACCGGGAAAGCAGGATTCTTAAAGTTCTGCGAAAAATTTCTTGCCATGAAGCCCAAAATGGAAATTATGCAGATCATTGAGCAGGATGATCTGATCTGTGTTTTTTTCAAATGCACTATGCTGGAAAATGGCATGGAAAATAAAGTATTTGACCTTTACCGGATAGAGGACGGTAAACTGGCGGAACACTGGGACTGTGTGGAGCACAATATCGGCGCAGTCAAACCGGTTCATGAAAACGGGTTATTTTAGATTTTCATTACATCTTTTTAATATACATAGCTGCTGAATCCTGACTGTGTACAAAGTCTTCTTTTTCATAAAAATCAATTAAACCACTGTGCTCTGCGATTAAAACTACACACAGATTATCTTTATATCGTTCTTTCGCCAGCCCAACAAGCTTTTTGCCAATTCCTTTTCCCTGGTATACGGGGTGAACCAGCACATAGTGAATGTAAGCTGTCATCCCGCCATCACCGATGGCTCCCAAAAGTCCTGCCAGATTTTGGCCTTCCCAGGCAGTGATCACAGTTTCGTAATTCTGCAGTGCTTTATAAAGACGCGTGGGATACTTCCCTGAGTCCCAGTGGACTGCTAAAAACAATTCTTCCAGCTGTTTCTGAGAAAACTGCCGTTTGCATGTATATGTAATTTCCATATTTAATCTCCTGATTCTCTCTTAACCATACATTTTATGTTCGAATAGAAACTGCCATACCCCTAATACCAAAAAACTATCACTTTTCTAAGAATAAAAAAACCTGTTATTTCGTATTCTTCCTGGTTATGCATAACCTTTTTCAAATTACATAAACTAGGAAATAAACAGATTTTATATTTTGAAAAAAGGAGCATACTTATGCATTTTAAATTTAAATCACTTATTATCAGCATTGCCATTACACTGGCTGTAGGCGCACTGTCAGGATTTATTACCCGCAATGATATGACCCATTACCAGTCACTGAATCAGCCTCCCCTTTCTCCTCCCGGAATTTTGTTTCCGATTGTCTGGACAATTCTTTATATACTAATGGGAATTTCCGCATGGCTGGTTTATGAATCTGCAGATCCTAAAAATCTAAAGGCTCTTTTATTATATGGAATCCAGCTGATCATAAACTTTTTCTGGCCAATCTTATTTTTTAATTTTTCCTGCTACTTTGGCGCACTTCTATGGCTCATTCTCCTGCTGATTCTTGTTATCGTTATGATTTGGAAATTCATGCAGATTTCCAAATGCTCCGGTATCCTGCAGATTCCGTATCTTCTCTGGCTGTTATTTGCATGCTATCTCAATATTGGTATTGTGCTGCTGAACTGATAGTATCAAATGGGCATGTTATCTTTGGCCTTCATCTTCTCTTCATATATGTTATAATAAAACTGATCAAACCGTCAAACAAGATTTGATCAGTTTTAACATTGATCAGGAGGTATACATTTATGTGGATAATACTTGCCTGCGGCTCCGCTGTCTTTGCAGGTATTACTTCTATTCTTGCAAAATGCGGAATAAAAAGGACAGACTCTGACCTGGCCACGGCTCTTCGAACAATTATTGTTTTTTTATTTTCTCTGCTGATGGTCTCTATCGCAGGTTCCTTTAAAACAATCAGTCAAATCAGCTGGCATTCACTGCTGTTTCTCATTATTTCCGGTATTGCCACCGGTGCTTCCTGGCTTTGTTATTTTAAAGCTTTATCCACCGGTGATGTTAATAAAGTTGTTCCTATAGATAAAAGCAGCACAATTCTGTCTATGCTGTTTGCCATAGTGATCTTAGGGGAAACCAGCCGCCTTCTGGTAAAAGCAGCTGGTATGCTGTTTATTGGCTCAGGTACCTTTCTTATGATTGATTACACAAAAACAAATCTGAAAAAGTCTTCCGGAAACTGGCTTATATATGCTTTACTGTCAGCTGTTTTTGCGGCTCTGACCTCTATTCTTGCGAAAATTGGAATTGAAAATGTAGAGTCCAATCTTGGCACTGCCATACGCACAGCAGTTGTTTTGATTATGGCATGGCTGATTGTATTTGCCCGTGGAAAACAGTCTGGAATAAAAAATATCTCACAAAAAGAGCTGGTTTTTATAATACTCTCCGGCATTGCCACTGGCGCTTCCTGGATCTGCTATTACAGTGCAATACAATCAGGAATTGTCAGTATCGTAGTCCCTGTTGATAAACTGAGTATTCTTGTATCTGTTCTGTTTTCCGTTCTAATTCTAAAAGAAAAAATTTCCAAAAAATCCGTTTTGGGACTGATTCTTATTATTTTCGGAACACTAGCCATGGTATTCTTCTCATAAGACAAAGAAATTTTAGAAACTGCAGTCTAGTTATCCAAGATCACTTACATAGGCATCCACAGCTTTATCCCAGTATGAAAATCTGGGATCCGTACGTTTATCTGTCAGTATATTCCCATAGGTATGTATCAGATACTTTCCCAGATATTTCATGGCACGCTGTGCACCGTATACATTATAATGATTTCCATTATCCCTGAAATCATTTGCAAAATCCACCTGATAATCCGGGGAAGATACATTCATATCCAGAAAATCAATATTATTTTTATCTGCATATTCCTGGATAAAATTGTGTTTTGCATAAGTCCAGGTAGTTGCATTTGCAAATTCTATAAATACTACCTCTATCTGATTTTCCCGGCAGATTTTCACAAAACGATCCAATTGTTCCAAAGCTTCACTTCCGGGGCTTTTGGGCTTTTGTGTACTGTCCCCCATATAGTCCCCCGGATGGTAACCGGAAACTTTTTTGCTGAGGAAAAAACCTTTGGAAATATCCTCGCTTCTCATTCTGGGCAATTGATAAAAATCTCTGAATTTTAATGTATTCCATCGGTAATGATAAACAAAGGGCGCTAAAAGTGTCTGATAACAGTTTAGCATCCTTTTGCGGATATACAAACAGTCCACATCTAAAAAGACAATCTTTGGTTTCTGATACTTCACCGCCTCTTCTAGCAATTTATTAATTTTATCTATTGGCTGCAGACAGGCGCCTGAAGCGTAAGATGTAATTCCAAATTCCTGAAACAGCGCTACAGGAGAAAAGCCGGAATATACACCGGAATGTCCAAATGCAATTACATCAAAGGCTTTTTCTACCGGTTCAGATAAAAATCCTTTTGACTCATAATACTTGCTTCCTCCTTTATCCGATAAATCTTTCGGGACAAATATAAAACACAAATATGCATAAACGCATAATATGATACCTAGACAAAGAAGGATTTTCTTTCTTCTTTTTCTTCTTTGCATTTTTACAGCTCCTCTACAATTCTTTCCATCCATTTTTCCGTTTTTATTATGCTTTTATTGTAGAACAGCTTTCTTTCCAAACTCCTGTATAAATTCTTAATACTTCCTAAAGACAGCAAAAGATTCTGTGTATCATGATTTCTATTTATATCTCTCTATACCAGTGGTATAAATAATGTTCTGGTATCAGCAGTCCCATTGACAGCGCTTTAAATCCACGTGCGTACAATTTTTAAAAGGCACATCCTCCAAAAGGAGCAGATCTCTTTGTTCTATCCATCCGGGAACCAGTCTTCCCGCATGATTTACAACTCTGTGACAGGGATAGGTTCCGTAATATTCTGCCATACTAAGAACTTTCCCTACAAGTCTCGCATTTTTATCTCTTCCAATCAGACGGGCAATCTGTCCGTAGGTAGCCACATTCCCCTCCGGAATTTCTTCTACTACAGAAAGGATTTCATAAATCAGATGCTCCTGTAGAATTTTTTTGTTCCTCTTATTTTCCATAATCGCAGCTCCAATCTGTTTTTGTTTTTCAGTTATGTTTACAGCTAAAACAGGGAAATCCGACGATTATTCATAATCTGTCAGATTTCCCTGTTTTTTAATGATTTGTTATCTTGATTCAGACGGCTGCCAGGTGCTTTATATGAAACATGACAATACAGCACCTCTTACTCTTTTCGTATCCTATTTGTCTGTGATCTCTGCATGATATTCCTGCAGAGATTTTAATTCACTGATTCCATGCTTTTTCAAAGACCTGATTCCGCTGATAGTAGCTTTCGCCGCAGCCATTGTTGTCATATAGGCGACCTTCTTTTTGATTGCAGCTTTTCTTAAATAACTGTCATCTGCTTTCCGTTCCTGACCAACCGGAGTATTGATAATTAAATCAATTTGACCGTTTGTAATCAGATCCAGCATATTGGGTCTTCCCTCCTGAAGCTTATTAACCATCTCAGCCTCAATTCCAGCTTCACGAATCAAATCACAGGTGTGTCTAGAGGCAATAATCTTGAATCCTGCATCTGCAAAATCTCTAGCCAGATCTACAACTTCCGGTTTATCCTTGTCATTTACAGAAATAAGCACGGTTCCTTCCAGGGGCAGCTTTGTCTGGGTGGCTTCCTGAGCTTTATAGAACGCTTCTCCATAATACCGTGAAAGGCCCAGAACCTCTCCTGTAGAGCGCATTTCAGGTCCCAGTACCGGATCAACTTCCTGGAACATGTTAAAGGGAAATACAGATTCTTTTACTCCATAATATGGAATCTGCTGTTCTTTTAATCCGGGAACCGGTGATGGTCTGCCTGTCAGTTCCGATGTTACAATATCAATTGCCAGAGGCACCATGCGGATATTGCATACTTTTGATACCAGCGGTACCGTACGGGATGCCCTTGGATTTGCTTCCAGAACATACACTTTTCCGTTTTCAATGGCATACTGCATATTCATCAGGCCTTTTACATGCATTTCCTCCGCAATCTTTCTGGTGTATTCCTTGATTGTTTTCACATTTTCTTCTGAAATATATTTTGAAGGCACAATACATGCGGAATCTCCGGAATGAACCCCTGCAAGCTCAATGTGTTCCATAACAGCGGGAACAAATGCATGGGTTCCGTCGCTGATGGCATCCGCCTCACATTCTGTAGCATGTCCCAGGAACCGGTCAATTAAAATTGGTCTGTCAGGAGTTACTCCTACCGCAGCTTCCATATAACCGGCCATGCTGTCCGCATCATATACCACTTCCATTCCCCGACCGCCAAGAACATAAGAAGGACGAACCATAACAGGATACCCAATCTCATCTGCAATTTTTAATGCTTCTTCTACATTGACTGCCATACCGGACTCTGGCATGGGGATTTCAAGCTTATCCATCATTTCCCGGAACAGATCGCGGTCTTCCGCCAGATCAATCACAGATGGAGCAGTTCCAAGGATTTTTACTCCGTTTTTCTCCAGATCAGAAGCCAGATTTAACGGTGTCTGGCCGCCGAACTGCGCAATAACCCCAACGGGTTTTTCTTTTTTATAAATGCTTAACACATCTTCCAGTGTCAGCGGCTCAAAATAGAGTTTATCTGATGTATCGTAATCGGTTGAAACAGTCTCCGGATTGCAGTTTACAATAATGGTCTCAAATCCCAGTTTCTTTAAGGCCAAAGATGCATGTACACAGCAGTAATCAAACTCGATTCCCTGTCCAATCCGGTTAGGACCTCCACCGAGAATCATAATCTTTGGTTTGTCACTGGCGATTGGATTTTTATCCTCTGCATTATAGGTTGAATAATAGTAAGCGCTGTCTTTTGTACCGCTTACATGAACACCCTCCCAGGCTTCTTCCACACCAAGGGCAATTCGTTTTTGGCGCACTTCATCTTCTGTTACATCCAGAATTTGACTCAAATATTTATCAGAAAATCCGTTTTTCTTTGCCGAAATCAGGGCTTCATCAGAAGGCAGATGGCCTTTCTTTGCAAGCAGGGCTTCCTCTTCCTCCACCAGTTCTTTCATCTGCTCAATAAAATAATGTTTTACTTTTGTGATTTCATGGATTTCATCCACGGAAGCGCCTTTTCTTAAGGCTTCATACATAATGAAATGACGTTCGCTGGATGCCTGGATCAGCATCTTTAAAAGCTCTTCCTTTGATTTTTTATCAAAATCCTTAGCATGTCCCAGACCATAGCGTCCAGTCTCCAGGCTTCGGATTGCCTTCTGAAACGCTTCTTTGTAGGTTTTCCCGATACTCATAACTTCGCCTACCGCACGCATCTGGGTTCCCAGCTTATCCTCTACGCCCTTGAACTTTTCAAATGCCCAGCGGGCGAACTTGATTACCACATAATCTCCGTCTGGAACATATTTATCAAGGGTACCGTATTTTCCACATGGAATATCTTCAAGAGTCAGCCCGGTTGCAAGCATGGCGGAAACCAAAGCGATAGGAAAACCGGTTGCTTTGGATGCAAGTGCAGAAGAACGGGAGGTTCTTGGATTAATTTCAATAACAATGTCCCTGTCTGTTTTCGGATCATGGGCCCACTGCACATTTGTTCCTCCAATAACCTGAATGGATTCCACAATCTTATAAGATTTTTCCTGAAGACGCTTCTGCACTTCCTCTGAAATGGTAAGCATTGGCGCAGAACAGAAAGAATCCCCGGTATGCACGCCTAAAGGATCAATATTTTCAATAAAGCAGACCGTAATCATATTGTTATTGGCATCCCGGACAACTTCCAGCTCCAGCTCTTCCCAGCCAAGGATGGATTCTTCTACCAGAACCTGTCCCACAAGACTTGCCTGAAGCCCTCTGGCGCATACGGTCTTTAACTCTTCTACATTATAAACAAGACCGCCGCCGGCGCCTCCCATTGTATATGCAGGACGAAGTACAACCGGATATCCAAGCCGGTCTGCAATCTCTAAAGCTTCTTCCACAGAATAAGCCACTTCGCTCCTTGCCATCTCAATGCCAAGACTGTCCATGGTTTTCTTAAACTCAATCCGGTCCTCGCCACGTTCAATAGCATCCACCTGAACTCCAATAACCTGAACATTATATTTGTCCAGAATCCCTGCCTGTGAAAGCTCTGAACATAAATTAAGACCGGACTGTCCTCCAAGATTTGGCAACAATGCATCTGGTCTCTCTTTTGCAATAATCTGCTCAATTCGCTCTACATTCAACGGCTCAATGTAAGTTACATCTGCTGTTTCCGGATCTGTCATAATAGTTGCAGGATTTGAGTTTACAAGTACGATTTCATACCCCAAACTTCTGAGGGCCTTGCAGGCCTGGGTTCCTGAATAATCAAATTCACACGCCTGACCAATGATGATAGGACCGGAACCGATTATCAGTACTTTATGGATATCTTTTCTTTGAGACATCGTATTTCCTCCTGTTTGTAAAGTCTTCTGAATTCAAAAATAATATCTAAGATGAAGCTTTCCCGTTCTCTTTACAGGCATGATTCATCCTCCTTGTGATATTATACACCAAATGGGAATCTCCGCAAGGAGTAATAAAGGAAAAAACCTGATTTTTTTCTCACCGGCCCTGCCCCTTTTCCAGAATTTTTCTGTATTGTTTTTCTGTTTTTTGTTTCCTTAAAAATGCGCTGACAACATTTCTGATACCTTTCAAAACCTGTCCGTTTACAATCTGTACCAGTCCTTCTGCCATTTCCATATTGATGAAACCTCCTGTCAGTTTCGCCATGCTGCGAAAAGTCATGTTATAGATAAACAAAATATTCAGACCTGGTTTACCTAGGCGCTGTCTTCTGTTTATAAGCCGTATAAGACAGCGGCACACAAATCTGGCTCCCCGGTTTCTGGCATAAATCATCTGACTGACGGTATCATTTCGTTCAAGCGGTTCCTGCCAGACGCCGTCCGGGACGGGATATCCAAGGAGACATTCGAACTCTTCCTTTGAAATCTGGGCAGCTGCCCCTTTATAATAATTTTCCATCTCCTCTCTCTGATATGGGAACAGCTTTGTTGTCCCTTTTACTTCAAGCTCTGCCATCAGCCGGATATCCAAAACATCTGAACCGATCATAATCTGATACCTGCCGCCTTCCACCTCCCAGCTATTTGTTTTAACATTCCAATACCGAAAGGTCTTATCATCAAAGAAAAGTGTAATTTGTTTTGTTTCTCCGGCTTTCAGAAACACTTTCTGAAACCCTTTTAATTCTTTTGCAGGGCGAAAGATCTGACTATCCTTCCTTCCTATGTACAGCTGGGCTGTTTCTGCGCCGTCAAAGCAGCCAGCATTCTTTAAACAAAAGGTTGCCCCCTCTTGGGACAAAGAAAGATCTGAATAAGCAAAATCCGTATAAGACAGTCCGAACCCAAAAGGGTAACGTACAGGAATCCCGGCAGTTTCATAGTATCGGTATCCCGTATAAATGCCTTCTCTGTATTCGGAATTTTTTCCCGTTCCGGGAAAATAGCTGTATGAGGGACAGTCTTTGTAACAAACAGGATAGGTTTCACTGAGTTTTCCGGAAGGATTTACCCGCCCGGTTATCAGATCGGCCACAGCTCCTCCTCCGGCTTCTCCTAAAAGACCTCCATACAGGATGGCTTCACAGCAGGATTCCCAGGGCGCCTCCACCGCAGAGCCGCCGCTTAAAATTCCTACAATATGTGAATTGACTTCTGACAGTTTATACAGCAGGTCAATCTGATTTTGAGGAACTCTCATATGGCTCCGGTCAAGGGCTTCGGACTCACTTGCTTCTGTCAGGCCAAAAAAATATAAAACAACATCTGCACCTGCCGCTGCCTTTAAAGCTTCCTGTTCCAGTTTCCGGCTGCTTTTCCCATTCCGGAGATATCCATGTGCCCAAGCTGTTTTAAGACCGGATAAAAAAAGCTCATCCTTTGGTGTATCCAATAAAACCGGACGCACCAGTGAGGATCCCGCTCCCTGATATCTTGGTGAAAATGCAAAGTCGCCGATCACAGCTGCCTTGCATCCAATTTTCAGCGGCAGAAGATGATTCTCATTTTTTAACAAAACGCAGCTTTGGGCCGCTGCT
Source organism: Brotonthovivens ammoniilytica (assembly GCF_025566885.1). NCBI lineage: Bacteria > Bacillati > Bacillota > Clostridia > Lachnospirales > Lachnospiraceae > Brotonthovivens > Brotonthovivens ammoniilytica. Next base: position 548,195 of record NZ_JAOQJQ010000001.1, on the reverse strand, counting down.
TTTCGGGCAAGCCTGTGATGTGCCTTTTGTGAATATAAATCACCGGTCTTTTGCTTTTTACTTTTTAAATCCAGCACTGCCCGCAAAAGCTCCAGCACTCTCTGGTCTAGTACTTCTTCTTTCAAACTGCCGTTTTCCACAGCTTCCACCAGTTCTTTTGCAGAAGAAAGCCCGGATGCCGGCATCTCCAGATTCGAACCGGCTTTTGTTCCTTTTACATGATCATTAGAGCCTCCCCAGTCTGTAATTACGATCCCGGAAAATCCCCATTCTTTCCTGAGAATCTCCCTTAAAAGATGCTCATTTTCATTGGCATATGCTCCATTCACCCGGTTATAGCTTGTCATCACGGCTTTGGCTTTTCCTTCTTTTACCGCAATCTCAAAGCCGGTAAGATATATTTCCCGAAGTGTGCGCTCATCAACCACCGCATTTACAGACATCCGCCTGCACTCCTGATTATTTACCGCGAAATGCTTTATACAGGCATAAACGCCTTTTTTTTGGATGCCTCTTACATAAGCCGCCGCCATTTTCCCCGACAGGCAGGGATCTTCTGAAAAATATTCAAAGTTTCTGCCGCACAGAGGATTCCGTTTAATATTCAGTCCCGGGCCAAGTAAGATCTGCACATCCTGTAAAACAGCCTCTTCTCCCAGAGCGGTTCCGATTTCCTCTGCCAAAGTCTCATCCCAGCTGTTGGCCACTGCAGATGCCGTTGGAAAACAGGTGGCCGGAAGCGAGGTTCTAATTCCAAGATAATCCCCCTGCTTTCCCTGACGCCTCAAACCGTGGGGTCCGTCTGCACAGAACACAGAAGGAATGTCCAGTCTCTTTATATCTCTTGTCTGCCACATGGTTTTCCCGCTTAACAGCGCAGCCTTTTCCTCCAGGGTAAGTTGTCCAAGAATCTCTTCCGGTTCCATAACATACACTCCGTCACTTTTATTTCCTAATTTAGAAATAATTCATTTTCTTTCCGTTCACTGCAGGCTTTTTTCATCTTCTGAGAAGCCAGCCATACCAGTTTTTTATCAATTTTTCTTGCCTGCTTGGGACAGACAGAAATACAGTGCATACAGGAAATACAGTGTTCTGCATTTACTGTATCCGGATTCTCTCTTGGAATAGCTCCCACAGGGCAGGCCTCCGCGCAGGCACCGCACCGGTCACAGTTTCTGCCGGCTTTTGGTTTAAAGGGAACTCCTGTATATTCTTTCAAAGGTTTGTTTCCGGGAACTTCTGCTTCTGTCCGTTCCTTCGGGTTTTTATTCCACATTTCTGCAATCTGAACCGCAAATGTTTTCAGCTGTTCCTGATCTTTGGCATCCGGTCTTCCTGCCGCAAACTGATGCATAATCGAATGCTCCGCCACCGCTGCAATAGCCGCCACGCAGCGAAATCCCGCCTGGTCTGCACATTCTTTCAGCTCTAGAAGGGTATCATCATAATGACGGTTCCCATATACAACTGTCAAAACAGCGGCCGCCTGATTTCCATTCATCTCAGACAGGTGCCGCAGCACAGGTTCCGGAACACGTCCTCCAAAAGAAGGAACAGCAATCAGGCAGATATCATCCTCATTAAAATCGGCCGCCGGCAGTTTTCTTCTCATCAAATCAATCTCTGTTTTTTCAAAATTCCATTCCTCACAGATCAGATCTGATACTTTTTTTGTTCCCCCTGCAGGACTGAAATATATTTCATATAGCTTCATCTTCAACACTCCATTCTTGTACGATAAATTTGTTTTTTCCAGCAGCTTATCAAATTTTCTGTTTTACTTTTGCAGTCAGAAGAACAATACCGGCAGCTCCCGCTCCAGATACGATTACCCAGAAAATCAGGAAAGATTCATCACCGGTTTTTACAGCTTCCGATTCAGATACGGTTTCCATATTCGTTTCCGGATTTTTATTCTCTTTTTCTGTCTGATCATTGGGTATCTTTGGTTCCTCTGACGGTGGATTTTTCTCAGTCTCCCCTTCGGTTTCGTCTGCTATCGGATCACAGCTTCCATCCGAAAGAAATGTAAGTACCGGTATCTGGCGAAGATCATCCTCTGCAATTCCAAGTCCCGTATAATTATCTACATAGATTTCTTTTTGTGCATCAGACAGCCGGATTCCATGTCCGCCGTCAGATACCTGTATTTTCAAAAGGCCCTGCGCATCTGTAGTTCCATTTGTACGTTTTCCTCCGTCTACCCGGTAAGAAAGCTCTTTATTTTCCAGAGGCACCCCTGCTTCATCTGTAATTTTTACAGAAACTGTATAATCTTTTGGCTGGTACACACTTCCTGTGTAGGAAATCCGGCCCTGGGTTCCTGCATACTGATCCATAATTCCCTGTGCCAGACACTGCTTTAAATACTCCTGAATCGTCTCTAATTCTCCGCCGGCCTCTCTGTATTTGGGAAGATCTGCCAGCATGGTATAATCATTTCCGCCGCTCATAATATAATTATTACTTACCAGAAGAATAGCAGTTTTTGTATCATTCCGGTCCAAAGCTTTTTTCTGTCCGTCCAAAGTTACCGAAACTACTCTGTTTCCATTCTCTCCATCCGGATTAAATACAACCTTAAATCCGCCAATCTGCAGAAATCCGCCGGAAATCTGCTTTTGAAGAAGCATTCCGGTATTCTGGTCCTGTCCTGCAAGAAGGCTTCCTGACTGCTCCATCATCTGATACAAAACAGCCGGCGTAATTTTTTTCATATACAGTGTATTGGAAAAAGGAAAGGTAGAAATCAGATCCCCTTTTGTAATGGTTCCGTTGGCTACTGCTTCCCGGATACCACCTCCATTTTCAACGGCGATTACCGGCATCTGTTTTTCCTCTTCGGTTCCATTACTCTGAACAATTGCGGTACCGGCATTCAAAAAAGCATCCGCCGCAAAGTTTCCATAATTGGTTTCTACCAGCCGTGTCATGGCAATGTCGCCAATCCATCCTGCCCATAATGTTGTCTGAGCTTCCCCGGCTTTTTCCTGCAGTAAATCCGCCTGTGAATCTGTGATCTGCTGCAATTTTTCTTCCACGGAGCTGCTTGGCCGGATCTGGTTAAGATCAGATGGTTTTAAAAGCTTTTCTGTAACAGCAGTCACCTCTTCCCCTGTAAAGGTCAGCGTCAGCTCTCCTACTGCACTCATGCCATAACCGGTCTGAACAATCTGTACCCCGTTAACAGTTTCATTTTCCAAAGTATGACTGTGTCCGTCGATGATAGCGTCCACTTTTCCTTCATATGCTCCGGTAAGGCTTTCTGCAAGTTCCGGTGCCGTACAAGGAGCATCGCCATTCCCAAGATGGCAGACCGCCACAATGGCATCTACATCCGCGGCCTCCAGTTCATCAATTTCATCCTTTGCAATTTCTGTTTCCTCTAAAAACTCAAGGTCTGAAATTCCGGAAGGATTGGTAGCTGTTGCGGTCTGAACTGTTGTAAGGCCGAAAAATCCAATCTTTTTTCCATTCCGTTCAATAATCGTGTGGCATCCAGAATTTCCTTCCTGCACGCCTTTTAAAAGCGGCGCCCCGTCTTTATATATGTTCGCTGCCAGAACCGGAAAATCAGCCAGACGGACATTTTTCAGAAAAGCCTCTGTTCCAAAATCAAATTCATGATTTCCGGCAGTCATCAAATCATAACCAGCAAGATTCATCAGCTCTATCACATCATTTCCCTGGGTCAAAGATGCAATGGGCAGTCCCTGGGTGGCATCTCCTGCATCTACAAGAATAGAATCCGGATCTGCCTCTTTTAATCCTCCCACAAGAGCCATTCCCACTACATCCGTTCCGTCACCGGTTAGGTAGCCATGGGTATCATTGGTATGATAGATGGTAATATCCGTTATCCCATTGTCTGATATTTTCATATCAGTGATGTTATCTTCTGTTGTCCGGGTATTTTCTTCTGCAGACACAGCCGCCGGAACAAATACCATTGACATAGCAAGAAGTACTGCTAACAATTTTCTTTTCATAATTCCTTTCCCTTCTAAAATTTCCATATGTATCATTTACTTTTATTACCTGTCAAAAAGCAGAGCGTTACAATAACTTCTGCCGCACTCTGCTTTTTGATTTCTCTGTTTTTGTTTCAATGCACCTTTTCCATAATCAGCTCTTTTACTTCCTCCCTGTCAATGCCAAGGGAAACAGACAGCTCTCCATACAGATTCATCTGTGCCATATGAAAGTATCGCTCATCCTGTGAAGTAATTTTTTTGCCCTCAGATTTCCGCTTCTGTTCTCTTAAATAGATGGTCTTTATCAGCTTTACAAGTTCTCTGCAGTCACATTTCTGAAAAGAAGCTCTGTAATCTTCCTCTCGTTTTTTCTCATTTTGGATTCCCAGCAAACTGGTTTTTTCCATTTCATCAATAAGCTGCCACGCCTCCTTCCGGCTCAATACCGGCCGCATAATTACTTTCTGATTATCCACAGGCGTAAAAATCTTTCCTCTCTGATCATAACAGGGCTGCAGGGTATAATACAGTCTGTCCCTTAAAACCCCCGGAAGATCTACCCTTCCTACTTCTTCTACCATACATACGCCAATGTTTCCATAAACAATGTAGTCTCCTAGCTGAAACATACTTCACTTCCTTTCTGATTGAATCCGAAAACTATTTTCAGACTATATTATTATTTTAACCATTTTTTCGAAAAATTGTAATATTTTTCCGAAATTTATGATTTTTCTATTGGTTTCAGAAATTTCAATCAAAAGGATGCCGTATGTTTTGAGTATAACAAAAAAATTCCTGTTTCACAACAAACTCCCTAAAAACCGGCAGCAGACCATATTCACTGACAGAAGTTATTTATTTTTTTATTTGTTCTTTTGTCAGCTGTTTTATTTCCTCAATCAAAGCATTTACCTCCTCCCTAATTGGATCCGGTTTTACTTTCGGCACCTCATTCTGCGCAAAAAAATCGCCGGACCAGTAACCGTTTGCTTCTAAATAATGCGCACAATTTTCATCATCAAAAATAAAGTTATAAACATAATCTTTGTACGGTTCTTCATGAACTTCTGTTATTTCTGTAGTTCCATAAGGAGTCATAAGTATATCCCCTGGTTTTAATGTTCTTGCACTCGCCCTTTCGCCATTCCAATTTTTTCCATCAAATACCTTCATTGCATGTCCTCCGGAAACCCTTATATTATTTCCATCGGCTGTAATAATTTTAAATATCGTTGGATCCATCCCTTTTAATACATCTTTCACTACAAGATTTTTATCTCCAAATACCCAGAGCTTATCTCCGATCCTAATTTCATCAGCTCGTTTTAAAATTCTTTCTCCTGTCCGAATAAGCGTTTCTTTTGCATAGCATCCCCAGTAAATGACAATTGGCGGAATATACACGTTCAGCTTTCCTTCTGTACTGACATAATATTCACTTCCCTTTGGTACCTCATCGGCGCTGATGACAGAAATATAATATCTATCATTTTTTCTTCCTACCCGCGGTTCATGCTCAACATTCAGAACGAATCCTCCATTCAAATAGCATTTGTGGGAACTGTCATCCAGAAAGCCGCCTGAAATATTGCAATCCCAGTCATAAGGGCTGATACTAGAGTCATTGGGATATTTCATATCAAAACTTGCACTGTTTGCAGCAGAATCAAATTCAATATCTCCCTGCTCATTTAAGATTCCGCCTAAGTCTTCAAGTCTTGTATTATTATGAAACGATGCCACACAACTTCTGCCCCTTGAAATATTGTAGTCAAGATAAAAAGGACTATACTTGCCCTCGCCGTCTTGATAAGAATCAATTGCTGCGTTCAAAACTTTCTTTTCTGTATTATGAAAGGCAATTTTTCCTGTAATTGGAATAATTGTACGCAATAATCCTTTATCAAATTGATTCTTAAAATAATAGCCATCCTCGTCATAATAATCCGCAGCGGAATATGCCTGGGACGAACTAAGCGTCCTGCCATACAGAAATATAATATCCCCTGCTTTTTTACTATGCTGCCAATGAGGGTTTGTAATCTCTATTTTATCAATATAAGATTCCTGCTCTGTATTGTCGAAGCTGACCACATTTCCGGCTAATTCCGCATAAGTTATGGAACCGTCGTGATTTTCGTATGTTACATCCGCAGACAATTTAAATCTTCTTCCGTTGAGTTTTTCTGCCGGAAATATATCGGTTTTGATCTTGTTCAGCGTTCGCATAACGTCCCCTTCACCATATATGGAATTATTATAGATCACTTCCTTTGTATCTTCATCTTTTATTCGAACTGAAACCTGATATGCAGCCGGTACCGGAAGATTATGGCCATCTGGATAATGGATAATATTGGTAGACGAGTTGGCATAGGACAAACTGACATCTGCATACATCTGGTAAAAATTATATACCGTATTTCCGTCTTCTTTTACCAATTCATTTGTTTTACAGTCAGATACGCCGCTGACTCCAACCCGCTCAACCTGTGTAATGTTTCCATATATCCTTACCTCTTGGGCATCACACTCATTTGCATTTATACTCTGAGCCTTTTTTCTTGTTTTCAGAGCTGCATCCCATATATGCGGAAATTTTTTCAGCTTCTTTTCACCGCCATGCTTTTGAATGAATATTCTGAAATCCCGATCATCTGCAAAATTCAATGTATGAGCGCCTGTTCTTAGGTTATCCTGGGATTCTTCGTAAACCTCCTCATCATTTATCGTACATCCCCCATCCGGATGATGAATCGTGACTACAGCATCTTTTCCTTGTAAACCGCCGTTGCCTCCGTCTCCAAACTTCCCGCCGGCAGTCCCTTTTTGTCCACACTCTCCGCCGATTCCATATCCGCCTGTGCTTGTTCCGCCGCTGCCTCCTTTTCCTCCGCTCCCGCCTCGAAATGAATAAACATATGCATAGCTTGTTGATTCCGGATCTTTTCTTTCATAGGTAAAATCCACTTTGGCTCCGTCACCGCCATCACCGCCATTGCCGCCTCTGCCTCCGTCTGCTCCTTCTATTCCTTTTCCGCCTCTGCCGCCATTGCCGCCGGAAGCTTTGATATGAATATCTCCCACCAGATCAGATACCATTATTTTGACATTTCCTCCGGCTTCGCCTATGGTTCCGTCCTCTCCTGAACCATAGGCTCCATCTCTGCCATCTGCCCCGGTAACTAAAATATCAAAATCACAATGTCCCGGATACTCTTTTTTGTTGATCAAGCAGCCAATCCGGAGTTCTTCTAGTGTATTCGGAACAACAATGCATCCATTTTCTCTTAACTCAACACATTCCAGATTTTTTTCGACCTCGTACATATCAGTAATTACTTTTTTCTCCATATTGGAACCCTCCTTTAAAATTGATATTCCCAGACAGAGACACCCTCTTCTGTCTGAAATGCAGCTACTATCATCTGATCGTCCTCAGGACCTGCTATAGGATATGTTCCTGCTTTAAATTCAGGAAAAAAATGTGTATCTGTGAATTTCTCCCTATCGCTTATCTCAAACATATACCCGCTCAAAAGAATATAAATGGCATTTGTTTTAATCAGATAGATATTATCGTCCTTGACGTTTGGACATTCAAATATATTGTTTTTATAATCATCCTCTAAATCATAAAAGAACACTCTTCCAGTATCATACAGAACCGCCGCACATCCCCGTGCTCCATATGATAAAACATCCAATGCCTTGATTTTCGCCCCTTTTGGCTTCTTTAAATACCTGCCGTTCATCCATTTGCCTCCAATCACCTCAAAAAAGCCGATGTCCTCGCGGGAGGCAAGAACGCTCACAGGCGGCTCACCTTCGGAAAGCAGCACATGGGCAGAAATAATCCCTTCTGTAAATTCCTCATACTTTTTCCATACTTTCTCTTCAAAGTCCATTTCACAGTAAGTCACACGGTCAGTGCTCACATAACAAACACAGAACTTCTGCTCAGAGAAAGAAGATGAATAGAAATTAAATTTTGAAGGCGAGCACATATTTGGGGAATAGATATTCCATGTTTCCAAATCCTGACTGGTATATAAAACAGGATGAACGTAAAGAAAATAATCACCTTCATAGCTTTTGTAAAATTTACAGCGCCCAAATTCATCTGTCTGTGGGAATCCTTTTGCTCCTATTCTCTGTTTCCAAAGTGTACGGTACACATATAATTCTTCTGTAACGGAACAAAAATCATTGTACGCAGTTAAGGTAAATTTTCTGTCTTTATCTATTTTGGTAAAATACGGCGGGAGATTGGCAGCCAGGGCCCCATGTTCATCATACAAAAACGCTGATGCTTTTTCATTCTCTTGTATTTCCCATGATATATAAGCTGAATCTCCCTTGTGTACTGCATTTACAGGATGAAACAAATCCGCTTCCGTATATGCACCGAACCTTTCAATATACACAGCAAATCCTCTTTCCAAACTTATCTGATACTGCATCCTGTCAGAAAGATCAGGAAAAAAATAATCAAAATCATCCACGTATATTTGAAGGGTAAGGGGTTTCTCCGTATCTGGTATTTCTGTAAAGATACACTTATCAGACAGATGAAACCCCACAGTGAAATCGGGAGCAAGAAAATCGGCAGCCGTAGTGATTACCGCACATCTTTCTTCCGTATCTCTAAACCTTCCATAAGAAATACTCCAGTCCATATTTCCATTAGAATGGAACATTTTAAAAAAGGCTTCCAGCTGAATCTCCTGTGTACCATTATCTTTAAAAAGCTGTTCAAAACCTTTTATATAAATGGCAGGATACATCTCCCCTCCTCTTTTTTTGCCCCTCTCTCCATGCTCTTCTCCACACAAGCTTTTATAAATCGTAATATAAAAATCATTTTTTACAATATACTTTCCGGGAGCATTGGAAAAAAATACTTTCTCAGGTATCTTAATGCTTATTCCTTCCATCCATATCACCCCGTTCTATCAACATGCCATCTGTAATCAATGTTTCTCCTATCTCTCCTATGGATATAGAGGAATCTTGGATATTAAAACATTCATACGTTACCTGACCATTTTCCAACCTCGGATAAAATCGTACAAAATCTGCCTTTCCGGCAAATGGCGGCAGTACGGCTCGATTCTTTTCTGAAATCATTGTATGGAGTTCCGATGACAATAACTGATATTTTGAAAAATCCCCATGCTCTCCAAACAGTTCTATTTGTTTTGCAGGCAGAAATCCCGTGTTGACGGTTATCTTCAATGCCGGATCGAAAAGGAGCGTAACATTTTTAACCCCATCCGCAGAACTAATTGTAAATGGTTCGCTGTTTAAATACTGGGCAGACTTGTGTTTGCCCCCAAACATTGGAAATCCACTGGAAAATCCATCATAAAATCCACAGCACACACCATCCGTCTCTCTGTTCTTATCCCCAAACTGAACCACAAATTCCTGCCCGGCAAGTCCCTCATCATTAAATGTTCCGATGTCATCATCTTTTTTTGACCATTCCGGCGCTCCAAAAAATTCAAGCTCCATGGAAATCTCTGCCAATACAAGAGCCCGCCCGAATATAAAATGATTTTCTGACAAAGGAAGTGTCTGATTCAGCTTTTGTTCAATCATATCCATCACTTCTGCAAATGCAGTGTTATCTTTTGTCAATGCCAAAATAAAACTTTTGATCCGCGGCTCCATCTCGTCTGGCGCACCCGGAGATGGCACGAACCTCCCGACGGCCGTCTTCTGTCCTCCCAGATACCGATAAACCGTCTTAACTATTCCAAGGCTTACTCCAGAATTAGAAAAAACATTTATATTCCGATTCAGCATATCCGGCAGAAAAATGCCTATTATCGGTGTCTCCCCAGGCAGCACAGAAGACCTTACACCATCATCTGCTGCCGTAACAAAATCTGCTGAAAGTCTTGCCGCCGAAGTCAAGGCAAGCGGCAGAAAACACAGTTCTTTATTCTTTGGCAGTAAATTCTCCGATATATATCTTTTTCCCTTGAATGCAAGCTCATCGTCAAGAATTTTCCTTTGCTTTCCAAAAGAAGATACCAAAGCCAATTTAGTAATACCAAAAAATCCTTCCCGAAGCGGAAAAATCTGTGTATCATTGCAGACTGCCAATCTTTCTACAGCCGGCTCCGAAAAACTCTGAACCGTTGGTTCTAGGCATTCTGCTATAGCTTTTGAAGTATGATCCAGGGGATCTATGTCAATGGGATACTGAAATACATGTTCTAATCCACTTAGACTGATATGAAATCCCCCTAAACTTTGAGAAACGGCAGCAAGATCTTTGACTTTCTTGGCACTCTGCGCCGCATCTGGTGAATCAGAGTGATATTCCAGATATTTTTCCAGCTTATCCTGAAGATTATAGACTCCATGTGGAGTCAGAACCGTAACTCCACTGCATCTGATTTCCTGCTCTGACTCTGTACCACAATACACATAATCCGTATTGCCATACAAAAGACTGCTCTCTTTCGGTTCTGCTCCTTGGTAATTCGGATAGAAGGCAGTCTCCCACTGCATCAGCAGTGTAACCTCTTCCATAGGAACTCCGTTATACATCACTGGGGAGTATTTTTCCTTTATAACTGGATTCAGATTCAGATGCAGTCTTATATTTTTTTCGTCCAGCAATACTGCTGTAACCAGATACTCCCTGTAATTTTTCCATACATCTTCTATTCCGCTGACATTCCTAAAATATCCAAGAATCGTTTCTGCAGGAATGTCTGAGGTCAAAGGCAGGGTTAGACAAAAAAGTGTATGGTCTTTCTCAAATCTTCCCTCCTCTCCAAAGGCATACGTTCTCTCCATCCCTTTTCCACACAGCATAAGCGCAGGATCTTTTGGCAGATAAAATGGTTCTGACGACACAATTTCTAATTCGCCATTTTGGTCAGCAAGAAATTTTTTCAACACATTTCTTTTGCTTTCTCTATCCTTTAATGCTCTTAAGATTTTTTCTCTCAGCATGGATATATCCTTTACAAGAGGAGCTATGTGCTCCATAATTTCTCCTTGTTTTTTTAGGGCTGCACCTTCATATATCTCCCACAGATAATATAGCGACTTCTTTTTATATTCTAAGGTCCGGCGGAGCTTTCCGAGCCCTCGTTCTAAAGCGTCCAGCTCCAAATACTGTTTTTTTAGTTTTATTTCGCTGTCTGTCTTGAAATCTTTCGGCAATTTTAGAGAAGAGATATCCTCCATAGCATCCATACGTGAAAATCCTCGGTAATGGATATCATCATCAATCTTAAAATTACCATCTGGCTGTGCTGATTCATCTGCAGTATCATATTGAATCGAGGTCAGGAAACGCTCCATTGAGGAATCAGAGCCGTAAAAACGCTGGCTTATGACTGCAGACAACGCTTCAGCCGAGGTTTTCCCGATCCCCACATCAATTTCTCCTGCTGGTACCGGTTCTTCTTTTGTAAGATCAATCCCTCCGATTTCGCCGAACAGTATACTGGAATTACACACTGATATGTTTTCATCCGGAACAGATAAATGATATTTCTCCAACATGGCTTTCATATCATCTATTGTTTTTACATCATTGAGGATATCATTTTTCGAATCTGAATAATATCCCAGGACAAAATATGTAAGAACCGCATCGGACGGTACCCCTTCTAGAGCATCATAAAAACCAAATACGCTAAAACAGCTGGGATAATAGGCAGAAAACATGGGATCTCCCGCACCCACCGCAGTGATCTTGTCAAAATATCCGCATTCTCCCACACATTCAGGTACAGGCGAAGACGCCGGATAATTCCTGCCCATATAACGGAAACGGTGTCTTTGCCGAAGATCATCAAATTTGGGAATCGTTATACTGTCACTATAAGTACTGTCAAGTGAATAAAAATTACTTTCCACAATATTGCAATCTGTACAAATTTCTCCGTTTCTCCAATACATTCTCGTTACGATAAAGCGGTCAGGAACAGCAGGATATTCCAAACGCTTTCTTCCATTGTTATCTTCTGTCTCATATCCATTTTTCAGCGCAGATGGAAGTACAAAGTGAAGGTGAATGCCTTTTTTTAGAAGAATATTCTTATTAAATGCTCCAGGGGTTGCATCCTTTCCAAGATAAGACCTTAAAGCGGTCTTATAATTCGGATTGATTGCCGGTACCTGGAGCGGAGTTTTGAAATGCCGGGCAAGGACAATCATTGGTATTATAAGCTGAGCAGACATTTTACACCTCCCCAGAGGAACGTTTGAATTTGGCCCGATGTGCTGCAGCAATCATTTCGAACGCAAAACGTGAAGACGAAATTTCGTCATTTCCAAGTTTGCCATAGTTTTTCAATTGTGTCCCCACAGAATATGCAAGTTTTTCAGCATGAATCCTTCCGTTATCATCTGTGAAATCATCAATGCAAAAAGAACAGATTCTTTTTCCCAGGTCAGAATCATCCTGCGCAGATCTAAGATCAATGCTTCTTGTTATTTTATTGCCATGCCGCTCTACTGACGATGCTCCAAAACACAGCCCTGTTTTCGGTTCTTCCACTAAAATTTCCTGCACATCACCAGAGAAAAGACAAAGCAGTACATCGTCCGCAATGGTTTCCATCCTCAGAATAGGAATCTGCTCTCCTTTTTCTTCCTCCAAAGCTCCAGCCTTATCAAATCCATACACATGCAGACCCTTCATCCTGGCTGCAAGCTGAGAATGCATGATGAATCCACTTATGAGGTTATAATCTTCTGGTTTCTCACGGAATTTCTTTAAGCATTTCTTTTTATGATTGGAATGCATTCGTTTCATTCGAGGTGTTTCCATGTAATCCCTGGATTCTGCTGCCTTTCGCAATAAGACTTTGTCTGCTGTACATTCTTGTCTGCATACTCTCCCAATAGAAAATGCACCGTCTACCAGCGCATCTGTCCAGTTAATATCCACATAAAAGAAACGGATACTTTCTTTTGGCAGCTCTGATACATCCGAAAGCAGATAGGTTAGAGGGATACCATTTAAAAGCCTTAGAGAATCCGCATAATCTTTTAAATGATCGGGTATTTCAATGGGTACAAAATTTACTTGATCATATTGCTTTGTAACAAAACGCCTTTTCATAACTTCCCCTCCGATAAAAATCCGCAAAGTTCTTGTAAATCAGATACAGAGATGCCAATTGCGGCCTTTTGCCTTTTCAGATGTTCTCTCACCGCCAGCTCTTTTCTCCATGCCGCTATATTTTCCGCTTCGGACCGTCGGCTTAACGTAAGCAATCTTCCAAGATTAAAAGCAGCCGAATAGCTGACATCAAATATCCCATTTTCAGAATCGTATATCATTCTGCCATCCGCTGTGAATTTCTCTTCTCCGTTGATTTCGTCATACCTTTCTGAATGATACGGCAGTAAAGGTCCATGATAGAAGGAAAATGTCTTCTCTCCTGTACGCAGGGCATGCGGTTTAAGCTCCTTGTCTTTCACTGTCCCGGAATGTTTTGCCAAACCATTTACCAGGGATACAAATGACTTATCTTCTGTTTTTTCTGAATAGACATTCCAATGATAAATAGAAATAAAGCGTACGAAATCACATTCATCCGGAATCTTTGCATTTAGATACCCGTCCACCGAGACAAGATGAACAGTGCTTTTCATCGTCTTATCCTCAGAAGATGGAATAAATCGGTTTGCTATGACTGTAGAGAACCATCCATCCTGTTTTGCAATTGAATCCTCTGCAGCGGATAAATCAACAAATTTGGAGTGGGCAAGCCACGGGAGGTCTTCCGCATCTGGCATAATCGAATAATAAGTTTCTTTTGGAATGGTAAGTATATGAATATTATCATCATCCCTGCAGCATGTGGCTGTTTTCTCTTTGTATGGGAAGAATACGTTTCTTTCTTTTAAGCCTTTCAACGTTTTATACTTAACATCTGTTTCTCTTGAACCTTCATCTTCTGAAACAACAATGAGTGCAGTCCAGGGAACTCTATGTCCATTAATATCTTCCATCCAACGTTTTATCCACGGATATGTTTTATTTTTCAAAACAATAAATGGCAGTACTCCTGCAAAATCCCCTTGCTGTTCAAACGCCGGATACACGCTGAACACCTCATCCACAGCCATTGTTTCCGTGTTTACAGCAACATAAAAATCCTTTTTTACTGAAAAAGTATCCTTTTGCGGCAGAGTAACCGTCTGGATTCCCTCTGCAATATATTTTCCTTCTTCAAGCCCCGGAATACAATTGTCCGCCAGTTTAAATTCCTTTTCATTTTCTCCCACAGATATCCTCCTTTCTGCATGCTTTCACTTTATCCTATAAAATCAAGATATCTTCAGATAACCAGTTTTCTGCATTTTCCGCAAAAAGCTGTATATCAACACTTTCTGTAATTCCATTCTCTTCTAGAAACTTTTTCCTGCGCCCTGCTAATCCGGTCTCAGCTTCATTTTCTGTAAATCTGTGAATTGAATCTTCCCAGGACAGATGCATCCTCACGTCCTGCAAGAAGCAGTAACAATGAGAAAACTCCAAGGTATTCTTTTTATACAGCTCCTCCAGGGAAATATACCGTGTTCTGGGAAACAGCTCCGGCTGCCCTGTCTTTGTATGAAGCTGCAGTAAAACTCCACACACTGCTGCTTGTACTGCAGACTCCTCTTTTAGACTGCCGCCTGGTCCCGGTTCACGTTTCCACAAAGCTGCCGGGACATTTCGGGTCAAAGGCGTTTTTATAAATCTTTCTTCCAGATCTCTTCCACTGCTGTCACTAATTTTAACTTCCATTTCTGCCTGCAGCGGAACACTGTTTACAGGACGGATATTCCCGTTTTCCGGTATTTGTGAACTAAGAGAGACCGCAAAAGAACTGCCGTCAATAATATCCGCTCCATCCAAAGCTTTGCCAATGCTTCCATCCACCACCAACGTAAGAATATCCGTATCACCGCTTCCGCCATCCCGTCTTTTGTCTGCTTTGTCTGTTAAAAAAGAGTCCTTAAAATTATTCCAATCCATTGCCTCTTTTGAATGATCCTTTCCGGTTGAAAAAGAAATTGTAAAAGAGATGATGAACCAGGAAATATGGACTCTGCCCTGCACCTCAGGTCCCCACAGAGTAAGTTCTGCCGCCAGTTCTATAGAAAACGTTTTGTGGATAAACCACCAGTCTATCCGATAGGAAGCTCCAATGGTTACACCAATGGATGCCCTATAAGAAAACGGTTTCCACGCCATGATAAAATCTGCGTATGCGATAAACCAGGCCTTCAAATTTCCCTGGGAATAAACTGCACTTAGCTTTCCTCCTGCCATGACTGCCCCTGGAGTAAGCGCAAAATATAGTTCTCCTGATATCTTTAAATATGAATCTACATTCCAATCCAGTCCCAGCCGGGGAACCACCGGATAATATTCCGGCTTTTGAAAGGCCGGATGATATCCCCCTAGTGTAACCACAAAATCACCACTGTACTCACTGTTATCAAACCAGAAGTATGCTGCAAAACCGCCGGACAATCTGCAAGAACGGCAAAATATATATGACTCTGAAGTCAACTGTGCTTCCACACTGATAACTCCCTTAGATGGATCATAATTGGCTTTTACGGCAAGCTGGGCCTTCGCAATGGGCGCCGCAGATACATTAGGAGGAACAAAAACCTCAGCAATCCCAAGTACACCCAATTCAAAGTGATTTCCGAAAGAGACATCCAAAAGCAAAAAACCATGGATCATCTTAAATGAGGTAAACTTAACTCCCACAGTCAGGAATTTTTGTTTCTCCTGGTCTTTTATATATTCCTTAAGATCGCTCAAATTCTTCTGGTTAAAGCCAGAAGATGCGGCTGTAATCAGGGGATATTCGGGTACCTCTTCAATCCCCGGAAGTACAAGCTTTTTGTTGTATCCAAATCCCAGCGCCAAACCTGTTACAAAAAAGGCTGGCGGTCCTCCTATTGGTGCCGAAATTGCAAGATATGCCATGAGAGAACCAGAAGAATATTCCCCAATTGCTTCAGCGGTCAATGCTTTAAATTTTATCAGCATAGAACCAGCATAAGATATTGTCTTATCCTCCTGTGTTCTTGAGAAGCTCCCTCCAATGGCAAGCGTACCATTATCAAATGCAATTCCAAACCCTGAAAGATAAAACTTAATATCAGAAAGCTTCGTAAGATCCGCTCCAACACCTGCCCCTGTCAGTACAAAAGAAAATGGGGAAACATTAAGCGCAGCATCCAGAAGAATCACAACTCTTTGTTCATCCAGTCCAATACCGATTTTCGGTATCGTCAATATTGCAAAGGTTTTATCAATCGAGAACCATTTTACAGTCTCTGCCACACCAGAAGCAGTCATAAGATTTCTCTGCTGGGAAGTGTCCGGCTGGTAAAGTTCAAGCCTGCAGGCAGTTCCAAATACCATACACCCCAACATGACCCCCTGCTTGGAAGAAGCCCGTATTTCAAAATCTTTCACTGAGAAATCCGAGGTTTCTGCCAACAGCGGCCTGACTAGTTCTCCGGCAAGAGGCAGTTCAAGCATATTGACCGAAACCGAAGGCGCTGTTTTATAAGAGACATAAAAACCATTTTCATCTCCAGATATTATTTCCGCTGAAATCTCACCGGCGCTTGTATTGACCATGATACAAAACACCTTTTTTGTGAAATTATACTTCAGTTCTAACTCAAATACAGAGAATTCTTTCACAAACTCCGGCAGATGTTTTGTATCGATTCCAAATTCATCTGCTATTTTCTGAAACGTCAGATCCGTAAATTCTGCATTTCCCGAAATAACAAATCCCTCTTCTTCTTTCGACACAAGCAACGCTATTTCCGTTCCACACACAGACAAATCTGCTGTTATTTCAAATGACAGCGGTGTGTCTGCAGAAGATAAAATTTCCAGAGTAAACGCCTGAATAGAAAATTTATCTGATATTTTCAGAATATTTTCCAGGGAAACATATGCCAAAAGTTCGCTGTCTTTCGATTGGTAAGAGACAATAGCTTTTCGAATGCTGACTATAAGCAGTTCCTCAGGAAATGCCCCAGGGTCATAGTTTTCTGAAAGCTCCTGTGCAATTTGTTTCAAAAACGCTCCCAGACTGTAAGCATTTTCTGAATATGCTGCGGCTTCAAAAGAAAATGAACCGTTCTCATAATATGTACCAGACAGATAGAAGGAAAGTCCGCCAAATGACAGCGCTCCGGATATTAAAACATCGTCGAACCTGCCGTCTCGAAAGTCAAGTGCAAACGAAACATCTTCTATCGCTGCTTCTCCCTTTCCCAGACAGAACTTGTACATATCCTCTGCAAATAAATACAGTGAATAATTCCCTCCTGCAGCATCCAAAGTCATTTCCATGTCATTTAGTTTTATCTCCGGGAATTTTATATCCTTTGCAAACAACTCGGCAGCTTCTGCAAAATTCAACACAGAATCCTTTGCAAGCTGAGCTTTTATGATCTGATTTGATCGATAGGAAATATCAAAAACCGTTTTTCCCAATGTCCATTTCCCCAGAACCGTATAATCAATCTGTCTGTATCTGCTGTCAAATGGATATTCTATTGCAATTTCAAAATATGGCTGAAGTGTAATCTTATCATCGAAAATATTCCACGGATTTTCCGCCGTAATGGTGAAGTTAAGATGGCGGAGTGCCACATCATCCATGGAAACCGTCATAGAAATATCTCTAAGTCCCAAAGAACCAAAAATACTCTCTTCATCCGGAAGGACAACTGAAACCGGTATGACATTATCAATTCCCAGAAGTGAAAAAAGATGATTCATGGTAAGGATTTTACCATCCCTGTACACACCGCTGATATACAATAATCCACTTGCAGGCGAGATAACTATCGTTACAGCTATTGTGTCTGTTCCGCTTCCAATTTCAGCCAGAGCAAAAACATATGGATCCGAGAAATCTCCTTCCAGAATACTTTTTATTCCAAGCCGATCTATGTGAACTGCAAGCCGATCTGTAATCTTAATCTCAATATCTGTTTTTACTATTCCAGTAAAGTCAAATCTATCCTCATCTTCAATTACTGTACAGGAAATCTCCTGAATATCTTTTACCGGCGTAATCATTCTAAATGCTTCCCAGAACCGTGCATCTGATACGGACATGGCAGTAAATGTAAATCCGCTTTCATCTAGACTGCCATTTTTTATATCCGTAAAAGTAACTGCAGCTAAGAATGGTACCTTTTCTGCTCCAAGCAGAAACATCGGAAGACCAGAAAAATCCTCCGAAAAACAGTATGTCTCTGTTGATAAGATTTTCTGGTACAGACCAATAAGCTTTTCAGATGCCCCACTGCTGCAAACCATCTGTTGGGGGACAGGGGCTGGAGAATGAAATGTCCGAACATTCAGATTCGAATAACTGCGTATTACCATGCCTTGGAAAGCCTGATCATACAGCGTTTTTTGTGACTGAGGATCCACAATCACAGGCTTTGACCATTGTGGAATTTCATAATCCTTTCTTTCAATCTTCTCTCTCATCTGATCGATTTGCATATCCAGCGCCTGTATAGCTTCCATCGGTTCAAGTTCTTCCTTGTAATACTTATGCTTAATCTGAGCCATAATGCGTACGGAATTTACAATACCAGTCATATTAGGGCCGCCATCAGGATATAATTTCAGTGTATCAAAGGAATCTTCGTAAGCAGACACAGGAGCAAGAATCCACTGCCCCTCATATTCGATGTATCCACTCCTTGTATTTTGAACCTGGGTGCTAAGCTTACCATTTACCTCATGAATCCCCAGAGAATATGCCGCTTCGTAGGTTTCCGCAAGCGTATGTACCCCCGAAATCCTTTTATCATAATATAACCGCCAGAATGAGAACATAGTAGGAAGAATAATAAAACTTACCGGTATGTCCTCTGCGCCAACCTTTATATATTTATTGAGACGACTCGTGTAAAACTCAATGATTCCAGTGGTATGGCCTGACGGGCCTGCCCAAAGAGGCATAAGATAATGCCGGTATGTCATTGTTGCAATATGCTTTTCATCTCGATTCCAACTCCAAAGCAGCGCTTTTTTCTTTTCAGTAATGACAAGCTCCGGGATAAATTCTTTTCCTGCTGCTTCCCTGATGTCACACTTTACCAAAAAATTTTGATCCTCTAAAAAAGCAAGATCTTGCACAGCTGCTAAGGAATACCGCGTAACAACAGCACTGCCTTCTGCTTTTCTTATATAATTAATGAACATTGCGCAACGCATAGTCGGCGGAATTTTTTTAAATTGCTCACGAGCATTTTCTATTATTTGACACACAATTGGATCTTCTGGAACAACATAAACCAGTTTACTTTTACTTTCAATTGCGTCTTCTAATAGTTGAACAAATGCTGACCATTGATAGTCTTTTTTTAATGTTTTCAGATTTGGCAAATAGAAATAAATATATTCTGTATAAATGAAATTGAAGTGTTGTTCCAATGAGATTTTTGGCAGAATTTCACGAATCAACTGTCTCTGCGCTTGTAACAGCTTAGGAGATGAACACAATTCCAAGGCATAGATTTTCTCCAGTTTTTTTGTGGCCCAAGTAGAAATTTCCCCTATAATGGCTCTTGCAAGCTCCATCATGTCCCTGCAGATTCGAACTTGATCCCGGCTGGACTTCATCAGATTTTTAAGCCCTGCACTTCTAGGAACATCCATCATTGCCTTGATCTTGCCTTTTGTTTCTTCATTCATATATTGGGCAGGGAATGAATCCCAATTTTTTAAATATTGATCTTCCTTCGTCTGGGGTCTCATACCTGAACTGACTAGTATATTTCCAATCATGGGATGTGCCCAAAAATCAAATATATTATCAATCACAGGATGAAACTTATGTTTCCCATCATGATAAGCCTCAAAAATATCAATTCGATACTGTGTTTTAAACTGACAATTGATATTAATACAGAGCGGATCTGTCTGCGCTTCATAAAACACAGCTTTTTTGAGCTCATCAAGATTTATAAATTGAATTATTGAATCGGGCAAAACACAGCATGCCTCATTCCATGATATGATCTGAATATTACTCTCAGTAATAACTTCCGTGGAGACCAGAGGAATGGAATATGGTTTTTGTTCTTTCAAACGATTTATCATAAAAAATATCATGAGAGACCTCCATATCTGTCTTCTTTTACCATACATACGCCAATGTTTCTATAAACGATGTAGTCTCCTGGCTGAAACATACTTCACTTCCTTTCTGATTGAATCCGAAAACTATTTTCAGACCATATTATTATATTAACCATTTTTTCAAAAAATTGTAATATTTTTCCAAAATTTATATTTTTTATATATTTCACAAATTTCAATCATAGGGATGTTGTATATTCTGAATATGGAAAAAAATTCCTGTTTCACAACAAACTCCCTTAAAACCCCTTAAAAAACGGACAGAAGCCATTTTCTGACTGCTGTCCGCAAAAAATCCAAACAATTATTTTAAATTGTTTCTGCTGTAATTTTGTATTAATCTGCCCACATTGGACATTACCGAAAATCGATCTGCCGCAAGCTGTTCCTTTAAAGAAGTTTTTTCAAGGAAGAAAAATTCTGTATCCGCTACCTCCTGTAACATCCTCCCCTTTAGCAGTACAACAAATATACTCAATATTCCCCGGATCAGCAGCGATTCACTGTCAACAGTAATCTGAAGTCTTCCTCCATCTTTTCCCAGCAAAATCCATGCCTCTGACTGACATCCTTTGATACGGTTTCTTTCCATTCGATCTCTATCGCTGATAACAGCAGTTTCTCCTGCCAGTTCTAATAAAAATTCATACTGCATCAACCAGTCATCTAGATCATTAAAAACTCTGATAAATTCATTTTGCATTTCATTTATCGTCATTACTTTGTCACACTCCTGATTATAATAAAGGAATCAGCATATCCGTCAGTTCCTGAACAGTTTGTATCTCGGGTGTCTGTTCTGCCGGCAGTTTTACACCCAATTTGTTTTGAATATCAATAAACAGCAGAATTCGTTTAGATAAAACTGCCGGTGCACTGCCACACATCCCCGGTTTATCCATATCTTTTAATTCAGAAACCGAAATATGCATAGCCTTTGCAACATTAATCCGGACCATTTCCGTAATATTATCCGTTACCTCATGGTCTTCTAACAGCATCTTGTATGCAACAAACTTGCGGATGCTGTCTGCAATAGCATAACGGTCAGATATAGAAAGTATTTTTAACCTTTCCAATTGGAAATCTGCACTTTTTTTTGCATCAATCAAACGATTCGCCATTTCATCTATGAACATATTTTCTATGCCTCGACAACTTCTAACCCGACAGATTTTGCAAATAACTTCAATTCATCAGCACAATCACCGTATGTAAGAGGTATATGCTGTCCGAAATCAATCTGTTTCTCATAAAAATCCCGATTGTCTTTTACCTGGAAAATAACTGTATGTGTGCAATTTGGGCATGATTTATAAGCTCCCCCCATAATCGTTCCCTTTGCAACGAATAACTTGCTGCAATCCGGAGAGAGACGGCACATTGTGATTACCTGTCCTTTATCTTCTTTAAAATCGTTGCGCATAGTTGCACCCCAGCCGGAATAAGCAAAGGGCTGTATGCCATAGCTGCTGTCTGGGCCATCCAGACCACGAAGTTTTCGATTGGACACGGAATGAAAAGTAAACATCAAATTCTGCTCACTTTCAATATTCCCCTCTTTCCAGTCATCATTAGGCAGATCTTCCTGAGTCAACGGTGAATACGGTGCTCTTGCAATGCCATGATCATATACCATTGGATTTGTTTCTCCCATATAAGTAGAACATCCGGAAGCATTTGTAAGAAGCTGCATGGATAGTGCTGCAATGGCATCCGCTTCACAGGCAGAAGGAATGCCTATTTCATTGTTCAAAGAATGTGTCAGGCAAAATGTTACTTGTTCTTCATTTGCCCGTCTGGTTGCACAAAACTGAGGACATGGTGCCACAAATGCATTACAGTCATATTTTTTCAGAAACTTTTGTACTATATACCACATTCGTACAGAAATCAAAATTTTGTCTCTTTGTAAGCCAACTTCGTTGGCTCCCTCAATTAATTCATCTGTAATTTTTTCGATTTCCTTTTGGTCTTCCTCTGTAGGATTTAACCCCATACGTCCCGGTGTTGTATGATTAGCCATTGGATCCCCCGGCCGGAACTGATCCAGGATTTCATGAATATTCACAGCTCTAAATCTGGTTCCCAGAATGCGTGTCACCTCATGCTGATTATAAAATGCATTTGACGTAATATCACTTCCTGCTACTTCTCCCATTCGTACAACTTGAAGTATATTTGTATGCGCCATAACTTTTCGAAGACGAAGAGCATGCATTTGCTTAACAGCATCCTCCCAATAGAAATTTGTATATCCTTCTTTTCCGTGAGCCCGCACATGAGAGATCGTCCTTGCATACATACAGCAGGTTTGAGGCTGTATCATTACTGGCTTATTTGTACGTTCTGCTACTTCCACAACAATGTCACCCCGGACCATCTGCAGTGCAAACAGATATAAATCTACATTCTCATTATCTTTTGTAATTGTTTCAAACATTTCTTCTGAATAAGTCATTTCATCATCACGAACAACATAAATAGGATCCATAATATGAATCAGAGGATCATTCTCAAGATGTGCATTTACATCCTCAATAAAATATTTAGACATTTGGGCCTGTGCCATGGACTCAAACTCCGGTGTCAACTGTTCCGTTGGTGCCATACGGCATGGTCCCTCAAAAAAATAGTTGTGTACAAGGGCCAGATATACTGGTCTTACGTTCAGCTTCATTTGAATACCTTTTTTCATTCTTAATACCTCTTCCTTTCTCTTGGTCAACAGTGTCTTATTTCACGATTCCCCCAAATAACTTGGTAACTCTATTAAAACATAGAACATTTATCAGAATAACATACGGATCGTATGAATATTTTTTTATATCTATTGATTTTTTAGACGATACGTCCTATACTTCAAGCAAATATCGTAATACTTTTTAAACTTTACATTTTCCATACTATTTGACAGACATGTTTCACACAAGAATAAAGGAAGGTACATATTATTTATGAAATTAAGCATGTGGATCCTGCATGAATGGCTAAAAAAATACAACCCTGAAAGCAGCATCAAGGACAGCAGGTTAAATATCAGTTCTGTCCGTCTATTTTCACCTGACATCACTATGGACAGCAGCATTCTTTATATAGGCTGTGCAGAAGACTTTTCTCAACCGAAAAATTTCGGTACACTCTGTATACACGGAAACGATACTATACATCTGAAAACCGTCCGAAAGGAAGAAGTTTTAAATGCCCTCCTGCAGGCATTTGATTTCTACTCACAATGGAATGATCATATGTTAGAAATGATTTATTCCGGTCAATCAGCTTCTGATTTGCTTGCTTATACAGAAAAACTATTTCCATACCCGGTTTTTCTGCTGGATTCCAATCAGAGTCTGCTTGCCATGTCTCTGAATACAGATTACAAAACGAAAAACACCCAGTGGGAAAACCTGAGAGAATTTGGCCATTCCGATATCAATTTAATTCTCGATTTTAATGCAAATCATTCCTATGTTTTTCAGTATACCGGACTTTATCATCTGAAATACACAAATTTCGCAGACCATCCTGCTTATTTCTATAATTTCTTTATTAATGAAAATCTGGTAGGACTTGCCGGGCTGGTAGATGATGAAGATAAGTTTTCCAGAGGAATACTGGATGTATTTATCCTGTTATGTCAGTATTTTGATCTCTGGTTTCAGACTCATGCCCAGGAACAAAATACATTATTATTGGAATCCGTCCTTCACCAGGCATTTACCGAACAGCCCTTTGATTCAGATTCCCTGCAAATTCAATTCGAGCGCATGGGCTGGCCTTCTGGCTGCCAAAAACTTTTAATTGTTCTGGAAAATATTTCAGAACAGTTTAATCTGAATAACCAGTTTTGTAGAATCATCAACCATTCTGTCCCTGACTGCTACGCCATATTACACAATCAAAATGTATGTATATTGTGCGGCTGTTCCTCTAGAACAGATCTCCCCATCAGCTGGAAATTAAGAAATTATATAAAGAGCGGAAATTACTATGGATGTTATAGCGATACATTTACAGATTTCAAAAACCTACATGACTACTTTTGGCAGGCATTTGTTACAACAGAATTCTGTCAAAAAAAGCCCGGGCATTTAGCCTCTTACAGAGAATTTACTCTAACATACGCTTTCTCAATTATTCACCGATATATGGATATCCGTTTTGTCCATCCCGAGGTATTGCTTTTACTGGAATATGACCGGGCACACCATACAGAATTCAGCAAGACTCTTCACGCATATCTGAGGTACGAACGGTCTCCGGTTCGAACTGCCGAATATCTGAATATTCATCGTCATTCTCTGGGATACCGTCTAAAACGTATTTATGAATTATGTAATTTTGATCTGAACAATGAAAAAGACAGACTGCATATCTTAAATTCTTATGCATATCTGTCTGATTTTGAAAGCAGCCGGCTGCTTCAATAAGCTGTCCGGCTGCCTTCTTCTTTTACCTTTTTAAATTTTAAATACTATCCATCCCAAATTAACACCATTTACGCAGCATAGCCACCGACTTTTCCATAGCCTGTGCCAGTATATGAATTTCTTCTCTGGTATTATAAAAGGCCGGGGAAAAACGAAGAAGGGATTCGTATCCCAATTTTCGCAGAACAGGCTGGGCACAATGATTTCCCGACCGGGCGGCAATCCCAAATTTGTCCAGGACACTGGCCAGATCATAAGGATGCACTCCATCTACAGAAACGGATACTACACTGTTCTTTGGCTGTTTCCCACCTATAACAGTGACTCCTTCCATCCCGCGCAGGGTCTCCTCCAGCTCATCCGTCAGTTCCTTTTCCCAGGCCGCTATCTCTTCCAGTCCAATTTTGTTCATATACTGCATAGCTTCAGCCAGCGCAATATCGCCTGCATAATTTGGTGTCCCCGCTTCCAGACAATAAGGCACTTCCCCAAAGGTAGTATCCTTAAGATCAACAATATCCACCATTCCTCCGCCAAAACGTACCGGCTGTATCTCTTTTAGATACTCTTTTTTTCCGTACAGAACCCCTGTTCCCGAAGGTCCCAGCATCTTATGTCCTGAAAAAGCTAAAAATTCACAGTCCAGCTCTTTTACATTCATACCTCCGTGACGCATCGCCTGGGCTGCATCCACACAGACCGGTATGCCTTTTGCATGTGCCATAGAAATAATCTGCTGCAAAGGCAGTATCGTTCCTGTTACATTTGAGATCGCTGTTACAGATAAAATAACTGTTTGTTCGTCCAGCTCCTTTTTCAGCCTTTCCAGATCTAATACATCTCCTTCTACAGGGATGACTGTAAATGTACCACCGGCCCTTTTCGCTGCCTGCTGCCATGGAACATAATTTGAATGATGCTCAAACTCAGTTACCACTACTTTTTTTCCAGGTCCCAGACGCGGAAATGCATATCCTGACGCCAGAAGATTCAAACTGTCTGTGGCCCCGCTTGTAAATATAATCTGCCTGGAATCATCGCAGCCTATAAACTCTGCTGTTGTCTGCCTTGCTGCCTCATGCGCCAGAGTAGACTGTTCGCTTAAATAATGAATTCCGCGGTGCACATTGGCATTTTGATGACAATAATGAGAGGTCCAGCACTCCATCACCTGTCTTGGCATCTGTGTTGTTGCGCCGTTATCCAAATAAATTAACGGCCTGTGATTGACCGTTTCACTCAATATGGGAAAATCTTTTCTGATTTCTTCTGTATTCATATCATACCGCCTTTTATGTTTCCGATCTGTACCGGAAACAATTTAATTCTTTACATATGATATCATTTATGCCCGCTGTGCGCCAGCATAATTACAGATTCTTTCAATCAACTTTAACATTCCGTGAAATCGATCTGTTGAAATCTGAGACCGGATTGATGTACGTTCTAAAAAATCCAGCCGGGCATTACAGATTTCCTCTGGATATCGTTTATCAAAAAGCTTTGCTATAACTGCAGCAATTCCCTTTACAATTAAAGCTTCACTGTCTATACGCACCCGAACTCTTCCATCCTCAAAGGATAATACAACCCAGAGCCTGGCCTGACATCCTTCAATCAGGTTTTCCCGTATCTTTTCCTCCGAATATACTACAGGCATATCTGCTGTCAGACCCAGAAGACATTCATATTGTATCATCCAGTCCTCAAGAGAGTTAAAATCCCGGATAAACGCTTCCTGCTCTTCTTCAATTGATATACAATCACATTCCGCCACTGTCTGCCACCTCACTGTGATTCTCTGTATAAAATCTCATCCCTCATGTATTTTTCCGTCTTTCTCTGTTTTTGCTGACAGCTCAAACACTGCCCTTGCAATCAGCTTCGTATCTGTTAATTTCGCTGTCACCTCTCTGGGAAAAGAAATCCCCATCAGCTTTTGTATTGCCATTAATAAAAGAATTTTTTTATTCATTGCGGATGTCGTCCCTTCGCAGGAGGCTTTACTGTCAGCTTTAAAAGCATCTTTTCCAGTCATCTGAATGGTTTTTGCAACACTCATCTGTGCCAGTGTATCCAGGCTGTAAATATCATGACAAATGCCATATAATGAATATTTACACAATATAAACTGATATAGTATTTCATGAAGGCTCTGCCAGTCGGTAAAATTACCGGCTGACAGTATCCTGGCATATCCATCTGCTTTCTTTTTGCAGGACAGCAGATCATCCATATTTTTAATCATTGACATTTCTATTTCTCTTTCAACTGTTTTGTCAAAGCCTCTGCCTGCTCTTCCGTCATAAAATCACGATTATATTCATGTTCATTGATAAACAGGACAAGAATAACAACACCAACAGATGCAATCGCAGCAATCACATAAGACATCCTCAGACTTCCGGTAGCATTCAGGACATTTCCATTTACCATAAAACCAAAAGATGAAACCAGCGCCTGAATGGGAAAAAGTACGCTGTTTACTTTTTTAAATCCGTGACGTCCAAAAACAGCCGCCGGCAGTGATGTAGTAAAATTTGCACTTCCTCCAAGAGCCAGCGCAAACATAATCAGGAATACAATAACCAGTGCAGGAATTTCTGTTACTTCCAGTAATAATGCCGCGGCATACCAGATTCCAAAGAAAATCATTGTCTTTTTCGTTCCGATTTTCTGATCAAGAGCACCTATAATCCAGGAACCTGCAATCCCTGCAAAAGCAAGAATTGTCATAATTTTTACAGCCTGAGCCTGTGTAAATCCCACCTGCTGATTACGGACAACCAGCTGGGTAATAATAATTGTAGAAACAAACTGGAACCCCCCGGATGCCACGGCTACCAGCCAGAATGTTTTTTTCGAAAAAAGTTTCTTTACGGTCCAGCCGCCGTCATCATCGGTCTCGCTGTTAAAATACTGCGAATGATATTCTTCATCAGAAACATTATCCGGATTCACGCCTCTCTCCTGGGGTGTATTCCGCATAAGGAAAAGCCCCATAACTGCAAGAACAATGACTAAAACCGCTGGAATTACCACTGCATTTTTAACTCCAAGTCTGACCACTAAAATAGTAATCAACGGTACAAAAAATCCGGTGGCCATATTGTGTCCCATGGTGGTATATCCCATAACGATTCCTTTTTTCTTTGGAAACCAGGATGCTACCAGTGCTCCCCCCGCAATATATCCTGCGCTCATGGCACCAATGGTACAGACACACAGGGATATCCCATATTGTACCAGACTTCCTGCATGACCCATTCCAAAGTAACCAATTCCCGCAAGAATCAGACAGATAAAAGATGTCATACGGGCACCGATTTTCCGGTTGACCCATCCGAGAATAAAGAAGAAGATAACCCCCACCATAGCTGCAACTGTTCCCATATTCAGAACATTTCCTGCGGGTATCCCCAATCTTTCCGCAACTGCAGGAGCAACAATATTAGAACTGTCATTTACCATGCCCGCATAAAACCAGAACATTAACAGACAGTAAATAATCGTTCCCCACCCTTTACCAAAACCAAATAATTCACTCATATTCCGTTTCATTTTCACACACTCCTGTTTCTTCTCATAATAAGGACTCTGATCAGCAGATTCCTCATGTTTAAGCTTTCGCTTTCAAATTATGCAGTTACTACTTCCATGCCAAGGCACTCTCCAAGCATTTGCAGTTCTTTTACATAATTACCGAATGTAATGATCATGTGATTTCCAAAGTTGATCTGTTTATAGAAGAAATCTTCCTGATTTTCTACAGCAAAGAATACACCTTCATCACAATTCACCCGGTCATAACCGGAACCTGCCACTACTTTTCCCTTTCCCACAAAAAGCCGTTTTGCATCCGGAGCAAAACGCATAAGTGTAATCTCCTTTCCGGCATCCTGAGAGAAGTCATAGCGGATCGTAGCCCCAAATCCACTATATGCAAAAGGTGCAAGACCATAAGAAGATTTTTCTTTCCCATATCCGTGCATATTTCTGTTTGGTGTCGAATGAAATGTGAGATACAGATTTTCCCTTTCATCTGTTATATGCTTCAAATCCTCATCAGAGAATCCCTGAAGCGGAATCATCTTTCCGTCTTTATACATTACAGCATTGGTATTTCCCATATAAGCAGCCTGGTGTGAAAGACTTTCCATTACAGTCATGCCAAGCAGGGCATTGATATCAAATTCGCAGGCAGAAGGAATCCCATTTTCATTATTTAAAGAATGTGTCAGACAGAAAGTAATCTTTTCTTCATTGAGCCGTCTGGTGGAACATGCATCAGGACATGGAATCGTAAATGCATTACATCCATAAACATCCAGCAATTTATTCACAAGATAATATGCTTTTACGGAGGAAATAACCATGTCCCTTTCCATACGTACCTCGTCTGCACCTGCAATCAGTTCATCACTGATTTTTTCAATTTCTATCATATCTTCCGGGGTAATATTATAGGCTTTACGTCCCGGCAGCGTCGGATTTGAAGCCGGATCCACCATATGGAGCTGATCAAACAGCTCATGTACATTCAGATAACGGAACTGTACCCCCAGCTTTTCTGTTACGTAGTTTAAATCTACAAAATTATCCGATGAACTGTAAGAGCGGGAAGAATTAAATCTGCTGGCAAGTAAAACTCTTGTAGATGCCAGAACTTTCCGTGTCCGAAGCACTTTCATATGTACAGTAAGATCCTCCCAGTTACGGTAAGCATAAGCTTCAAATCCTCTGTTACGTACTGCGGAAGTGTTCACTGCCGCTTCACAGCACTGGTAGGGCATTACAGCCTGGGGTTTATGATAGCGCTGTGCAAATTCCACATAAATATCACCACGCCCGATTCCGAAAGAAAACAGATAGAAATCAACATTTTCAATTCCTTCCGCCATTTTTTCAAACATCTCTTCCCGGCTTAAAAACCAGTCATCACGCTCAACATATATAGGCTCTAACAGATTAACTTCTTCTGGCATATGCTTCTTTACATCTTCTTTAAACTGCTTGTAAAGTTCCATATTTGCCATAATATCATAATCTTTTTCCAGCTCCTCTCCCTGGCCAAAACGGCAGGGCCCCTCATACCGGTATTGATGGATCAGACCAATAAAAATCGGTCTTACATTCAGCTTAACATCAGCTAACTTCTGAATCATATTCTTATTCTCCTTTTTTACAGACCCAATGCTCTGTTTAATTATAAAAGTGATTATAAGAATAAACAGCAGAATCGTAAAACGAATTTCCCGCATAACCTGTTCACAATTCTGAATGTTAATAAGAAAATCTTTAGATTCACAAAAAAAACCTTCCTTATATTCCATTTATGAATATTGTTATTCCTTTATTTCCAGGTATCATTTGAATACTGCAAAACTAGTACATACAAAAAAAGACAACATTGCATATCCGTATTTTTTCCGATATAATTGACTAATCGACAGAATCATATTTGGGGGAATATTTATGTATCAGCAGGGTTATTTTCATATTAGTTTACAACAAATCTACTATTTTATTGAGGTTACAGACTGCCGAAGTTTCAGTATAGCAGCACGAAACCTGTATACAACCCAGTCTACCTTAAGCAAATCTATTTCCGCTCTGGAACAGACCCTTGATGTACAGCTTTTTATTCGAAATAATAAACGCCTGCTTCCTACAAAAGCCGGTGAACACTTTTATGAAAAATGGAAAAAAGTATTGATGGATATGGAACAATCCATTAACGAATGTCGAATCCTTCAGGGGGGACATTCTCATTCCCTGTCTATCGGCGTTTTGGACACTCATAAAACAGAAGATTTTTTACAGCCGGTTTTACTTCAGTTTCGGCAGAAATATCCTGAAATAACAATTACTGTTCATGCCAGTTCCGCACAGGATGTGCGCAAACAATTATTCAATGACAGCCTGGATCTGATTTTTACAGTTTTGTATGATATTGAGCAGCTAGATCCCAAAGAGTTTCAGACATTCCTTATTGACGAATGCCCCCACAATGTCTGTATGCTTAAAAGCAATCCTTTGGCCAAAAAAGAATATTTGGAACTAGAAGACCTGAAAAACAGCCGCTTTGTAATAGTCTCTCCTATGTATGTTCCTACTTACAGCGGTATGATTGAAGATCTTTTTGCCGGCACGGGCATCCAGCCGTGTTTTTTCAAGCACACAAACAGTGCCAATGCTCTTCCTTATAATCTGCTGGACGATTCTGATGTATTTATTTGCGACCGCCACTATAAAGACTATGGAAACCCGTCTTTTGCTTTTCGTCCGGTGATTCATACAAAAAGCGGTATCATTGCTACCTGGAAACAAAATAACAAAAATACCGCATTAGAATTCCTAATCAACGAAATCCGCTTATATTGTAAATCTTCTTATTTATGATATGGTTCTCCATGTATAATCCGATAGCTCCGGTATATCTGCTCTAGCAGTATGACCCGCATCAGCTGATGTGGAAATGTCATTTTTGAAAAGCTTAGTGCATAATCTGAACGTTTCAGCACTGCCGTCCCCAGTCCAATAGAACCGCCAATCACAAAAATAACATGGCTTTTCCCCTGAATCCCAAGATGATTTATCTTATCCGCCAGATCTTTAGAACCAATCATCTTACCTTCTATCTCCAATGTAATGACATAGGCATCATCTTTCAAATATCTTAAAATCCGCTCTCCTTCTTTCCTGCGGATTTCCTCTTCTGCCAAAGCGCTGGCCTGGTCCGGTGTTTTTTCGTCATTTACTTCTATGATTTCCAGTCTGCAGTATTTACGCAGGCGCTTGGAATATTCTGCAATAGCGTCTTTTAAATATTTTTCTTTGATTTTTCCAACGGTAATCAATGTAATTTTCATCACTGTCCTCCATGAAGCTTCTCTGCCCGCCCCGGGCAGAAATATTATTTCACACTTTAAATCTTCTTTCAATCCTGACTTTTTTCTCCTGTGTCCATATGGTATAATATTTTTAGAATCCATCTGATTTACAGATACTAAATAAAATAATGAATGTACGAGGTGAATATTTTGAAACTACTGGAAGAAAAAATCCTTGCTGAAGGACATGCATTGGATGAAAACATTTTAAAAGTGGACAGTTTTATCAACCACAAGGTGGATCCCCAGCTGATGAAAGAGATCGGGAAAGAATTCGCAGAGCATTTTAAAAATCAGGGAATTACAAAAGTAATTACTATCGAAAGTTCCGGAATTGCACCGGCACTTACTACTGCAATCGAAATGAATATCCCTCTTGTTATTTTAAAAAAACAGCCATCTCAGGTGCTTAACCAGGATCTTTACCACACTGAGGTTGCATCTTTTACCAAAGGAACCAGTTATGAACTGACACTTTCCATGCACCAGATCGACGAAAATGATCACGTACTTATTATTGACGATTTTCTCGCCAACGGTGAAGCTGCCACCGGCGCCCTTCGTCTGATTCGAAAAGCCCATGCTACCATAGCCGGAATCGGCGTATTAATCGAAAAGGCCTTCCAGCCGGGACGGAGTAAATTAGAGGAGCAGATGATCCCCGTATATTCACTGGCCCGTATTTCAAAATTAGGAAAAGATCTGATTGAATTTGTTTCTGAGCATCAGGAATAACAGATATCATTTCTTAATAGCAAAAAACGAAATGACCCAGACGGAATCTTATCATTCCCTCCGGTCATTTCGTTTTTTATATGGTTCTGACAATCTCTGCTAGAACCTCCTGATTCTTTATTCACTGTCCGATTCCGGATAATAAATAAAATTTGTCTTTAGCACTTCGCTGGATGCTCCGGTTTTATCATTTACTGCAATTACCGATAAAATATTGTTGCCTTCCGGCATGGTTAACGGCCCCTGATATTTCTGTGATTTTACCGTGGGCTCTGTATCATCCCAGGTGTAGTAAACAGATACCCCATCCGGAACGGAAATCGTAATATCCTTTGCACTGGTAAACTGCCCCCCGTCCGGCGACACAACCGGCATATCCGGTATGGCAAGCTCGATCTGATAAGTTTCCTCCAGCACTTCTGAAAAATCTCCGTTCTGATTTTTACTGACGGCTTTCAGAATCGTTTCCCCTTCCTGACGGATGGGGATTGCCTCATCTGCATATTTTTCCCCGCTGCTGACAGGATCGCTTCCATCCAGCGTATAATAAATTTCAAGCTCCTTATTCTGAACGGACAAATTCAGTTCCATAAAATCATTATAGGTGCCTCCCGCGATATCCACAGACGGAACTTCAATGAGATAATCTTCAAACAGCGCCAGAATCGCCTCATCAGAAACGCCGTCTTTCAGGGCGGTAATTTTCTCATAGGAATCACTTGCAGCATACAATTTTAACAGCTCCTGATACCCTTCCAAAGATGCAGAGTCAATGGCCAGAACTTTTTGAAATTCTGCTTCAGCCTGATCTGTCTCTTTCAGCTCTGCATATATTTTTCCAAGAAGCAGATGGCCCTCTAAAGCATTATTTTCTTTTTCCAGAGCCTTTTTCATAATAGTTTCTGCATCTTGATACATTCCGGTATTGTATTTGATTTCGGCCTTTTTATACAAAGAATCAAAAGAATTCATATGCCTGTACCAGAAACATCCGCCAAGGACTGCTGCAAGACAGACCAGAAGCAAGATCAGCATAAGAATCTTCTTTCTCTTTTTCTTCTGAAACTTCTTATTTCTTTCTTCCTTTTCTTCTAATTCCTGCTCTTCTTTTTCTTTTTGCTGTTTCTTTTTTTCTGCTTCCTTCTGTTCATCCAACAGTCTAGACAGATATTCGTCTTCTAAAATCGTATTCTCTGAAACAATCTGAGCTTCTTTCCCGCACACAGAGCAATATACACAGCCAACTTTAAGTTCTGTTCCGCAATTTGCACATTTCATCAATTATCACCACGTCTATTTCCTACAGATCAACTGAATTAACACAATTGCTCATCAGCATTGCAATGGTCATAGGTCCCACACCTCCAGGCACCGGAGTAATGGCTGACACATGAGGTTCTACCTTTTCAAAATCCACATCCCCGCAGAGTTTCTTACCTTCCATGCGGTGTATCCCCACATCAATGACAACTGCTCCCTCTTTTACATATTCATCTGTAATATATTTGGGTTTACCAATAGCTGCAATCAAAATATCCGCCTGTCTGCAGATTTCTTTCAGATTTTCTGTTTTAGAATGTGCTACTGTTACAGTGGCGTTCTCCCGAAGCATCAGCATGGCCATAGGTTTACCCACAATATTGCTTCTTCCAATCACCACACAGTGCTTTCCTTCTATTTTGATATCTGACCGTTTCAGCAGCTGAATAATACCGGCAGGTGTGCAGGGAAGAAAACCGTTTTCTCCAATCATCAAAGCGCCTGCACTCTGAGGATGAAACCCATCTACATCTTTCGCCGGAGCAATGGCGTGAATAATCTCTTTTTCATCAATATGCTTCGGAAGAGGAAGCTGGCAGAGAATCCCATTGACATCCTCACGGCTATTTAATTGGTGAATCAAATCCAGCAATTCTTCCTGGGTAGTCTCCTGTGGCAGTTCATAAGCCAGAGAATGTATCCCAATGTAAGCGCAGGCGTTTTTCTTATTTCTAACATACACGCTGGAAGCAGGATCTTCTCCCACCTGAATCACTGCAAGAGTGACATTTGTTCCTTTTTTCTCATACTCTGCAGTTTTTTCTTTTAATTCATCTTTTATTTCCTGGGAAATTTTTTTCCCGTCAATTAAATACGCCATTTCCTGAGCCTCCATATTTCTTAAATTTACCTGCGGGATAAATAGCTGCTCCCCGCTTCTCTTAGAAAAGTCCCGTAATTACTCCCTGGTTATCTACATCAATATTATTCGCAGCAGGTTTCTTTGGCAGTCCCGGCATTGTCATAATAGCACCTGTAACCGCCACAACAAATCCGGCACCTGCAGACACATATACTTCACGCACATTTACCGTAAAGTTTTCCGGTCTTCCCAGCTTATTCTGATCATCAGAAAGAGAATACTGGGTTTTTGCCATACATACCGGGAACTCACCCATGCCAAGATCCTCAATCCGTTTCAGTTCTTTATTAGCCGCATTGGAATAGGTAACTTTGTCTGCACCGTAAATTTCTTTTGCAACAGTTTCAATTTTCTCTTTTAAGGACAATTTGCTGTCATAGAGAACTTTAAAATTACTTTCTTTGTTTTCTAAAGTATCCAGCACTTTTTCTGCCAGTGCAATTCCGCCCTGGCCGCCTTTTTCCCATACTTCTGATAAAGCAAACTCACAGCTGCGTTCTTTGCAGAACTGTTCAATAAAATCTGTCTCTTCTTTCGTATCAGTTACAAATGAATTTAATGTTACAACAACCGGAACCTGATATTTCTGCAGGTTTTCAATATGTTTCTCCAGATTTACAATTCCTTTTTTCAATGCTTCCACATTAGGTTCACTTAAATCTGCTTTTGCAACACCGCCATTGTATTTTAAGGCTCTGACTGTGGCAACTAACACTACTGCATCCGGTTTTAAACCTGACATTCTGCACTTGATATCAAAGAATTTTTCTGCTCCCAGATCTGCGCCGAATCCGGCCTCTGTAACTACAATATCCGCCAGTTTTAAAGCGGTCTTTGTAGCCCGCACACTGTTGCAGCCATGGGCAATATTAGCAAAGGGGCCGCCATGAACAATAGCCGGTGTATGCTCTAGTGTCTGAATCAAGTTTGGTTTCAGTGCATCTTTTAATAATGCCGCCATAGAACCTGTAGCCTGAAGGTCATCTGCTGTCACCGGTTTTCCGTCAAAGGAATATGCCACGATCATACGTCCCAGACGTTTTTTCAGATCTTCCATATCATCAGCCAGACAAAGCACTGCCATAATCTCAGATGCTACCGTAATAACAAAGTGATCTTCACGTACCATTCCGTCCATTTTGCTTCCAAGACCTACAACGATATTTCTAAGAACTCTGTCATTCATATCAAGGCAGCGTTTCCATACCACCTGTCTTGGGTCAATGCAAAGATGATTTCCCTGCTGAATATGATTATCCAATAATGCAGCCAGCAGATTGTTGGCAGATGTAATGGCATGAAAATCTCCCGTAAAATGAAGGTTTAAATCTTCCATTGGAACAACCTGTGCGTAACCGCCTCCGGCAGCTCCGCCTTTAATCCCAAAACACGGTCCTAAAGAAGGCTCCCGCAGGGCAAGCACAGCTTTTTTCCCCAGCTTCCCAAGCGCCTGGCCAAGACCGATGCTTGTAGTAGTCTTTCCTTCACCGGCAGGTGTTGGATTGATTGCTGTAACAAGGACTAATTTACCATTTTCATTGTCTTTCATCCGGTCCATCAATTCATCGGAAAGTTTTGCCTTATATTTTCCGTAAAGTTCGAGATCATCCTCAGAAATATTTAATTTCTCAGCTACCTTAACGATGTGTTCCATTGTTGCTTCCTGTGCAATCTGAATGTCTGTTTTCATTGGTTTCCCCTCCTGAAAAGTGATTTAAATTTGTAAGATCTATCTGCAAATGAAATATCTTCATTGTGCATGCATTATACATACTCGTCCACGTACTGTTCAAATTCCTCCATACTCATCAAAACTTTACGCGGCTTCGTCCCCTCTTCCGGTCCTACCACACCGGCCTCTTCTAGCTGGTCCATAATTCTGGCTGCTCTGTTAAATCCCACTTTAAACATTCTTTGGAGCATTCCGATAGAACCTTTTTCTTTTTCTATAATAAACTTTCCGGCTTCTGCAAAATAAGCATCTCTGTCATCTGACGGCGCTGATAAACCTCCGCCGCCTCCCACAGAGGAAGCAGCCGCATGTTTCACTTTTTCTTCAATTTCAGCACTATAGCTTACCTGTCCGTTTTTTTCCGTGAGAAAATCCACCACATCCGAAACTTCTCTGTCCGAAACAAATGCACCCTGCACACGGACGGGCTTTTGATATCCCTGAGGATAAAAAAGCATATCACCTTTTCCAAGCAGCTTCTCAGCGCCGTTCATATCCAGAATGGTTCTGGAATCCACGCCTGACGTAACGGAAAAAGCAATTCTGGAGGGCATATTAGCCTTAATCAATCCGGTAATAACATTTACTGATGGTCTCTGGGTAGCGATAATCAGATGAATACCGGCTGCCCTGGCAAGCTGTGCTAAACGGCAGATGGCATCCTCCACATCTCCCGGAGCCACCATCATAAGATCAGCAAGCTCGTCTACAATAATTACAATCTGCGGCATCTTCTGGGGCTTATTTTCATCCTCAATATCTTTTATGGATTCAATCTTCTTATTATACCCCTTCAAATCCCGCACGTTATATTCCGCAAACTTCTGATAGCGGTCTGTCATCTCAGCAACAGCCCAGTGTAAAGCTCCCGCAGCCTTTTTGGGGTCGGTCACTACCGGAATAAACAAATGGGGAATCCCGTTATATACACTAAGCTCAACGACCTTGGGATCAATCATAATTAATTTTACATCATCCGGGTGCGCTTTGTACAGAATACTCATAATAATTGTATTGATACAGACGGATTTACCGGAACCGGTGGCACCGGCAATCAAAAGATGCGGCATTTTTGCAATATCTGCCACAATCACATTTCCTGCAATATCTTTTCCGGCAGCAAAGGATATATTTGAGCTGTGTCCCTGAAATTCATTGGACTCCACCAGATCACGAAAAGCAACCGTTACATTTTCTTTATTGGGAACTTCAATGCCGATGGCAGCCTTTCCCGGAATCGGCGCTTCCATACGGATATCAGCCACCGCCAGATTCAGCTTAATATCATCCGTCAGCCCTACAATCTTGCTTACTTTAACTCCCATTTCCGGCTGGATTTCATACCGGGTTACAGACGGTCCGCAGGTCACATTTGTGACATGAGCTTTGACTCCAAAATTGGTCAGAGTCATCTGAAGCTTTGCAGACATTTCCTGAAGATGCTGTCTGGAATCTCCGGAAGCATTGGGATCTCCTTTTTTCAACAGAGATACCGATGGAAACTCATAATCATATGTATCCGGTCTAGGCGATGCAATCTCTGAAGAAATTTCACTGATTTCTTCTTTTGAAGTCTCTGCTTTTTGTTTTTTCTTTTGGGGAACAGTCTTTTGTTCTGCTTCCCGGGGCTCCTGTACTGCTTTTTTAGATACCGGCATCTCTCCCGCCACATGAATCACCGGTTCAGAGTTTTGGCCCCAGAGCCCTTCTGACTGTCCTTTACTGATCTCTTCCTTTACAAACTCCGACTGCTGCTGACTGACTGCTGCAATATGATTGTCCATATCCAGCTCATGCAGCGGCTCTGTCTCAAGAGGCGGAAGATCAGAATCAATTTTAAGTTCGCTTATGTCATCTGATTTCCTGCTTTTCTTTTCAGGAGGAATAATCGTTGTGTCCACAGCCACTCCGGATACTTTCTGGTCCATTCTGCGCTTTTTACGGGCTTCCTGTTCTGTTTTCCTGCGCTCTGCCCGTATTTCCTGCTGCTGCTTTCTTTTTGCGGCATCTTCTTTTGCAGTTCGGTATACTCTAGAGCTTCCTTTTTTGATTCCGCCAAAAAAGGAGCGTTCTGTCAACAGTACCCCGCTGATAATCAACACTGCAATGGTGACCACATAGGAACAGGCAAGGCCAAAAGCATTCACAAATACAGAGCCCAGCACAATTCCCAGGAAACCTCCGCCATTCTTTGTCTGTGCACAAAGTTTCACCGCATCAAAGAGAAAAACCTTTTCTGTTCCGTTCATCAGCAGATGAATCAGCACACACAAAAAAACAAGCAGCAAAATGCCTGCCGTCGTCTTCATAATCACCTTTCCGGAATGTTTTTGATTTGCCGTCAAAAACGCACTGATAAAAAACAGCCAGAATGGGAAAACATAGGCCATCAGGCCAAAGGCGCCAAAAAAGAAAGCACTGACGCCGCGTCCAAAG
Source organism: Brotonthovivens ammoniilytica (assembly GCF_025566885.1). Lineage (NCBI taxonomy): Bacteria > Bacillati > Bacillota > Clostridia > Lachnospirales > Lachnospiraceae > Brotonthovivens > Brotonthovivens ammoniilytica. Next base: position 509,621 of record NZ_JAOQJQ010000001.1, on the reverse strand, counting down.
GTGCCTCCTTTTCCTATGTTACAAATAAATATAATAATTGATATTGCTAAAATCAGCAGAAGTATAACTTCACTCCTCAAAGAAAAGGCAGTTCCCGAACCTTTGCCGCGTCCGGTGCCTTTTTTTCTTGAGGATCTCTTTCTTACTCCTGATCTCCTTTTTTTTACAGCCATAAAACCTCCAGCTTAAATTACTGTTTACACAAAAAAGTACCCGCCAACAGATAAGGCCCCCACTGCCAGACAGTATATTGCAAAATATGTAAACTTCTTTTTTCGAACTACTACAAGCATCGTCTTAATACAGATATAACCGACCCCTGCAGCTACTGCCATTCCCACCAGATAATTTCGGATTTCCATAGGCGCTAAAGAAACGCTGCCAAGTTCCTTTAACTGCAGCACCAACGCTCCCAAAATAGCCGGTATGGATAAAATAAAGGAATACTTTACCGCAAACTTCCTGTCAAATCCGCTGATCACACACGCAGCAATGGTTGTCCCGGATCTAGAGAGCCCCGGAAGTGTGGCAAGTCCCTGACAAATACCAATCACAAAGGCATTTGTATTTGTAATGTCCCGTGGCTTTTTATGACCGTCCCGGACACGGTCTGAAATCACCAGCAGCACCGCCGTTATCAGCAGACAGATACCGGGAACCAGTAATATTTCCGAAGCTGCCGTGACAAGATCTCTTCCCACAAAACCGATAATGCCAGTTGGAATGGTGGCAATGATAATCAACAGTACAAATTTTCTGTAACTGTTTCTGATAATTCTATGATAACGTACAGATTCTTTTCCGGAAATATTTCTTATAAATAATATGAAATTTAGAACTACATCTATTACCATTTTTACAAATTCGGCAATCAGACGTATAATATCTTTGTAATATACCACAAACACAGCTGCCAATGTACCTACATGAAGCAGTACATCAAATAAAATCCCTGTGTCAGTCTCAACATGGAATAAAATCTTAAAGATCGCCAGATGTCCGGAACTGCTGACCGGTAAAAACTCAGTCAAACCCTGAATCAGCCCCATTAATATTGACTGTATGAGAGACATAACTTCCTCCCCTTCCTGCAATTTATCTGCATATACCGACTGTGAGGCAGCCGGATTCTGGAGTTATTCTATCACAATTTCTAATAATTGTCATCCGATTCATAAATCATCTGATGTAATTTATTGACTGCCTGGGAAATCCCCCCCACTTCATTGATAATCCCCTCCTGTACAGCATCAAATCCTACCAGTATTGTTCCAAGATCTTTTGTCAGCATACTGGTATTCATCATCATTTCCTCAATGCGGGATTCCTTTACCTGACAATGGTCAGAGATAAAACCTGCAATTCTGTCCTGCATCTGCTTGAAATAATCATAGGTCTGGGGCGCACCGATGATGGTTCCGCTCATTCGCACCGGATGAATTACCATAGTTCCGGTAGGCACAATATAAGAATAGTCTGCTGCCACTGCCAGAGGCACTCCGATGGAATGGCTTCCTCCCAGTACCAGCGAAACTACCGGTTTACTTATAGAGGCAATCATCTCAGCGATGGCAAGTCCGGACTCTACATCTCCTCCCACTGTATTTAACAAAACCAAAAGCCCGTCCACATTTTTATCATCTTCAATCTCAGCCAGCTGAGGAAGTACGTGTTCATATTTTGTTGTTTTACTGGTACTTGGAAGGGTTTCGTGTCCTTCTATCTCTCCGATTACCGATAATAAATGGATTTTATGCTTCTGCTTATTATTATCCATACAAATCTCACCGAATTTCTCAATGGATTCCTGTTTTTGCTGCTGTTCTCCCATACTTATTCCTTTCTTTTAAAGTGTTCCTGTATTTTTAAAAACCCTTTCTTTTCTGAAATAAGTATGTATCATTTTCCAATTTCTATTCAGGAAGCAAAATATCATGTGAAGAGTGCTGTTTCATCCGGCTGGAAACGATTGATACAAAAAAACCCAAAAGAGAATGATTCTCAGCCAGTATCAGACAGAACCATTCTCTTTCGCAGCTTTTTAAATACCAATCAGATAATTATATACATCCTCATAACGTTTCGCGGAATTTTTCCAGGAAAAATCTTTTGCCATTCCACGGTCAATGATTTTATTCCATTCCCGTTTATTTTCAAAAAATACTTTTTTAGAATAATTAATTACATTCAGCATATCTTCGCCATTGTAATTTGTAAAGGAAAATCCGTCCCCGGTTCCTTCATATTCATTGTAAGCCTGCACGGTATCTTTCAGTCCGCCAGTCTCCCGGACAATGGGCACTGTACCATAACGGAAAGAAATCAGCTGTGTCAGCCCGCAGGGTTCAAATGCAGAAGGCATTAAAAATGCATCCGCAGCCGCATAAAGTTTATGGGCAAGATCATCATTATAACAGATATTGGCAGATATTCTGTCTCCATACTTCCATGCATAATGACGGAACATATTTTCATACTGCTCTTCCCCTGTACCAATTACAACCAGCTGGGTATGTTCATCCGCAATGCGCTCAATGGCATAATTGATCAAATCCAGACCTTTCTGATCGGTCAGTCTTGAGATCAGTCCAATCATATATTTCTTTTTATCTACAGTTAATCCTAACATTTCCTGCAGTTTTATTTTATTCTGAAACTTCTTTTTCCTGAAATTTTCTACTGAATAATTGGTGAAAATTTTCTGATCTGTCTGGGGATTGTATATCTCGTAATCAATGCCGTTTACAATTCCCTGCATATCATAATGTCTTGCAGACAGCAAACCGTCCAGTCCCTCGCCATAATATGGTGTCTGTATTTCATTGGCATAGGTCTCGCTGACCGTTGTAATATAATCTGAATATACAAGTCCGCCTTTTAACATGTTAGCGTCCTTTTGAAACTCCAGCTTATCAGGGGTAAACAAACGTTCTTCCAGCCCGCTGATGCCTTTTACATACTCTGCATCCCAGACCCCCTGAAATCTCAAATTATGAATGGTTGTAATTGCCTTCATTCCCCAAAAGAACATATTTCCCTGAAATTCATTTTTCAAATACACTGGTATCATCCCGGTTTCCCAGTCATGGCAGTGAATCAAATCCGGCTGAAATCCGATGACCGGAAGCATAGATAACACAGCTTTATCAAAGAAGCAGAACTTTTCGATATCGTATTTAATATCTCCATAGGGAGTAAAACAGGTAAAATACTCTTCATTGTCAATGAAATAGTATGTAATTGTGTCCAATTTGTACTGCAGGACCCCGACATATTTATCTTCCACATACGGCCCTGTTTTCATATAAAAATGTGTTACATACTGAAACTGGCTCCGCCAGGACTCCGGAATGCAGCTGTAGTTGGGAATTACAACTCTGATATCCCAGTACTTCTTATCAAACCATTTCGGCAGTGCCCCGCAGACATCCGCCAGTCCCCCGGTTTTAATAAACGGTACACACTCAGATGCGGCAAAAAGAACTCTTTTCATAATTTGTTTCCCCCAAAATTATATTTTTTCTAAGGCCTGTTTTAAATCGTTAATAATATCCTGTGCATTTTCAATTCCTACTGACAGACGAATCAAATCCGGAGCAATACCGGCCTCCTTTAGCTGTTCATCTGTCATCTGGCGGTGTGTATGGCTGGCCGGATGTAAAACACAGGTTCTTGCATCAGCTACATGTGTTACAATGGCAATCATATGAAATTGATCCATCATTTTTCCCGCCGCAGCTCTGCCGCCTTTTAATCCGAAGGAAATCACCCCACAGGTTCCACCAGGCAGATACTTCTCAGCAAGAGTATGATATTTATTATCCGGAAGTCCTGCAAAGTTTACCCAGGCAACTTTTTCATGATTACTTAAAAACTCTGCTGTTTTCCTGGCATTCTCACAGTGTCTTGGTACACGCAGATGAAGGGTTTCCAGTCCGATATTCAAAAGAAATGCATTCATAGGCGACTGCATAGAGCCAAGATCTCTCATCAGCTGGCTGGTGGCTTTTGTAATATAAGCATTTTTCCCAAACTTTTCTGTATACACAATACCGTGATAGGATTCATCAGGCTGCGTCAGCCCCGGAAACTTATCCGCATTTGCCTGCCAGTCAAAATTTCCGCTGTCAACAATACAGCCCCCCAAAGATACCCCATGACCGTCCATGTACTTGGTTGTGGAGTGCGTCACAATATCGGCCCCCCACTCAAAGGGTCTGCAGTTAATTGGTGTGGCAAAGGTATTGTCAACAATCAGCGGAACACGATGGCTGTGGGCCAGCTTTGCAAATTTCTCAATATCTAAAACTACAAGGGTCGGATTTGCAATGGTTTCCGCAATAACAGCCTTGGTATTTGGCTGAAACGCCTGATGAAGCTCTTCCTCTGATGCGTCCGGATCCACAAAGGTACACTCAATTCCCTGCTTTTTCATAGTAGTTCCAAACAGATTGAAGGTTCCTCCATAAACTGAATTTGAACATACAATATGATCTCCCGCTTCACAGATATTTAAAACTGCAAAATAGTTAGCTGCCTGCCCGGAAGAGGTCAGCATAGCTCCTGTGCCGCCTTCCAGCTCACAGATTTTCTGCGCCACAGTATCACAGGTAGGATTCTGCAGACGAGTATAAAAGTATCCGCTTTTCTCCAGATCAAACAACTGTCCCATTTCATCACTGTTATCATATTTAAACGTGGTGCTCTGACAAATTGGCAGCACCCTGGGCTGTCCGTTTTCCGGCTTCCAGCCCGCCTGTATACATAAGGTATCCAACCCCGGTTTATTCATTGCTTTATCCTCCCGTTTTCTGCAATCAAGACAAATGACCTGCAGATAGCATCAACTGCCGTCTGCAGGTCAAACCTTTACTCTTCCCAGTTATGATAAACCTGCTGAACATCATCATCAGCATCTAATAAATCCAAAATTTTGTTAATGTTTGTCAGATCCTGCTCATCTGTCAGTTCAACATAGGTCTGAGGAATCATAGTAACTTCCGCACTGGCCATTGCCAGCCCCGCATTTTCAAGAGCCAGCCTCACATCGCTGAAGCTGTCCGGATCCGTAATAATTTCAAAGCTGTCCTCTTCTTCTGAAAAATCTTCCGCGCCTGCATCCAGCGCTGTCATCATCAGATCATCAGCCTCCATCTCACATTCTTCCCGGTCAATGATAATCTGGCCTTTTTTGTCAAACATGTAAGAGACACATCCCGGAGTTCCCACATTTCCTTTTCCTTTTGTAAAAGCATTCCGGACATTTGCCGCCGTACGGTTTTTATTATCTGTCAGCGCATCTACAATAATGGCTGTACCGCTGGGGCCATAGCCTTCATAAGAAACATATTCGTAATTTACCGAACCTGCATCTCCTGCAGCCTTTTTAATACCGCGGTCAATAGTATCATTTGGCATATTGTTAGATTTGGCTTTTGCAATAACATCCCGAAGCTTGCTGTTATTTGCAGGGTCCGGTCCGCCTTCTTTTACGGCCACTGCAATTTCACGGCCGATAATTGTAAAAATCTTTCCTTTTGCGGCGTCATTTTTTTCCTTTTTATGCTTAATATTTGCAAATTTTGAATGTCCTGACATAACTTATCTCTCCTCACTTCTGTATATCTTTCTATCATCAGAATCTATCTTAGTTATTTTCTGCCGGTTTCTTCCCAGGGGACTCCGATTCAGCTTCCTGTTTTGTAACCTTTACTCTTTTTATCAGCTTATTCTCCACAAGAAGCACATCAAACCGGTATCCAAAGGCTTCCAGATGAAACTGTTCACCGTCTGATGGAATTTTATCTATTAATGAAACAAGAAAACCATTTAAGGTATCATATTCTTTTAATTCTTCATGACTAATATCCAGCATTTCGCATACTTCATGAAGAGGCGCCATGCCGTCCATCAGATAACTTTCATCGTTCTGACGCACAATGCTTAACTCCTCCTCATCGTGTTCATCCTGAATATTTCCCATAATTTCTTCTATAATATCTTCTAAAGTTACAAGACCTGAGGTCTGACCATACTCATCCACCACAACTGCCATGTGCACCTTGTTGGTCTGCATTCTCTTCAAAAGATCATTAATGCTTCTTGTTTCCGGAATAAATGGAAGTTCATGAATCAGTCCCTCAATCTGGTTTACCGGCTGATCCATCACATCCTTCCGGAGAATAAAGTTTAGAATATCCTTGATATGTATGACACCGATAATATTATCAATATCTTCCTGGTATACCGGATATCTGGAATAATTCTGATCTTCAATGAAAGCCAGCATCTCTCTAAATGTACTGGCCCCGTCCAATGCCGCAATATGCTTTCTGTGTGTCATAATATCTTTGGCATCTTTGTCATCAAACTCAAAAATATTATGAATCATCTCCGCCTCACTGGCAAGAATTACACCCTGCTCATGTCCCTCTTTTACCATAGAAATAATTCCTTCTTCGGTGACATCGTCAGGGTTTTCCATCTGTCCTTTCCTGAACAAAAATCTCCAGCCTTTTTTTATCTGCTTAAGCGGATTCCCGCCATCATCCATTTTTATTCTGCTCCTTAATTATCAATATAATAAAAAAATCTTACCACCGGGTCTCAAATTAGTCAAGTTATGTATCAAGATCTAAGCTGATACAAAGGGCTTTATTCACCTTTTTTAAAATCTGGGCATCCAGATGGCAGATCTTATCTTTCAGTCTTGATTTATCTATTGTTCTTACCTGTTCCAGAAGAATTACGGAATCCTTCACCATATGGTATTTTTCTGCACTCAGCTCTATATGTGTTGGAAGTTTTGCTTTGTTCATCCTTGATGTAATTGCCGCGCATATCACCGTTGGACTGTGCCGGTTTCCCACATCATTCTGTATAATCAATACCGGCCGGACTCCTCCCTGTTCGGAACCAATCACCGGGCGTAAATCTGCATAGTAAATATCTCCTCTGCGAATTATCATTGTTCACACTCCATTTTCTAGGTTTGTTTCCATTATCCCCACTTTTTCTGAGTGTATACCGGCAATTGCAGCATATTTTGTTTTTGTGTGAAAAACAGCTAATCCTCAAAATAATCTTTGCTTCCAACTGTTTTTCCCTGATACTGATAAACTCTTGGAATCCTTTTTCCCAGATCACAGGCAAACTCATAGTTAAATCTGCCGGAAAGCTTCCCAAGCTCCTCCATGGTAATTTCTTCTTCTCCGTCTTTTCCGATCAGCGTTACCTGATCGCCGATTTTAACATCCGAAATGTTCGTAATATCCACCATAAACTGATCCATACAGATTCTTCCGCAGATTGGCGCTCTCTGCCCGTGAATCAGAACGCTTCCTATATTCGACAGGCTTCTTGCATACCCATCTCCATATCCTACTGGAATGGTTGCAATTACAGACTTATGTTTCACCTCATAAGTTCCACCATAACTGATAATTCTTCCAGGCTCCAGTTCTTTTATATGAATCACATGGCTCTTTAATGCAAGAACCGGTTTTAAATCAATTTTTTCTTTCTGCACTTCATCAGAAGGCCATAAGCCGTAAAGAATAATTCCGGCCCGGACAAAATCCAGATTTGCCTCAGGGAAATCAATAATTCCGGCGCTGTTAGATGCATGAAGAACCGGTATGATAACGTTTCTTTCTTTTAACATGGCATCCATTTTTTTATATTCTGAGAATTGAAATCTGGTAAAAGATTTATCTTTTTCATCGGCCTTGGAAAAATGCGTAAACATACCCTCAAGTAGTATATGCGGAAGCTTCCCAATCTGTGCAATCTCATCTGCTGCTTCTTTTGTAATCTGATATCCGATTCTGCTCATACCGGTATCCAGTTTTATATGAACCCGCACATCCCGGCCCGCAAAAGACGCAGCTTTTGAAAGCTCCTGTGCCATCTCCATAGAAAATACCGTGGGACGTATATCGTGCTCTATCATCAGCGGATACTGCTCCGGGAAAGTATAGCCAAGTACAAGAACAGGCTTTTTTAACTGGTGGTTTCTTAGAATCTGCGCTTCATCAACAGTTGCAACTGCATACCCCCAGATCTCATCCATGTGCTCCATCAGCTGTGCCAGAGGAACCGCCCCATGTCCATAGGCATCCATCTTTATAACAGCAGTAATTTTTGTACCGGGCTTTAAATTTTTTTTAATTTCCCTCAAATTATGTTCAAACATATCCAGATCAATTCTGGCATATACACGTTTATAATGTTTCATTTTCTTTGATTCCTTCTTTCAACACCAGACTGACCCCTTCAGTTAAATCCGAAGCAAGCAGTCCATATTCCCCTTTCTCCGATTTTTTCAAATCCCCGGACAGTCCATGAATATAAACCCCCAGAGGGGCAGCAATCCGCGGCGGACAGCCCTGAGCTGCCAGCGCGGCTATCACTCCTGTAAGTACGTCACCGGATCCTGCCACAGCCATACCGGAGTTCCCGCTCTGATTCAAATAGGCCGTACCATCCTTTAAAACCGTAATCGTTCTGACATCCTTTATAACAGTGATGATATGATATGTCTCCGAAAATTTTCTGGCTGTACCCAAAAGATCTTCTTTGATTTCTGCCACAGTCATTCCTGCAAGACGGGACATTTCCCCCAGATGAGGCGTTATAATCAGGTCTGCCCCGGTTGTATTCAATATATCTTTATTTTCTGCCATTAGATTCAAAGCATCCGCATCCACGATACACGTTTTTTCTGTGTACTTCAACACTGTTTCCGTCATTTTTTTTGAAAACACTCCGGTTCCAATTCCTGGTCCCAGTACAATTACATCCGCCCAGTCAAGACAGCTTATTATTTTTTCTGTTTCATCAGCTCTTGTATCATAGGTTGTAAGAACCGCCTCCGGAACCAATGTCTGCATAATTGTCCGGTTTTCCTTGGGAGTAAAAATCCGCACAAGTCCTCCGCCGGCGGCATATGCGGCTCTGGCAGACAGCACGCCGGCTCCTGCCATATCAATGCTTCCTGCCATAATAAGTATTTTACCAAAGGTTCCTTTATTTCCATCCTTCGGGCGCCTTGGCACCATCCTTAAATCTTCCTGCCCTAATGTTTTGACTTTGGGAAAACTTCCCAAAAAACCATAAGTGTCAATTCCAATATCTTTCACAGCCAGCCGTCCTGTATACTGTGCCCCCGGATAGAGAATCTGACCGATTTTTGCAAATCCAAAGGTAACCGTAACATCTGCCCGGAAAGCAGTCCCCATGATCTGCCCATTATCAGCATTGATACCGGAAGGGATATCCACCGCCATTTTAACCCCCGTCATCTGGTTTAACTGCAAAATCAGCTCATAATAACGTCCTTCCAGATTGCGTGCAAGACCAATACCAAAGAGACTGTCAATTACAAGATCGTAAGATTCTTTGGGCAGTTCAGAAACAATCGGTATCTTATACTTTTTTACAATGCCAATCTGCCGCCTGGTCTCCTCCGTGGCTTTCTCCTCCGAACCATAAAACAAAATACAGACATCATATCCTTTTAAATACAATAATCTTGCAATGGCAAATCCATCTCCTCCATTGTTTCCGCTTCCGCAGACAACCAGGCATGTTTGAAATTCCAGTTTGATGTTCTCAAGTTCCTCTATAACACTTAACGCCGCACGCTCCATTAACACAGCTGACAAAACGCCGAAATACTCAATAGTCCCTGTATCGCAGGCCTTCATTTCCCTGCTGTTTAATAAATATTTCATACCATTCCCTCTCAGACGATTTTCGAAAAATTCTTATCTATACAATAAACGCTCTGCCAGAAAAAGGCAAAGCGTTTTTGTGCTTCGTTGTTGTTTATGAAAATAGAAACAAATATTTTTATACTCTGTTCCGTCTGCTGACAATATTGTAGGACAGCTGCATCAAGCTGTCAGAAAGATGAACATTTTCTACAACCACATCCTCCGGAAGCTCCAGGTCCAGATGGGCAAAGTTCCAGATTGCCGAAATCCCAAGTTCCACAAGACGGTCTGCACAGGCTTCCGCCTTTTCTTTAGGCATTGTAAGAGCCGCAATGTCTACTCTGTGGTTTTTAACAAACTCCTCTAGCTCATCCATCATATGTATTTCAATCCCCCGAACGGATAAACCCGCCAGCGCCGGATTGATATCAAATAAACCGGTGATCACAAATCCCCGTTTCTCAAATTTCACATAGTTAGCAAGAGCCTGCCCAAGATTTCCTGCGCCTACTACAATAATATTATGCTGACAGTCAAGTCCCAGAATTTTTCCAATTTCTTCGTACAGATATTTTACGTTATATCCATATCCCTGCTGTCCGAATCCTCCAAAATTGTTCAGATCCTGTCTGATCTGTGACGCTGTCACCTTCATTCTGCTGCTGAGTTCATTGGACGAAATCCGCTCCACACCGGCGTCAATTAACTCACCAAGATAGCGGTAATAGCGCGGCATTCTCCGGATCACTGCCTGCGATATTGTTTTCTGCAACGTTATTTCCTCCCTTATCTGAAAGTCTGTTCCCACTCGTTATACTTTTCTTGTTTCAGATGATTGTATTATAAAGTGTTTTTTATTTATTGTCAATTTTTTATCAATCCAGAAATAGTCTGTATTCATTCCATTTTTGACAGATCAGAAAGAAAAATTCCACACAAAAAATCACTGACAGGCTTATTCCTGTTCAGACAGTCTTTCCCAGTTTTCATAGCATTCATTCAGTTTCAGCTCTAATTCGTCCCGCTTTTTCTGGAGTTCTCCAAGCTTTGCTGAATTGGAAGCATTGGCAGGATCACAGAATGCTTCATCTATATCAGCAATCTGCTGCTCCAGGATTTCGATCTGTTCTTCTAGTTTTTTTATTTCGTTTTCCCTTTTTCTTATGCGGGCCTGCTCCTCCTTTTGCTGCTTCCAGTCTGTTTTTCCGGTGGATTCTCCGCTTTGTGCTGCCGCTGTGCCGGTATCTTCTTTTAGATATACCTGTTCTAGCGTCTCTTTCTTTTCCAGATAGTAATCATAATTTCCAATATAATTAATCACCATTTTTCCGGTAAGATTTAAAATCCGGGTAGCTGTTTTGTTTATAAAATAACGATCATGAGACACAAACAATACCGTGCCTTCATACTGGTTTAACGCAGATTCTAAAATTTCCTTGGAAGTAATATCCAGATGGTTGGTAGGCTCATCTAAAATCAAAAAATTTGCTTCAGACAGCATCAGCTTTGCCAGGGATACCCGCCCCCGCTCACCACCGCTTAAATCCAAGATCCGCTTATAAACATCATCTCCGGTAAATAAAAAAGCTGCCAAAAGGGTCCGGATCCTCGTCTCTGTGAGCTTGGGATACGCATCTGAAATCTCAGAAAATACCGTTTTATCCATATGAAGTACCTGATGTTCCTGATCATAATATCCAACTTTTACTCTAGAACCCAGTTTAAACTCACCGGCATCTGCAGATACCATACCATTCAAAATCTTTAAAATGGTTGTTTTTCCAGTTCCGTTCTGTCCAATCAGCGCCACACGCTCCCCGCGTTTGATCTCAAAATCAATATCAGAAAACAGCTCTGCTCCGTCATAGGATTTTGCCAGTCCCGCAACTGTCAGCACATCATTGCCGCTGATAATTTCAGGGGTCAAAGAGAGATTCATTTCCGTATGCTCCTCTTTTGGACGTTCCAGCACTTCTATTTTTTCCAGCTGTTTTTCCCTGCTTTCCGCCCGTTTTACAAATTTTTCCCGGTTATAGGATTTCAGTTTTGCAATCACTTCTTCCTGATGCTTAATTTCCCGCTGCTGATTCATGTATGCTTTTAGCTGTGCATCCCGCACCTGCTGCTTTTTTTGTGCATACGCACTGTAATTCCCCTGAAAAACCATGGACTGATGCATACTGATTTCCACTACCTTTGTAACAATCCGGTCCAGAAAATACCGGTCATGAGCTACAATTACAACAGCGCCCTTATAGTTCATCAAAAAAGATTCCAGCCAGGTAATAGACCCAATGTCCAGATGATTGGTAGGCTCATCCAGAAGAATGATATCAGGCTTTGTTACCAGAAGCTTTGCCAGTGATACACGGGTTTTCTGCCCTCCGGAAAGCTCATCCATATGTTTTGTAAATTCTTCCTCTGCAAATCCAAGACCTTTTAAAACTCCGGATACTTCGCTCTGATATGCATACCCATCCAAAGCCTCAAATTCATGAAGCACTTTATGGTAAGCTTCCATATGTTCTTCCAGCTCCCGGCCCTTGAAATGATTCATGGCCTCTTCCATTTCCCTGATTTTTGCCTCCAGAGAAATTACATACTGTTTTCCTTCCAGCACTTCTTCATATATGGTCCTGTCACCGGAAATATCCTGATGCTGAGCCAGGTAACCGATGGTTTTCCCTTTTGCCAGAATTACGCTGCCGCCGTCGGCGGACATTTCGTTCATAATAATTTTTAAAAGTGTGGATTTTCCGGCGCCATTCACACCTACGATTGCCGCCTTTCCATATTCTTCAATTCCAAATGAAACATTTTTCAAAACATCTTCCACACCAAAAGATTTACAAATGTTTTGACAGGATAATATCATACTTGTCCCCCTAAATCAGAATGTGCTCTGGCAGACAGACAGGAAGCTCTAAAGCAGATGCTTTAGAGCCTGTTTTATACATTTTTATAATAATGCTTCTAATTTTGTACGGATTGCTTTTATAAAGTCCAGACTGTTTAATACTGTTGGATGTTCAATTTCCGTAATCAAAGCAAGATCCTTTGTCATACTGCCGCTCTCAATAGTATCTATGCAGGCCTGTTCTAGTTTATCTGCAAAAGCGCTTAACTCTTTAAGATTGTCAAGCTCCCCTCGTTTTCTAAGGGCTCCCGTCCAGGCAAAAATAGTTGCTACCGAGTTTGTAGATGTTTCTTCACCTTTTAGGTGTTTATAATAATGCCGCTGTACGGTTCCGTGAGCAGCTTCATATTCATAAACTCCGGATGGAGATACTAATACAGAAGTCATCATAGCCAGAGAACCGAATGCCGAGGAAATCATATCACTCATAACATCACCGTCATAGTTTTTACATGCCCAGATATAACCGCCTTCTGACTTCATCACACGGGCAACTGCATCATCAATCAGCGTATAGAAATATTCAATACCTGCCGCTTTGAATTTTTCATCATATTCTTTATCATAAATTTCCTGGAAAATATCTTTAAATGTATGATCGTATTTTTTGGAAATGGTATCTTTCGTTGCAAACCACAGATCCTGTTTTGTATCTAACGCATAATTAAAACAGCTTCTTGCAAAGCTTTCAATGGAATTGCAGAGATTGTGCTGTCCCTGAATAATACCTGCTCCAGTAAAATCATGGATTAGTTCTCTCGTCTCAGTTCCATCTTCCGCTGTATAAACCAATTCTGCTTTTCCTGCGCCCGGAATTTTCATTTCGGAAGCTTTATACACATCACCATATGCGTGACGGGCAATGGTAATTGGTTTCTTCCAGTTTTTTACACAGGGCTCAATCCCTTTTACTTTAATAGGCGCACGGAAAACTGTCCCGTCTAAAATAGCACGAATGGTACCATTTGGGCTTTTCCACATTTCCTTCAGATCATATTCGTCCATACGTGCAGCGTTTGGTGTAATGGTAGCACATTTTACAGCAACTCCGTATTTTAAAGTTGCATTTGCAGAATCAAAGGTTACCTGATCATCAGTCTGATTTCTGCATTCCAGTCCAAGGTCATAATATTCTGTCTTTAAATCAATAAATGGATGTAACAGTTCATCTTTAATATACTGCCAGAGAATTCTTGTCATTTCATCTCCGTCCATCTCCACCAGTGGTGTTGTCATTTTAATTTTGTCCATTTGAAAATATCCTCCTTATTGTCCTTCTGTTTTTGCAATATTTTCCCATCCGTAATACTCAATATTTTTCATTGTATTCATGATGTGGTTATTTGCCAGGCGCTGCGCTTTTTCTTCATTATGTTCTTTGATGGCTTCTACAATGGCCCCATGCTCCGCAGTAGATTTTACAGAACGCTCCTGAGATGTCAGAGATATTTTACGCACACTTTGTACATAATGATGATAATCATGCAGCAGATTTGCCAGTATTTTACTGCCACAGGCCTCATACAGCTTCTCATGGAATTTGTTATCCAGCTCAAACACCTGCTTTCCATGACCTCTTTTTGCGTGAAAATCTGTCAGATAAATAATTTCCTCAAGCTCAGCAATCAGATCAGGTGCAGCATTTTTTGCTGCCCTTCTGGCGCAAAGCCCCTCCAGCATAGAGCGGATCTCATAAATATCGTAAATATCCTGGGGAGTAAATCCCACTACCTTTGCCCCTTTGTTGGGAATCATGGATACCAGTCCCTCAAGCTCCAGCTGGCGCAGAGCTTCTCTCACCGGTGTCCGGCTGACGCCGTATTCTTCTCCCAGCGCCTTTTCTTTCAATTCTTCATCTTTTTTATATTTTCCGGAAAGAATATCCTCCTGAAGCTGGTTAAAAACTCTGGCACTCAAAGAATATTTATCCTCATTCATGAAAAATCCCTCCCCTATTTATAACACGTAGTTTAGTTTCTGACAACATCTGGTTATTTCCGAAACCAGTTCATCATCTGTCAGAACAGTGACACGTCCGTCATCATACTGCTGATCCACCCAGTCTTTTACCAGATGAACCAATTTCGAATTTTTATCCACCTGACGATTTTTCTCCAGCCGGTAATAAGAATTAATCCAGTGGGCAATCCCCGCCAGCCCGGATGTATTTGATACGGATACCAGCGCCGGACGTTTTAAAAATTTCTCAGTATCAAAAATATTATAGATCTCTTCATTTTTCAAAAGTCCGTCCGCATGAATACCGGCCCTTGTTACATTAAAGTTCTTTCCCGCAAAAGGAGTTCTGCTGGGGAGAGTATAATCTAATTCTTTCTCATAATACTCCGCCAGTTCCGTAATCACAGTTGTATCCATACCGTCTAAAGTTCCCCGGAGCTGTGCATATTCAAATACCATAGCTTCCAGAGGCGTATTGCCGGTTCTCTCCCCGATTCCAAACAAAGAACAGTTAATTCCGCTGGCTCCATACAGCCATGCTGTAGTGGAATTGGAAACAGCTTTATAAAAATCATTGTGTCCGTGCCACTCAATCAGCTCTGATGGAACTCCCGCATGGGTAGTAAGACCGTAAATAATCCCCTGAACACTTCTGGGGATTACTGCTCCCGGATAATTAACGCCATATCCCATGGTATCACAGGCCCTGATTTTAATTGGAATTTTATATTCATCCATCAGCTTCATCAGTTCCAGACAGAAAGGAATTACAAATCCATAAATATCCGATCTTGTAATATCCTCCAGATGACACCTTGGGCTGACTCCGGTCTCCAGACATTCCCGAATCACACTCAGATAATGATTTAAAGCCTCCCGGCGGGTCATCTTCATCTTATAGAAAATGTGATAATCCGAACAGCTTACAAGAATACCTGTTTCCCGAAGACCGATTTCTTTTACCAGCTCAAAATCTTTTTTGCTGGCACGAATCCAGCTGGTGATCTCCGGAAACTTATATCCCATCTCCATGCATTTATATACGGCATCTCTGTCCTTTTTACTGTATAAGAAAAATTCACTCTGCCGGATAATCCCTTTTGGTCCTCCAAGTTTGTGCAGATAATCATATATCTTTACAATCTGATCTGTGGTATAAGGTGCTCTCGACTGCTGTCCGTCTCTGAAGGTAGTATCTGTAATCCAGATCTCATCCGGCATATTATGAGGTACAATTCTGTCGTTAAAAGCAATTTTCGGAATTTCTTCATATGGAAATAAATTCCGGAATGTGTTTGGTTCTTCCACATCTGCCAGCTGATAAAAATGTTCTTCCAGCTGCAGAAGATTATTATGCTTGTTCATAACGACTTTTCTCATTTTACAACTCTCCTAACCTTGAAACTTTTGTATATTTGTATACAATTATACATGTATATTTTTCCATGTCAATCTCTGAAAAAATTTTTTATAAAAAATAGAAACACTGACAAGCAGCCTACATAATATGAACTGTAAAGAAAATTTAATGGAGGCTCAAATATGAGTGATTTAGCTGCTACAAACTGTGGATGTGACTGTGGAGATAACAATGGATGCGGTAACCTTATATGGTTATTCCTGATTCTGTCCTGCTGCGGCGGAAACAATGGTTCCTTCTTCAATGGTTCAGGCTGTGACAACATCCTTCCATTGCTGCTGATTCTTTGCTGCTGTGGTGGAAACGGCGGTTCTTTCTGCTAATCTTTGCTTTACACCTTTGTGTAACCAAAGCAGGGGCGGTGCAAAACGCACCGCCCCATTTTTAGGTCTGCTTTTCATAAAAACTAAAACATCCGGCAGATAAAAAAATCTGCCGGAAAAAAATTACAGCCCTGCACCTATCCTGTCTTGCAATCTGTGCAAAGCTTACATCTGCTTTCTGTCTGAAATCTGTTTTACTTTCTTCTCTCTCTGGCGCTGCCACTGCATCTCCTTTAGCCGCTCCTGTTCTTCTTTCTTTTTCATACACGCTTCATCTATCATATAAACACTGTCACCGTCCTGGATCAGTCTTCTCATATTTAAACTATCTCTCCTGCTGTATTCTATTTAATATATGCCGGGCACAGTAAACTGTCATAATTGCAGAAACATTACATAAACATATAAAAAAAGACAGGTTATAAAACTTTATGAATGAAACAACTGAAAAACCATTGCTGGATACACTGATCGAAAGCCGAGAACTTCAGATCATGAAAACAATGGTTCCATATATGTGCGAAGAACAGCAAAAGAAAATTTCCATGATTATTAAACTTATCGAATTACAAAAAACGGTGTCACTGTTTAATTCTGATAACTCAGCATACACGCAGGAACTTCATGCCTGTGCCGCAGTTTCTGAATCCGAACGTGTTTCCATGATGCTGTCAGCAATCCGGTCATACTGCACCGAAAAAGAACAGGAAACCATAGATACACTGCTTAGTTTCTTCGAAATGTCAAATTCCTATGAATCATTTTTTACATAGAGCATATTCTGAAACTATAAGATCATTTTCTTTTAATTTTTAATATGGAAAGGTAATTTATGAGCAATAATATTTTTCAAAATCCGGCCTTTAGCAATCTTTCTCCTGAAAAGCTGCAGTTTCTGATGGAATTCCAAAACATGCAGAAACCTTCTTCCATGAAAGATGCCGCACCTTTTTTCATGCAGTCCATGAAACAGGCCCAGACCAAGGGCATTCAATTCTCCAACGAAGAATCTTCACTTTTAATTGAAATTTTAAAACAGAATATGTCTCCGGAAGAACAAAAAAAAGCAGATATGATTATGCGCATGATGCAGATGAGACGGTAAAACTCCCGTAGATGCCGGGTTCTTCATAACAACAGCAGGGCTTCAAATCTGAAGCCCTGAATTCATTTTCTCAAATCAAAAATGTGACTGCACACTCCCCTTGCAATACTTTTTATCCCTCCATCACTGCTGTCTGAGGGCCGCTTCCCTTTTGGCGTTCAGCACCGGACTCTTATATGCCTTTATCAGCAGCGGAATCAGCATAAAGAACCAGACAATTGGTTCCGCCCAGATAATTCCCCAATATTGAAGTACAGGAACCAGCAAAAATGCAATGACCATTTTTCCCGCCATCTCAATTGCACTTGATAAAATGGGAGTTACATGATCTCCATATCCCTGCATAGAATTTCGAATAATGGTGATTGGTGTGGCAATAAAATAAAAGACAGTATCTACTCTTAAATAAGTACTTCCCCACAAAAGCACCTGGCTGTCAGTAGAGCTTGCAATAAACTGTATCATCATTCCGGCTCCAAACAGACAGATTAAAATAGCACAAATATCCCAGATCCAGCAGATCATCATCGTTGTTTTTACAGATTTTCTGATCCGGTCCAGCTTCCCGGCTCCAAGATTCTGGCCGGTAAAGGTTGCAATAGCCGATCCAAGAGCGGTCAATGGCAGAAATAAAATTTCCGTTATTTTTCTGGCCGCAGTATGAGCCACAATAATAGAAGTGCCAAGCGTATTAATAGCACTTTGCAGCGCAATGGTTCCAAACCATACAAGGGACATCATAATTCCCATAGACAATCCCGACTGCAGCATCTGTTTTGCTTTTCTTCTATTTACAAATAAATGTTCTTTTTTTACATGTAGAACCGGATATTTGATTTTAATATGTATCAGGCACAGGATTGCAGAGATCACCTGAGACAGCACAGTGGCATAAGCAGCTCCGTCCACATCCATATGAAATCCAACAATAAACCAGAAGTCTAAAACAATATTTAAAACCGTGGCCACTAAAAGATATATTAGTGGTGTCAGCGAATCTCCAATGGCCCTTAAGTTAGCTGCCAGAATATTGTAAAAGGCTGTGGCAAACATTCCCCAGAGCACAATAATCATATAAAGATAAGCCTGCGAAAACTCTGCTTTTGGAACATTCAGCATATGCAGAACAGGCTTTAAAATAACCGCCAGTACAATAACAATCACTGCGGTAATGGAAAGCCCAAGCACTATGGATGCTCCCACAGACCGCTTCAGTTCCTTTTCATCTCCCGAGCCAAAGTTTCTGGCTGCCACAATAGCAAATCCAGTGGAAAGACCTGTAAGAAAGCCAATCAGAAGCGACTGAAGAGGAGAGGCGCTTCCCACCGCTGCCAGTGCCTGTTCTCCCAGTGTACTCCCTACAATCTTAGTATCAATTAGTCCATACAAAAGCTGCAGCGCACTGCATAAAAAAATAGGAACTGCAAATACAATAATCAGTTTTGCCGGATTCCCTGCGGTCAGATCTCTTGCTTTTCCCTGTTTTTCCATATTTCCTCATCCCTTAAATGGTTTTATACCAGATAATTCCGGTATGTTTTCATCTCCATTATACATCAATGATTTCATTATTCAAGGGACTTACGCTGGCTCTCTTCGCAATTTTTTCTTTTCACAATATTAAGAAATACCTGCGAATTATTAACGTTTTTTTAATAAGTCCGCCCCTTTGTTGATTTATCTGTAACTATTGATTAAGATGATTTACAGATTGACATAATTTCTCTAAGTATGTCAGAAATTTTCAAAACGGACGGTAATTTTATGAAAACAATTGCAGTTGTAGACGATGATATTTTTATTGGAAATATGCTGGAAGAAGTACTAACAAAAGAGGGTTATCATGTTTTAAGAGCTTATTCCGGAACAGAAGCAGTCCTTCTGCTGTCCTCAAATCAGCCAGATCTTGTTCTTCTTGACCTGATGCTGCCGGGACTGAATGGTTCAGAAGTACTTGTCCATATCCGTAATATTCCCGTTATTATCATCAGCGCCAAAGTCGATATCCATGACAAAGTAAAACTTTTGCTGCAGGGCGCTGCAGACTATATGACCAAACCTTTTGATATTCAGGAGCTGCTGGCAAGAATTACTGTGCAGCTTCGGAAACAAAACTTACCGGCAGCAGCCCGGACACTGGAATACAAAGAAATCAGACTAGATCTTACCACCTATCAGGTTTTTGTAAATCAGACAGAAATTCATCTTACGAAAACCGAATATGCTATTTTAAAACAGCTTCTTCAGAATCCAAATCAGGTCATTACAAAATCACAGATTCTGGATGCTATCAGTGAAGATACGCCTGACTGTGTGGAAAACTCCCTGAAAGTACATATCAGTAATCTGAGAAAAAAGCTGCGGACTGTACAGAAAAAAGATTACATTGAATCTGTATGGGGAATCGGTTTTAAACTAAATGCAGATTAATCTTTACTGCATCTTAACGATCCCCTTAACCGCTTTCTTAACCATGGCATGATAAGATACAGACAAATAAAAAAGGAGGCACTGATATGGAGTACATCTTAAGTACCAACGGACTGACAAAAACATATCGAAATTACAAAGCCCTGAATCAGCTGAACATGCATGTGGAAAAAGGAAGTATTTATGGATTTGTAGGAAAAAACGGCGCTGGAAAGACGACTTTAATCCGCTTAATCTGCGGACTTCAAAAGCCTGACGGCGGTGAATATATTTTATATGGGAGGAAAAATTCCAGAAAAGATATTGAAAAATCCCGCAGACGCATGGGAGCTGTAGTGGAAACACCTTCCATTTATCTTAACATGACCGCCCGCGATAATTTAAAAGAACAATACCGCATTCTTGGTCTTCCTTCCTTTGAAGGTCTTGACGAACTGCTTAAGCTGGTGGGGCTTTCTGACACCGGTTCCAAAAAAGCAAAAAACTTTTCACTGGGTATGCGCCAGCGGCTCGGTATTGCTATTGCCCTTGCAGGGAATCCTGATTTTCTTGTTTTAGACGAACCGGTAAACGGTTTAGATCCCCAGGGGATTATAGAAATCCGGGAGCTGATTCTAAAATTAAATCATGAAAAAAATATTACGGTTCTGATCTCCAGCCACATTTTAGATGAATTGTCCCGTCTTGCCACACATTACGGTTTTATTGAAAACGGACAGCTCATCAAAGAAATCAGCGCGAAAGATCTAGAAGCTGCCTGCCGAAAATGTATCCGCGTCACAGTATCTGATATGGAAGCACTGGCCAGAGTTTTATTTCAGCTGAAAGCGGACCACCAGATTCTCCCTGATCATCAGGCCGATATCTTTGGAGAAATCAGTATTTCAAAACTTGCCATTGCCCTTGCAAATGAAAACTGCGAACTGCTTTCTGTTCACGAGCGGGACGAAAGCCTAGAAAGCTATTATGTAAATTTAGTGGGAGGTGGCAGACATGAGTAGATTACTGCGTTCTAATTTTTCCAGACTTAAAAAAGATAAGATTTTCTGGTGTGCTGTGATGATTATGGCCGGATACTGTATTTTTATAGCACTTATGTTTTACCGTAGCCTGTTAACTTACGGCGGAAATATTACTTTTGATACTTTATTTTTCCAGGGGTTTGGTTTGTCCGGATTTGCTCTCCCCGGCCTGATTATGGCTGCTGTCCTAAGTCTTTTTATAGGAGTAGAATACAGTGACGGGACAATCCGAAATAAATTAATTGTAGGCCATACAAGACCGCAGATCTATCTGGCAAATTTTATTACAAGCGCAGCCATCGGTATTTTCTTAAACATCGCTTATATGATTACTGCATGTATTATTGGACTGCCGCTGTTTGGAATGCCCACCCTTCCCGTATCTACACTTGTTTTGTTCGCTGCCGACGGAATTTTTATGATGATCTCCTATGCTGCCCTTTTTACTATGACAACGCTGCTGCTGTCAAATAAAACAAGTGCCGCCATTTTAAATATACTGGCTGTTATTGTTTTTATGTTTGTCTGTATCTATCTGATCAATATGATCGCCCAGCCGGAAATGTTAGATACCATTGAAATTGTAAATGGACAGCAAGTACCAAAAACTGTTCCGAATCCTCACTATTTAAGTGAATCTGCCAGAAACGCGGCTCAGTTTTTTATTGACCTGCTCCCCTCCGGACAGAGCACCCAGCTTTCTTTACAGTCACCGGTCCATCCAAAACTGATGATTTTATATTCTGCTGTTATTATCTGTATAAGCAGTACCATCGGAGTCTTCTTTTTCGAAAAAAAAGATATCAAATAATACCAGGAGCCTTATATGAACACTTTGCTTTTTATTCTGTGCGGAATACTTGCCGCCGCACTTATAATATCACTACTCAAAATATTCAGTATGCGCAGGTCTATAGATGAAATCCGTACAGAATTTCAGGCAAAGCTGAAAGAAGATACAAATACTCTGATTACACTTACAACCAGCGACAAAAAAATATGCCGGCTGGCTGCCCAGATAAACCGGCAGCTGGCTGTAATCAGAAAAAAAGAATTGAAATACCGTCAGGGAGACCAGGAATTAAAGGATGCTGTTACAAATATTTCTCACGATCTGCGGACTCCTCTCACCGCAGTCTGTGGATATATGTCTCTGTTAAAAAAAGAACATTTATCTCCTCAGGCTGTTGAATATCTTTCAGTCATTGACAACCGGATAGAGGCTTTAAAAAAACTAACAGAAGAACTTTTTCGTTATTCAGTGATTATATCCATTCAGGAATATCATACAAGAGAGACTGTATCTTTAAACGCATGTCTGGAGGAAAGCATCGCATCATTTTATGTTTCCTTCAAAGAAGCCGGCATTATACCTCAGATCAATATCCCCCAGCAAAAGATTAAGCGCGTTCTAAATAAAAACGCGCTTTCCCGTATCTTTGAAAACCTTTTAAATAATGCCCTGAAATACAGCGACAAAGATCTGTTTATTTCATTAAATCTTCAGGGCGAGATCTATTTTACTAATACAGCCTCAAGCCTTGATGAAATATCAGCCGGCCAGCTGTTCAACCGCTTTTTCACTGTGGAAAACGGAAAGAACTCTACCGGGCTTGGACTTGCTATTGCCAAAATGTTAACAGAAGAACTAGGAGGAACCATAAGTGCATCCTGGCAGAATAAGCAGCTGACAATTAAACTTTGTTTTTAGTCCATCTGCGTATTTCTCCACGCCCTTATACTTCTTCCTGTTCATCTTCATCCGACGGTCTCCAGGCTTTTCCGAATCTCACATCTTTAAACAACGCCGTAAGTCCTGTAATCTGCTTTAACCTTAACACCTCATCCTTATCCATCCCAAGATGTTTACAGATCCAGTCATCAGAACGGCCAAGTTCCTGCAGCTCTTTCACGATATTTCCCATCAGATTCACGTCATGCATACCTCTCGCCCGGTTATGACGAATCGTACTGGCCATCCGCTGGTCTAGGGGCTTATTAATTACAGAAACCGGAATCATTCCATGCTCTCTTTCATAGATATCTTTATGCTCCAGCATAATACGGTAACGGTGAAAACCGTCTACAATCACATAAATGTCTTTTAATTTACTGTAATAGCAGACAATGGGCATTGTATACCCGTCAGCTTTGATACTTTCATAAAGCAGTCTCATCTCAGGCGGCGCAACCGCATTAGGATTATATGTATTGGCCACTACTTTTTCTATCGGAACTGCTATCACATGATAAACAGGACTTTCATATTCCATAATTCATATCCTCTATACTCTCATATTTTCTGCGTATCATATCCACACGGTTCTGCTGCTGTCTTGTCAGACTAAATCCCATAAACCTGCAGGTATGATCATTCTTTAAAATGCAATAGCACATTCTTTTCCAGCTTGGTATGTCTTTTGTAGACTTTATGTTATCGGTATCATCGGGAATCTTCCCTACAAAAACAACCCTGGACTTTTTATTTCTTGTATAATTGGAAAAACCGTTTCGTGCAATCTGATAGCCATTGGCAATCAGTTCTTCTATGGTATCCTCGTCCAGCCCGCCCCCGGTCTCATGCCAGAATTTAATAGATGTATTAAATTTTCTTACATAATTATTTCTGAGTCTTGTGGGCAGCGTATCCAGCAGAAACATTGTATACGACTTCCAGGTATGCCCTTTTGGCAATACAACATTCCGATACCCCATAGCTTTGGTCTTTCCATAGATACAGGCAAAATTTGCTCCCTGCACTCTCCCTACCAGCTTTGTCCAGATCTCCGGATCAATCACACGGTACAGATTCAGAGCATCTTTAGAATAATCATTAAAAGGAGACGCCACCCTCATCTGGGAAGCTTTAAGACCTGCCTTAAAGTACAAATCATACAGCTTATTATAATCATAATCAAATTTGTAGTAGGCATGCCAGATATCCTGCAGCGACCAGTCATAAAGGGGAGATGCACACCAGACATTTTTAAACTGTCCGCTGATCCAGCAGTTTCCTTTATAACCATACTTTTTATTTAAAAATCCGCTGTAACGCTGCATAGACTCCTCAGCCCGGATGCCAAGCAGACAGATGGTCTTCCCTCCACCATGGGAGATACGGTACCATCGGTTAAACTGTTTGGATAGCACTTCCTGATTCATCCGGTATTTATAAGTTGTCATCGGATTATTTTTTAAATTTATGACATACTCTTTCTGAGGCATGGGTCTTACCCAGCAGTCTTCTTTCGTATCATCCCAGGGATACCAATACATTTCATAACTGCTGAGCGCAGTCCTGGTGGCCATGGGCAGGCATACCCAGTATGGTTCCACCTGATTCTTAATTCGCTCAAATGTACGTTCAATATACTCTGTGGTCACTGTATACTGAGCCTCAAAATCCTGATGAAATACTCCCAGGCTTTTATCCGGATAATATTTGTTTCTGAAATCAAGCACCAGATTCAAAAGCAATCCGCTGTCTTTTCCTCCGGAGAAAGAGACAAAAATATTTTCAAATTCTTCAAAAACAAACCTCATTCGTTCCTGAAATGCCTCATACACATCCTGCTCCAAATATTGTCTTATCAAAAAAATTCCCCCTGACTAAACAATTATTTCCAGTATTTACCAGCTATTTGCTTAGTTTAACACAAGTTTTGGATTTATTTCAACAAACTTCGACATTTTTTAAAATCTTAACTATTCAAGAGCCGCAAAAAAAATATTACAAATTCAAATATAAAAGGAATAACACGACTACAGACAGACGGTTATCCCTTTTATAACTTTTTATTTCATTTTCTACCAGGTTTCCTACAGCCACCTGCACATCCTGGCGGAACGTATATTAGATGGGGGATTGACTCCCGCCACTGACACCTGCTTGCTACTCACTGCCTATAGAGACGGGAGTCATCTCACATCTAATATATCATTGCAG
Source organism: Brotonthovivens ammoniilytica (assembly GCF_025566885.1). Lineage (NCBI taxonomy): Bacteria > Bacillati > Bacillota > Clostridia > Lachnospirales > Lachnospiraceae > Brotonthovivens > Brotonthovivens ammoniilytica. The sequence continues at coordinate 484,783 of NZ_JAOQJQ010000001.1, read as the reverse complement.
CTATCTGATTACAGGGTTTAGGCAAGTATAATCTTACAGCGCTTCTTATAACATGCAATCCCATATTTTAAAACATGGTCAATTCCATCTTCATACAGCACTTCCTCATACCGGTTCTTTTCGATCTGTTCCAATGCAGCCCTACAGCCTGCCTCTAGATTGCCATCCTCCGCGTACTTCAATTCAATGATGATACCCTTTTCTTCCTCACCAATTTCCACCAAAATATCACTGTATCCATCTCCGGATTCCTTATTGAAGGAAACGACCCACGTTTCCTGATATCCCAATAATCCTAACAGAATACCGTGATAAAAGTTTTCTTTTAATTGTTTCCTGGCAAATGTATCCCGAATGCTAATCGTCTTCCTCAGATATTCTGCAAATATTTTCTCTGCTTCCTCTGCTCTTCCTTCACGAAGGGCATCACATAAGGCATTTACCGATTCTCCGTTCTTTTGTATTGTTTCTTTGAAAAATGCTATAATCTGTTCTGTAAAGACTTCACGGATCTCCATATTAGGAATTGCCAGATTTAAACTTTTCCTTTCTTGCTTCCCCCTCTGTGTGAGATAACCTGTCATAAAAAGTACACTCCATATATTATCAATAGAGTTATACATATCTTTATAAGTCATTTCCTGATGAATTTCCTTTTTTATTACCTCGCCGGCAACTAATCTTTCAATCTCATTCTTTGTCGTACCAATATCAGCCCCTTGAATAAATTTTTTGACCACCTCATTATCGCTAGTGTTCGACCAATAATTTTGTGGCTGAACATCATCGTCCACACAGAGCTTGCTGCAGTGACAAATCACATCCCACGGACAATACACTTCTACTTTTCCAAACTGATAACCATCATACCAGTTTTTCATTGTCTGATAGTGTCTGGAAATATCATAATATTCAAGTAGTTCTTTTACCTCTTTATCCGTAAACCCAAAATACTCATTAAATTCCACATCAGCCACGGACAGTATCCTCAAATTGTTCAGACCAGTGAAAATACTCTCCTTTGTAATACGCATACATCCAGTCATTACCGCGAATTTCAGACTATCATTGGTCTTTAGTACCTGTTCAAACAAATTCCGGAGCAATATCACCATCTGATTATAATATCCCTGATCAAATGCTTTTGCCAACGGTACATCATATTCATCAATCAGCACGATCACCTGACTATTATAGTGTTTCTGAAGAAGTCTAGACAACTCCTTCAGACTGCTAAAAAGCGCCACGTCATCCATATCACGTTTCAACAACTCACAAAAACGGGCTTTGTCGTTATCTGTAAGCCGGTCACTCTTCAAAAGATACTGCAGCCGGTCTGCCTCTTCGTTAATAACCCGGATTGCCATCCCACGCGCTGTTTCATAATTCCCGGCATTGATTCCTTTTAAGGATATTGAGATTACAGGAAACTTTCCCATATACGCTTCACATAAAGCTGTCTCTTTGAAAATTTCCAACCCTTCAAAAAGTTCCTTGTCACTTTCAAAAGAAAAGAAATTTTTTAACATACTCATGTTCAGCGACTTTCCAAATCGTCTCGGCCGGGTAAATAGATTCACTTCCGCCCAGTTATCCAGAAGTTCTTTTATCATCTTTGTTTTATCAACATAATAGAAATCTTCTGTGCGAAGTTTTTCAAAATTCTCAATCCCAATCGGAAGTTTCTTTCTACGTTTTTCCATTTGGTCTTCACGCTCCTAACTCTTGCCTTGCATGGAATTACCCTTGCCAACCGATATTCATCTTATACAATAACTCTTTCGTATCATTATAACAGAAGTCCCTGATATATCCCACTAATTCTTATTGTTTTATTTTTTTCTTCCAATAAATGCTTATTTAATGGAAAATATTGGCTGATTATATGGTACAAAAAGAGGGGAATTAAAAGAGCTCGCCACCTTCCGGGCAACTCATATCTTTGTAAAAAGAGCCGACAAACTGTGATTATTACTCACAAATTCATCGGCTCTACGTCTTTACATCTAGCTCTTTGATAATGGTTATATGAATATACTTTACTTGTCACAATAAACCAAAATTGCCTGTCTTACGAATTCTGCTGTTCCTTCTCCACCAAAACGGTCGATATTCTTCTTAAAACGCTCATCGCAAGCATACATCTCGCCCAATCCCTTTAAAATTTCTTTATTGCAAGTATAAAAATTTTTATTTATATAGGATTGTAAAGCGCCCACTTTTTCTTGAACAGTCTGATCCGCAGGCAGAAATTGTTTTATAGCACCGAACCCGGCAAACAGTGACATCATTTCATCGGCAACCCTATCATAGTTACACTTACTTTGAGAAGCATTCCTTTGTTTATACTCTTGATATGCTTCAGAATGTCCCCATTTTACTTTGACTTCTGTCTTATACTGCTCAATTTCATTCGTATCAAAAACTTCAAAATTCATTGTCCTTACTCCTTTCGTCTGAATTGCACGGGCAAAGGAAATAAGCTCACCTATATGCTTATATTGTAATTCTAACAGTTTGATTTGCTGTACTATTGCCTCTTCTTGATTAAAATCAGGGCTATCAAGAATTACTTTAATTTCCTTCAGAGGGAATTGTAATTCACGAAACAATAAAATGTTTTGCAAACGACTAAGGGCTGCATCGTCATACATTCGATAGCCTGCCTCCGTTACTCTTGTAGGTTTCAAAAGCCCAATGGCATCATAATAATGTAGTGTGCGCACACTGACACCTGTGAGTTTACTGACCTCTTTTACTGTCCGCATTTTCATCTCCCCTTCCGTGTAATGTCATTCTAAGCTATAACGTAACGTCAGAGTCAATAGTTTTTTTGAAATTTTCAGGTTTCTTTCATTGCCGGGCAGCACTTAATCCCTAACTTTCTCCATATCGCATACCATTTTATTCTACCGTATCAGCATGGCATCTCCAAAACTGAAAAACCGATAGCCCTGTTTTACTGCCTCTTCATAGGCCGCCAGCACATGCTCTCTTCCTGCCAGCGCAGACACCAGCATCAGCAAGGTTGATTCCGGCAGATGGAAGTTCGTAATCAAACCGTCCAGTACCTTAAACTGATAGCCGGGATAGATAAAAATTTCGGTCCAGCCGCTGGACTCTTTTAATCTGCCGTTTTCATCGGCGGCAGATTCAATGGTCCGGCAGCTGGTTGTTCCCACGCAGATAATCTTGCCGCCGTTTTCTTTTGCCGTATTTATTTTCTCTGCCGCCTCCTGTGAAATCATATAAAACTCAGAATGCATATGATGCCTTGTGATATCGTCTACTTTCACAGGGCGAAAAGTCCCAAGCCCTACATGCAGGGTTACTTCCGCAATTTCCACCCCCGCCCCTCGAACCTCATCTAAAAGCTCCGGGGTAAAATGCAGCCCGGCTGTAGGGGCCGCTGCTGATCCGTTATATTTTGCATAGACAGTCTGATATCTGTTTTTGTCTTCCAGCTGATGTGTAATATAAGGCGGAAGCGGCATCTGTCCAAGCTCATCTAAAATTTCTTCGAAGATTCCGTCATAGGTAAACTGAATGAGTCGGTTTCCTTCTTCTACAACGTCCAGTACTTCTCCTGTAAGCAGGCCGCCTCCAAAGCTGATTCTAGTTCCAGGCCTTGCTTTTTTTCCGGGTTTTACAAGTGTTTCCCAGATATCGTTCTCTTTTCTCTTTAAAAGCAGAATTTCAATCTTAGCCTGGGTTCCTTCTTTTTCTCCGAAAAGCCGGGCTGGGATTACTTTTGTATTATTCAGTACCAGACAGTCGCCGGGCTTTAAGTACTCTGTAATATTTTTAAATATTTTATGTTCATACGCGCCGGTTTCTCTGTCTAAGACAAGAAGCCGGGATGCAGAACGGTCTTCTAAGGGATCCTGTGCAATCTGCTCCTTTGGCAGCTCAAAGTAAAAATCTTTTACATCCATAGAATGCTCCTTTACTGACGAAGCTCAATGTTCAGGCTGCTTAAACCATTCATAATTTTCTTCATTACACCTGCAATATCAGCCTCTTCCAAGGTTCTGTCTTTTGCCCGGAAGGTAAGTGTATAGGCCAGAGATTTATAACCTTCTTTTATCTGAGAGCCTTCATAAATATCAAAGAGCTGATAGCCTTCTAAAATTTTACCTCCCCGAAGGGCAAATATTTCTTCAATATCCCCTGCCAGAACTTCTTTCGGAACAACCATACTTAAATCTCTGGTGACTGCCGGGTATTTGGCAATTCCTTCATATTTTTTATCAAAAGATGCTCTTGATACGATTTCCGGCATATCAAGGACCGCCACGTATATACGCTCTTTTACCGCATAATTTAAAGCGACAGAAGGATGTACCTCACCAAGATATCCAATCACCGTATTTTCATATACAATATCCGCCTGACGGCCCGGGTGAAGGAAGGGATATCCGCAAGCAGGATCGTATGTTACTTTTTCATGAAGTCCTGCGCTTGTAATAATTTCTTCCGCAACACCTTTCATAGTATAGAAATCACCCTCGCCATACATCCCCAGAGTCATCTGCATCCGTTCTTTTGGAAGTTCTGTAACCGGGATCTGTTTTGGAATATAAATATTACCCAGCTCATATAAACGTACATCTTTATTCCGGCGGTTATAATTTGTGGACAGCGAAGTAAGCATTCCATTTAACGGAGTTGTACGCATAATGCTGAAATCTTCTCCCAGCGGATTGGAAATCACAACTGTATTCCGCAGAGGGCTGTCCGGAGGAAGCAGCAATTTGTCAAATACTTTTGGGCTCTCAAAAGAATAACACATTCCCTGACTGAATCCACAGAACTGAGCAACTTCTCTTGCAATCTCTTCTACACGCAGTTTAAAGGAAAGTTTTCCAGTTGTAGCCTCTCCAGCCGGCAGAGTTGTTGGGATATTATCATAACCAAAAAATCTCGCTACTTCTTCCGCAATATCTGCATCCCGAAGAAGATCCTGTCTAAAGGAAGGAACAATCACTTCCTGGGAATCCTCATCAAATCCAAGATCAAGCTTTTTAAAATAACCTTTCATGGTTCCGGCATCAATGTCTGTTCCCAGCATTTTATTGATCCAGTCCGGATTAAAAGCAATTCTTCTTCCCTCTTTTATATGAGGATATACATCAATGACTCCTCCCATTACCTCCCCGGCACCAAGCTCCTCTACCAGCTGGCAGGCCCGGTTCATTGCTTCTATTGCATTGTTGGGATCCAGACCCTTTTCAAATTTGCTGGAAGCATCTGTACGAAGTCCCACTTTTTTACTGGAAAGACGGATATTTGTTCCGTCAAAACATGCCGCTTCAAAAAGCATGGTAGAGACATTGTCCGTTATCATGGAATTTTCTCCTCCCATAATTCCGGCCATGCCAACTGCTTTTTCCCCATCACAGATCATCAAAACAGAATCGTCCAGCTTCCGTTCCTGACCATCCAGAGTTGTAAACTTTTCATCTTTTCCTGCCCGGCGGACAATAATTTCTCTGCCTGCGATAGTATCCATATCATAAGCATGCATTGGCTGTCCGTATTCTTCCATCACATAATTGGTAATATCCACGATATTATTAATTGGACGGATTCCGTGAGCGGCCAGTCTTCTCTGCATCCATTCCGGTGACGGCGCAAGCTTAATATTTTTTACAGCTCTTGCTACATAACGGGAACACAAATCTGTATCTTTTATTGTTACTTTTACATAGTCATTTACATTCTCACTATTTCCTGTTTTGGTGACAACCGGAGGAATAAATTTTTTGTTAAAGGTCGCCGCCGCTTCTCTGGCAATCCCAAGAACACTAAAACAGTCTACACGGTTTGAAGTAATTTCATATTCCACAACAGTGTCACAAAGCCCAAGGTATTCCACTGCGTTTTCACCTACAGGAGCATCCTCTGGAAGAATGTAGAGTCCGTCTTCCGGTGCATCCGGATAAAATTCTCTGGTAGAACCAAGCTCTTCGATGGAGCACATCATACCAAAGGATTCAATACCCCTTAATTTTCCTTTTTTGATTTTAATACCGCCCGGCGTTACTGTACCATCATGTCCTCCGGCTACCCGTCCTCCGTCCAGTACAACCGGTACTTTTGCGCCTTCAAACACATTGGGGGCACCGGTAACAATCTGTACACTGTCTGTTCCTACATTGACCTGACAGATCACCAGCTTATCCGCATCCGGATGAGCCTCTACTTTCGTTACCTGTCCAATGACAATCTTATCCAGATCCTCGTCCAGTTTCTTATATCCTTCTACTTTTGAGCCGGAAAGTGTCATTGCATCCATATATTCCTGGGCATCCACACAAAGATCCGGCACATATGCCTTTATCCATGATAATGAAGTTGTCATGTCTCATTCTCCTTACTGTTTTCTATGTCTGCAGCATGTAACGATTCACCTGCCGCCATTTTCAAGTCTCGCTCTTTTAAAATTGTTTTAAAAAACGGTCATCATTTTCATAAAGAAGACGCATGTCGTCAATCTCATATTTCAGCAGTGCAATCCTCTCAAGACCTACTCCAAAAGCAAAACCTGTATATTCTTTCGGATCAATACCGCTCATTTCCAGTACATGAGGATGTACCATACCGCATCCGAGGATTTCAATCCATCCTTCTCCTTTACAGAAACGGCATCCCTTTCCGCCGCACTTAAAACAGGTTACATCTACTTCTGCGCTGGGCTCTGTAAAGGGAAAATGATGGGGACGGAATTTTACTTTTGTTTCTGCCCCAAACAGCTGTTTTGCAAATTCTTCCAGTGTTCCTTTTAAATCTGCAAATGTAATATTTTTATCAATAACAAGTCCTTCAATCTGATGGAAGGAAGGGGAGTGTGTCGCATCTACTTCGTCAGAACGGAATACACGTCCGGGAGCAATCATACGAATGGGCAGCTTTCCCTGCTCCATAACACGAACCTGCACCGGCGATGTCTGAGTACGCAGAACAATATTCTGATTAATATAGAAGGTATCCTGTTCATCCTTCGCCGGATGATTCTCCGGAATATTTAAAGCTTCAAAATTATAATAGTCATATTCTACTTCCGGGCCTTCGATTACCTCATAGCCCATACCAACAAAAATACGCTCCACTTCATCCAGAGCAATACTGTTTGGATGTGCATGGCCGACACGATTTTTTCTGGCCGGAAGGGTTACGTCAATGACTTCCTCTTTCAAGCGTTTTTCCAGTGCTTTTGCTTCCATCCCTTTTTTTGTTTCTTCCAGTTTTTCTTCAATGGCCGTGCGGGTTTCATTTACAAGCTGTCCAACAGCCGGACGATCCTTTGGTTCAACATCTTTCATTCCTTTTAAAACAGCAGTCAGCTCACCTTTTTTTCCAAGATAAGCAACACGCACATCATTAAGCTGTGCCAGATCTTCTGCCGCTTCCATTGCAGCGATAGCCTCTTCCCTTATTTTTTTCAATTTTTCTTCCATTAAAAAATCTCCTCTCAGATTTATTCATCTTTGC
>NZ_JAOQJQ010000001.1:415527-476968 GCF_025566885.1 Brotonthovivens ammoniilytica | reverse complement strand
AGTCATATCCGCGTTACCACCCTGCTTCTTAATCTCATTAAGCGCTCATATGCGTAACATGCACGAATCGTCAGTTCCTACGTTCAAGTCTCGTTCTTGCGAGACTTGGTGCGCAATTCGGGTCAGCTTTGCTGACAACATTCTATTCAGAACTGAAGCTCCGGTGTGAAATTCAACAAATACATGGGAAACTCTCAGCTGCCATCTCCCTCTCTGGTCATTACATATCTGTCTACTGTGCACCATCCAAGCCTTTCTCTATTCATAATTCGCTGATTATTTTAGCACAGTACCCGAAAAACTGCAAGAATTTTATTTCTTCTCCAACTTCTGCTTTTCTTTTAATTTTCTCATCCGTTTCTTTTCCCTGGCCTCTTTGATTTCCAGCCAGATTACTTCAAAAACATTGTTCACTTCTCCGCAGACCATAAAGATATACATACAAATATAAAGCCAGAACATCATTAACAGCAATGTGGTAAGACTGCCGTACAGAGAAAAGCCTTTAAAATAATTCACATAGATTGACAGCCCGAAAGAAAACACATACCAGGATGCCGCACATCCTACTGCGCCAACAAGCTGGCTTCGAAGAGTTGCCCGCCTGTTTGGCAGCACCTTATAGATCGTAGCGAAAAATATAATCAAAATAAAAAACAAAAGCACAATGCGCAGTTTTAAAATCCAGTCTGTCACAATGGAAACAATGGGAGCATACTGAACAAGCATCCCCTGAATCTTTTGTCCGAATACCATTAACAGCATCAGCAGGACAATAGCTAGAATCATCATAAATGTCTCAATCATTGCCCTAAAACGCAGCACAAACCAGTTACGGGTTTCATATATATCATATACCGTATTCAAACCATACCGCAGACTCTGAACTGCTTTGGCAGACGAATAAACGGCAATGACAATAGCTGCCAGCAGAAGCCTTCCTGAATTATGGAACACTTCATCAATCACTTTAACCAGCGACGGGGACAGTGTCTCCGGCACTACTGTTTCAATGGCAGATAAAATCATTCCTTCCGTTACAGGTGTAAACCGAATCAGATAAGTCAGCACAAGCATAAACGGAATCACTGACATGATAATAAATAAAGTCGCCTGGCCTGCATACGCGCCTACATTATCTCTTTTCAATTTATCAAGAAAAAACCGAATCATCGGGGCAAATTTCTTCATTCCTCATGAAACCTCTCTCCCTAAGATTAAATACCCTAATTTAAAAGATTACCATGATTTTGTATCTTATACAAGTTTTTTCATATTACAACTACATCAGTGAAGTTCCTGGAAAATAATGCTCTAAAATTTTATCATATTTCATGCCTTTTGAAGCCATGCCGTCCGCCCCATACTGGCTCATTCCAATTCCATGTCCGTAACCGCCGCCATACAAAATGTAAGTTCCATCTTTCCCGCCTTTCTCAACAGTAAAAAAAGCGCTGGGAAGCATGTTTGCAGAAGTATCTGTTTTACCATTGGCATCGGTCAGCTTCACCAGATACTTTCCAAGATCCTGGCGTATTTTATTCTCTGTTTTTACATGGCGTTCCTTTTTATTTTTCACATAACTGATATCAGTTACAACTCCGCTCTTTTCCCTCTTTACCAGCTTTAAAGAATAATCTTTCGGCAGTGTTATTTCTGCCTTCCATCTGAAATATCTGCTGTGACTGTCATAAGCTTTTACATCCGTCTGCTTTAAAAATTTATCCCAGTCTTTGACGCTGGTCTTTTTTTCCAGTGTTGATACACTTTTTAAGTAATCTTTTCCTTCCTTTTCACCCCAGGCTTCCAGTCCGGCGGTAAAACCACAGGAAGTAGAATAATAATAGATACTTGCGTATTCTCCCTTTGCTGTTCCAAGAACTTTTCCTTTTGTATCATTGACTGCCTGAGTAGTTTTCTTATTTTCTCCATTCTTATTGTAAACCTGACTGTTTACAGAATCTTCCACATCCGCATGAAACCCTGAATATTTTTTATCATTTACCGAATTGCAGGCAAAGGTCCTGGCGCAGACAGCCTGAGCCTTTAATGCCTCTAACTGAAAACTCTGAGGCATTTCTCCCGGAACAACACCATACAGGTATTCTTCCAGAGACACCGTATTTACCAGCCAGTAACCGGATTTATTTTTATAAATTGTTATGGTGCCCCGGTAGGAATCCGACCACTTCCCGCTGTCTGCATTTTTAAGATACAGAGTTTTATTTTTCTCCGGTGTCAAAGTAACACTTGTTACTCCGTCACAAAACAAATCCTTTATATTTTTTTCTGTGTAAGTTTTATTGGACTGATATTTCTTTTTCTGATCACCTGCCTGAACAGTGCAGGCAGATTTACATACAATCTCAAATGTCTTTCGGTAAGGTTCTTTTTTATTATCATTAGTCAAAAGCACCCGCATCTTTTCAGGAAGTGAAGTTTTCTTATTCTCTGTTTTCTGGTTCTTATCTGTTTTTTCAGATTCATCTGTATCATTTTCCTGTACAGCCGCTGTCTGTTTTGTATCCTTATTAAGATCTTCCGCTTTCACTCCGTACATCTCGTTTTCACAGCAGTAAATCTCATAATAAGCGCCGTAAATCCAGAACTCTTCCGGTATATATGTATCAAAATTCCCCTGATCTGTAATGATACGGTCCTCTCCCGGGACATGCCCCAGGTACTGTATAACAGCTGTTTTAATATCTTTCTTTCCAAGAGCCTTTATGACAGCCTCATAATCCTTGCACCACTGTTCCCGTGACAATGCATTGCCGGCAGACTCCCGCTCTTCTAGTATCTGTGAAAATCCCAGCAGTTCATAAATTACCGCCTCATCCTTTTCTGTCAGTATTTTAGAGATTTTAGGCAAGATCACCTTCTCCGCCTCATCACCCTCAAGGTCCGCCACTTTCAGAAAATCTTTCATCTCATAACTGTATACGACTCCTTTATCCTTGTATTCTACTGCATCAATGCGAAACCGGTTCAGCCAAAAAAGAAATCCGCACAGAAACAGGCCCCCTGCAAGTATGAGGATTTTCAACCAGAAATATTTTTTTATCATTCTTAATCACCTTCTGTATACAAATTGGCAGTTCCAAAAAGAAAGAATCTGTCTGAGCTGGATAAACATAAACGTCACATATTATATTCCGGCCCAGTGCTTATTATTTTCGGAAAAATCCAAAGAACATTACCGAAAAAGAATAAAAGAAGCTGCCTTATCAGCAGCTCCTTTCTTTTGTGTTTTATGAATTTATCTCATGTGTGCAGATTACGCAATCATATCTTTCGTAACGTCTTCTGTATCTTAAAGTTTTATCTTAAGTAGCTCATCAAAAGAGTATACCCAAAATGCCGTTGCCTGCAATTTTGACTCCTAGCAAAGCTAGGTGGGTGTCCGCAGCTGACCTTTCTGCCTTCCGCTGCATATCGGCGGCCTGACATCCGGATCAGCAATTTAAGATTCCCATAAACGAAAATGTAGGTTCAAAATAACAGGACTGTCGTACATCCCAGGCATCTCTCATTTGCTATAACAAGTATACTCTAATATCTGCAAAATCTCAACAGATAATTCAAATTATCCGTCGGAAAAGGCTGGAAAACGTTCTACAATGTGTTTGCTTCATCTACCACTTTTTTAATTGCCAAAGCCGCATCCTTTGGAAGTTTGTTATAACCTCCTTTTAATTCGTCAAGGCTTGTAACATAATTCAAACGATCCTGCATACGCGCTTTCATCTGAATGATATAGTCTTTATCGGACAGATTCGGCACAAAACCTTCCCATTCAAAAATTTCAATATCAGAAAACGGGCCCCACTGTTTAAACTCAGCCTTTCCTTCTACAATTGCCTCAAGGATGCCGAGAGTATCTTTTGGCTGTACCTTTTTGCCCATAAATTCTCCGGTATTAATAATGTAACAATCTACATTTTTGCTCTCTACCAGCGTCTTAAATTTATCATAATCATGAGCCAGCGGATAGGTTCTGAATGGATTTGCATATGGCTCCACAACCAGTGCATTTGGATCTACCCCTTCTTTTAAACGTTCCGCTGTACTTCTCTTAGTCGCCAGTGTCGCTCCCATCACAGAGGCCAGACTTGCTCCTTTTAATTTTACTACCGGCGGAATAGTAGGATCTTTCATAATCCAGAAAATGGAATTTACAGGACTGTCAATTTTATCTACCCGGTTTGGTGACCAGAGCTTTGACTTAATGGCACGCCCGTTGCCATTTCTGATATCTTCTGTTACCAGAACCACTTTTCCGTCTTCATCCATTGTAGCAGAACAGTTCTGTGCTGTCAGAAGATATTTATTATCCTCGCAGGCCGTAGGGTAATCTGCTGTTTTATCAAAATATGTCGGCTCAAGAGCTACAGATGCGCAGGTCTCAGCATTAATAATAAACGCATCATCATGAAGCACATTGATCAGTTCATATTTATTGTCATGCTTTGCATGTGTCAGAGTTGACTTTCCGGAGCCGGAAAGGCCGAATACTGCGGCTACATATTTGCTGCCGTCAGCCAGTGTGTATTCCTTCTGGCCTCCGTGGCAGGACGCATAACCGTTACGGTTTGCAATGGCCCATGCAAGTGTCAATGTACCTTTTTTATGTTCCCCGAAATATCTCATTCCAAGAATTGCCGCACAGTTGGTGTCTGTATTGAAATAGCACAGGCAGTTTGGATCCGAAATATCTACCTGATCTGTTCCTTTCCACTGAGGATCAGAGAAAATATAAATATCGGCTTCATTTTCGTACATTTTAGATTCTTTGTACATTTTTACATAGTATTCAGACATATACTGGAAATTTAACATCCAGGAATACATCAGATTTTCTTCTCCTTCCGGAATCAGAAGATGTGCTTTTACCATAAACTCTGTATCCAGACCGATAAATACTTCTGCGTGATACATTTTTTTCCATCTTGTATCATAAATCGCATCCATCACAAGCTTATCCAGTTTATCGCACTCTACCCCAGGTTCTCCGGTAATACGTCTTGCCGGAGCATACCGTCCTGTAATAGCGCCGTCGTTGAAAAGAAGAACTTTTGCATCACAATCCAGTCCAAATTCTTCCCCTTTATAAACCGGCATATCGGTTACAATCGTACCCGGTGAATTTTTTGCCAGCTTATACGCCTCTTTTAATGTATTAACTTTTACCACATTGTTTCCATAAAAAGCCGCTTCAATAATAGATCTGGTTTTTGAAAACCCTACTTTTCCAGGTCCGATTTCGCTCCTTTTATAATTAGCCTTTGTTGCCATCTTTTAACTTCCTCCTGCTACATTTATTATTTCAATTAAAAACCAAATGACTCCGGAAGCAGTTCTCCCAATGTCATGATTTTATAATCTCCGTTACTGCGGCACATCAGAATCTGAAAGTCCGTACCGCAAAATTCTGCCAGGGCCTGTCTGCACACACCGCATGGGGAAACATAATCTGCGGAATCACTGACCACCGCCAGAGCCAAAAACTCCTGTTCTCCTTCTGACACAGCCTTAAAAAGGGCTGTTCGTTCTGCACAGTTTGTAACGGGATATGCTGCATTTTCAATATTGCATCCGGTATATATCATCCCGCTTTTTCCAAGAAGAGCCGCTCCCACACGAAAACCAGAATAGGGCGCATACGCTTTCTCTTTAACCATTTGCGCCATTTGAACCAGCTGCCCAAAATCTATCATCGCTGCTCTCCCGCTTCCAGCATCGTAATTGCACTGCTGGTGCCGATACGGTCTGCCCCTGCTGCAATCATGGCTTCCATTTCAGCCTGACTTCTGATTCCGCCTGCCGCTTTGATCTTTACATTGGGCCCGATATGCTTTTTCATAAGTTTCACATCAGAAAGCACAGCACCGCCTGTACCAAATCCTGTAGAAGTTTTAATATAATCAGCACCTGCCTCTGTTACAGCCTGACACATAGCAATTTTCTCATCCTCATTCAGATAACAGGTTTCTATAATGACTTTTAAAATATGCTCTTTGGTTATCTCTTTTAAAAGCCGGATTTCTTCTCTCACAGCCTCATAATTTCCGTTCTTTACCTCAGCAATATTAATCACCATATCAATCTCTGCGGCACCATCAGCCAAAGCCTGTCTGGTTTCTGCAGCTTTGGCGGCAGTATTGCAGTTTCCTAGCGGAAATCCCACTACCGTACAGATTGAAAGATCCGGATAAACCTCATGGACCTTTTTTATATAACAGCCAGGGATACAGACAGACGCCATATGGTATAACAGCGCTTCCTTACACAGCCGGTCTATTTCTTCCCAGGTCGTAAACGCTTTTAACGCAGTATGGTCTACATACCGGTATAACTCTTCTTTTTTCACACATGCCACCTCATTTTTGAAAATACCATCTTTTTTATTTTATACTATTTACAAAAAAAAATCTATATGAACCGCTAAAATCTGCCGTTTCGGCAATTATTTTTTTGTATTTTTATCAGAACAAAAATTTCTCCTATGTGAAATTTATTATTATAATTTTTTTTGTATTTTTATTCTTTGTGCAAATTTTTTTAGATATTTATTGTATTTTTATACAAAATTATGGTAACATAAATGGTATAAATTATTTAAAAAGGGGGTACACAGCTTGACAACACGTTTTTATGAAATCACACCAGAGCTTTTAAGCCTTTCTGACAAATGTGCAAAAGCTTCCAAAATTGATCCGGAGTTTTACACAAAATATGACGTAAAACGCGGGCTGCGCGATATCAACGGAAAAGGCGTCCTGGTAGGCTTAACAGAAATTTCTGATGTCTGCGCAACAAAAACAATAAACGGTGAGCTCGTCCCTGCCAATGGTGAACTTTATTACCGGGGATATAATATTAAAGACATTATACATGGTCTAAAAGACAGCAATCACTTTGGTTTCGAGGAAAGCACATATCTTTTATTATTCGGAAAACTGCCAGACCAGCAGGAATTAAATGAATTTACTTCACTTCTTTCCGGATACCGCACCCTTCCAACCTCTTTTGTCAGAGATATTATTATGAAAGCACCCAGTAAGGATATGATGAATACACTTGCCCGAAGCGTGCTTACATTATATTCCTATGACGAAAGGGCAAATGACACATCCTTTTCCAATGTACTGCGTCAGTGTCTTCAGCTAATCAGTCTGTTTCCGCTGTTATCTGTTTACGGGTATCAGGCATACAAACATTATCATGACGGAGCCAGTCTGTTTATCCATTCCCCTAAACCGGAATTTTCCACTGCGGAAAATATACTGCATATTTTACGCTCAGACAGCAGTTTTACTCCTTTGGAGGCCAAGCTGCTTGACATTGCATTAATCATTCATATGGAACATGGCGGCGGTAACAACTCCACCTTTACTACCCATCTGGTGTCTTCTTCCGGAACCGATACATACTCTGTCATCGCCGCATCTCTTGGCTCATTAAAAGGACCGAAACACGGCGGCGCCAACATTAAAGTTGTGCAGATGATTGAAGATATGAAGGCCAAGCTGAAAGACTGGAGCGATGAGGAAGAGGTTGGAAACTATCTGCGGGCGTTACTTCACAAAGAAGCTTTTGACCATGCCGGTCTGATCTATGGCATGGGGCACGCAGTATATTCACTTTCCGATCCCCGAGCAGAAATTTTCCGTTCTTTCGTACAGCGGCTTTCCAAAGAAAAAGGCCAGGATAAAGAGTTTGCTCTCTACAGTCTGGTGGAACAGCTTGCTCCAAAAATTATCGCTGATGAACGGAAAATGTATAAAGGTGTCTGCCCTAATGTAGATTTTTACAGCGGATTTGCATACAGTATGTTAAATCTTCCCCTGGAACTTTATACTCCGATTTTTGCAATTGCAAGAATTGCCGGCTGGAGCGCCCACCGGATGGAAGAAATCGCCGGAAACGGCAAAATTATGCGCCCTGCATATAAAAATATTCAGGAACATTTAGAATATGTTCCAATGCCCCAGCGTGACTAAAACAAATCCAGAACTTACGCTGCAGGCAATGTTTTTGACATCAAAAAAGGAGAAACTGACCGATACAGTTTCTCCTTTTTTCAAATAACAATTATTGGATTTTTAAAATCGTTTTTACTGTTTTTGGCATATCTTCTACCTCACAGACTGTATCATGAAGTACTTTAGCATTTCTGATCTCTTCAATAGCCTTAGGCACCTTTACATTTGCAATTTTAGACAGCTCATCTACCAGCTCAAAATCTGACATAGCATCATATTTTTCATCAATGGCATTCATAACGCTTCTGGTAAATTTGAAAGGACTTGCCGTGGAAGCAATTACCGTTTTTGCAGTATCCTTTGTTTCTGCTTTGTATTTTTTATATACTTCGGCGGCAACTGCTGTATGTGTATCCAGAACATAGCCTGTTTTTTCATAAATTTCTTTGATAACAGCCGCCGTTTCCGCTTCACTGGTGTAATTTCCATAGAATGAATCCAGCTGCTCTCTCATTCCCGGAGTCAGAGTGTATTTTCCCTCTTTGGCAAGCTCACCCATGAAAGATGCGTTCTTTTTGGCATCATCTCCGGCAATCCGGTAAATCAGACGCTCCAGGTTGCTTGATATCAAAATATCCATAGACGGAGACGATGTCAGCATAAACTCACGGTTTTTATCATAAGTTCCGGTCTGGAAAAAGTCATAGAGTACTTTATTCTCATTGGAAGCGCAAATGAGCTTATGAATTGGAATACCCATATTTTTAGCATAAAATGCCGCAAGAATATTACCAAAATTTCCGGTAGGAACTACTACATTGATTGCCTCATCCTTTCCGATAGCGCCATTGGCGTACATCTTTGCATAAGCATATACATAATAAACAATCTGGGGCACCAGGCGGCCGATATTGATGGAGTTTGCAGAGGAAAACTGATATCCTGCTGCTTCCATTTCTTTTGCCAGTTCAGGATCTGAAAACATCTGTTTTACACCAGTCTGAGCCTGGTCAAAGTTTCCGTTGATCCCCACAACATAAGTATTTTCTCCCTTTTGTGTTACCATCTGTTTTTCCTGAATGGGGCTGACACCGTTTTTGGGATAAAATACAATGATTTTTGTGCCCTTTACATCTGCAAATCCAGCAAGAGCTGCCTTTCCGGTATCTCCGGAAGTAGCTGTTAAAATTACAATATCATTTTTTACATGATTTTTCCGGGCTGCTGTAATCAAAAGGTGCGGCAGTATTGACAGGGCCATATCTTTAAAGGCAATGGTTGCACCATGAAACAGCTCCAGATAATAAGCCTGATCGGCTTTCTTCAGCGGAGCAATTTCTTCCGTATCAAACTTCGAATCATAAGCGCTGTTGATACAGTGCTTTAATTCCTCTTCGGTAAAATCTGTGAGAAACCTGCTCATAACTTCATATGCCGTCTCCTGATATGTCATTTCTGCAAGGGCTTCCACTGTAATGTTCAGTTTTGGAATGCTGACAGGTACATACAGACCGCCATTTTTAGCAAGTCCGTTTAAAATTGCGCGGGATGCAGTTACTTTTTCTGACGCGTCTCTCGTATTTGTATATAAAATATCCATTCTACCTTCCTTATCTTTTCTTATACTATTTCTGGTTGATATAGTTTACAAGGCCTTCACATGCAATAATTTTCTGCATAAACGGCGGGAAAGCCTGCCCCTGATAAGTAGTCCCTTTTGTTTTATCAGTAATCACACCGGTATCAAAATTCACTTCCACAACATCTCCCGCTTCAATTTCTTCTGCCGCCTTTGGACATTCAATGATAGGAAGACCAATATTTATAGAATTGCGGTAAAAAATTCTTGCGAAGGTATCTGCTATTACACAGCTGACACCTGCCGCTTTAATTGCGATGGGTGCATGTTCTCTGGATGAGCCGCACCCAAAATTCTTTGCCGCTACAATAATATCTCCTTCTTTTACCTGATTTACAAACTCTTTATCAATATCTTCCATACAATGAGCTGCAAGTTCCTTAGGATCAGAAGAATTCAGATATCTTGCCGGGATGATAACATCTGTATCTACATTGTCACCATATTTAAATACTGTTCCGCATGCTGCTTTCATACTGTTACCTCCTACATTCTGGCCGGGTCTGCGATTTTTCCGGCGATTGCGCTGGCAGCTGCAACTGCAGGACTTGCCAGATAAACTTCAGACTCTACATGTCCCATACGCCCCACAAAATTACGGTTTGTGGTAGACACGCAGCGCTCTCCAGCTGCCATAACACCCATATAACCGCCCAGACATGGTCCGCAGGTTGGTGTACTTACAACTGCACCGCATTCAATAAATGTTCTCAGAAGTCCCTCTTCCATAGCTTCAAGATAAATCTGCTGTGTAGCTGGAATCACAATACATCTTACATTTTTAGCAACTTTTCTGCCCTTCATAATATCCGCCGCCACACGAAGATCTGTAATATGTCCGTTTGTACAAGAGCCGATGACTACCTGATCAATCGACACCTCTCCCACCTGGTCAATGGTACGTGTATTCTCAGGAAGATGCGGGAAGGAAACAGTTGATTTTAAAGAGCTTAAATCAACGGTATACACTTCATCATATTCGGCATCTTCATCAGCTTCGTATACTTTATACTCACGTTTGGAATGTTCCTTTAAATATTCCTCTGTTACTGCATCCACAGGGAAAATTCCGTTCTTTCCGCCGGCTTCAATGGCCATATTCGCAATGGTAAAACGGTCATCCATATTAAGATACTGGATACCATCCCCGGTAAACTCCATAGATTTATAAAGGGCTCCATCCACACCAATCATTCCGATAATATGTAAAATAATATCTTTTCCACTGATATACGGCGCCGGTTTTCCTGTGAGAACAAATTTTAATGCAGATGGTACTTTAAACCATGCTTTCCCGGTGGCCATCCCGGCCGCCATATCTGTGCTTCCAACACCTGTAGAAAATGCTCCCAGAGCTCCATAGGTACAAGTATGGGAATCTGCCCCGATAATCACATCTCCGGCAACAGTCAATCCCTGCTCCGGAAGCAGCGCATGTTCAATTCCCATCTGTCCAACATCAAAAAAATTAGAGATCTCATGCTTGCATGCAAATTCACGTACACATTTACAGTGCTCCGCAGATTTGATGTCTTTGTTTGGCACAAAATGGTCCATAACAAGGGCTATTTTATCTTTGTGAAAAACACCGTCTACTTTCATTTTTTCAATTTCATGTATTGCCACCGGTGATGTAATATCATTTCCCAGTACGAGATCCAGATCCGCCTCAATTAACTGTCCGGCACTTACCGAATCCAAACCTGCGTGAGCGGCAAGGATTTTCTGTGTCATTGTCATTCCCATTGGACAAAACCTCCTGTTTTTTCTTAAAAAAGCAATATTGTGCCTTACACACAATATTGCTTTTGATTACTCTATGTATCAATCTGAATTAGTTGTTGATTAATTTATCACTTTCATCATTCCAGCTGTATAATTTACGGAGCTCTTCACCCACTGCTTCAGAAGGATGTTCAGAAGCAAGCTTTCTCATAGCGCTGAAATGTACCTGGCCTGCTGCCTGCATATCTAACAGGAAATCTTTTGCAAAGGTACCATCCTGGATATCGGATAACACTTTCTTCATTGCTTTCTTTGTATCTTCTGTAATGATCTTTGGTCCTGTAATATAATCACCGTATTCTGCTGTATTGGAGATGGAATATCTCATGCCTGCAAATCCTGACTGATAAATCAGATCAACAATTAATTTCATCTCATGAATACATTCAAAATATGCATTCTCCGGAGCATATCCTGCCTCTACTAATACTTCATAACCAGTCTGCATTAATGCACATACACCGCCGCAGAGAACCGCCTGCTCACCAAAAAGATCTGTTTCTGTTTCCACACGGAAAGTAGTCTCTAAGACACCTGCTCTTGCGCCGCCGATTGCCAGAGCATATGCCAGTGCCATATCTTTTGCTTTTCCTGTTGCGTCCTGCTCTACAGCAACCAGACATGGAACACCTTTTCCAGCCTGATACTCGCTTCTTACTGTATGACCCGGTCCTTTTGGAGCGATCATAGTTACATCAACATCTGCAGGAGGTACAATCTGTTTAAAGTTGATTGCAAAACCATGTGCAAACATCAGCATATTTCCTGCTTCCAGATTTGGTTCAATAGATTCTTTATACATCTGAGCCTGTTTCTCATCATTGATTAAGATCATGATAATGTCAGCTTTTTTTGCAGCTTCCGCTGCTGTATATACTTCAAATCCCTGTGCTTGTGCTTTGGCCCAGGATCTGCTTCCTTCATAAAGACCAATGATAACATTGCAGCCGGATTCTTTTGCATTAAGGGCGTGTGCATGTCCCTGACTTCCGTAACCGATTACTGCAATTGTCTTTCCTTCCAGTAATGAAAGATTGCAATCTTCCTGATAATAAATTTTTGCCATTTTTTTATCCTCCTGATTTAAAATTAATCAATAAATGTCACATTTGCAATTCCTCTAGAAAGGCCGGTGATACCGGTTCTTGCCAGTTCCAGGATCTCATATCCTGCCAGCAGATCACAAAATGCTTCCAGTTTTTCCTGGTCTCCTGTCAGCTCAATTACCATGGAATCTTTCTGTACATCCACAATTTTTGCTCTGAAAATGCTGGTAATTGAAAGAATCGCCTGTCGGTCTGTATCCTTTGCACGAACCTTTACCAAAATCAGTTCTCTGCAGACAGACTCGCCGTCCTGAAGCTTTTTGATGTCAATCACATCTTCTAATTTCGCAAGCTGCTTTTCAATCTGCTCCAAAATCAGTTCATCTCCGCTTGATACAATGGTTATTCTTGTAAAACGGGGATCTGCTGTCACCCCTGCGGAAATACTGTCAATATTGTATCCACGTCTGCTGAATAATCCTGATATATGACTCAGTACATTGGAAGTGTTCTCAACCAAAATAGATAATGCCAGTTTTCTCATAAGAAACCTTCCTTCTATCGCACTTTATCGTACTTCTTTACGATAACTGTAATTCTAGCAATATATAATTTTTTTGTCAATAGTTACTAATTTAGCACCATACCGCTTTACTGCGCTAAATATCTGTGTTTTTTCATCTTCAGATTCCGCCAGACATTCCACTGCTGCAATTCCCGAATAATTTCTCAGGACTGTCTCTACCGTCTCAGCATGGCGGGATGCAATGACAACCGGGAGCGAAACCACTGAGGTCACTTCCTGTATCAGAGAAAGCAGCGCCTCAGCCTCATCAATTCCATCCGCATCGGCAAAGAACCGGAGAGCATCGGCCTCATCATCCAGAAGATCGAAGGCCAGGTCTGTTGCAGTCTCATACTCATCCCGCCGCAACTCTTCCATCAGCTCCTCATCCTTTGTCACATCAATACCCTCTCCCAGCTTCAGCTGCTGCCCTTCTGTAAATGCAAACACTTCCCGTTCAGAAGCAAGATACAGTTTTGACTTACCTGTCTTTACCGGTCTTTCAAAGGACTTTGTCAGCGCTTTTAACTCTGCAATATATTCCGGATTAGTTCCGCAGCAGCCGCCAATCAGCTGTGCACCCTCACCGATCAGCTCCTTCATGTAAGTACAAAAATCCTCTTTATTCATATCGTAAACAGTATTTCCGTTTTCATCCAGAGAGGGAAGGCCCGCATTTGGTTTTGCAATCAGAGGAATTTTGGACACTTCCGCCATTTTTTTCAAAACCGCTTTCATTTTGTCCGGTCCCGCAGAACAGTTAAGCCCCACAGCATCTACACCAAGCTCCTGCAGCACTGCCACTGCAGACTCTGCACTGGCACCGTACAGTGTTTTTCCCGCTTCCGTAAAACTTAACGCAGCCATTACCGGAAGTTCAGGGCAGACTTCCCTGGCCGCAATAACGGCGGCTCTTGTTTCCTGCAGACTCATCATGGTTTCTATGGCAATCAGATCCACTCCCGCTGCCGCCAAAATAGAAAGCTGTTCTTTATATACTTGTATCAGTTCCTCAAATTTCAAATCCCCAAGGGGCTCAAGCTGCGCACCTGTCATGGTAATATCCGCGGCTGTCAAAACATGCCCCGCCGCGTTTTCTTTGCAGATTTGTACAAGCTTTGTATTAATTTCCTCTAATTGATCACCAAGTCCATATTCTTCCATTTTTATACGGTTTCCGGAAAAAGTAGGAGCATATAAAATGTCACTGCCTGCCTTTATGTATTCTGACTGCAGCTGCTGTAAAGTCTCCGGATGCTCTGTAATCCAAAGTTCCGGACAAATTCCCGCCGGCATCCCCCGCTTCTGAAGATTAGAACCCGTTGCCCCGTCAAGAATCAGGATTTTCTGATCTGTCAATTGTTTAAATTCTTTTTTTGTCATAGTTATCCTCTCTATACTTTTTTATACAACAGAATCGAAGGTTTCCTGGTGTATAAATTGCATAAAAAATGTGGTACCTGTTTAAGATACCACACTTTTGTGATTTTTTACAGTACAAGTGACGGCGCTGTATAGGTACGTGCAGCCAGCTCGCTGTTTAACATATATAAACTCTTAGGATCAGAACCAAACATATTCATTTTATCAATGAGATCTCTTGCATTTGTTTCCTCTTCCCCCTGCTCTTTGATAAACCAGTCCAGAAACTGCATCGTCCTGAAATCTTTTACTTCAAAAGCAGCTGCATAGATATCATTAATCAGAGATGTCACATACTGCTCATGAGCAAGCCCTTCTTTTAACGGGCTCATATTGTTTTCAAATTCCAGATCCGGTTTTGCAATGGCTTCAAGGGTTACTTTTACATCATTGTTTTGCATATACTGATAAAACAGCATTGCGTGGTCACGCTCTTCCTGCGCCTGTACTTTATACCAGTTGGCAAATCCATTCAACCCGGCTGCTTCATAATAATTGGAAAAATCCAGATAAAGATAAGCAGAATAAAATTCTTTATTTACCTGCTGGTTTAATAATTCAGAAACTCTTTCGTTTAACATTAGCCTCTCCTCTTTTTTGTTCTTTTTTTATTTTATAACAGTAATTTCTTTAAGCTTTCCAAAGTCCATGAAGATTACAGTATGCATATACATTTGTTACTTCATCCCCGTCACTGATGAGAAACTCTGCTTTCGGTGCATCCCCCGCTTTCAGCACCTTTCTCTGATTTCCCTGTTTTGTCTCAAGAGAAATCCACTCGATCAGGTGTTCTTCTAACATCGGATGCTCTAAGCTGCTGACTGTTACACAGACCTTATTTCCTTCTACAGTATATACCGGAATATGTTTTTCGGTAGCCGCTTCTGTTGTATTAGGCACCAGTTCTTTCATTTTTTCACCGCAGCACATTACCGGTACACCTTTATTTTCCACAAAAGCAATAATATTTCCACAGTGTTCACATTTAAAAAATTTCTGTTCCATAATATGTCCTCCTGATTTGATGTTTTTAAATTTAAATCGTATAAAGATACCATTAATATTCTGACACTATTAAAGAAAAATATCAATCTTTTCATTAAATTATAACATTTTTCATTTATCAGCAGTTGTATTTGCAACATTTAAACAAAATTCCAAAACGGAATGTCTCCATGCGTATTATCAATTTTCTATTTTTTGAGTCTCGTTTTATAATTTTTATAACAAATCCGGCACACCGCCCGGATCATAAGACCAACAAAAAGGATGAACTGATATGACACCACGTGAAAACTTAATAAGAACCTATGAACATAAGCTTCCGGCATACGTACCAAATGCTTTTACTGACTATGACGTCTGGTTTGCCTACGGAGAACGCTATTTTGGGGAAGGAACCGGAAAAGACTGGTTCGGAGTAGAATGGACTTACACCCCACAGCTGAATTCCCAGACTGTCACCCCCGGCCAGGAAGAGCTTGAAGATCTTGAAAACTGGAAGGAACACATTACGTTTCCGGATTTGTCCTCCTATGACTGGGAAACCATTGCCTTGGAAGGTACAAAAAACTGGGACCGCACCAACCGAATGTCTCTGTGTATGTTCCTGAATGGACCATTTGAGCGGCTTATGACTCTGATGGGATTTGAAAATGCATTATGTGCTTTTTTAGAGACCCCCGACGAAGTTCATGAATTTTTTCAGGCTCTCACAGAATATAAATGTGAATATCTGGACATTTTGAAAAAATATTTTAACTTTGACATAATTGTTTATCATGACGATTGGGGAAATAACGGCAACATGTTTTTTTCTATGGATATGTGGAAAGAATTTCTGATGCCCTACATTCAGAAAGTTATTGACCATACTCATAAGCTTGGCATGATCTTCGAAATGCATTCCTGCGGATATATAGAACCTGCCATTCCTTATCTTGCAGAAATGGGAATCGACGCACTGCAGCCGCTGCAGTTCTGCAATGATGTGGCAACTATCAAGGAGAAGTTTGGCAGTAAAATTGTTTTAAATGGAGCTTTTGATACCCAGGGAGTTCTGGAACGGCCAGGCGCTTCTGAAGAGGAAATCCGCCGGGAGGTCAGACGCACTATTGACGTTATGGCTCCCGGAGGGAATTTCAGTACGGCAGTTCCAATTATAGACCCCCGTGTCACTGCCATTGTATCTGATGAGATAGACCATTATGGAAAAGCATTTTACAGCAGCATGAAATAAACTGCCGGAAAAGGTAAAAGCCGGAGCAGGATTCAAACAAGTCCGCTCCGGTTTTTTTATTTCCTGTCAGTCAAAAACATTCTTTGCATTTACGCGTCTTTCCTGGTCAGTTTTTTAATCCACTTATAACTGCGCATTCGTATAAAGGTCGGCAGACATTTAAAAATCTGATCGGACTGGATCATAATAACAACCAGCACCACCGGCCACTGCCACCAGAAAGCACTCATAAAGGAAAGAGGAATAACAATTGCCCAGGTGCTGACCATATTCATAATCATTGTAAAACGGGCATCCCCTCCGCCTCTGATAATCCCCATACTCACAGGCATCTGATAAGACATTCCAACCATTACCACGCTCATAACAACAATCAGCTTCATGGCCAGTGAAGTTGCATTATCATTCAGATTATAAAACTGAAGCAGCGGTCCCCGCAGCGCAAACAGCGCCACACCAAGAACAATTCCAATGATAAGATCAATTACTTCTAGCGTCCTCGCGTCTGACTTGATGCGCTTCATATCACCGCGTCCCACAGAACTTCCGATCATAACTGCTGTGGCAGAACTCATAGCAACTACAATTACTTTTAAATATTGATAAAATGTAGTGGCCACCGAATTAGCAGCTATAGCATCGGAAGACAAATGGCCCAGAATCGCCGTCTGCATCGGTACAGAAATAGCCCATAAAACCTGAGACAAAATTACAGGCACACCTACTTTCCGGTAATCACTTCTTAAATCCTTATCTATTTTCAGAAAATTGTTTTTAAACAGCTGAAGCTTTTTATCCCTGAAAGCAGCATATAAAACTACAATCAGCAGCTCTAAAATTCTAGCGGCCAGTGTTCCGATAGCAGCTCCCCGGATTCCCATTTCCGGCAGACCAAATTTCCCGTAAATCAGACAGTAATTAATGGCTACATTCAGCAGCAGCGAAACTACAGAGATATAGAATGAAATATTAACCGTTTCCACACATCGAAGGGCAGCCATAATTATGTTTGTAATGATAAATAAAATAAACGTATATTTTATTATTGCAAGGTATTGTGTCCCAGCAGTAACAATGGCGGCATCATTGGAAAAAATTCCAAGAATCTGAACAGGCGCTATACTCACTGCCACAAAAATAATAACACCGCAGATCACACCAAGCTTCAGAGCAATTCCTGTCAGCCTGCAGATAGGACCTGTCCTTTTCTGTCCCCAGTACTGGGCACCAAGTACTACCATGGCCTCACCAAATGCAAGCGTCACCTGCTGTACCATAAAAAAAACCTGGTTTACCGTAGCGGCTCCGGAAAGCGCTGTCTGATCGTAGCTTCCCAGCATAATATTATCCGCCATATTTACACTGTAAGCCACCAGATTCTGAAGTGCAACAATTACCATTAGATGAAACAGTGTTTTATAAAAGGTTTTATCCCTTGTAAAAAATGTATCTCTTTCCATTCCTCCATACTCCTTTGTATAATCTTTCCCTATTATACTTCTATTTTTTCTATTCTGCAAAATCTTACTTAAAAGTAACTGGTATGCAGCTTTTTATTGCAAAGCATTCTGACTGTCCTGTTCTTTTCATACTTATATTTTTGTTCCAGAATATATGTTCGATTTTTCTTGCATGTGCAGATTTTCTGTGATATAATTTTTGCAGAACATACATTCGAGGTATTAGATTATGAATTTATCTGTAAAAACACAGACACTAAAGGAAAAATTAAATATTCTGGCAGATGCTGCAAAATATGATGTTGCCTGCACTTCCAGCGGTACAAACCGCCGGGGAAAGAAGGGGCATATCGGTAATTCTGTGACCGCAGGTATCTGTCACAGCTTTGCCTCTGACGGACGCTGTATCTCACTGCTTAAAATCCTTTTCAGCAATGACTGTATTTACGACTGCAAATATTGTCAGAGCCGTTCGTCAAATTCAGTAGTCAGAGCTACTTTTCTGCCAGAAGAAATCTGCAGCCTGGTAATAGAATTTTACAAGCGGAATTATATTGAGGGACTTTTTTTAAGTTCAGCTGTTGTGAAAAGCCCGGCGTATACAATGGAACAGATTTTTTATACAATTCATCTGCTCCGTACCAGATACTGCTTTAACGGATATATCCACATTAAAGCCATTCCAAATGCTCCCGCAGAATTAACAGAGCAGCTGGGTTATCTAGCAGACCGCATGAGTATCAATCTGGAGCTTCCCACTGCCGGTCAGCTGAAAAAACTTGCCCCCCATAAGACCCGCAGTTCTATTCTGCTGCCTATGCGTCAGATTCAAAACCGGATCTGCGGACATCGGTTAGCCGCCGGGAAGTCCCCAAAACTGGAACGCCGCGGCAGCAGCAGCTTTCTGCCTGACAATATTTTTGATTCAAAGACTTCTGGGCTGCTGGCAAATGATATTGGCGGCGCTGCACTTCCCGATATACTTCATCCGGAAAAACCTTTTGTTCCCGCAGGCCAGAGTACCCAGATGATTATCGGTGCCTCCCAAGAAACTGACTTTGAGATACTGTCTATTACCCAGGCGTTATACCAGCAGTTTGATTTAAAACGTGTTTTCTTTTCCGCATACATTCCATTGAATGAAGATGATGCCCTTCCGCCCCTTGATACACCGGTTCCTCTTCTCAGAGAACACCGTTTATATCAGGCCGACTGGCTTTTGCGATTTTACGGATTTCATGCGGAGGAACTTTTAAGTGCCAAAAATCCTCATTTTAATCCTTATCTTGACCCGAAATGCCACTGGGCTCTGCGGCATCTGGAAAAATTTCCTATTGAAATTCATACAGCATCCTACTCTGAGTTGCTGCGTGTTCCAGGTATTGGAAATAAATCTGCATACAGAATCGTAAAAGCACGCCGGGAAGGCCCTTTAACATTTGATACACTGAAAAAAACAGGCGTCGTTTTAAAGCGCGCCCAATATTTTATCACCTGTAACGGAAAGATGCTCTACCCTATCCGACTGGAAGAAAACTTTTTAACCAGACAGTTAACAGGCGCCAGCCAGCAGGAAAACTGGCAGATTACGCAGCAAAATTCCTGGCGCCAGCTCTCACTTTTTGAGGATATGAACTTAAGCTGACACTTGAAACCTTTTTCATGGGAATCTCAAATTATGAAAGGACTGACAAAATGACTATCTTTACCTGTGATGATACATTTGAAGCTATGATGAGCTGCATCTACGATGCCTGGGCTTCAGGGCACGGGCATCAAAATATCAGACTAAAAACAGAACCTATCGGTAACCTTGAGCTGTTCTGCGAATATGTGCACATTACTGCAGATACAGCCAAAAGCCAGCGTGTCATCCATGCTGTCCGGAAAAAAATCTCACATTATGCATATGAAATGGTTTACCGCTGTGCCATGTCCTGTTCAGAGGATAAGCTGGATATCATTTACCGTTTTCTTCTTCTTGGTTTTTCCCAGGGCGCAAAAGTAACGAATATGCTTCAACAGCCGGCTGTTATGAACCTTTTTAAACAAAACCGCGCCGTTATTAATGAAACTCATCTATTCCGTGAATTTGTCCGCTTCAATTCCGCCAAAAACGGAATCCTGGTATCTTTTATTGAACCAAAATCTAACCTTCTCACCCTGCTTTCACCGGCCTTTGACGACAGAATTCCTTCTGAAAACTGGATGATCATTGACAAATCTCATATGACCGCCGCAGTTCATCAGGCAGACAATGAAACTTATTTCACTCCCCTGACCCATTCAGAGCTGAAACAAATCAGTAATTCCCTGGCAAATGCAGACCAGTACATAGAACTGTGGAAAGATTTTTTTAAAACCACCGGGATCAGGGAACGTTTCAATCCTGTATGCCAGCGGCCCCATCTGCCGGTCTGGTACCGTAAAAATGTAACCGAATTTCTATAAACCGATGTTACAAAATCCCTATTGCAAACCGAATCCGATGGCATAATAAAACATGCAGACAAATAAGCTCTGCCTGCATGTTTCTCCGGTTATTCTGTTAATTTCTTCTTATCTTTATTACTTTCCAGAAAAGGACGCATACTTAACGCTGATATTCCCATTGTTGATACATTGTGAAACAGAGCCGTTGCAGAAGGCGCCAGAATACCAAGCAGACCAAACAGCAAAAGACCTGTATTAAAGGTCAGAATAAATCTGTAATTTCTTTCAATTCTCAGGAAAAGTTTCTCACTCAGCTCTCTCATTACAACCAGATGCTCAAGATCTGAAGTCAAAAAGGTAATATCCGCCACTTCTCTTGCTATATCAGATCCATCCTTGACAGCCACAGATACATCGGCAGCCGCTAAAGCCGGAGAATCATTTACTCCGTCTCCAACCATAATGACCGTATGGCCTTCTGCTTTCAAACGTTCTATCATAGCTGATTTATCTTCAGGAAGAACCTGAGAATACCATTGTGTAATTCCGACTTTTCTGCTTACTTCCCTGGCAGCAGACTCACTATCTCCGGTCATCATAATCAAATTCTTAAATCCGCATTTTTTAAGTTTTTGAATTACCTGGGGGGCATCTTCTCTGGGAGGATCATCAATTCCAATAATACCTGCCAGCTCATCACCAATTGCAAGATATAAAAGGGAACATCCGTTAAATTCCAGATCAATCAAACGCTGTTGTTCCTCTGTAATCTGAATCTGTTCATCCTCAACAATAAAATGCCTGCTTCCAATTAATGCCCGCCTGCCTTTCATTGTCGTTACAACACCATGAGCTACAACATACTCTACCTCCGAATGTTCCTCCTCATGCCGCAGATTCTCTTTCTGTGCCTGACGAACCACTGCTTTCGCCATGCTGTGCGGAAAATGTTCTTCAATACATGCTGCAATTTTCAAAACCTCATTTCTGGAATAAGGCTCAAACGCATACACTTTTGAAACCCGAGGGCATGCTGCTGTCAGGGTCCCCGTTTTATCAAACACAATTGTATTAGCCTTTGCAAATGCTTCCAGATACTTGCCGCCTTTTACAACCATTTTTTTATTGGATGCTTCCCGCATAGCTGAGATGACGCTGATTGGCGTGCACAGCTTAATAGCACAGGAATAGTCCACCATAAGAACCGAAAGCGCTTTGGTAAGATTCCTTGTAAATCCAAATACAAGTCCTGCTCCCAGAAAGCTAAAGGGTACGATGGAATCCGCAAGGCTTTCTGCTCTACACTGAACCCCTGCCTTCATCATCTCTGACTGATCAATCAGATCAATAATTTTATTAATTCTTGTATCCGAGGCCAGAGCAGTTACAGAAATAACAATTGATCCCTCTTCCACAACTGTTCCCGCGTAAACAGAAGAACCCGGCCTGCGCTGTACAGCCAGCGGTTCACCGGTCATAGAGGATTCGTTTACCATTGCCTCCCCTTCTGTAACCGTTCCATCTAACGGTATAACAGAACCGGATCTGACTCTGATTCTGTCACCAACTGCCACTTTCTCTATCGGACAGGAAACCTCTGTTTCATCTTCATTGCACAGCCAAACACTGTCCACATTCACAGCAAGACTCTGAGTAAGAGCACTGCGCATTCTTCTGTGGGTATAATCTTCCAGCAGATCTGACACAGAGAGTAAAAACATAATAGAACCTGCGGTCTTTTGATCTCTCTGTATAAAAGCCGCCGCAATAGACGCTCCGTCTAAAACATCCACATCCAGTCTTCCCTGCATCAGGCTGACTGCTGCTCTCCTCCAGTATCCAAGCGCTTTTACTACCGTTGTCAGCAGACGTACCGGAGCCGGAAGCAGCGGACGGATTACATAACGCCGGACAATCATTTTCACCAGGCTCTTTTTAAACTGCTGGTCAATCTCTCTTAACTGCGTTTCTGAAGAAGGCTCTGCCTCAGCCAATTCTCCGCGCTTCAGACCGCTGATAATGTCTAAAATACGTTCTCTGTTTCCCTCTTCATACTGAACAAGAATCCCGCCGTTCACACAATTTGTCTGAACTTCTGTTACCCCTTTCTCAGAAGAAAGCAGGGATTCTATTCCATATCCCTGCTTTTTAGAAAACGCATATTGTCCGCACCGGAGACGAAGCCGTCCCCAGGCATCATATACTATCTCATACTTCACCGCTGAAGCCTCCCTTATTCTTCAGAAACTGTCTCTTCAGATGTTTCTTCTTCCTCATTTAAGATTCCTGCTTTTTTCTGGGCTTCATAACATAAATCTTCTGCTTCTTCTTTCATATTCTGAAATGCTTCCTGAGCATTTTTCTGTACCTTCATTCCTTTTGCCATTGTTGCAACACAGGCTTTACGAACTGTTTTATCCTTTACAAGCTTAGTGCCGACCAATGCTGCTAAAACTCCTGATGCAAAACAAATAAATTTCATGTTTTTATAAAATTTCATATTAATGTTCTCCTTCACTATGTAGTTATTTACTTGTGTCTTTTTCCACTTATAATTGCCAAAATCATACAAATTACTGCCGCATAAGCCCAAAATTTATGTCGCTTCATATTGAATCACCTTCTTTTTTGTAACTTTCTGATTTTGATTTGTTTCATTATAAAACGATTAAAAATCATCGTCAATGTATCAATGCCTTGAAAAATCGAGAAATTTTATCAGTTAAATAGTTAGTTTTAGTTAACATAAAGCATCCTGTTTTCTTTAAACTTCATCTTTCCAAAAGGAGGCCAGCAATACTATAACTGCACCTGTAAACAGACAAAAATCTGCAAGATTAAAAATAAACCAGTTCACTTTTGGAAAAGGTGTTCTGATACGGAAGTAATCAACCACATATCCCCGGACAAACCTGTCTGTCAAATTAGAAAGCCCGCCTCCAAACAGCAGCGCTGCTCCTGTTTTTAACCCTTTCCGTCCTTTGACAGGCAAAAGAAGAAAAAAACAGATAACAACTACAGCCATAATAATTGTTCCCGTCCACTTAACAGCCGCCGGCTTTTCTTCCATTTTATTTCCTGCAAATCCATAATTATGATGCTTCTCTAATATTACCGGTAAGCGCCTGCACCTTCTTTGAACTCCTTCTTTCAGCTCCTTTTCTGCTTTTCCCTTTAGCAGAATCTCTGCTATACAGATTCCTGCGGCAATCATGATATAGATCATACCATTCTCTCCCTTATTCCGGCGGATAGTTTCTGTCATTTAAAGCAGGGTAAATGAATCTCCTGTTTTTACAGTTCCGCCATGTATTACTTTACAAAATACACCTTCTCTCGGCATAATGCAATCTCCCATCGTCTGAAAAATAACACATCCGTGATGACACTCTTTTCCGATCTGAGTCAGCTCTAGAATAACATCATTACACTGAAAACGGCTTCCAATTGGAAGTGTTTTAAAATCATATCCTTCCACTACCAGATTTTCTCCAAATGCTCCAAACTCCACATCAGCGCCTCTGCTTTTAAAATCTTCTATCTTTTCAAAAGAAAGCAGACTTACCTGTCTGTGCCAGTTCCCTGCATGGGCATCATCTTTTAATCCAAAATTTTCGATTATTTCAGCACTTCCCACATCTATTTTCTGAGTCCCTTTCTTTTCACTTGTACAGACCGCTAAAATTTTACCCATAAAGTTCTCCTCCTGTTTTCATACTTTTTCTCTCTGTAAACTATCATATTTTACCGCCTTCATCAATTCAGAAATAAGAACTTGTAATGCAAAAATCAAAATATACAGGGCACTTACACAAAAACAGCCTGAATAAAGTATAGAAACTTTACCCAGACTGCATCCGTTCTTCTGCCATCGGTCATTACCATGTGAAATTTAAAAGCTCAGAATTTTACTTGTAGAATCTTTTATAATTTTTCCAATATGTCCAGAAGTTCTTCCAGATTCTTTTTCCCAAAATATACTTCCTTTTCATTTATTATCATACATGGGACACTCATAATCTGATAACGCTCTCTTAATGCCGGAAAATGAGCCATATCATAGATATCTGCCTGTATTAAAGTATTTTCCAGGGCAATTCGCTGGACTGCCATAACCAGATCCGGACACATTGTACAGGAGAGGGAAACCACTACCTGAATTTTTATTTTTTGATTTATCTGCACAATTCTATTTCGGATATCCTCTGAGATCTGCTGTCCGGGTCCGGCAGCATTGTAAAGAGCGATTATAAAGGAATTAAATTCATGCCCTCCCGGAACTCCGTGAAAAGCGGTTCCAAGGTAATGATTTTGTGCATCGCAGATACGGATAGCCGGCAGATCTCCTTCTTCCTCTTCATCACCTATCTGCTTTACACTCCATTGGATTTTTTCAGACAGCCTTGTAATTTCCAATGCAAACTGCTGTACTTCTTTGGAAACCGGTGTATCATCCACCAAAAGCTCAAGATTCAGACTGTTTTGAAATTTTTCAAATAAAGATTTTAACTGCCCGCTCATAGAGGACGTAATAAAACTGCCTTCCTCTGCGTCAGCTGCCCCATTTTTTTCATCTGTTTCTTTTGTGTCCCATGCTTTTTGGCCCGTCTCTTTCCCCCCTGCGTCCGTTGATGCTTTTCCAGTTTCCAGACGTTTTGGAAGCTTCCAGGCTTCATATAAAGCGGAAAGATACTTTTC
This sequence comes from Brotonthovivens ammoniilytica, assembly GCF_025566885.1. NCBI lineage: Bacteria > Bacillati > Bacillota > Clostridia > Lachnospirales > Lachnospiraceae > Brotonthovivens > Brotonthovivens ammoniilytica. Next base: position 451,696 of record NZ_JAOQJQ010000001.1, on the reverse strand, counting down.
TAGAGAAGTAGCGGCAACTGCCCCGTCTGAAACAGCAGTTACAACCTGTCTTAAATTTTTCACGCAGACATCTCCCGCTCCGTATACTCCATCCAGACTAGTTTTCTGATTCATGTCAGTAACAAGATATCCCTGACGGGTTTCTACCAGTTCCCGGAAGAGACCGCTGGCAGGCTCATAGCCTGCAAACACAAAGATTCCAAATCCTTCTCCCTTTAAAGGCCTGTATTCCCAGGTGCTGCCGGAAAGATTGTCTTTAAATACCGCATATTGAAGCTTTCCATCTCCCCCAGCTTCTACAATCTCTGTATGAAACTTCACCTCAATATCCGGATGGGCCAAAACCTCATCAACAATGGAGCCTGCGCAGGAAAATGCCTCTTTCCGTACCATAATGGTTACCTTTTTGGCATATTTGGTTAAAAACACTGCTTCCTCAGCGGCTGCATAACCGCCGCCAAGAACAAAAAGTTCCATACCTGTAAAAAATTCCCCGTCACAAGTGGCACAATAAGCTACTCCACGTCCCCGAAATTCCATTTCTCCTTTAAAGCCAATTTGTCTTGGGCTTGCCCCTGTGGCCAAAACGACTCCCAGAGTCTGAAAGCTGCCTTTTGATGTCACAACTTCTTTTACATCCTCTGTCAACCCAAGTTCCTTTACCTCTGCCAAAAGAAACTCTGCGCCAAAAGACTGGGCCTGTTTTTTCATAGAGTCTGTCAATTCTTCTCCGCTGGTTCTTAAGATTCCTGGATAATTTACTACCTCTGAGGTAATGGTAATCTGACCGCCCAGCTTCTCTTTTTCAACTACCAGAACCCGATATTTTGCCCGGGCCAGATAAATTGCGGCAGACAGCCCCGCAGGGCCTCCGCCGATAATAATACTGTCGTATACCTGCTCCATATTCAGCTGTTTCATTAAATCAATCCTACCAGATCAAGGCTTGGTTTCAGTGTCTTAGCACCAGGCTGCCATTTTGCAGGGCACACTTCATCACCATGTTCTGCAACAAACTGAGAAGCCTGCACACGGCGGTACAATTCGTCTGCATTTCTACCAATGTTTCCTGCAATTACCTCATATGCAACAATTTTTCCTTCCGGATTTACAATAAAGCTTCCTCGTTCTGCCAGTCCGTCTTCTTCAATCATCACATCAAAATCTCTTGCCAGCGCCCCGGTAGGATCTGCAAGCATAGGATACTGTATTTTCTGAATTGTTTTTGATGCATCATGCCATGCTTTATGAACAAAATGTGTATCACAGGAAACAGAATAAATTTCACAATTTATCTTTTTAAAATCCTCATATTTATTTGCCAGGTCTTCCAATTCTGTAGGGCATACAAAAGTAAAATCCGCAGGATAAAAGAAAAATACAGACCATTTTCCAAGGATATCCTCTCTGGTGACCTCTTTAAACTCATGATTCTGATATGACTGAACTTTAAAATCAGAAACTTCTCTTCCAATAAATGACATAATTTACCTCCTATATTTAATTTTTTAAGTTAGTTATAGCTAACTCATTAAAACTTAACATTCTTTCTTATTTTCGTCAATTCTTTCATTCATATTCAAAAAAAATTCTTAATAAAAGCCAAAACTCATAATATTCCAGCTTTTATTAAGAATTATCAGTAACAAGTTACCTATACAGATAACCTTATGCTTTTTAACAGAGTTCATCCGAAAATACCTGTAAAAAATGTCTATCATTTACATCATACAGGCCATTTTCGGTAAGGCGTATATCCGGAATCACAGTCAGTGCCAGAAACGATAGTGTAATAAATGGATCCAATGTTTCAGGCACCCCAAGTTTCCGCGCAAGCGCCACCATCTCCTGGACTTTTTTCTGCACATGTTCCGCTGTATCCAGACTCATAAGCCCTGCAATTTCAAGAGGCAGAAAAGCTGCGACCTTTCCTTCTGAGGCAATGACATACCCACCCTGTATTCTTCGCAGTTCTTCTACCGCAGCAATCAAATCAGCATCATTATCCCCCGCCGCAATAATATTGTGGGAATCATGGGAAACACTAGTAGCTACCGCTCCATTTCTAATTCCGTATCCTTTCAGTGGACAAATTCCTACATGTCCGGTTTTTCCGTGCCGTTCTACCACGCAGAGTTTTGTATACTCTTCATTTGGACAAAATATACCATGTTCCCCCGGAATCTCTTCTAGTCTGCAGATCGTTAAAAGCTGGTGGGGTACCATCTCAATTACATGATCCTCTATCATTTTTTTGTGGCTTAATTTCTGCACGGTCAAAGCATCACAAATTACAGTACGCAGCAATGTCTCATCCTTTATTTTATAAGAAAAAGAAGAAAGCCATTGTTCATCTGCAACCTGTCCGCCTTTTATAACAATCTTAGGATTTACCTCTTTTAGATCATCCATAATCAAAATATCAGCCCTGTATCCGGGACCGATGGCTCCCAGATTTTTCAGTCCATATGCCCGCGCCGCATAATAAGAAGCCATTTTATAAGCTTTTGCAACGGGAATCCCAAGTTTTACGGCTTTTCTGACACAGTGATTGATATGCCCCTCACGTTCAATATCCTCCAGATGTTTATCATCGGTACAGAACATACACTGTTCTAAGGGCAGCTGACAATCCCGGAGTACTGTCACCAGTGTTCCCAGGTTTCTGGCGCCGCTGCCTTCCCGGATCAAAATATAAAACCCGGCCCGAAGCTTCTCAAGCATTTCTTCTTTTCCGGCACATTCATGATCATTACAGATGCCGGCTGTCCGGTAGGCCTGAACATCTTTCCCGGAAAGTCCCGGTGCATGCCCATCCATGATCATATCTTCAAATGCCCGGATCTTATCCATGGTCTCTTCCTGTTCATCAATCACGTCCATAAACCGCATCATCTCGCCAAATCCAAGGACACGTTTATGTTCCCGGTAACGTTTCATCTCCTCCGCCAGAAACTTTCCGGCTCCGTTGATCTCTACATCACTGGAGGGAACACTAGAGGGTACCATCACAAAAGTATTGACCGGTATGTCCTCAGTAGCATCCAGAATATAATCCATGCCCCGGGAGCCGGAAACATTTACAATCTCATGAGGATCCACAATCATCGTTGTGGTACCCTTCTTCAAAATAAACTTTGCAAATTCAAGAGGAGAAATCATGGAACTCTCAATATGAAGATGTCCGTCAATCAAACCCGGTGTCAGGTATTTCCCGGTACAGTCAATTTCTCTGTTACCCCGGTAATTTCCAATCCCCACAATGGTATCTCCAACAATGGCCACATCAGCCTTTACGATTTCCTCGGTAAAAACATTCAGTATATTTCCGTTTTTTAATACCAGATCTGCACTGCACTCACCCCGGGCTGCTTTGATCCTGCTTCTTTTCACGCGCGCTCCCCCTTATTTCGACAAATTATAGTGTTACTATACTAACATTTTTTCTAATCTGCCGCAAGAAAGGTTTCCAACTTAACGCTCATAAATGAAATTTACCTTGAACAAAATTTATTTTGAACAATTTCCCTTTGCAAATGGTGCAAACTCCAGACGGATAAAATACCCTCTGTCAGACTCACAGACCGGACATTTTTCCGGAACACATTCTCCCTCATAAATATGCCCGCAATTTAAGCAGATCCACCCGGTTTTAACATCAGAAACATGCAGTTTTCCTGTTTCAAGAAGTTCTGCCAATTTGCCAAACCGGTCGCCATGGGTCTTTTCAATTTTGGATATCATATAAAATTTCGCAGCTACCTGATCAAGTCCCTCTTCCTTGGCTTTATCGCCAAAGTTTTTATAAACATCGTCATGCTCCTGATACTCATTGTGCTGAGCCATGCGGAGAAGTTCAGCCAGATTTTCAGAAATATCCACAGGATAGCCTCCGTCTACATGAATCGTCTCACCGGCCAGTTCTGTCAGAAGATGATAAAAAACCTCTGCGTGTTCCTTTTCCTGATTTGCAGTATACGTAAAAATCTGTGCCAGCGCCTGCTGTTTCTGCTTTGTTGCACAGGATGCCGCAAAGGTATAGCGGTTTCTTGCCTGGCTCTCACCGGCAAATGCTCTCATAAGATTATCTTTGGTTACACTGTTTTTAAATTCTACTGCCATATTTTTCCCTCTTTTCTGGATATTAATTTTTCAATTGATATTTATAATATGTACCAGTTTTTGAAAAATATGTAATAAAAAGAGTTGGCCGGCTTCGGAGCGTTTATATATAAAACACCTTCCGCACATTTACGAAAGGTGTTCTTGATTTATTTATGTCCAAGAGCTTTTAAAGGACGGATTTTAATTCCCTCCTGCATGAGAGTGCTGCGTATTTTTTTCACAAACAGCAGAGCCTTTTCTCCATCACCATGTACGCAGATGGAATCTGCCTGAATTGCAATTTCTTTTCCGGTAATGGCAGTCACTTTTCCTTTTTTAATCATTCCAATTACCCGCCGGATTGCCTCTTCCTCATCATGGATCACAGCTCCTTTTTTGCGGCGGTCCATCAGGCTTCCGTCTTCTTCATAAGCCCGGTCTGCAAAAACCTCCAGGGCGGCATTTAATCCGCAGTCTTTAGCCGCCTGAATGGTCTGGCTTCCTGAGAGTCCAAGAATGATCAGTTTTGGATCAAATTCTGCCACAGCTTCGCAAATAGCCCTGGAAAGCTTGTAATCTTTTGCCGCCATATTGTACATAGCCCCGTGAGGCTTTACATGCTGCAATTTAAGTCCGTGTACTTTACAGATTCCGTCAAGAGCTCCAAGCTGATAGAGCGTGTATGCCTTTGCTTCCTCAAAAGAAATATTCATATTTCTTCTGCCAAAGCCCATCAGATCCGGGAATCCCGGATGTGCGCCAATCTGTCCGCCGGCTGCTTTTACAGATGCAGCGGCTTCCATCATAACCACCGGATCAGAAGCATGAAATCCGCACGCCACATTTGCTGACGAAATCAACGGTATAATCTCCTGATCCATTCCAATTGTATAACGTCCAAAGCTTTCACCCAGATCACTGTTTAAATCTACCTGATACATGTTTCTTCACCTGCTCTCATTAATCTAAATTCATCATCCGCTCAATAAAACCGGTGTCCGCCTTTCCGTCACAGAATACAGGATGGCGCATAATCTGATACTGAAAATCCAGATTTGTCTCCACTCCAAGGATTACCATCTCATCCAGTGCAGAGCGCATTTTCTGCAGGGCTGCATCCCGTGTAGGCGCATGAACAATTACTTTGGCAATCATAGAATCATATTCAGAAGGAATCTTATATCCGGTATACAATGCGGTATCCACTCTTACACCGTTGCCCGCCGGAAGATGCATATGTTTCACAATCCCGGGACTTGGCATAAAATTCTTTTCCGGTATCTCTGCATTGATCCGGCATTCAATGGCATGTCCCTTTATTTTCACATCTTTCTGGGAAAAGCTTAAAGGCTCTCCCATGGCAACGCGGATTTGCTCTACGATCAGATCTGTCCCTGTTACCATTTCTGTGACCCCGTGTTCTACCTGGATACGGGTGTTCATTTCCATAAAATAATAGGTTCCGCAGGGATCTAAAATAAACTCAACAGTTCCCGCATTGGTATACCCCACTGCTTTAGCCGCAAGAACAGCGTCTTTGTTCATGGACGCACGCATTTTATCAGAAATTGCCGGTGACGGGGATTCTTCAATGAGTTTCTGGTGATTCCGCTGTACGGAACAGTCCCTTTCGCCCAAGGCTGCTATATTGCCATGCTGGTCTGCCATAATCTGAATTTCTACGTGCCGGGGATTTTCCACAAACCGTTCTATGTACATGGTATCATCCCCAAAAGCATTGGCAGATTCCCGCTGGGCCATATTAAACTGAAATTCAAACTCCTCTTTGTCTCTGGCAACACGCATTCCCTTGCCGCCGCCTCCGGAAGAAGCTTTTATCATAACCGGAAATCCAATTTTTTCTGCCTGAACAAAGCCTGTTTCAGCATCATACACCGGCTCTTTTGTTCCGGGAACTACAGGCACTCCAGCATCCATCATGGTCTTTCTGGCCTGGGATTTGTTCCCCATACTGTCAATGACATCTGCCCCGGGACCGATAAAAGTCAGCCCATTCTCTTCACAAAGCCTTACAAACTCCGCATTCTCCGACAAAAAACCAAATCCGGGATGTATAGCATCAGCTCCGATATTTAACGCTGCCGTCACAATCTGTTCCTTATTCAGATAATTATTTCTGGCCGGTCCTTCCCCGATGCAGACCCTCTGGTCCGCCAGCTGTACATGCAGACTATTTTTATCTTCTTTGGAATAAACGGCTACACTGCGAATACCAAGATTCCGGCAGGCGCGGATTATGCGTACTGCAATCTCTCCCCGATTCGCTACCAGTATTTTTCGAAACATCACTGCCTCCTTAATCTTGTATCTTCTTCACCCGAAACAGCGGCTGTCCGTATTCTACCTTTTGCTCATTACTTACCAGCACTGCCTCGATTTCACAGTCATATTCACAGTCAATCTCATTCATCAGCTTCATTGCTTCCAGAATACAAACCGTCTGTCCTGCTTTTACAACGTCTCCTACTTTTACAAAAGCCGGTGCATCCGGTGACGGCGCAGAATAAAAAGTTCCTACAATGGGGGAGGTGATAAAGTTCTCATCTTCCGTCTCCTCCGGCATCTGCTGTACATCGGATACGAAAACCTCTCCTGTCTGCCCTGCTCCTCTGCTGCGGCTCATTGAAATTTTTGTATTTCCCTCTTTAATTGAAAACTCCAGCATGGATGAATTTTCAACAATTTTTACTAGTCGTTCAATTTTATCCAGATCCATGATTTAAGCTCCTTTTCTAATGAAATAATTTTGCCAGTCTTTTTGCAACCAGTCTGCAGTCTAATACTTCCTTACAGGGCTGATAAATCTGTTTTCTCATCTGATCAAACTCCTTCATTTCATCCACCAAAAGCTGCTGCGCCTCTGATACCGAAATCTCCTGAAAACGAATTTTATGCTCTGTTTTCCGCTGCACCAGTTTTGGAATATCTACAGATGCTATCGTAGCAATTTTGGCATATCCGCCTGTTGTCTGACGGTCGGATAAAAGTACAATGGGCTTTCCGTGGGACGGCACCTGTACCGCTCCAAAAGCAATTCCATCCGATATAATATCTGCCGTCTCTTTATGAGCAATAAACGGCCCTTCCAGCCTGCATCCCATACGGTCAAAGTCACTGGTAACTGTATATTCACTGGTTAAAAAGGTCTCTTTTCCCTGTCTGGTAAACTGCCCATCCTGAGGTCCCATCACTACCCGGATATCTGCCTCATCCTGATTAAAGTCATCCGGCTCTAGATGGCGGGATAGAAAATACGGAAGATACCGCCTTTTGATCCGAAATCCCAGATAATCATCAGCCATCAGCCTGCGTCCTTTAAATCCGCCAATGCTGCACTTGATATTTGTAGAACGGCTTCCCATAACCACCGGAACATCCAGATAGCTGGAAAAGGCAAGATAACCTCTGCTTCCCGTTTTTGCTCCCTGAAATTCCAGAATATCCCCCCGGTTCATATAGATAGCTGTATACATGGGAGCAGGCTCCTTATTGATCAGAGGCTGAAAATCTCCGCCGGTAATAGCTACAATAGTTTCGGATGTAAACTGTAAAGTAGGCCCTACCAGTGAAAATTCCAAAACAGCTTCATTCTCCGGATTATCCAGCAGCAGATTCGCGATCTTAAACGAACGTACATCCATCACCCCGGAAACACTAAATCCCTGGCTTTGATAACCGGTTCTTCCCAGATCCTGAACCGTTGTCATCATACCGCCTTTTAATACACGAATTCCCATCTTTACACCTCCATGCTGCGAATAGCGCATTCATAGGTACCTGCATCCACCTGATCTTTGATATTCAGATATTCTTCCTCGGAAACCGGAACAAAACGGATATAATCTCCCGCTTCGAATAAAATCGGCTGATTCCGGTTTGGATCGTAAGTTTTTACAGGCGTCATGCCAAGAAGCTGCCAGCCCCCCGGTGAGTCCAGAGGATAAATACCGGTCTGGGAACCACCAATTCCAACGCTTCCGGCACTGATTTTAATTCTCGGATTTGCCAGTCTTGGTGTATGAATCCGCTCATCAAGTCCTCCCAGATAGGAAAATCCCGGAAGGAATCCCAGCATATAAATCAGATAATCTCTGGAAGAATGGATTTTAATAACTTCTTCTCTGTTAAGCCCTGCATGTTCTGCAATATTATCCAGATCTGGTCCGTACTCTCCGCCATAGCATACAGGAATTTCAATGACCTTTTTCACACTCTGCTTTGCTTCCACTTCCAGTTTCAGCAGTTTTTCCAGCCTTTTTTTTAATTTAGAATAAGTAATAACCCTGGGATCATAATTAATCAGCAGAGAACAAAAAGCCGGAATCAAATCCACAACACCCTCGATCTGCTGGGCTTTTAACAGATGAACAAGAGCTGTAATTTTCCCGTTAATTTCAGGTGAAATCTCTTTTCCAAATTCAATCAGTAAGGAAGAATCCCCTTCTGTGAGAATTTTAACTCCATCCATGTTCTTTCCTCCTAAATATTAAGCAAACAGCTGTCCCAGCCCGCTTAAAGAAGTAATACAAAGATACACTGCCAGAACTACAACAACAATTCCCACAACCAAAAGCCATTTTGGATGTTTATATCCCTCTCCCATAATCTTTTTCTTCTGAGAAGCAACCAGACAGATTCCCAGTGTCAGTGGAAGAATCAGACCATTAAGAGCTCCCGCCAGTACAAGAAGTTTTGCCGGCTGTCCTACAATCGCCATAACAATAGTAGAAAGGGCGATAAAAGCAATGGTCACCCACTTTTCATTCTTTTCAATACTCTTATGGAATGTTTTTAAAAAGGAAACAGATGTGTAAGCTGCTCCGATAATAGAAGTAATTGCCGCACACAGCAGTACCAGACCAAAGAAACGGTATCCTAACTCTCCTGCTCCCTGCCGGAACGCATCCGCTGCCGGATTGTCCATATTTAACGCAACACCGGCCACAACAACCCCTAATACAGCCAGGAATAAAAATACACGGACAATAGTTGCAATAATAATTCCCGTTACAGAACTTCTTGTTACTTCTTTTAAATTTTCTTTTCCTGTAATCCCGGCATCAATTAATCTGTGAGCCCCGGCAAATGTTATATAGCCGCCTACGGTTCCGCCCAGCAGTGTCAGAATCGCCGGCATCAGATCTGTAATTCCTGTAGAAGGTGCAAAGGTCTCTTTGAGAGCCTGTCCTGCCGGAGGCTGTACAATACAGATAACAATAAAAATTACAACGATCATTACCCCTGCCAGTATTTTAGTCAGCGTATCCATAGCTTTCATGGCATTTTTTAATAAAAATACTATAATAGCAATTCCGCCTGCCAAAAAGCAGCCCACTGTCTGGGGAATACCAAGCAGAGTATCAAATCCCAGTGCTCCGCCGCCTACATTTCCAATGTTAAAGATCAATCCTCCTGCCGCAATCAGAAATGCCAGCACAAATCCAAGGCCCGGAAGCAGCTTATTTGCCACATCCTGTCCTCGCATACCGCTGACGCATAATACTCTCCATACATTCAGCTGCACTACAATAGACAGCAGAATGGAAATCAGAATAACAAAACCAAAGCTGGCTTTGAAATCGCTTGTAAATTTGGCTGTCTGAGTCAGAAAGCCAGGCCCAATTGCTGAAGTAGCCATAATAAATGCGGCTCCTAACAGCGCTCCGCTGTTTTTCTTTTTCGTCTCATTCATATAGTTTTCTTCCTTTCACTCAATATCTTTTCTATTATAACTAAAACTGACATTTAAGGCAAGATTTTACATAATACAAAATCGAACCCTGTCAGTTTTTCATTTTCTGCCTGATCAATACACTAAAAACTCCTCTTTTCATTCATTTTTCAATTCTGATTTCTCCATTACAAATTTCTGAACCATCCGCACATATTCTTTTCTGTTTCCATAAAAACTCATTCCGTGGCCGGCTCCCGGTACAGTAAGAAGATACTTTTCTCCCAGGCAGGCGTTGTACAGTTCTTTTGTCATTTTGCATGGAACATACCTGTCATCTTCCCCATGAATAAACAAAACCGGTATCCTGCATTGTTTTACAGCATTCACAGCATCGCTCTCACTTAAGTTTAAGTGTGCAAATAATACCGCTCCCAGACGGACAAAAAAGTATACACACCCTGGCAGCCCCATGGAACCTATGACAGACTTTATAATTGCTTCCGGCGACGTATAACCGCAGTCCGCTACAATGCCGGCAACATTCTCTGGCAGCCCCAGGTCTGCCGCCATTAAAACAGTGGCCGCTCCCATGGAAATCCCAAACAATGTAATTTTTGTTTCTTTCCCAAACCGCTCAAGGGCATATGTAATCCAGGACAGGCAGTCCCTGCGCTCCCTGATTCCGAATGTGGTAATATGCCCCTGGCTTTTTCCGTGAGCCCTCTGGTCCACCAGCAGAAAATTACACCCCGCCTGCCTGCTGATCTGCATACCACCTTCAAAGTCCCGTTCTGCCAGAGGAGTTCGATAACCGTGAAACATAATCTGCAGGGGGGCGTGATCTTTCACATGATAATATTTTCCGTACAGCGTCAGACCGTCATACGATTTAATGGCAACCGATTCATATGGAAGGGCCAGCGCCTCAGAAAGCAAACGCAGAATCTCTTCCTTATATGGACGATACTGGTCTGTATCCGGAATCCTGTGGTCCGGACAGTCAGGACGGGGACCGGAATAAAAAATTCTCCGGTAAGAAATATAAGCTGCCAGAATCATCAGACAGCATAAAATAATTATCATTATCAGAAAAATAATCATATGAAACCTCCTGCATATCTTCCTTTTACTTTTCTGTCTTCTTCCAGGTAAATGTACGCTAAAAAGCAGAAAACCGCTTCCCTGTTTCAACCAGTAAAAACGCATTTTCTGCTTTTTCATTATTCTGTCACAATTTCTCCATCCCAGTCAGAAATACCGCCAAATTCTACAACATCGGTATATCCCAGGGCTGCAAGCTTAGACGAAGCCTGTTTACTTCTGTTTCCGCTCCTGCAGTATACGAATATCGTCTGATCTTTTTGGGGCAGTTTTTCGGATACCTCTTCTCCAATGGTTTCATTTGGTATACAAACTGCTCCTTTAATATGCCCCTGGTCATACTCTTCTTGTGTCCGTACATCCAAAATCACATAATCCGATGCATCTTCCATCAGCAAAGCGGCATCCTTAGCATCAACCTGCCGCCAGCTTCCTGTCTGTTCCCCGCCTTCCTGGGCTTTATCTGCTTTCCCCATACAGGCGTTCAGCAAAACTCCCGCCGCCAGAACCATACAAAGCATAATGCATAACTTAATTTTCTTCATACTCTCTGCTTTCTAAACCTGTTATATCAGTGTTTCATTTATCAGTTAAAAATAATCAAAGCCATAAAAACAAGATCTTTCGTTCCTGTATTTTCTATATCATGTCCGCTTCCATCCGGAGTAAATGTTACATCACCTGCTTTGACCGGACGCGTAACACCGTTATCATTATAACACCCTTCTCCGGACAAAAGATAATACGTCTCGCTTTCTCCATGATGCTCATGATAACCAAGAATACATCCCGGTTCTAAAGTCACTTCTGCATACAGACCACATTTTCCGTTCAATTCTGTTTCACCAAGCAGGTGCTTTACTGTGTACATACCTTTTGCTCCCTGATGCTGCTCTGTTTTCATGTTCTCATCCTCCGATTCTTATATTTCTTAAATCATACCATAACTGCGCCATAAATCCAAAAAAATATTCATATCCGTTCTTTTTTCCAAAGATCAAATAAATCCTCCTGCATCGGCATTTCTTCATTATATTTATATGGCAAAAAGATTCTGAATAATAAATTTATTAAGATTTGTATCAATTACAACAAAATCACATTATAATTTCTCGATATATTTTCTTTTCCTCCTATTGATAAAACGCTGCTTTTCGCATATACTAAAGAAAAGTGCAGCAAAAGGAGGAATCACAAATGGCTATTACTTCTGATCTATTAAACAGCCTCGTTTCTGTCACCCAGTTTAACAAAGGGCAGGCTTCCAAAATTTTTGACCGCCTGCGGACGGAACGCCAGCTTGTCGTTTTAAAAAACAATGCGCCTTCTGCCGTTATTCTCTCCCCGGAGGAATATGAACGTCTGTCTGACATTGAAGAAGACTACCGTCTCCTGCTCCTGGCACAGGAACGAATCAACGGCGGTGCCTTGGAACACACCATCTCTTTCCATGATGCAATGGCTGACCTTGGAATTTCCGATTCCGAAATTGAAGAAGCGGAGGAATTAGAAATCGAATGAACTACCAGATTAATTTCATCCCCGAAGCACTCACCGATATGAAAAAGCTGGATCACTCTGTCCGTCCGCAGGTCGTGAAAGGAATCCAGAAAGTCAGCCAGAACCCGGTCTCCATTTATCAAGGCGGATATGGAAAGCCGCTTGGGAATAAAGACGATTCTAATCTGACAGGTCTTTTTAAAATCAAATTCCGTGGAATTGGCATCCGTGTTGTCTACTCTGTGGAAGAAAAGCAAGGCGTCATGACAATCATTATCGTATCCGTAAGAGCAGACAACCAGGTCTATCAGGAAGCTTCCAAGCGCAAAAGCAAACATAATCTTTAAAAAATACCATAACTGCACCATAAATCCAAAAAAATATTCATATCCGTTCTTTTTTCCAAAGATCAAACAAGGGGTTGTAAAATAAGTCCCTAACTTAAATCATTATTGGTATTTTTATTTAGTCACATAATTAATTATGCCAAAAAATCGCTCAGGCCTCACGGTCTGGGCGATTTTTCTTTTAGGGGAGTTTTTTTACAGCCCCTTATTACTTTTTTATTGAAAATTAATATTCTTTTACTTCCATTCCTGCTTTTTCTCTCTTCCGCCTGATTCCAGCCAGAAGACAAATGGCCGCAATCACTGCAGCACAAAGTATTCCCCATTGAACCATCTTTTGTTCATCTCCTGTTTTTACCACACTGCCTGTATCTATCCGGGAGGTATCATCACCTTGATAGGTATTTACAAATTTAAGATGACCTGTTTTCTCTCCATCCTCATTCCTGACAATTACTTCTGCCAGAAGCCCTCCGGCCGGATCATTTTTAACATATACTTCCAGCTGATATACCTGTTCATCACAAATATAGCCCTGCTGTTTTTGTCCGGTCAGCTGCCGAAGCTGATATTTATATACTCCGCCATGTGTATATACGATATCTCCAATGTTCACAGTAAGATTATCTTCTATTGTAAAAATATAACTATTATCCTGAATCCCTTCCGGCATGGGATTTAATAAATTCAAAGCCTTAAATTCATATTGAAAGGTTCTGTCCAGCTCTTCCGGTATCTGATTCTCTGTCTGAAAGACCTGTTCCACTGGAATCGATACGGAAACAGAACTTTCCGCCGCCCGCACCCTGCCGCAAAACACCAGCAGAAAGCAGAGCGGAAGCAGAAAAAAGCCATAATATTTTATTCGAATTTTTTTCATACACATTTCCTTTTTAACTGCCGTTTCTCCGTTTTCTTTTTAACATTATCATTAATCCCAAAGAAATAAGTAACAGAAAAAAGAAATAACACCATACCGGCAGCTTATACAATGCGGCAATTTCATAGCCGCTGTCTGCAGTTTTATTCTTCTGCTCCTGTTTTTCACTTTGAAACGGATCTTCAAAATTTTCTGAACTGATACGTGCTGCTAGCAGTATTCTTCCATTGGTATCGTCAGAAGTACATGTAGACAGCAGCACAATGTGATCCTGGGAAGTGACACCGGTTTCCCGGTACTGTTCTGCCTGTTCCTTTAATCGGTCAAGAAAAGACTGTCTGTCACTTTTTTTTGTAATTCCGGTATTATAAACTACAGAATCATAGGCATCTGCATAGAAAAAAGCAAAAATTTCTATTCCATGATCCGCCCCATCAAAATACAAACTGCCATATTGATGTTCCTCAAAAAAATCTTCCTCTGCAAACTTATCCAACTCCCCAAACATCGTATCTTCCTGCATATGGTGTCCATAGATAATACTATTAAAATCGGAAAAATCAGATGCATTGTTACAATCCAGAAATAAACTTCCAGAAAGCGAATAAGCTCCTTTGGCATCCGTATTCACATATTTTGAATTATTGTCTGCCTGTGTTAAAGGATAATCAATTTCTGTTCCGTATACTGTCAGCCAGCCAAACACTTCCGGATTCACCGCTTTTAATTCCGAAAAGGAATCTGCGTCCGCCTGAGGTTTATAGCTTTCATAAACAACTGAGTCTGCTTTCTGATACAAGGTACGCGTATCCCAAAATACATATGCCGCATACGCCGCGAAAATCAGACAGACAGCCATTGCCGCTGTATTAACAGCGGCATCTGCTGCCAGCACTGCCCGTTTTCCCAGAACTTTCATTCTTTCAAAAAAATTTTGACACTTCCGTTTTTTCATATGCTATATCTGCATCTGTTTAGCGATAAAATCTTCGTCTGCTTACAACAGCCAGAAGCACAACTGCACACACGGATGCTGCCCCCAGAAGGAAAATCGGATAATTATTCATAAACAAACCGGTAATGGGATGGTCTTGGTATGCATTTGTAAATACTGCGCTGTTTTCCTTTTCGCCCACCAGGCTGGTTTTACCAGAATCTGCGGTAGCCAGACTATCCGCTTCATTTCTTACTGATTTTTCAAACATTGTTCCATTTTCTTTTACAACAACGCTGGGGGTATAATTATCTTTTTGTCCCACTTCTTCTACTACATATCTTGTACCGGCTGGAAGCTTTTCAAATACCAGTGTCTCACCATCATGAAGTTGAAATTCCGTCTCTTTTCCTGCCTCACATCTGACAGCTTCTGAACCTATTTTTCCTTCATAGACAGTCTGATCTGTAGTGGCCGCTTTGGTAAATGTTATTTTAAATGTAAAGTCTTTCGTTTTGTCGGCCAGTTCTCCAGTAGTTTTTTTGGCAATAGATAACGATGCATTATTATTGACATATGTATTAACAAACTTCAGATCCGTTACTTTTTTTCCATTACTATTTGTTGCTGTCAGAGCTTTTATATAAAGCCCATCCTTACCTTTATTAGCTACATATACATGCAGATCATATTTTTCTGTTGAATATGTTACTCCATCTGCATTTCCTGTCTTCTCTGATACTTCATATACATATTCGCCTGCATGGTCAAACTTGGCAAATTCCATGGCTCCGGTCCCAGCCACATGATAAACGCCCTGATCTAAATTTCCCTTTTCGCTTTCTTTATCAAAGCTGATATCGGAAATCGTAACATCTGCTGCATCTTCTGTCTTTGGTTTTGCCTCAAAGGAAAAGGTTACATCCGGAACCTCTGTTCCTTCTGCTACATTCAGTACTTTTGTAACCTGGGCTTTCACCCCCGGCACTTTTGACGCCGCATCTTCTGTTGTGCCGCTGTTTTGTGTGGTTTCACTCTGCTTTGTTTCAGCGGCCTGCACAACAGCGCCTGCACACATAACGGTACTCATAACTCCTGCCAGAAATACCGCTTTCCATTTTTTTCTTCGCATCATTTTTGTCTCCTCTCGTTCTGCTTTTTTATATAAACAAACATATTGTCTGGTTTATATACTGTTTCTTCTGATCATGATACCTGCACATCCATAAGTATCCTGAATCTCTACACAGCCATAGATACGGCTGTCTTTCGCATTTTCTCTCCGGTCTCCCAGTACAAAGATTTCTCCGGTTTTTACCGTTAACGGAAAGGTAATTCCTTCTGTGTAAGCCAGTGTCTCCTCATAGATACCGGTTTCCTGCTGAAGATAGCCGTTGATTACTAGTCCTTCTTCTGTTATGTCCACTGTGTCACCTGCCACCGCTGCAACTCTTCTTATCTGTTTCTCTCCATCCTGCTCCAGTACCACAACATCTCCGGCTTTGTAATCTTTGTATAACCGATAAAAAATCACCAGATCTCCGGCTTTTACAGCAGGCGACATAGAATCATCGCTGCATCGCGCCGTACCGAATACAAAGAAAAACATCATCCCCATAACGGCGGCTATTAAAAGAATTTTTAACAACAGATACATCAAGTCACCAGCAAGTGTTGTCCCTGCCCGGGAAACCCGTTCTTTTCTTCGGACCTGTTCTTTTGTATTTTTTCGTTCCTGCTTTCTCATACTAGTGTTTCATTCTTCGTCTTAACATAAGTCCACAGACCGCTCCCGCAGCAAGTATCCCTGCAGCCGGAAGAATCCCATCTCCCGCCGTCCCATCAACAATACCGGTATCCGGTACATACTCCTTTTGATTTACAACGGCTGCGGTCTGATCTCCGTCCAGAATACCGGAAGCACAATCTGACTGCTCTCCATTGTAGGTCACAGTATAACCTGTGTTTCCTTCTGCATTTTCTGTTACTTCAAAGAAATATCCGTCTGGAAGATTTTTAATAGTAAGCGTCTGCCCGTGTTTCAGACTGACCACAGCAGTCCCGTCCTTCTCAAATTCCACCGATGACTGCTCTGGTGCTTCCACTCCGGTTACTCCCGGTAAAATTCCACCTTCACAGGCATAAACAGCAGCCTGAATGCCGGTTCCTTCCCCGGAAACCGGATTTTTGTTTTTATCCTTTAAACGTATTGTAAATGAGAACGTTTTTTTCTTATCTCCCATTTCACCGCGCACTTCTTTGCTAATGGTTAACGATGCATTTTTATCCTGTACAGATACCTGAATTACGGGCTTCTCTTCATATTCAGCAGTATAAGAACGGGCATTCTCACTGGTTCCATACGTATAGGTGAGCTCTGCCGATGTATTTGAAAAAAATCCCTTTTTACCGGAACTTGTACTATTTCCCGAAGCATCGCTGTTAGCACTCCCTGTAGCTGAATATCCCTTGTCTGCAAACTCATCAAAAGCCTTCTGACTTGGATGGATATTAAAATGAATCGAATAAGTTACGTCCGCATCCAGTACAAAATCTTTTGGAAATTGGACCGTTACAGTTCTGGCAGAACTATCATAGGAAAATTCCACATCCACCTCAGATAAATCAACATCCCTTCCCTGACTGTCCACAGCAGTTACAGAATATGCCGGATCTTCATCATCTAGTTCCACATATTCACTAAGGGTATCTGTAATCGTTACATTCCGACAGGTGTATTCTGTAATATCTGCTGTAATATCCTCAAATATCTTTGTGAGCTTCGCTGCTGTATCTGCATGATATGTTCCTTTTTCCCGGGCATTTACCTGCTTCACAAGTTTTTTCAGAAACTCAGTATCACTTTTTTTTGAAATACCAACCGTATAAAATCCGGAAAGATCTGTCATTTTTTTTGCCTGGCTATAAGCCGCTGAAGCACTTTTTCCTCCCTCATCGAAATTTCCTGATCCCTGTGTCTTACCATTTTTATCATAATAATAAGTTGGTTCTCCATCTGACAGAAAAATAACAACTTTCTGTGCATCTGATCTGGCTGATTTCAAAACCTTCTGGCCTTCATATAAACCGGCCTGACAATTCGTCCCGCCCTCTGCATAGATTCTTTTCAGCTTTGCATCAAGATCAGATTTCTGATCGGTCCAGTTTAATACCGTACTGGCATCATTCCAGGAAGTATCTCCCCTGCCGGCAGAACCGCTGTAGCTGACAATTGCCATGCGTCCGTCAATATTTTCATTCTCTAAGATTGCGCCGGAAAGACTGTTTTTTCCTGTTATAATTTCTTTTAAGACATCCAATCTGGATCCACGGCTGCCCATAGAAGTTCCCATACTTTTAGACTGATCCACAATCAACAGAACATCCAATTTAGACTTGCTGGTCTCTGATTCAGACACACCTGTCACATCCAATGTAAGAGTATAACTGTCATCATCGTTATACCTGATATACTTATGATGTTTTGGCACAGCAGTGTTCTGCGAATCTGTACTTTCACCGGCTGTATTGTCCGCTGTCGTGTCAGATGCACCAGACGCAGATGCAGACAGCCCAGGGAGCAGCAGCAATATCATTAATACAGCTAACCCTTTTGTGAAAGCGGAAACCTTTCGTTTCTTTTTCCCCACCTCTATTCATTCCTCCTATCTTTAAAATCTGACTATGTCAGTTAAAATTTCACAGCTTATTGCTGTCTGCGGCAACATAATATTAATTATGTTGCAAACAAAAAGAGCCTCTCACCGGAGACTCTTTAAATTAGTATAGATTCTTATTGAAAAGTTTGATATTCTCTGATCCCTAATGATCAGCATAGAAGCGCAGCACAAAGCTATGTCCTGGCAAAGGAAGGGCATTACAAAAACACAATGGCAGTTGTGAGCACTAATCATCATCTGAAATAAACGACTGCCTATTGACTTTCCCTAAATAATAATTTAGAATAAAAAAGAATTATATGCGGTTGATCTATGTAAATATCTACAACATAATTAATATTATGTTGTTATTTTTTTGCCCAGCAGGTCTAAGCGATTGATATTTTTCTTCCAGATATTTAATCCGTCAGATGTATAGATTCTTGTGACTTCCATATTGCTGTGCCCCAATATATCTGCAAGATTTACCAGATTTTTTGTAACCTGATAAAAGGTTCTTGCAAACAGATGTCTCAGATTATGAGGAAATATTTTAACAGGATCTATCCCGGCATCACAAGCCAGCTGCTTCATTTCACGCCAAATATTGCTTCTGTGTTTCGCTTTACCATTTCTAGTTCGAAATATCGGACCCGAAGCAATTTTCTGTTCTTTTATATATGCCAAAAGCCTGTACTGCATCTTTTTAGGCAGTATAATCACACGATATTTCCCTTTATTCCATATATTGACTTTTCCCCTGTGAACGCCTGATACAGTAAAATACTCAAGTTCACTGACTCTGATTCCTGTGGAACAGATCGTTTCCATAATCAGTGCCAGCTGTTCCTTTCCCTTTCTTCTGGCGGTATTCACAAGCTTAAGGTATTCTGACCGGCTTAAATTTTTTTCTTCCTCTAAAAATAACTGTCTTTGAATTTTCAAAAGTCTTACTTTCATTCTTCCAAGTCCTAAAAAATCCAAAAACTGATTACATGCCACCAGCATGGAATTTACACTGCTCCCTGAATATTTCGATATCAGCCATTTCTTGTATTCTATCAGCCGTTCTTTTGAAATCTCCAGATTCCCGCTTAGAAAACCATAAAACTTTTTCACATCTGAAATGTATTTTTTTATAGTGTTACTGGCACATTCTTTTTCCACCAGATATTCTTCAAATCCTGCTAAATATTCTTTCTGTAATATAACTTCTTTCTCAGTATTTGGGTAATTCACACGCATTCCTCCTGTATTTCATTATAAATTCAGTCTGCGTAAAAAACTCCCATTTATACTTTTCATACTCTTTTTACCGACATAAATCACAATTTTTTATTTTACATTTTTAAGATTTATTTATATTCCATAAAAAGAATCCTGCCACGGCAGGATTCTCCGCCTGCGGCGGGTTGCGCAAGCAACATGATTCCACTCTGCCGCAGTGCGATCCACAGCGGAGCGTTTTTTTGCTCTATAGGAATCGGTACTTTTCTGCTTTATCGCAACACAGTATTTCCTATAGAGGAATAAATAAAACCGGAGCCTGACAAAGCTCCGGTCTTATTCTATGATTCAGTTATCTGCATACGTTCAAAATGACACCCAGAGCCCAAAGCGTCCTCCCAGATTACTTTTTGATCATCCGGCACGCCTTCCATATAACAGGAAATAAATCCTTTCACAGACTCCGGTTTTAATCCCTTGATATACGAAATACCAAGATAATTTCCCTTTAACCCCGCCAGCACTTCATTCAGGACTTTTTCATCCCACTTATTTCCATATAAAATTAACTTCTGATAAGAAGTTCCTCCATCAAGGCCATCAAGATCTGTCAGCTGATTGCCGCTAAGATCCAGCAAATAGACAGAAGAGGCAGTAATCTTTGGAAATCCTGAAAGAGAACCCAGCTGATTATCCGACAGATTCATTGACTTTAACCCCCGACACCCTGTAAGATTTCCGAGCTTCTTTAGACCACATCCACTGGCAGTTATTGTTTCAAGCTCTTTCCCTTTGGAAAACATCTCAAGGGTCGTAAGGCTTTTATTATCATCTATATGTACTTCCTTTAACTGAGTGCAATCTGCAAACATGCGCTCAATGGCAGTCTGTGAAAAATCATTTCCGGAAAGATCTGCAATCTTTAAAACTGCCGCACTCTTCGTTATACATTTAAGACCTTCTTTGTCTGATATCCGGCTGTAATCATTCCCACTGATATCTATTTTTGTCAGCACAGTCAGGTTATCCAGACCGGAAAAGTCTGTTATCTGATTATCTGACAGGTCCAGATTACTAATGCGCAGTGATTTAAATGGGGAAGAAATTTTTTCAATTTTATTCTCTGCAAGAGAAAGGGTTCCCAGATTTTCAAGTTCTGAAACAAAAGCCACGTCACGAATACTGTTTCTTTCCAGTTTCAATGAAGAAAGTTCCGGGAAATGACTAAGCCATTCAATCTCAGATAACTCAGGATTTCCGGATACAGTAAGAACCTGCAGCCGGTCCGAAGATTTTATCTGATCAAATGATTTATTGTTTATCCCGCAGTCTGAAAGCTCTAAGCGGTAAAGCCCGGTAAGCTCATTGACAAACGTAAGGTTTTCAATGTTTTCGCAGTGTTCCAGCTTTAACTGCGTCAGCTCCTGGAGTTCTCCCAGCCCATCCAGTGCCTGGGGCTCGAAGGTACAATTTTTAAAATCCAGCATGTGCAGTTTTGAAAAGCTTTTCAGCTTCTGAATCAGCTCTTCCGTCACCCTTTTGTCAGCTACTGTCAGGCTTGTCTCTTTTCTGCTGTATTTCTCACCATCAATCTCTACGGTATGATACACCTTCATCCCCACACCTGCAGCTGTCAGACCCAAGGCAGCTATTATAATAATAACCAGCCAGAAATAGTTTCTTTTTCCGGATTTTTGTATCCTTTGAGAATGTTCTTTTTCAGACTGTCGAAACGTCTCTGTCCCGGTTTTTGCACTGCCGGCGGGAACTTCCCCGGATGCATCTCCTGCTTTCATCTTTTGAGGTACAATCTGTTCCGGCTGCCCCTCTTTTTCTTTTGTTACAGGCAGTTCTTCAGCTGTAAACAATTCTTCTCGCCTTTGACACTGCTCTAATACCGCAGAGGTATTCAGTACTTTATAAAACTGCTCTTCTGTTGGAAATTCATAATGCCTTACCGCCTGTGATACACAAAGCTGCATCTCCACGCCCGGAGTCAGCAAAACCGGTTGCAGCATAATAGAAATCAGGCTTTTATTTCTGGCCACCGCAAAATGCAGCTCCCGGATACAATTTTGCGACTGCATATAATGATCAGAGATAAACACCATAAAAACTGTGCATCGCGCCAAATGCCCGGCTACAATTTCCGGCCACTGGCTCCCCGGATGAATCCCCTTATCAAACCAGATCCGGTATCCGCTTTCTATCATTTTTTTCAGTACCGGAAATACCCGGTCTTTGTCTTTATGAGAATAACTGACAAAAATATAGTTTTCCCTTCCCTCGTATAAATTAAATTCGTCTCTCATATGTACTCCCGTGTTTTTTATGTTCCATTTTCAAATATTATATTATTATATCAGGACCATATGGTTTTCTTCAACCGGAAATGTCCACAAAAACCATTCCGCCCTGCAGCGGGTATCAGGGCTGCAAATATTTCTGTCCTGCCAAGGATTGACAATTTTGATATTTGTTACAATCGCAGGTATTGGTTATATTCATAAAAAACAGAAGGTTTGAGGCCTTCTGTTTTTTCATGGCAGTCTAATTTACATCCTTTGGGAAAGATAATAAAAAATATATCTTTTATACCCCGCCGGAAAAAATCAGCAATATTAAAACATCTGTAATGCTTTTCCGATCTTTATCAGATCTCTGATGGTTCTCTCGTTATATTCCTTCATCTGTTCCTGTGTCCAGGTCTGAATTCCAACGCCTCCGGTTTTAAATCCTAACTCTTTTCGGGATGCTTTTTCTTTTAAGATAGGCAGTGCCTCCTTGGAATCTTCAAGATCCTGAAACAGATAATCTCCAATATTAATACACAAATCTATGCCAATGGCATCAATCTGCTCAATAGGACCGATACTGCCAAGACGCATACCAAATCCGTATTTTACAGCATCATCTACATCTTTCGGATCTGCCAGCCCATTCTGCACAATAGAAAGCGCTTCTCTCCCAAGAGCATTCTGCATTCTGTTGGCAATAAATCCCGGAACATCTTTTTTTGCCACAATGGGTTTTTTCCCTATGCCCCGCAGCGTATCACATACAATTTCAGCAATCCCCTCTGCCACATGTACTGTTTTTACTACTTCTACCAGAGGAATTAAATACGGAGGATTCCAGAAATGAGTTCCGATGATACGCTCCTTATGTTCTGACTTTGAAGCAATCTCTGTAATACTCATGGCGGATGTATTGGTACACAAAATTACATCTTCCGGTACTATACTGTCAAGGTTTTTAAAAAACTCCTGCTTTAATTCCATATTTTCAAGAATACATTCAACAGCCAGATCTGCGCTGAACGCCACTTCTTCAAAATCTGTAGTAATTTTTATTCGATTTAAAATATCCGGTATTTCCTCTGGTGAAAGAATATCATTTTCTGCCAGAAGCTGCAGATTTTCTTTCATAGTTTTAAGAGCTCTTTCTTTTTCTGCCTCATCAAATGCCCACAAATATACCGGGTACTTTCCTGTGGCAAACAGCTGGGCAATTCCACTTCCCATTTTACCGGCTCCAAAGACGGCTATTTGCTTAATTTCTCTCATTCCGTTTCTCCCCATCCTAAATCCGTTTCAACAGTGCCGCGGCACCCTGTCCCCCGGCCATGCAAAAGCTTACGATGCCATATCCGGCCCTGCGGGCTTCCATCTCATATATCAGCTTAGTAGTAAGTATTCCGCCGGTTCCGGCCAACGGATGCCCAAGGGCCAGCGCGCCTCCATTGACATTTACCTTATCTGTATCAAGTCCCAGTTCCTGAATACAGGCAAGAGACTGAGAAGCAAATGCCTCATTTAATTCAATAAGGTCAATGTCCTGTAATGTAAGACCATTCTGCTTTAACAGTTTTCTGACAGCTTCCACCGGACCAATGCCCATAATGGAAGGATCGCACCCTGTCACCGCAAAATCCACAAACTGCGCCCGGATTTTTTTATTTTCTTTCAAAGCTCTTTGCTTTTCCATAACAACCACTGCCCCGGCCCCGTCACTCATAGGAGAACTGGTTCCCGCTGTGATCCGGCCGTCCTTACGAAAAACAGGCTTCAATCCGGCAAGAGTTTCCATAGTTGTATCCGGCCGGATACACTCATCTTTTGTAACTTCTGTGATATTTCCTTTTCTATCTGTGACAGGGACAGGAACAATCTGTTCCTGAAACACTTCGTCTTTTGCTGCTCTTGCCGCCCTCCTGTGGCTCTCCTGTGCAAAGGCATCGCATTGCTCTCTAGTAATCTGGTATTTATCACATAGATTTTCGGCTGTTTCTCCCATACTGAAGTTCATGCCTTCCGGCGCCGTATAACGGGTCAGCCATTCCGGCGGATTTAATTGATAAGCCTGCGTCGGTCTTGCTAAAAGATTCGGCCTTGAGGAATCGCTTTCCACACCTCCTGCAACAAAAACCTCTCCATGACCGGATTCTATCATCATTGCCGCCAGCGCAATGGCATTTAATCCTGAGGAGCACTGTCTGTCTATGGTGAATCCCGGCACACTTACCGGAAATCCGGCTTTCAGCGCCGCAACTCTGGCAAGATTGGCATACTGGTTATTTCCAAGATTTCCAAAAATCACATCATCTATCTGCTCCGGTAAAATACCGGCTCTTTCTACTGCTGCCTTCATCACCAGCGCTCCCAGATCTGTCGCCGCCACGCCGGCCAGCGCTCCACGCATCCGGCCCACAGGAGTTCTGGCCGCAGAAATAATTACCGCTTCCTTTTTCATCCCTTTATCCTCTTTTCTACCTTAACGGTTCCTGTTCTCTGTATTGCCGGGCAGTCTCCTCCCCTTTTAATACACGGGTAATTCCCGCCGCCAAAGCTTCCATCTCATATTCACCGGGAATCACGGTAACCGGATGAATAAATTCCACACGTTTTTTCAGTTTACTGATAAACATTTCAGAATTTGCAATTCCACCGGTAATAATAATTCCGTCCACTTCTCCGTTTACAGCAGCAGCAAGTGCACCGATTCCCTTAGCCGTCTGATAAATCATCGCATCGTACACCAGTCCGGCATAAGCATCACCTTCCAGAATACGCTGTTCTACTTCCCTGACATCATTGGTTCCAAGATATGCGGTGAGTCCGCCTTTTCCCCTTACCATGGCACTGACCTCATCAAAGGTGTAATCCCCGGAAAAACAAAGCTTTGCCATGCCGATGCTTGGCAGCGCACCGGCTCGTTCCGGTGACATGGTTCCATCCTCATCTGTCATAATATCCGCAATCACGCCTTTTTTGTGAAGACCGATACTGATGCCGCCCCCGGTATGTACCAGAATCAGGTTTAATTCCTCATAAGCTTTTCCAATAGTTTCTGCATACATCCGGCCAACAGCTTTGGTATTTAAAATATGCCCCATACTGAGTTTTTCTACCAGGGGACAACCGGAAATCCTTGGAAGATCTTCCATCTCATCTGCCGTGTTGCCATCATAAATATATGCTTTAATTCCCAGTTTCCGGGCGATCTCATAACCGATCAGAGCCGCCAGTGTTGAAGCATGCTGTCCGCTGGGCCTGTGCTTTAACACATCAATCATCTCATCATTTACTTCATAGGCCCCGGTATGAATGGGCGGCAGAGAACCCCCTCTGCAGGCAATGGCTGTCAGTTTTGAAAGATCATAATGTATTTCCGTTAAAAATTTTTCTACCTCTGCCTTTCGAAAAGGGGTCTGGTCCGTAATCTTTTTATATTTTTCAATCTCTCCGGCGGAATGCACAAGATTTTTCCGGTAAACCTCTGTTCCGTTTTCAAAAACAGAAATTTTTGTTGAAGTAGAACCCGGATTAATAACAAGCAAATTGATTTCTTTCATCCCTGCACTCCCTTCTGCGCTGCAATGGCCCCCAAAATAATGGACTGAAATTTGTCTTCTACTTTTGCAGCCCTTGACATCAGAACAATAGGAACCTTGGCCCCTACAATAATGCCGGCGGCTTTGGCGCCTGTAATGGTCATTCCTTTTCCCATAAGATTTCCCGATACCAGATCCGGACAGATTAAAAGGTCTGCATCACCGCCTACCGGACTGCCATAGTTTTTAATTCTTACCGATTCTTTTTCCAGAGCCAGATCAATGGAAATGGGGCCTTCCAGATAGCAGTCCGTAAATTCTCCCCGCTCCCACATCTGTTTTAACTCCCAGGCATCTGTACTTTCCTGGAGTTTGGGATTTAAGGTTTCCGCCGCAGCAAGCACCGCAACCTTTGGTTTATAAATCCCCATAGAATAAAGTACTTCCAAGGAATTTTGAATGATCTGTTTTTTTGCCATAAGATCCGGCTTCGGATTTAATGCAGAGTCAGAGAGGGCTACCAATTTGTGATAGCCCGGATTTTCAATAAAATCAAACTTGGACATAAGTCTTCCCGTGCGCATTCCGGATTCTTTTGCAACAATCTGTTTCATTAAATCCTTTGTTTCAACGGTTCCCTTCATAAGAAAATCCGCCTGCCCCGCATGTACCAGGGAAAGGGCACATGCAACAGCTTCTTTAGCTTCTATGGCTTCTATGATTTCATAATCTGAGGGCTTTTCTCCGATTTTCTCTAATAGAGGGTTTATTTTTGCTGTTTCTCCAATCAGCACCACTCTGATCACACCTGCATGTTTTGCCCGGGCGGCTGCCGCTAATGTATGATCATCTTCCCCTTTGATAACGGCCAGCGTTTTTACCGGTATGTGTTCCATACAGTAAGGCAGCAGATCCTGCAATGTTTTCAGCTGCATCTTTATACTCCTCCCATTCCTGAATATTTATCCGATTGCGGTCATACCGCCGTCTACATACAGAATCTGGCCGGTAACAAATCCTGCTGCCTCTGACGCCAGAAATACAGCCGGTCCCATACAGTCTTCTACCCTTCCAATTCTCTGCAGCGGTTTATCATCCCCCAGATGTAAAATTTCCGGATGCTCTTTAATCAGTCCTTCCATCATTGGCGTCACCGTATTGGTAGGTCCGATGGCATTAACGGTTACTTCCGGACCAAGATCGCAGGCAAGAGTCCTGGTAAGCATATCCAGCGCTCCCTTTGTGGTACAGTAGCTTGCATTTCCACCAAGACACGCCCGGCTTCCTCTGGTAGAAGATACATTGATAATTCTTCCATATCCCCGGTCTTTCATATGTTTTCCAAAATGTTTACAAAGCATTGCAATCCCAATAACATTTACATTCATCATGCCTTCCATAATTTCAACCGGAAGCTCTGTAATATGATATTTCACATTATACCCTTGTGAATTCACAAGAATATCAATATGATCTTTGTCTGCCAGAACGGTATCCACCAGTGCAATAATACTTTCTTCTTTGGACGCATCTACGGTATAAACGGATACATCCTTTCCTGTGCTTTTTTTAATGTTGTCTTTTGTCTGCAGCAGATTTTCCATTTTTCTGCTTGCAATAGATACATCCGCCCCATAAAATGCAAATGCTTCTGCAATTGCTGCTCCAATTCCTCCGGCACCGCCGATTACAATGGCATTTTTCCCTTCCAGGGTAAATAATTCTTTCATCCTTTTGCTCTCCTTATCGTTTTTATTTGCGGGCAATTATTTCTTTTACTGCGTTCATCAGATCTTTGGCGGTCAGTCCGAAGCGTTCTTTTAAATAATTTACATCACCCACTTCACCGTACAGGTCCTGCACCCCGATCCGCTTTATCGGAACCGGGCATTTTTCTCCCAGAAGCTCGCATACTGCACTGCCAAGCCCTCCAACTACAGTAGCATTTTCAGCAGTAACTACGGCGCCGCATTTTTCTGCATAGGAAAGAACCGTTTCTTCATCCAGAGGCTTGATGGTAACAGGATCAATTACTGCAATCTTAATTCCTTCTTTTTCCAGATGTTCCGCCGCATTTAAAGCCTCGGCTGTCATAATTCCGCTTGCAATGACAGCACAGTCCGTCCCTTCTTTTAATACATTTGCTTTCCCAAATATAAATTCTGTTTTGCTTCCGTACACTTTCGTGCAGCCCTTTCTGGGGCAGCGGATATAGGTTACCCCTTCACGGTCTTTGGTCTGGCGGACTGCCGCCTCAAACTGCACCTGATCTGCCGCGTCTATAATCATAGCTCTCGGTATTGCCCGATACAGAGCGATATCCTCAAAAGGCATATGGGTTCCGCCATTATAGGCCGCCGTTACACCGGCATCTGAACCAATGATTCTGACATTGTTTTTTGCATATCCCACAGAGATAAAGACCTGATCATAGCATCTGCGCCCGGCGAAAGGACCAAAGGTATGTACGTACGGCTTTTTCCCCACAGCAGAGGCCCCGGCCGCCACGCCGATCATATTCGCTTCCTGAATTCCGCAGTCTATACAGCGGTCCGGATACCTTTTGGCAAGCTTGTATGTCCCCATAGAATTCATCAGATCCGCATCCAGATAAATAACATCCGGATCTTCTTCAAATAACGCTTCTAGTACAGCCCCAAAGGAGTCTTTAATGGTTATTTCATCCTGTTTTCCGTTATATGCCAGCTCTATCATGTCTTACAGCCTCCCCTCTAACTGCGCAATTGCCGCATCGGCCTGTTCATGGTTCAGTGTGATATGATGATTAAATTCCATAGCTTCGATAAAATCCACGCCATATCCTTTTTTCGTATTTAAGATCACGGCAATCGGACGGTCTTTGTGCTCTTCTTTTGCTTTTAAAACCGCATCTGCAATCTCATCCGGATTGTTGCCGTTTACATCCACAGCATACCATCCGAACACCTCAAATTTTTCTCTCAGATCTCCTAAAGAAAGTATGTCATCGGTACTTCCATCCAGCTGTTTCCGGTTATAATCTACAAATACCACATAATTATCCAGTTTCTTTGCAGCTGCAAACAAAAGCATCTCCCATACCTGTCCTTCATCACATTCACCGTCTCCGAGAATACAATATACTGTATTTTTTCTGCCGTCTAATTTCAGCCCAAGAGCCATTCCTGCTGATGTGGATGCCCCCTGTCCCAGGGAACCGGTTGTCATATCAATTCCCGGGGTCAGATTTTTATCACAGTGGCTGGGAAGCCTTGTATGAGGTTCATTTAAAGTTAAAAGCCATTCCTCCGGGAAGAATCCTTCCACTGCCAGGGCCGCATATAATCCCGGTCCGCAGTGGCCTTTAGACATTACAAGATAGTCTCTGTCTGCCCAGTCCGGCCGTTGGGGATCATATTTCATCAATTTTCCATACAGGGCAGCTAAAGCATCTGCAATACTTAAAGATCCCCCTACATGGCCAAATCCTCTCTGTTTAAAACATTTCATTTCCGCAATTCTGATTTTAACAGCAAGTGTTTCTAATTCTGTCATTTTTGCTTTCCCTCCTTTATACAGGCTGGTTTTTACTGTACGGATGCGGCGGGATTCCAAGAATCTCCCGGGCTTTAGCGGAAGAAGCAGGCTGTTTGCCGAATACTTCCACTGCCCTGACAGCCCGCTCTACCAGCATCACATTAGCAGCAGGAACGCCCTTGCTGTAATAAACGTTATCCTCAAGACCTACCCGGATATTTCCCCCCAGAGCCAAAGCCGCATACATAATGGGAAGGTGTTCCTTTCCGACCCCAAAAGCCGACCAGGTGGAGCCTTCTGGTATTTTACTTACCAGATACTGCAGATTTTCTACCGTAGCCGGCATTGCCCCCAGCACTCCAAGGCAGAACTGAAAATGAAGAGGTGTGGGCAGATGTCCCTTTTTCACAAAATAATCCGCTACTCCCAGCATCCCGGAATCAAAGATCTCTATTTCCGGTTTAATGCCCCGTTCTATGTACACATCTCCAAGCTGCTCTAAAAACTTTGGTGAATTCTCAAATACGCCCCCGGGCATCCAGTTAAAACTTCCGGCGTCATAACTGCCCATTTCAATCCCGTCCACTGTTTTCATATGAAGCATTCTTGTTTCATCTGTAGCGGTACCGGTATTATCCCCGGAGGAAGTACAGTTGATAATCACATCACAATCTTTCTTTTCCCGTATCAGCCGGATGGTTTCAGCAAACTTTTCGTGATCCATACAGCCGATCCCCTGATCGTTTCTCATATGCAGATGCACAATGGCTGCTCCGGCCTTCCAGCAGTCATAAGCATCCTTAGCAATCTCGGCAGGTGTCAGCGGAATATTTGCATTTTTCTCTTTTGGTGTAACAGCCCCTGTTAAAGCCGCTGTAATGATTACGCTGTCCATAAGTTTTCTCCTACTCTACCGGCTCCGGATCATGAAGTTCTACAATCGTACCCATTAATTCCCCGCAGTCAAAATATTCAAAGCTTTCACCTTCCGCGGGATTTACATCTCCCTTTAAAATAGATTCCACATTTTCTTCTTTCATCAATGTTCTAAACGCCGCATTATCCGGTGTTACAATAGCAATATGATTGATGACTCCCTCACCATGTTTTCTTAAATGTTCTGCATAAATGCTTTTATCATCCAGAGGCTGAATCAGCTCAATCTCTACGGCTTCCAGCTTACAGCATGCAACAAGTACTTCAAAATCCTGCAGCTTTCCGTGCACTTTTAAATTCTCTGCTTTTGCTCCGATTCCGTTTGCTCCGTCCACTACAATTTCAAAAGGTCCGATTCCCAGTTTTTCCTCGTAGTTTTTCATCATTTTTTTCAAATCACCTGTTACAATTCCAATCTGTGTAATCTGAGAAATCTGTTTTGCTGCCATAATGTTATTCCTTCCTTTCATATAAGCCTTTTATTTGGTATTTTTAATTATCTGCTAAATGATCTGCCAGGTGCTGGGCATACACAATAGATCCTGCCAGAATATATTCACTGTAATCGCAGTTTAAGTTCACCATAAAATGGTCTCCCTGAAGCCCCTGGGCCAGAAATTCTGCTGTTTCTTTGATATTTTCAACGCCCATATCTCCTATGCATACCGGCAGTCCTGCCGCCCGGCCAAACTGCATCAGCTTTATAATCTCTTCCACCGGATACTGCTCTAATACCATCTGAATCATAAGACCGATATACACACGCTCACCATGTAAAAATCCGTGTCCTCCCGGCAGCTTACACAGGTAATCTCCAATTCCGTGGGCCGCCGCGCATCCGGAATTCAGTCCTCCGATTCCGGAGAGGAAGCAGTTGGCTTCTATGACATTCTCAAGCTGTGTAGTTACAGACTTGCATTCTACTGCACGGTAAGCTGCCATACCGTCTTTCACAATAATATCTTTGCAAAGCCTGCACATAGCCATTGCGGTCTGAGTAATTCCAATGCCTTTTGGATTAGCATAATTAGTACTTCCTTCATAAATAGTAGCCATAGCATCTCCCATTCCTGCCGCCAGCAGTCTGGGGGGAGCTTCCGCGATGATTTTAGAATCCACCATAACCATATCCGGACATTTGTGGTAAATGGCATCACTGATAATCTCACTGCCGTCTTCCGAATAACACAGCGCCACAAAGGTACACGGTGCATCAGAAGAAGCAGTTGTTGGTACCATAACCAGAGCTTTTTTCAATGTATTGGCAATGGTCCTTGCAATATCCATACATCCACCTCCCCCCACTGCACAGATCACATCAGCATCCTGCACCTGGGGCAGACTCTGAATTCTTGAAATTTCTGATCTGCAGGCCAGTTTCCCGCTGGTTATAAAATCGCAGGTACAGGAACGGTCCTGAAAACTGCCGGCCAGCTGCTGCCTGGAAACCCCAAGGGAAATTTCATCTCCAATAAATACAAATTTATTCCCATAACAGGATGTATATTGAACAAAGTCTTTTAAAATATCATTTCCGACACAAAAGGTGCCCGGGAAAAATAATCGTTTCATTTCATTCTCCTTTAAATTGTTTCTGCCAGGCACTGTGCATACACGAAAGCTCCTGCCAGAATATGCTCACTGTAATCACAGCTTAAATTCACCATAAAATGATCTCCCTGAAGTCCCACAGTCAGCATTTTGGCCGTCTCTTTTATATTCTCAACTCCAAGGTCTCCAAGGCAGACCGGGAGTTTGATGCGCTTTCCAAAAGTCATCAATTTCCTGATCTCCTCTTTTGGATACTGTTCCAAAATCATCTGAACCATCAGCCCCACATAGACCCGCTCCCCATGCATAAAATCATGTCCGCCGGGCAGTTTACAAAGATAATCTCCGATTCCGTGGGCTGCCGCACATCCGGTGTTCGCGCCGCCCACGCCGGACAAAAAGCAGTTTGCTTCAATGACATTTTCAAGCTGCGTCGTAACAATCCCCAGTTCCACCGACTGATAAGCCGCATATCCGTCCCGCAGTACCATTTCTCTGCTAAGTCCAGCAAGCGCCATGGCTGTGGCTGTAATACCTGTTCCATTTGCATTTTGTTTACAGGTTCTGGCTTCATAAAAAGTTGCCAGAGCATCTCCCATTCCTGAAGCAATTTGTCTCGCCGGAGCATCCGCAATCACCTTAGAGTCCACAAATACCATATCCGGACATTTATGATACAGTTCATCCCCAATTACTTCACTGCCGTCATCCGAATAAAAAACGGATACAAAGGAGCACGGTGCATCAGAAGCTACTGTGGTTGGAATCATAATCAAGCTTTTTTTACTTCCATTTCCAATGGTTCTTGCAATATCCATGCAGCTTCCGCCCCCTGCCGCACAAATCACATCAGCATCTTTTACCTCCTGCAGCCCGGCAATCCGGCGGATTTCCGAGAGACTTGCAGTTTTCCCGCATTCCACAAATTCGCAGGAACATTCACTATCCTGAAAGCTTTCTGCAAGAAGTTCTCTCACTGCCAAAAGGGAGCGGTGTCCCCCGATAAAAACCATTTTCTTTCCATAACAGGATGCATATGATGCAAAATTTTTTAAAATATCATTTCCCACACAAAAAGTGCCTGGAAACCGTAATCGTTTCACTTGCCAAACCTCCTTTTTCTTATTACCTTATTTTGACTGATCATCTGAAAATCTTTGATCGGCTTCCTGAAATCCGTGTTTTTTCACAAATCTCGGCAGATCATCTTTGATATCATCCCAGCTTCTGATTGGCTGCTGCAGATATTCATTTTCTCCCGCAGTATACCGGTAATGATGTACGGCAGACATATCCTTCTCATCCTGCTGTGCCTGGCCGTAATCCTTTTGTGCAATCCGGTACATGGTGCTGTACTGCTCGCTTAATGTATGGATTTTCAAATCATCAACCAGCAGACGCTCCAGAGGACGTTTACATAAATGTGAATATATGGTCCGTGTTTCAAGGGGCAGCGATTTTATCATCTTTGCAATCTCCCATGCCCGGTCCACCACGGTTCCCTTAGGACAGAGTTCATTCACCCATCCCCAGTCCAAAGCCTGTTGTGCAGTCCACTGGCGACAGGTATAAGCATAATAGTTGGCCCTTTTTGTTCCAAGGAAATGCTGCATCAGCATAAACATGCCGTCTCCCGGAATCAGCCCGAAAAACAGATGGTCATCATCAAATTTTGCATCCTCAGATGCCAGCGTAATATCGCAAAGCAGTGCGGAATCCCAGTGAAAACCAGGTCCGGGAATCACACCGATGGTTGGAATATCTATATCAAAAATCATATTTTTAATTAAGTTATAATCATCAATATACTGATGCTCAAACCGTTCTTCCGCATAAGTGTTCCAGCCATTTGGATCTTTGTCCATCATCCAGTTGTCTCCATAATGCGTCCAGATCAGAATCTCATTTTTGCGGTCCATGGAAATCACACGGCTTAACTGACTCATGGCCCGGTGGCTGGAACCGCTCCAGCACATTACATGATCTTTTGTTTTCATGGTTACCTGTAAAATTCCGTCTTCACGGTACAGATCAAAATGGTCCTTAAACCATTCTCTATACTCTTCCAGTTCCGGCAATTTAACGTAATCCGCCATAATATCTTTTTTCATTTTCCTTATCCTCCTTCAGTCTGCATTTATCTGATGTTTTATATATCTGCAATTCTCATGCCAGTTTTTAATTTTTTTTTGGACTTTAAAAGAAAGGAAACATTGTTGGAACAATAAAGGTTTTTCGTGTCTCCCTTACCTATTTCTAATATTTTCTTTCACCCGATATCTTTTAATTTCTTTGCATTTTAACCACTTTTTGCGGGAATGCAAAAAGCAACCGGTTTCCCGATTGCTTTTTTACATGATCGTTTTATTTTATTTTTCTCTCTAACCACAAAATTATAAATATCTTCCCTCACTTCGTTTTACAATTTTAAGTTCATATCCCAGTGCATTTAAAATATTACAAACAGTTTTTAAAGATGGACTATTCTCTCTTTTCTCAATTCTTGAAATAACCTGCTGCTTACTGCCGGTTAATTCAGCAAGTTCTCCCTGGGTCATTTTTTTTTCTTTCCGCAAGGAAACCATTTCACCAATTAATCTGTATTCTTCTCTGCTGTCGTCCCATGCTTTTTGAAAAGCAGGATCATTGCTCCGTTTTCGGTTTATCACTTCGTTGATATCCGTATTTACAAATGGCATAATTCTCCCTCCTTTTAAATTAAAGATCTTCCCATTGTTTTTCCAAGTTCTTTTGCTCTTGCTTCGATTATTTTTTTATCTTTTATTTCAGTCTTATTCTTCTGCTTTCTGCAGGCATGCAGCAGATAAATTCTGTCATTTTCCGGCCATACATAAAATATCCGGTTATGTTTATAAAAATTATATATGTCTTTTTGACTATCTTTTTATATCTTCTTAAATGTCCGCAAAGCCTTATTTTATAGGCTCTACGGGCATTTTTCTTTTGTGGTAAACCTCACATATCTAGGTCTATCTTCTTATATTTTCGCTATCAAGCGTGGTTAAAATCGTGGTAAATACTTCTTATGCGATTAGACGCTGAACCTCTGATTTTGCGGTATCTATGGACGCATGAGCATACCAGTTCATTGTGATACTGATATTTGAATGCCCCATGATATACTGTAAATCTTTCGGGTTCATGTTCTTGCTTGCCAGCCTTGTGCAGAATGTATGGCGTAGCGTATGCGGTGTGATATGTGGCAAGGGATTGTCCTTGTGGTGCTTGTTGTATTTCTTTATCATACGGACAAATAAGGCGTTGTAATCAATCGCAACTTTGGGCTTGCCTTTATGATTGACAAATAGGAAATTGCTCCGTCCGTCTATCACAAATGGTTCTGCCTTTGGGTGTTTCTTCATAACCCGTTGAAATGCCTGTATTGTTTCTCTGCTTAATGGCACTTGCCTTATTCCGCTCTTTGTCTTAGGCGTTTCAATATAATAACCCTGTTCCTTGCTCTTTAGTAACTGGTGGTCGATAACCACAACCTCATGGATAAAATCAACGTCCATGATTGTCAGTCCGCACAGTTCCGAGATACGAAGTCCTGTCTTTAACAGTATCAGCACATCATCATAATACTTGTGATACACATTGTCCGTCTTGATGAATGAGAGTAGGGCTTGTTCCTGTTCCTCTGTCAATGCGACTTTCTCTTTGGTATCATTTTCTAGGACTTCACTTAACTTGAAATCAAAAGGGTTTTTCCTTACACAATCGTCTTGTATGGCGATATAGAATGACGCTTTTAACGAGCGTTTATGGTTGTTAATGGTGTTATAGGAAAAGCCTTTGTCTTTCATGCGTAATGCCCATTCCTTAGCGTCAGAGGGTTTTATCGTATCAATGCTCCTAGCACCTAACTTGTCCTCTTTCAATAACCGCATGAGCTGTTCCCGTTGTTTCTGTGTGCTTTTCTTCACGTTTGCCCTCTGTGTGTTCTGTTTAGCGTAGAGTTGGCAAAGCGTCATTTTCTTGCCTGTGCTGTCGATACCGTCCTCAATATCCCGTCTTATCTGCTGTTCCAGTTCACGAAGTGAGGGTTTTTCCCGTTTTCCCTTTGGTGTCGGGTCTGTGGGTGTCAATCTCCAAGCATACACATATTTTGTGTTTCCAAATGCGTCCACATATTTATATAAGTATTTTCCG
The DNA here is from genome assembly GCF_025566885.1 of Brotonthovivens ammoniilytica. Classification (NCBI taxonomy): domain Bacteria; kingdom Bacillati; phylum Bacillota; class Clostridia; order Lachnospirales; family Lachnospiraceae; genus Brotonthovivens; species Brotonthovivens ammoniilytica. The sequence continues at coordinate 416,240 of NZ_JAOQJQ010000001.1, read as the reverse complement.
TCTGTTCGTTGGCTCTCTCCAGTATGCAGGATACGTTCTTTGCTATCCCGTCTTTTTTCTTTCATGGTGTCTGCTCCTTTCCTTGTTGGAAAGAGCCTTGATATGACTTGTGTTCATCATAACACATACAAGGCTCATTTGCATTAGATTGCGTCCAATTTGTCAATGACCTTTTCAAATTGTCGGCGTTTAATCTGTATGCGGTTGCCATTCATAATGAGCCAGCCAGCGTCCTTGTTTTCCTCTGCCAATCGTCTTAACTTGTTTTCTCCGATACGGAAATATTTTGACGCTTCTTCAATGGTAAGGGTGTACTTTTCCCATACAGGAATATCGTTGTTATTCATTAGATACCCCCTTTCCCTTGTTTTGTGTCATACTGGATATAGGGGATAAGGTCGGTGCGGTTTATCCTCTGTAAGTGGGCGGTTAGTTTGCTGGAAAGGGAATTACTGTATCTTGCCTTATCAAGCATAGTTCCCACTTTTTCCAGTCCACCTAATGCGTCATGTTCTTCTAAGAAGTAAAAACTTTTGACAGCGGAAATCACGCCACCCTCTGTGAGCCATTGCTGTGTTTCTTCAAGAGAATTATGTAGTTTCGGTACTTGCACTTTCAAGACTTCCACAGCCCCTAAAAAGCGTTCCCAAAACCGACACGTTTTCCATCTGCTCTTATTACTTTCATTTCTGTTTGGCACGACAAAGCGTAGG
>NZ_JAOQJQ010000001.1:69734-415195 GCF_025566885.1 Brotonthovivens ammoniilytica | reverse complement strand
TTATCTGCTCTATGGTAAAGAATGGCTTTTCGTTCTTATCATCAATGGCAATATCAAGTCTTGTAAAATGGAAGTTATCCAGTCCGTATCTTCGCTCACAACGTCGGAACATATCTCCAAAGGTACAATTCCTACTATCGAGAATACGGAAAATATCATCACAACCTCTGCCAGTCATAACAAGATAACAGCCTAGCCCCTGTGGGTTGTCCTCTGTCTTTCTTGCGTCCCCCGATACATAAATATCTCCAATCTGCCAGCGTGCTTGATAAGTCTTGAATTTTATCGTTGCTGGATAAACATTGAAAATGTCAGTCGGTAAACCTAAAATGTGCATGATTACATCTTCAGCGGTTGCAGTATCAAATACAATGCTGATGTAATCAATCTTAACGGATAAATTTTTGTGTGTAGTTATAGTGCATTACTCCTTTCGTACTTCCCGTTTTTTTGCGGGGTAAAAATCGTGTTTTGTCCTTTATTTATCACAGTTTCTAGGTACTATGACATGTATGCGCAGGGCGGTGTTACATATACGCCCTTTATGAACGCCTAAAGGCGTTCCCTTTCTTCCTGTGTCTGATCCGTTCTTAACGCTCACGAGCCTTGTAAGACTCGTGGCTAAACGGAACAGCCCCAGTCAGAAACCTTATTTTCGGTCTGATAGTCCATGCTTATTCATGCTATCAAAATGAAAATACATCTTTTCTATGCTTACTCAAGCGTGTGATTGACCCTAGCGTGCTTAATCACCCTATCTAATACGATAATAACGCCATTAGAATTACTTGTCAAGAAGTTTTGATTGACTTTTTAATAAATATTAAGTATGATATGCTTATAAACACCGAGAAAAGCAACGAAAGGAGCGGTTATACTAAGTTATGGAACATTACGAAAAGAAAATCAGTTTCTTAGGAGAGAATATACAGACCATAAGAAAACACAGAGGAATGAAACAACAGGAACTTGCGGATAAAATCGGTATCAATATGCAGAGCCTTTCCAAGATTGAACGGGGTGTGAATTATCCTACCTTTGACACATTAGAAAAGATAATGGACGTGCTGGGAGTAACGCCCAATGAATTATTATCAGGAGAATGGAAGTATATTGACCACACCGAACCATATATCATGGATATTATCAAACGGGAACAGGACTTCAATGTTTCCTTAGATTATTTGTCTGAAAATGAATTTTTCAATGATGAAAAAGAATGCAGATTTTACATGGAAACCAAACTCATACAGTATATCCATAACTACATTACCAATGAGGTTACGGAGTTAGAAGAACTTATGGAAATCAAGCAGTTGATACAACGTCAAAAAATAGAACGCATGATGAAAGTACATAAGGAAATGCGAGGGTTAGACCGATACAGAGAACAGCCCAAAGAGTATAAATACCATGACCCTTATGATGACTGGATATTCCGTCAACTTGCGGACATAGACAGCAGAAATAACATTCCCGACACTTCGCCACAGTTAGATTTTGATGAAACGGACTATGAAGATTATCTGAAAGAGAAATGGAACAGAGGTCTTTAATTTTCCTCTTGAATGAAAGATACAGCAAACAAAAAGCCCAGTAAAGAGTGCAAAGCACCACCAATGGTGGCAAGGCTCTTGACAGGGCTTTTTCTTTTCTGTGGTTGGTAATCAAGAGGAAGAAAGAAAAAGTGTGTATTTTTCAAGACAGAAAAATGTCAAGGGGGGTGTGCTGATTTTTGTTGTGGCGGATATATGGAACTGTTATAATATGGATATGTTTAAATTACGTTATAAGCAAGAATATTCTGCTGATTTGTCAAAAAACATCATTGCAACTGCCAGTTGACATATTTCCATATCTAAATGGTGGCTATGCAACTGATAATATTGCTAAAATTACACCATGAAAGAAAGGAGTGTTAGCTAATGAATATGGCAGACAGAATACAATATTTAAGGAAATCAAAAGGAATATCACAAGAGGAACTTGCGGATAAAGTTGGAGTTTCAAGGCAGGCTGTTTCCAAATGGGAAAGTGAACAAAGTACGCCTGACTTAGAAAAAATAATTATAATGAGTGATTTTTTTGGAGTAACAACTGACTATATCCTAAAGGGAATTGAACCAGTAGCAGACAAAGAACAAAAAAATAAAGAGCTTACGAGTAAGGTACTTTATATATCATCAACAGCTTTTGTTGCTATTGGGCTGTTTTGTGCATTTGGTAATTGGTATGCAGAACAAACAATGGAAGCAGTTTGGGGTTCAATGATTATTCAAGCTATAGGGATTGTTGGATATTTTATAGCGAGAATACTATCGGAAGAAAAATCCCCCTTTTATGTAAATTGGCTTAATATAATCGGAGTTGCTTTTATGCCTATTTCTATGATTACAGGATATATTTCAGGATTGGTTTTCAAACTAGAAGGGTGGATTGCACCTTATCCGATAGGAATATTTCATACTTTAGTTTTCGTGTTAGTATTCTTTGTAGTTGTGATTGCAAGCTATATTATTCTAAAGAAACAAACAAAATAGTGATTACCTTTATTTTGCAAAAGCAGTTAGTCTTAGGATTGACTGCTTATTAATAAAAGACACCACTTCAATGTGTCAATGGTGTCTTTTTAGTGCTATTTTATCGTCATATCAAGGCTCGTTCAATCGTGGTATATTCGTGGTAAAATGAGTGTTTTTCTATACTTCGAAATGCTTGAAAGTGTAATATTTATAGGGATAATCAAAAATCAGATATAAAGTTTATTGATAAATATACTTCATAAATTTTCTTTTTCCAATGTTTCCATCGAATCTGATCTAAACTCCCCTCCTCTAAACATTCTAGCACAGAATATCCATCTACCTGTTCATCCAGAGAAAGTGATTCTATAAATTCCAATATCAAATTTTTACCGGATGCTGCCTGATAATAATGAAGTTCCATATATTTTCCTTCTTCCCTTTTAATTTACAACATATTTATTGTATTGTAAACACTTTTATTAAAAGGCAGTTCAGAATATGTAATATGCAGGAATATGGAATAGAAATGTAACTGTCTTACAGCAGTTCTTGTTCCTAAATATTATCACTTTATACTCTATCGTCAGGGAATTAAAAATATCTTATTCCCTTCTTTTTTCTGAAACATCTCAAACCCTTTTTTCCATTCTGATAATGGCAGCCGCTGGCTTACCAGTTCTTCCAGCTGCAGGTTATCCTGTTGGTATAATTTCAAAAGTTTTTCCCAGGTTGAATGGGCTGTGGCAAAGGTTCCGTGAAACTCAATTTCTTTCCTGCAGATCGTATCCATGTCAACAGAAATATTCTTTCCGAACATTCCCACCTGAGTATAACGCCCCTGCTTGCGGATCAGTTCCAGCGCTCCGGCCATGGCCCCTGCGCTTCCTGAACACTCAAGTACCACATCCACGCCCTGCTCTGTACAGGAAGCAACAATTTCCTTTAAAGTATCCGGCTGATCTGCTGTCTGGTCCGCTCCCTGTTTTTTTGCAAGCTTTAGCCTCTCTTTATCCAGTCCGGTACCGGACACAATCACATAGGCCCCGCACAGTTTTGCAAGCTGTGCGCAGAGCAGCCCAATGACCCCCGGCCCTGTTACAAGCACCTTATCTCCCGGTCCGATTTTTGTCTGTTCCAAAACTCCCCGGACACAGCAGGCAAGAGGTTCGCTCAAAGCCGGAATATCCTTTCCTTTCATAGATTCCGGAACAACCATTGCATGGTCATAAGGAGCTGTCACATATTCTGCCATTCCTCCGTTTAAATTCACACCAATGGACTGTTTTTCGCTGCAGAATACATAATCCCCCTTCATGCAATAATGGCAGTGCCCGCACCCGATAATATTATGTACAATCACCTGATCTCCTATGGAAAATCCTTTAACGTCTTTGCCCATTTTCTCTACTATCCCGGTAAATTCATGGCCTAAAACTACCGGAACACTGTGGGGATAAGCATCTTCCATAATATGAATATCTGTGCCGCAGATTCCTGCCGCCATAACTTTAATCAGCAGCTCCCGGCTTTCCGGCTCCGGTTTTGGGATATCACACAGCACAATTCCATCCATCCCTCTGCCTGCTTCTTTTTTCATTAAAGCTTTCATTTTATATTCCTCACCTTCTGGTTTTTCAGATTTTAAGCCAGCGCTTTTTTTACTGCCGCAAGAATTTCCGGACATTTGCAGTCTGCCTCAAACAGTTCCAGACGTTTTCCTGCAAAAGCCTCCCGGATCATTTCTTTTACATCGGCGTCTTTACTGGAAAGAATTTCTTCCAGACTGTGATGAGAAGCAGCTTTTAATTTATTCAGCAGAGCCGCGTTTCTCTGCTCAGATGCTGCCGCATGCTCCGGATATCCGCCTCCCGGCTCTTTGGCAAACAATTTTTCAAAAACATACTCCAGATTGATTTCGGCGCCCCAGCCCCAGCCTTTTGCAAATGGAAGAGACATGCAGTTTCCGCCGTTTACCTGAGTGAAAAGGTAAGAATCCGCAGGATCCACAACAAATCCGCAGCATACCCCCGGCATAGCATTGGCTGCCAGCATTGCCCCCTCTCCGGTTCCGCAGCCGGTAATCACAAAGTCTGCTGCTCCTGAATTTAGAATTGCAGCCGTTAAGACCGCATTCTGATTGTAAGTCTGTCTATGGTCTTCCATATCAAACTGTCCATAATTCACCACCGTATGTCCATTTGCTTGGGCAGCCTTCTTTAATGTCTGATAAACGATCTCATTTCTCTCACAGGTACTCCATTCCATTACTAATGCAATTTTCATTTTTCTTCTCCTATTTTCTTATCATTCTTTCATCTAATACCATTCTTTGTTCATCTGCAATAATATCTGCAATCAGCCGGTGCCCCTGCCGGTTTGGGTGTACACCGTCAAAAAAATAATCCTGAATCCGGCCCTGAGTACGTTTTTTAAACCGGTCATATAAATTGATAAACGGCACCTGAAATACCCGGCAGAATTCCTCCATCCAGATAGACATCTGAAACAATTTCTGATCCACTTCACAAAAGTCTGAAATCTGCTTCCAGTCCGGACGGATGTGCGCCGTATCACCGGAAATTTCCGCACAGGCAATCACGTTTATTTTTGCAGCATAGGCCTGATGAACCATCGCCATAAGATTTGATTTTACAACGCTGATATCACATCCCATAATCAGATCGTTAGATCCGCCCATAATCAATACTGTGTCCGGCATTTCTGCCAATACCTCTCTGTGAAATCTTGCCAGCATTCCTCCGGAAGTATCACCGCTGATTCCCCGATTAATCACCTGACGAAAGCTTCTTTTATTTAAAAGCTCCACCCAGTTATCCTCTACAGGAACACCAAGCCCGTAAGTAAGACTGTCCCCGATACAGATCATCTTCTTTTCTTTCATCATTTTTTTGTTCTGTGCCCTTAATCCTTCTTTCCTACATTGCATGAACCGCTTTATCATAAGCAGACATAAACGCTTCCATCACTGCTTCCGAAACGGTAGGATGAGGATGTACTGCATGGAGCACTTCTTCCGCCGAAGCTTCCAGATTCATAGCCGCAGACACCTCCGCAATCATATCTGTGGCATGTACACAAAACATATGAACCCCCAGGATTTCATTTAGGTCTCCATCTAAAATAACTTTGATCATACCTCCCGTTTCACCTTCAATCAGCGATTTTCCATTGGCAGACATAGGGAATTTTCCAACCTTTATATTTTCGTACTTCTCCTCTGCCTGCTTTTGGGTAAGGCCGATGGAGGCAATTTCCGGCTCTATATAGATACAGGAAGGAATTGCATCATAACTCATCACTGCCGGTTCTCCCAGAATATTTTCAACAGCTGTAATCCCTTCATGACTGGCTGTATGAGCCAGCATAGAAGTCCCGTTTACATCTCCAATGGCAAATATATTCTCTACACTGGTACGCATATGCTCATCGGTTCGAATTGCTTTTTTATCAAAAGCAATCCCAATTCCTTTTGCATTTAATTCTCCGGTATAAGGAACTCTTCCCACTGCCATCAGTGTCATTTCAGCGTTTACTGCTTCTTCTGTGCCATTTTTTTCAAAAATGACATTTGTATCTTTTATCTTTTTCACTTTTGCCCCTGTATGGAAGACGACTCCTGCTTTTTCCAGAGATTTTCTGGCCAGCTTTGAAATATCCTCATCTACCATGGGAAGAATCTGTTCCATCAGCTCCACAACTGTTACCTTTGTTCCAAGATGCGCATAGATATACGCAAATTCAATTCCGATAACACCTCCGCCGATAATAACCATACTCTCCGGAATTTCCTGCAGGGAAAGCGCTTCTGTGCTGGTAATGATTCTGGTATCTCCCTCATACGCTATAAAGCCCGGCATTAATGTTTCCGAACCGGTGGCAATGATGAAATATCCGGCAGTCACGCTCTGTTCCTTTATCTGCACTGTATGTGCATCCGCAAACCGGGCCGTTCCGGATAAAATCGTCACTTTGTTTCCTTTCAGCAGTGCATTCACGCCCCCTGTCAGCTGTCTGACAATTCCCTGTTTTCTTTTCTGAAGCTTTTCCATAGAAACAGTAACCTTTGACAGGTCAATTCCTTCAATGGCAAAATCCGCTGAGCGCAGAATTTCTTCATAGACATTTACTGTTTTTACAAGAGCTTTTGTGGGAATGCAGCCTACATTCAGACAGGTTCCGCCTAAGCTTTCCTTTTCTATAATGGCCGTCTTTTTGCCGGCCTGGGCGGCTTTTATGGCCGCCACATATCCTCCCGGTCCGCCGCCGATTACTACCACATCATAATCGTAACTCACTGATATATTCACCTCCTGTCTGCTACATCAGAATTTTTAATGGATTTTCCAGCAGTTCCTTCATATAGCCTACAAACTGCGCAGCCAGCAGACCGTCGATCAATCTGTGGTCCACCGACAGCTGAATATTCATCATGGGACGGATTTCTATTTTGTCCTCTCCGTCTTTCTCCACAACCACCGGAGTTTTTCTCACGGAACTGACCGAAAGAATTGCCGCTTCCGGAGGATTAATAATTGCTGTAAAATTATCAATTCCAAACATTCCCAGATTTGAAATAGAAAAAGTTCCGCCTGTATATTCTTCCGGTTTTAAGTGACCTTCTTTTGCCCGGTCCACCAGATCTCTGTTTTCTTCCGAAACTTTTGTCAGGGATTTCTCCTGTACATTTTTAATTACCGGAACAACCAGTCCATTGTCCCCTGCCACGGCCACGCCAATATTAGTGCTTTCATAAGTAACGATATTTCCATCAACCAGAGAAGTATTAATACCCGGGAATTTTACAAGGGCCTTGCCTGCCGCATAAACCAGCAGATCTGAAACTGTAATTTTGCGCTCGGATACCTGATTCATCTCTTTTCTGAAAGCAGTCATATTGGTGGTATCCACTGCATCGGTAAAATACAAATGCGGTGCAGTAAATTTACTTTCTGCCAGCTTATCTCCGATAATTTTGCGGACGCCTTTATAGGGAACTGCAGACAGCACTTTTTTCTCAGATGTATCTTCTGTATAGGCCTGATGTTCGGCGGCTCTTTTTACGTCCTCTTTCATAATTTTTCCGTTTACACCAGTACCCTCTACTGCCAGGAGATCAACTCCGGATTTTTCTGCAAGTTTTCTTGCCAGTGGAGAGGCTTTGATATCTTTTGCAGTGATTCCTCCCTGATATCCGGTTCCGGTAATCTTGGCAATAGACACCGGATCCAGGCTTTCATCCAAAATCAGCTTTCTTGCTTTTGGCGTCAGTTTTAAGTCTTTGATGTCTGTTTCTGATACACCGCTCTGGCACTGCGCCTCTGACTGGGGCTCTTTTTTGTTTTCTTCTGCTTTCCCATCTGCTGATGACTCATCTACCCTGCCGTCTAAAGAAGCAGTTGCCACTCCCTGTGCCAAAACAGCATCCGGATCCTCGCCTTCCTGTCCCACCACAGCTACCGGTGTAAATACCTCAACAGTCTCTCCTTCTTCCACCAGAATTTTTAATACCACTCCGTCGCTGGTAGCTTCAATGGGCATTGTTGTTTTATCCGTATTGATCTCAAAGAACAGTTCTCCCTTTGCGATGGGATCTCCGGCTTTTTTATGCCAGCTTACCAGTTCTCCCTCATCCATATTAAAACCTAACTTCGGCATAATAATAACTTCTGCCATAATTTCCTCCTTCTTCTGACCCTTTTATATCAGATGTGAGATGACTCCCGCCTAATATACGCTCTCGCGAGACTTGAATCTCATTTGATTTCTTATCCAAGAATTTCCTTTACCGCTGCCTTGATAGATTTTAAATCCGGAATTAACGGAAACTCCAGCGCCGGACTGAATGGAAGAGGCACATCTGCCAGACCAAGACGCATAATCGGGGCTTCCAGATCATAAAATGCATCTTTCTGAACGCGAAGCGCGATTTCTCCGCTGATTCCAAAACTTTCATGCCCTTCATCTATAATCAGCAGTTTTCCTGTTTTTCTCACAGATTTTAGAATCGTATCCATATCCAGCGGCACGATGGTCCGCGGATCAATAACTTCTATACTCTTTCCTTCTTTTGCATATGCTTCCGCCGCTTTCACGGCATGATTTACCATTGTGGAAGTAGCTACAATGGTAAGATCCGTTCCTTCTCTTACTACATTTGCCTGGCCGAAGGGAATCAGATATTCTCCCTCTGGAACTTCAAAGTTCTGGGTATACTGCAGTTTATGTTCTATAAAAATAACTGGACTGTTATCACGAATGGCTGTTTTTAATAATCCCTTTGCATCTGCTGCATTAGAAGGCATAACAACTTTAAGTCCCGGAATATGTGCAAAAAATGCATGAAGATTCTGAGAATGCTGAGCTGCTGAAGAACGGCCGGCGCCCATTGTGGTCCTTATTACCATAGGAAGTTTTGTCTGTCCGCCGGACATATAAATAATTTTTGCTGCCTGATTGCAGATCTGATCCATACACACCAAGGCAAAGTCATTAAACATCAGTTCCGGCACCGGACGCATACCTGCAATTGCCATACCGACACTCATACCGATAAATCCGGACTCACTGATTGGCGTATCTTTACATCTTAAATCTCCGTATTTTTCTCTCAATCCCGCAGTACATTTAAAGGTACCGTCATTAACCCCTACATCCTCACCTAAAATTACAACATTTTCGTCCCGTGCCATCTCTTCATCCAGCCCTTCGCGAATGGCATCTCTGTACATGATTGTTCTCATATTATGTTTCCTCCTGCAGCCTGATTAATCTGAAAATACATCCGTATATGCTTCGCTGACATCTGCATACGGGCTTTCTTCTGCAAATTTGCATGCTTCTTCGATTTCTTTGTCAATATCATTTTTGATTTTCTGAATTTCTTCTGTTGTCAATAATCCCAGTTTTTCCAGGTTTAAAATCGGCTCTTTCTTTTTCCACTCTTCCAGTGCTCCCTGTGGTCTGTAAGCAGCCGGATCCCCTACATGATGTCCCTGCCACCGGTAAGTCTTGCACTCAACAATTGTGGGTCCCTTTCCTTCTCTTGCACGTTCTGCCCCGCGTTTTACTGTCTCATACACCTTAAACACATCATTTCCGTCAATGGTAACACCTTCTATCCCGTAACCCACTGCACGTTTCGCCAGATCATGTTCTTTCGTTACCCGGTGGATATCCACGGAAATACCAAAGGAATTATTCTCAATAATATATACAATAGGCAGATCCCAGGCAGCCGCCATATTAATGCTTTCATGGAATGTTCCCTGATTTGAAGCCGAATCCCCAAGAAAACACAAAACAACCTGACCACTGTTTCTGTATTTCGCCGCATAAGCAGCACCGGTTGCAATGGGAATCTCTCCTCCTACAATACCATTGGCCCCGAGAATTCCTTTATCCATAGCAATAATATGCATAGAGCCGCCTTTTCCTTTGGAATACCCGGTAGCCTTACCTAAAATCTCTGCCATCATACGTTTTGTATCAGCTCCTCTTGCCACCAGATGACCGTGGCCCCTGTGAGTACTTCCGATATAATCCTTTTCTTCCACCGCCGCACAGGCTCCGGCGGCAATGGCTTCTTCTCCCAGATACAAATGCGCCAGTCCCGGCATCAGACCTCTTTTATAAAATTCAAATACCTCTTCCTCAAATCTTCGGATTCGATACATAGATGTATAAAATTCCCTGGCCAACTGCTTCTTTTCTTCTGCTTTCATTTTAAAACACCCTCCTTCTATCATCTGCCTTTTATTTCGGCATACCTGCAATCACTAACATAGATGCAGGCATATTCGTTTCATTGATCATTGCTTTTTTCTCTCCGATATTAAAATGAACGGAATCGTACTTCTGCAGCTTACAGGTTCCCTCTTCTGTAACCAGCGTAAGCTCCCCTTCCAGTACAAAATAAATCAGCTCCACACCTGCCTTTAGAAAATCTGTTTTTCCTGCCGGCAGAAAATGGGAAACACCCAGGGTGAAATCCTGGCAATTGCTGGTGTCTGCTCCCTGGAGCCGCAGACAGCGCATATCATAATGTCCTGTTGTGGGGTACTCTTTTGCATCACTGACTTTCATTATCTTCATGGTTCTTCCTCCTCGTCTTATATAGCCATAAGCGATGCTGCTTATTACTGTAATTTTTTCTTTCTCATTACTATGAAGCAATATCCATACTAGTTTTTCTTTTATGCATGTTCCAGCTTCGCTGCTTCTTCGGCACTCTTTTTCTGAGATACATTATTAAAACGAACGGTAATACACAAAATAACAATCAGCAGAATCCCTTCCACTGCTTCCGCAATGGTACTAGAAACCTGACATACTGTTAAACCATTCTCAATTACAATAATGGTAATGGAACCAAGCAGCACTTTATAAAGCTTAGCGGAAAATCCTCCGCTTACCAGTACTCCTCCCAGGAAAATGGCCATCTGAATTCTCATTTCCATCATATTGCAGAGTGTATTTGTGGAACCGCCTACTTTGCACAGCTGGATAAATCCGAAAATTCCAGCCATACATCCGGATAAAGCAAAGCAGATCAAACGGATTTTATTAACATTGACACCAACAGACCGGACCGTTCTCTCATTTTCTCCAATGCATTTACAATAAAATCCGAACTTTGTATGTTCAAAGATAAAATAAATCAGCACAATCAAAATAATAAGAATCAAAAAACTAAACCAGAAACTTGTAACAAAGGATAATTCAGCAGGCGCATACACAAGCTCCAGCGTTAATACATAATTTAATAATCCTTTAATGGCAATTAAAAATGCCAGTGTCGTCATAAAAGAATCCATTTTAAATTTTGTTACAATAAATCCAATGAGCATTCCCATGGCTATACTAAGTACCAGTGCAAGTGGAATTAGAATCCACGGGCTGATCCTCCCTGCAAGCATAGCTGCAATGGTAGAACATAACGCCGCACTGGCTCCTACAGAAATATCGGTGCTTCCAAGGGCCACTACAAAAATAACACCAAGACTTCCGATGGCAACAGGCACTACCTGGCTGACCAGATTTTTTAGATTATAAGCGGTTATAGTATTGCCGTCAGAGGCAATTACAAAGATCAGAAAAATAACTGCCAGAGTTATCACAGGTATAATATCCAGTAAATTTACAGATTTAAGTTTTTTCATCAGATCATCACCTCTATCATTTCTTCTTCATTAAAGTGGGAACTCCGGGCAATTTTCTTTTTAATGCCTCCGTTTTTCATAACAATAATGTGATCGGACATACCCATTGCTTCTGTTAACTCATCGGTAATGAGAATCATAGAGATTCCCTTCTTTTTTGCTTCTTTCATACACTGATAAATATAAGATTTTACCCCTACATCAACACCTCTGGTGGGACAGTCAATAATAAGAAGCTGAAGATCCTTTAACAGCCACCGGCCCAGATTTACTTTTTGTTTATTACCGCCGCTTAAACCATTCATGTTCTGCAGAACACTGGTACATTTAATGTTAAATTCCGCTTTTGCATCCTCCGCCATTTTTTTCATATGGGATGCGCTGATATATCCCGCTTTTCCTCTGATCTGCTCCATGGAAGTGAGGCAGAGGTTTCTTAAGATTGTCGTTTTCATCATTAAAGCTTCGCCGTCTCTGTCCTTGGGCACATATGCCATTCTGTGATTTAAGGATACATTGGTACTGACAATTTCAACCTGGTCCGAATGAAGCATAATCTTTCCTTTTTCCGGTTTCATAAGCCCGTAAGCTGCCTGTCCGATATCATGTATCCCGGAATCACTTAAACCGCAGAACCCAAGGATCTCTCCTTTATGAACATCAAAGGACACGTCTTTTAATCCGCTTTCTGTGGAAACTTCTGAGAACGAAAAAATTACTTCATCTTCATAAATTTCTTCTTCATCACTGCGGTAATAGTCACCTTCAATATTTCTGCCTACCATACGCCGTTTCAGCTCATCCTCTGAAATTTCCCTGCTGTTTACTGTATCCAGAAGTTCTCCGTCTCTTAAAATTGAAATGGTATCAGTAATTCTTAAAGTTTCTTCCAGATCATGGGAAATCAAAATAATGCTCCGGTTCATTTCTTTAAATTTTTTCAGCAGCTGATAAACAATATTTCTGTTATCATGGGACAAAGACTGGGTGACTTCATCCAATATCAGAATATCCGGATCACTGGAAAGGGCCCGCACCAGCTCTATCATTTTTCGATTCTCAACATTCATGCCTCCGGCCAGAGAACGGAAATTCATTTTGGGCAGTCCCCATTTTTCCAGTTCCGCATTTGCTGCCTGATATACTTTTTTCAGGCTCAGATATCCAAATTTTGTAAACTGTCCTGTTTTTCCAAGAAACGCATTGACCCCTGCCGGCAGATCTGCAATCAAACCAAGCTCCTGTACTACAATGGCGATTTTATGGTCTCCCGCATCAATGGGGTTTTTTGGTGCATAAACTTCTCCGTCTTTATACATAGTTCCGGAATCGCTGTGATAAATCCCTGCGATCTGTGAAAGCAGTGTGGATTTTCCACATCCGTTTTCCCCTGACAAACCACGGATTTCTCCTTTATGCAGCTCCATACATATATTTTTATTGGCATGAGTAATGCCAAAACTTTTATTCAGGTTTTCTATTTTTAATACGCATTCTTTTTTCACTATTTTACAACCCCCTTTACATTCTTCTGTGCCAGGATGCCAAATACTACAACAATAACGCCAAGCAGTGTTTCCTGGAATGTTCCGGAAGGCACTCCCAGCAGCGTCAGTACATTAAATACAAGAACAATCAAAAATGTTCCGATTGGAATCGCTGCAATTCTGTTTATGTATTTGGAAAGGGCTTTTGCAAGCAGCACAGCCGCCAGAGGCTGAAACGTGGTAGAAAGACTAGAAAGACCGCTCTGGGCATTTACAAAGCTTGCATAACTTTCCTTGATAATACCTGCATATCCAAAAAAGAATCCGGATACCAGACCTCCGAGAATTAAAGCCTTTGAAACACGAATTCCCATAACAGACGCCACATCCTCATTACAGCCTGCAGCCCGCATATTAATTCCAAGGGTTGTGTGGTTATACAGAATATAAGCTGCCACCAGTCCGATTATCAGCATAATATAGATTCCCGGCTGCTGCCCCAAAAAGCGCTTATCGTCTTCCAAAACAACTACTTTTAATCCCTGTGCTGCACGAACACTGGAATAATATCCTACAATCGCTTCATAAACCATGGTCATGCCCAGTCCCGCAATCCATGGGGGAATCTTTGTTACTCTGTAAATCGTAAAGTTTAAAAGACCGCATCCCATACCAAGCAGAATACTGCCGATAATCATAGGGACGACTCCGAACTGATTTCCAAGCACACCGGCTGCGGTAGCTGTGAGAATTACCAGTGCACCCGGAGAAAGGTCCGTAACATTACATGCAAACAAAAATGTGAATCCCAGAGCAATCATCGTTGGGACGGTTGCCGAACTGATCATAATCTTGATATTTGAAACTGACAGCAGCTTCCCTTCTGTAATAATGTTTAAAATCACCAGAGCGGCAATGATGACTATCAGGACCGCAATCGCTTTTGTATAAGCTTTTAAACTTCTTGCAGAGATTTCCTTTTCTTTCATTTTGTATATCCTCCGTTTTCCATTTACCTTCTCTTCTTACTTTCCTTTTTCGAACAGATTATATACAGATACCAGTCTGACAAAATTGTTTCCTTTTCACCTCCATATCATGACTGTACACACTTTTATATCTGTCTCTATTCCTGATCTCTGCTCTTATATTAAGCAATTTCTATGCCATTTTTCAGATCAGGACAGGTTTAAGTCTCGCTCTTGCGAGACTTGGTGCAGCGTATATCAGATGTGGAATTGGCTGTTCAAAGGCTCATAAATCAAAGCAGAGGAAAAATACAAGAAGAACATTCCAGATTTTTTTCTTTTATTTCTAAGTTCTTCAGACCGTCAGTTTTTTTTCGCTGGTATTTTTTGCATGACTGCTTTTTCTCTTTTCCATTTTGCAAAAACCTGGCGTCCACCTGCGAAAAAGGCGGCAGACCATTTTCATGTCTGCCGCCTTTTTTGCTGCTGTAAATGCAGTAATATTTTATTTTACTCCTACTTTTTCATAAACAGATGTTTCATAATTTTTCAGAAATTCATCATAATAATCATAATCTACATCCGGATTATTTCTGTACAGTAAATTCTGATATTCTTCTGCTGTAATTGTTTCGGTACCGTGATCCTTCAGGAATCCATAAAACTGATCTGCTGTCTCTTTTGTAATAACATACTGAGATTTTTCTCCAAAATATGGCGGATTTCCATCTTTATCCAAAATCGGATGCCCGTCCAGATAATTTATCAGTAATGGCAGAGCCAGAGCGCCACATACCCCTTCACCGCCTGTAACCGCTTCCACTTTACCTTCTTTGATCAGAGTGCACACATCCGGACTGGCATTGGAACCATATATTTTACAATCCTTCACAGAAGCAGAATCCAATACTGTTGCCGCCGCTGTAATATAATCTTCTCCAGCTCCGTAAATACAATCAACATCCGGATATGCAGTTACAAGATCACTTGTTTTTGTAACACCTTCTGAAGGATCGGCTGAATGAGCAACCGCATGTACGGTTCCACCTCCTGCTTCAAAGGTCTCTGTAAATCCGTCAATTCGTCTGTCATGGGCATAATCGCCGGCTGCTCCTGCTGAAATAACCGCTGTCTTACATCCGTCATCTAAAGCCATCTGAGCCATACGTTCCCCTTCCTCTGTGGGACTGTAAATAACCATTCCACAATAATTGGGATTTTCAGAAATCTTTTTCATATCCTCGTCTGTAGGACTGCAGGCGTAAAATACATACGGTGTATTAGCATCCTCACAGATCTTTGCCGCTGTGGGGAACAATGTTTCCGAAATTCCCAGGAAAGCCACGCCGTCCGGCTGCATGGCAAGCTGGCTTTGCAGCTGAGTAATTACTTTATCCACGGTAAATTCATTATCCGTAATGTTTAATTCCATTCCTGTGGCATTGCAGGCTGCCTGTTCATTCTGTACCATCATATCCAGAGGATATGCTCCGGCTCCAAAATTGTTTGTTACAAATAAGTAGGAATCTTTCGAGTCTTTTTTCTCTGCAGATTTTTCTCCTTTGGCAGAAGTATTTGTGTCTTTTTCATTTCCACATCCTCCAAGTACCATTGTTCCAAGCAACGCGCCTGCCAGCAGCATGCTTACAATTTTTCGCTTCTTCATATTTCTTCTCCTTTTTCATTTTATCATTTATTTAATTCTTACGAATTAGATACTTTATTTAAAAGCAATTATCATGCCAACAAAAATCTCACAAAATCTTCCTCTTTTTTTCAAATATTACAGATTATTTTTGCATTTCTGCAAGTTTCATTTGCATTTCTGTCTGATCTGTCTCTTACAATCTTTCCCCCTGAACCTCTGTGCCATCCTAATCTTTGACTTGCACATTTCTTTTTTTCTTTCTATAATATTTTTAGTCATCTTTTGACTAAAGTGCACAGATAAATATTTACAAACTCTGTTCTGCTGTCTTCCAAAAAATCTTCCGTATGCAGGTTTTACAGCAGAATATTTATAAATATCCAAAGATGGAGAAATGAGGGAACTTTTATGACAGACCGGCAAATTATGCTGAACGCAGAACAGCAAACCAATGAATTAATCAACCTGTTATCTGTTGACAGACCTGTCAATCGGATGGACATACGTCAAAAACTGGTGGAAATCAGAAATCACATTCATAAGGTGACAACCAGTGCCATTGATTATCAGGTCATTGTAGATAATCTGGATGATAATATTCTGATTACAGATGCAGATGAACGGGTTTTATATATTAATCCTGCCTATGAACAGCACACCGGGATTCCCAAAGAGGAAATTATCGGTCAGACTGTCACGGAAATTTTAAAAACAAAAAAATATTTCACAGTAGCTACCGTTCCGGATGTCATTAAACGAAAAGAAAAGGTAATGAAGCTTTCTAATATGTCAGCCAAAAAGAATCCTGGAATCGTTATCGGCGTTCCGATTTTTGATCCACAGAATAATCTTCAATATGTAGTAGCCAGCAACCGGGGACTTTCTACTTTTGTAAATCTACGGGAAAATTTTGACCATTTTGTGCACTCTCTCAACGATCTGCAGCAGGACACGGATGCAGTTCAGATTTATGAAAGCTCCAGCAGCGTACCGCAGGAACATACCATGATTGGAAATGGTGTGGAAATGCAGAAAATACACCATTTTATAAAAAATGTCGGAATGACGGATGCTACTGTTTTAATTACCGGAGAATCCGGAACAGGTAAAGAATTAATTGCAGATGCGATTTATAAAAACAGCAGACGTTCGCAGAAACCCTTTATAAAAATCAATTGTTCTTCCATTCCTGCCAGCCTGCTGGAATCAGAGCTGTTCGGCTACGAAAAAGGGGCATTTTCCGGTGCCAGCGCCCAGGGTAAAAAGGGACTGTTTGAAGCGGCCAATACAGGAACGCTTCTTCTGGATGAAATCGGCGATATGCCTATGGATCTTCAGGCGAAACTGCTCCGGGCAATCCAGAGCAGTGAGATCACCCGCGTAGGAGGAACCGCCCCCATCAAACTTAATATCCGCCTGATTGCATCTACCAACTGTAATTTAAAAGAAAAAATTGCAAATGGAACCTTTCGAAGTGATTTGTATTACCGGCTGCATGTTATTCCTATCAGTGTACCCCCTCTTCGGGACAGAAAGGAAGATATTCCTCTTTTGTGCCGGCACTATCTGAATATTTTTTCCGAAAAATATAACCGGCCGGTCTCTTTGTCAGAGGAAAATCTGGATACACTCACCAACTATTCCTGGCCCGGCAATATCAGAGAACTGAGAAATATTATGGAATATCTGGCAGTCTGCTGTGCAGATTCTCCCCAGATTGAAAACTCCTTTTTGTACAGTATCTTTGATATGGAAACGGATAACGCTTACCTTGAGCTGAATCAGAATATGACCTTAAACGAAGCTGTTTCTACTTATGAAAAAGAATTTTTAAAAAATACCATCAAGGATGTAAAAAATCTAAAAGAGGCAAGCCAGATTTTAAATGTAGATATTTCTACTGTCTCCAGAAAATTAAAACAATATGGTCTCTCTATCAAACATTAATAAAAGCTGTCTTTTTTCCCGTTTTTTAAAAATTATAAACTGGCACGAATATTGCTGTAAAATACTTGGCAGACATTTCTAATATATAAAGACCTGTGCCTCTCTCCTATATGATTGTGCTTAAAGTTTACCTCCTTACATAATTTTTTCAAAAATCAGGTACAGGCTCTTGGTCCTTTAAAGGACACAAACAAGCTCCCTTCCAGGTGACAGGCTTTTATTATTTTACCTGTCCGCCCGGAAGGGAGCTTATCATATAATCAAAAACACATTTTTATTCTGCTGTTACTTTAGAATTGCAACTTCCTCAACGAAAACAAGACACCTTTTTAAACAAATATTTTTAGCCCAAATATGTAGGAATAAAATATAAATAATCTACACTTAACCACTTTCATCTATTTGTAAAATTCTTGCCTTGTAACCATTCCTTCATTACATTTTCACAACAAGAAAAATCGCAATATTTATGTCTAACAATCTGTGTTTCTTTTTGATGTTTATAAATTTTTTCTGCTCTTTTTAATATCTTATCTTTTATCGTCAAGCAGAAAGCATATTCTTTTTCAAATAAATCTTTATATCGCTCATCGCTCAAGTCCTTAAACACAATTCTTTCATAAGCATTATCCGGAACCGGTATCATTTTCTTCATATCCAGCACAGACATCACATGCATCTTCTTTTCATCTGAATATGCTTTATATACATCACTTGGAATATTTATAGATTTATCTATGATTTCATATATCAAAAAATGCTCATCACAACTATTTTTCCATTTTACATGTTTTTCTTTCGCAGAAGTTAGCGGAATGAAATATTTACAAATTGTCATATCTATTATAATACCGATAAACGGTTTTATCGCATTTCTATAAGATGCATTGTAATATACTTCCGAATGCTTACTATTTAAAAATTCCAGATAATCTGTGTCAATGGTATAAAAACCAAAGTTCTCAAATTCAGCCATATTTCTCCTTAAACAAAAAGTGGAGAAGATTTCTCTCCTCCACTAAACTTTAATGTTCCACCTTTGGGATATAGGTAGCGGGACACCTTCTTTAACGTTCCACCTTTACAATGGGTAGCGGGACACCCTCTTTAACATTATCTCTTTTCTTACTTCGAATATACATTAGTATATGTTCAAAGTCAATAAGTTTTACAAAATCATGACAAAATCGGTAAAAGCTTATCAAAAATAGTAAATATTCACCTTATAGGAATATCCTATAGAATTAATATAGGAATAACAACACTTTTTCACATTATCCCACTACTAACTATTGCAAAAAACGGCTTAAACACGCCATTTACTAGAATCTACCCTCTTTTGAAGCCATCTCAACAGCCACCGCTACTGCCACTGTTGCGCCTACCATCGGGTTATTTCCCATGCCGATCAGTCCCATCATTTCTACATGGGCCGGTACAGAAGAAGAACCTGCAAACTGAGCATCGGAATGCATACGGCCCATAGTATCTGTCATACCATAAGAAGCCGGTCCTGCCGCCATATTATCCGGATGAAGGGTACGGCCTGTACCACCGCCGGAGGCAACGGAAAAATACTGTTTTCCCTGCTCGATACATTCTTTTTTGTATGTACCTGCTACCGGATGCTGGAAACGTGTAGGGTTGGTGGAGTTGCCGGTAATAGATACGCCTACATTTTCGTGATGCATAATAGCAACGCCTTCTACAACATCATCTGCACCGTAACATTTTACAGAAGCTCTCAATCCTGTAGAATAAGATTTTTCATATACAACCTGAAGTTCATTTGCTTTGTAATCAAACTTTGTCTCTACAAAGGTAAAACCATTAATACGTGAAATAATCTGAGCCGCATCCTTTCCAAGACCGTTTAAGATAACCCGCAGTGGTTTCTGGCGTACTTTATTTGCTTTTTCTGCAATACCGATAGCACCTTCTGCTGCTGCAAAGGACTCATGTCCTGCCAGGAAACAGAAGCATTCTGTCTCTTCTTCCAGAAGCATTTTTCCAAGGTTTCCGTGTCCGATACCTACATTTCTGTGGTCTGCTACAGATCCCGGAATACAGAAGGCCTGCAGGCCTTCACCAATGGCCGCTGCTGCATCTGCCGCTTTCCGGCAGCCTTTTTTAATTGCAATAGCTGCACCTACGGTGTAAGCCCAGCACGCATTCTCAAAACAGATCGGCTGAATCTTTTTTACCTGCTCGTAAACATCCAGTCCAGCATCTTTTGTGATTTTTTCTGCTTCTTCAATAGAAGCAATTCCATAAGTATTTAAAACAGAATTGATTTTTTCAATTCTTCTTTCATATGATTCAAACAATGCCATCTTTAATTACTCCTTTCTTGGGTCAATGATTTTTACTGCGTCATCCACACGGCCATACTGACCTTTTGCTTTTTCCCAAGCAGTATTCGGATCATCACCATTTTTGATGAAATCAGTCATTTTTCCAAGGCTTACGAACTGATAACCGATTACTTCGTTATCTTCGTCAAGAGCAATGCCTGTGACATAACCTTCTGCCATTTCCAGATAACGGACACCTTTTTTCTTTGTGCCGTACATAGTTCCAACCTGAGAGCGGAGTCCTTTTCCCAGATCTTCCAGTCCGGCTCCTACCGGGAGGCCGTCATCAGAAAATGCACTCTGGGTACGTCCGTAAACAATCTGCAGGAATAATTCTCTCATCGCTGTGTTGATTGCATCACAGACAAGATCTGTGTTTAATGCCTCCAGGATTGTTTTTCCCTGTAATATTTCTGCTGCCATAGCTGCAGAATGTGTCATACCGGAACATCCGATTGTTTCAACTAATGCTTCTTCAATAATACCTTCTTTGACATTTAAGGTCAGCTTACAGGCTCCCTGCTGTGGAGCACACCAGCCTACGCCATGTGTTAAACCGGAAATGTCTTCAATTTTTTTGGAATGAACCCATTTACCCTCCTCTGGAATTGGAGCAGGTTCATGCTTTGCGCCTTTTGCAACAGGACACATTAATTCTACTTCTTTTGAATAAATCATTGTTGAACTCCTTTCTCTGTGTATGTTTATGGCTCTTGCCGTCATAACATTGTTATGTTTTTAACACAATCTCATTTTGCCATATTTTGCGCATTTCGTAAAGATATTTTATCAAATTTTTTCCACTATTTCATTCCTGTTTTTGTAGATAGAATTAGCAGGTACAACGCCTCTTACCATAGACAGCGGATAGATATTGGAATTGGGACAGACAACGGTTCCCGGATTTAATACACTGTTGCATCCCACCTCCACTTCATCTCCCAGCATTGCACCGAATTTCTTTCTGCCGGTTTCAATTTCTTTTGTTCCGTCTTTTACAACTACCAGCGTTTTGTCTGATTTCACATTGGAAGTAATAGATCCCGCCCCCATATGAGCTTTATACCCAAGAATGGAATCTCCCACATAATTGTAATGAGGAACCTGTACTTTATTAAATAAAATCACATTTTTAAGCTCTGTGGAATTCCCCACAACCGCCCCTTTTCCTATAATGGCAGAACCGCGGATAAATGCGCAGTGGCGCACCTGTGCCTCCTCATCAATAATCAGCGGAGCGCCAAGATAAGCAGTTTTGGCTGCTTTGGCAGATTTCGCCACCCATACATCCTCTTCTATCTGCTCATAAACTTCCGGGTCCAGCGTACGTCCAAGTTTTCTGATATAATCCGATAAACCGGCAAGAAGTTCCCAGGGATACTCTGCCGTCTTTAAATATTCTGCGGCAATGGTCTCTTTTAAGCAATACATATTTTCAATTCTGCACTGTTTCATATTTTATGTTACCTCTTCTTTTACTTCTTTTTCTGCTTTTTTCTTTTTACTTTCCGCTTCCGAATCCTTTCCGGTGTTCTCTTTTGTTTTTTTATCGGTTTTCTCTCCGGCCTTTTTTTGTCCTTTTGTTGTCCCGGAGGATTTTTTATAATGTACCGATGCATTTTTAAAAGCAGTATTTAAAAGACTCTGATTCCGAAGCCCCAGCACCCCGCTTGTTCTGGAACGGATAAAGTTCTCAAGTTTATCCATATACTCCTTGGGTGTAATACTTCCCTGGGCCACATAGTTTAAGCCCTTTTCCCAGCTGGCTGTCAGCTCCGGATTTAAAAGGGAACGAATGGAAGCGTTTACCACATCAAAAATCATTTCTCCCTGAAGAGTAGGGGTAATAATCTGCGTTTTTTTATTCAGATCTAAATATTTATTATTCACAAGTTTTTTTAAAATTTCAGCTCTGGTGGCGCTGGTGCCGATCCCGCAGCCTTTGATCTGGGCTCTCAGTTCCTCATCTTCAATAAGCTGTCCGGCATTTTCCATAGCCAGAATCATAGAACCTGAATTGTATCGTTTCGGAGGGGATGTCTCCCCCTCTTTGATGGTCAGCTCCTTCACAGGCAGGACAACGCCTTTTTTCAGAGCCATTACTTTTTCCAGAAGATCTGCGTCACAGACAGTTTCATCCGTATCCTCAGTTTTCCCCGGATCCTCACCTTTTTTCTTTGTCTCTTCCTCCGATTCTTTGTCAGGCCTTTTTTTCTTAAAGGAATAATCCATAACCTTCAAATAGCCCGGATCCAGCAGTACCTTAAAAGATGCAAAAAAGGATTCTGTCTGCATCTTTGTGCTGAAAGAAACTTTCTGATACACGGCCGGAGGATAAAACACTGCCAGAAACCGCCGGACAATTGTTTCATATACTTTTAAGGCCAGAGGGTTTAAAGAACGCATTGCACCAAGCCCCTGTCCGGTAGGTATGATCGCATAATGGTCGGTAATCATTTTATCGTTTACATACCGGGTTTTTGCAATATTTTTATAGCTTCCCTGCTCTAAAATCTCTTCGGCAAATGCTTTTACTGAATTTATGTTTTTCAGACCGCTGATATTCTTATATATTTCTTTTGCCACAGCCGACGAGAGCACTCTGGCATCTGTTCTTGGATAAGTCACAAGCTTTTTTTCATACAGCTCCTGCACCACCCTGAGTGTCTCATCCGGACTGATTTTAAAAATTTTAGAACAATTATTCTGGAGCTCTGCCAGATTATACAGCAGGGGCGGATTTTTTTTCTCTTTTTTCTTCTCCACACCGGCTACCGTACACTCCATGGGATCGGGCTCTGACAACATCCTGATCAGTTCTGCGGCATCTTTTTTCTCTTTAAAACCATTTTCCTTATAAAGCTTTGGAGACTGAAAGTACCTGGAGCCTTCTACTGCCTTCCATTCTCCTTCTATCTCCACCCCGTCTAACTCCATAGAATTTAATACCCGGTAAAAAGGGGTTTTTACAAAGTCCCGGATTTCACGCTCACGCCGGACAACCATCCCCAATACACAGGTCATCACCCGTCCTACAGATACCACAGCATATTTTTTATTCAAAAATGCGGCAATGGTATTTCCATATTTTAAGGTCAGAAGTCTGGAAAAATTAATTCCCATCAGATAATCTTCTTTGGCCCGCAGATATGCAGACTCTGACAGATTGTCATAATCTGATAAGTCCTTTGCCTCATGGATTCCCCTTAATATTTCCTCTTCTGTCTGAGAATCAATCCAGACCCGCCGGCGCGCCTTTCCCTTTACCCCTGCCATCTGCTCCACCAGACGGTAAATATATTCTCCTTCCCGCCCGGAGTCTGTACATACATAAATAGTAGAAACATCCCCACGATTTAAAAGATTGGATACAATTTGAAACTGTTTGCTGACTCCCGGAATAATTTCATATTTAAACTGTTCCGGTAAAAACGGAAGGGTGGAAAGGCTCCACCGCTTAAGTTTTTCATCATATACTTCCGGATAACTCATGGTCACCAGATGTCCCACGCACCAGGTCACAACGGCATGTTCTGATTCCATATAGCCGTCTTTTGTTTTCATTTCTTCCTTTAAAGCTTTTGCGAATTCCCTTGCCACACTTGGCTTTTCCGCTATGTATAAAGATTTTGCCATAATACTTCTTTCTATTGCAGCTTAATTTATTATTCTACACTCTTTTTCCTGCCAAATAAGAAATTTTCTACAGCATGAAAAAGAGCAGTACAGATCTTTTGAATCCATACTACTCTTTATTTTAGCAAACTTTTTCATGCAAAACAACCGCTGCATCATTTTTACTCAGGCTTTACTTTTTTGCAATATACCCTCTGGATTTTAAAAGTTCAGCGCACAGAATTGCTCCTCCTGCAGCTCCCCGGACCGTATTGTGGGACAGTCCCACAAATTTCCAGTCATAAACCGTGTCTTTGCGGAGACGGCCAATGCTGACGCCCATTCCGTTTTCATAATCCACATCCAGCTGAACCTGAGGACGGTTATCCTCCTCCATATACTGAATAAACTGTTTCGGCGCACTTGGAAGGTTCAGTTTCTGAGGTGCTCCCCGGAACGTTACAAGTTTTTCAATCAGTTCTTCTTTTGTAGGTTTCTTTCTGAATTTTACAAATACTGCTGCTGTATGCCCGTTTAATACCGGAACACGGATGCACTGGCAGGTGATAACCGGTGACTGGGCGGGAACAATGACACCGTCTTTGATCTCTCCCCAGAGACGAAGTGGTTCTTTCTCGCTTTTTTCTTCTTCTCCTCCGATATACGGAATAATATTTCCAAGCATTTCCGGCCAGTCCTTAAATGTCTTTCCGGCCCCTGAAATTGCCTGATATGTAGTTGCTACCACTTCATATGGCTCAAATTCCTTCCATGCTGTCAGAACCGGTGCGTAACTTTGAATGGAACAGTTTGGTTTTACCGCTACAAATCCCCGCTCCGTACCGAGACGTTTTTTCTGAAACTCGATTACTTCCATATGCTGGGGATTGATTTCAGGTACTACCATCGGTACATCCGGCGTCCATCTGTGGGCGCTGTTGTTGGACACAACAGGAGTCTCAGCCTTTGCATAAGCATCTTCGATTGCTCTGATCTCTTCTTTTGTCATATCTACAGCGCTGAATACAAAATCAACGCTTTCTGCAACTTTTTCCACTTCATTGACATTCATTACAACAATGTCTTTTACAGCTTCCGGCATTGGTCTTAACATTTTC
The DNA here is from genome assembly GCF_025566885.1 of Brotonthovivens ammoniilytica. Classification (NCBI taxonomy): domain Bacteria; kingdom Bacillati; phylum Bacillota; class Clostridia; order Lachnospirales; family Lachnospiraceae; genus Brotonthovivens; species Brotonthovivens ammoniilytica. Next base: position 390,354 of record NZ_JAOQJQ010000001.1, on the reverse strand, counting down.
CACCGGGAACCAATGGCATCCTCATACCGTTTTCCTGCGGAACGCTCACTTGCTGCAATGGTTGTCACCTCAAACCAGGGATGATTTTCCAGCAGCGAAATAAATCTCTGGCCTACCATACCGGTTCCGCCAAGAATACCAACTCTTAATTTATCACTCATATTAATATCTCCTTTTCTCTCCACTTTTATTATGAAACACACTTTTTATTTTATGTCCGTTTACCACGTACATTTGTCTTTCTGTTAAGAATACTAAAACAAATGGAAAGAAAATGCAAGCCTTATTTTAAATATTCTTTGCAAATTTCAATGACTTTTTTCATGGCATCCTCTCCCGGCGCCCCGATAGTCAGACGTTTATTGACACAGGTTTCCATGGAAATAGCGTCAAAAATGTCTTCTTCAAACACCGGGCTGATGGCTTTTAACTCCTCTAATGACATGTCATCAATGGCAATGTTTTTATCAATGCAGTAAAGTACAATCTGCCCCACAATACCATGTGCATCCCGAAAGGGCACCCCATGGTTTACCAGATAATCCGCCGCATCTGTGGCATTGGTAAATCCGTGGCGGGCGCTTTTACTCATAACTTCTTTATTAAATTTCATGGTTGCAATCATACCTGTAAACAGCGCAAGACATCCTTTCACTGTGTCAATAGCGTCAAAGGATAACTCTTTGTCTTCCTGCATGTCTTTATTATAAGCCAGAGGGATTCCTTTCATAGTAGTCAGAAGAGACATCAGGGCACCATATACACGGCCGGTTTTTCCTCTTACCAGCTCCGCAATATCCGGGTTTTTCTTTTGAGGCATAATACTACTTCCGGTACTGTATGCGTCATCCAGCTCCACAAACTGGTATTCATTGGAGTTCCAGATAATGATTTCCTCTGAAAAACGACTTAAATGCATCATAATCGTACTCATAGCCGATAAAAATTCAATGAGATAATCCCGGTCAGATACCCCGTCCATACTGTTTAATGTGGGGCCGTAAAATCCCATCAGCTGCGCTGTATAATCCCTGTCTAAAGGATACGTGGTTCCTGCCAGCGCGCCGGAGCCTAAGGGGCAGTAATTCATTCTTTCATAAATATCATGTAACCTTGACCTGTCCCGCTTAAACATTTCAAAATAAGCCCCCATATGGTGAGCCAGCGTAATTGGCTGAGCCTTCTGCAGATGGGTAAAGCCTGGCATAATGGTATCTGTATTTTCTTCCATGATTTTAAGGATCGCTTTTAACAGATCTTTTACCAGCTCATCCATTACAAGTACTTCCTGTCTTGTATAAAGGCGCATATCAAGAGCCACCTGATCATTCCGGCTCCGTCCGGTGTGAAGTTTCTTTCCGGTATCTCCCAGACGGTCAATCAGCTCTGCCTCCACAAAGCTGTGGATATCTTCATATTTATCTGAAATTTCCAGCTTGCCGCTTTCCACTTCTTCTGAAATTTCTTTCAGTGTTTTTACAATCTCCTGCATTTCTGCTTCTGTGAGAATCCCCTGCTTTCCAAGCATAAGCACATGGGCAATACTGCCTTCAATATCCTGTTTATAAAATTTCTGATCAAAAGAAATAGACGCGTTAAAGTTATAAACCAGCTGATCTGTTTCTTTTGTAAATCTTCCTCCCCATAACTGAGCCATTGTTTTTCATCCTTTCTTATCCTGCCGCATTCGTTCCTGACGGGAAAAAATACATCCGCAGTAGTCCTGGCGGTACAGATCATATTCCCCGGACAATTCCACCGAACGCTTATATCCGTTTTTCTTCTTAAAATCTGAGTTCAGAAAAGAAACCTGGTATTCCGCTGCTAAAGCCTCTCCGATTTCATTCAGCTTCCCGGCATTTTTTAAAGGACTGATAGTCAGCGTTGTTGTGAAAAAATCAAATCCTTTTTCCCTGCAGACTATAGCAGCCTCCTCAAGACGCAGCCTGTAGCAGGCAAAACAGCGCTCTCCGCCTTCTAACACCTGTTCCATTCCTTTGACTGCCGCAAAAAAACGCTCTGGTTCATAATTTCCCTCCAGAAAATCTACCGGATACTTAAAAGGCATACGGGAAATCAGATGCTTTTGCTCCCTGACTCTTTTCTGATATTCCTCTGCCTGAGTAATGTTGGGATTATAGTAAAATACTGTAATCTTAAAATACTGTGACAGGTACTCCAGAACATAACTGCTGCAGGGTGCACAGCAGCTGTGCAGCAGCAGTGACGGAACACAAGCCTGCTCTGTCAGGGTTTTTAATTTTTTTTCCAGTTCTTTTTGATAATTTCTTTTCTGATCCATGGAAATTATTTTATATGATTCAGCTCATTTTTACAATAGCACATTCCCTTTCTTTTCATACATTAGAGTATAGAACAAAAAAGGAGGCATGGTATGGAATCTATTTTTGAAGTAAATCATGTAAACTTCGCTTATCATTCTATGCAGGGTGAAGTTCCTGCTTTATCAGACATTTCATTCTCGGTTCAGCCGGGTGAATTTATAGCCATCGTGGGCCCCAGCGGATGCGGCAAGTCAACACTGCTGAATCTGCTGGCGGGTATGTTACAGCCCGAATCCGGAAGCATCTATTTATTCGGTCAGCCTCTGACCCCAGAGCTTCGCTGTCATATGGGTTATATGCTGCAGGATGATCAGCTGCTGGAATGGCGAAGTATTTATAAAAATGTACTGCTGGGTCTTGAAGTCAGACACCAGCTGACAGAAGCAAATAAATCTTATGCAAAAGAACTTCTTGAAACTTACGGCCTTTTGGCCTTTGCCGATGCAAGGCCATCTCAGCTGTCCGGAGGTATGCGCCAGAGAGCCGCCTTAGTCCGCACCCTTGTGCTAAAACCGGATCTTTTGTTTTTGGATGAACCATTTTCGGCGCTGGATTATCAGACCCGTCTGACAGCAGCTAATGATATCGGAACCATTATCCGGTCAGAACAAAAAACTGCGATTCTTGTCACCCACGATCTAGCGGAAGCGGTCAGTCTCGCAGACCGTATTATTATCTTAAGCAAACGCCCCGGAAGCATTCAAAAAATTGTCTCTGTGAAGCTTCCCGAAGGTTTAACACCTATGCAGCGGCGTAATGCAGATGATTTCAAACACTATTTTAATCTTATTTGGAAGGAGCTGAATCATGAGCCAGAGTCTCTCCAATCAGGAACAATACCTGAAACAACAACTGAGGCATAAACGCGTAATCACCTGGATGCGGATTTTGATTTTCGTATCTTTTTTTGCTTTATGGGAGCTTGCTGCAGATCTTGGCTGGATTGATGACTTTATCTTCAGCAGCCCCAGCCGTATGGTCAAATGTTTTATTTCCATGATCGCTGACAAAACTCTGTTTGGCCATCTTGGAATCACCCTGCTTGAAACACTGGTAAGTTTTGGGCTTGTGGTGGCATTTACACTCATCATTACCATCCTTTTATGGATGAATGAATCCGTCTCAAAAATTGTAGAACCGTACATGGTTATTTTAAACAGCCTGCCAAAGTCAGCCCTTGCGCCGCTTTTAATTGTATGGCTGGGCGGAAATTACAAAACCATTATTGTCACAGGTATGTCTGTCGCCATTTTTGGTTCAATTTTAAGTCTTTATACAAACTTTATGGAGGTGAATCCCAACAAAATCATGCTGATTAAAACCCTTGGGGGAACCCGCAGGGATATTTTATTTAAAGTGCTGCTCCCGGCCAATATCCCTGCTCTTTTATCCATTATGAAAGTAGATATCGGCCTTTGTCTGGTAGGCGTTATTATTGGCGAATTTATCGCTTCCCGGCAGGGACTTGGATATCTGATTATATACGGCAGCCAGGTATTCAAGCTTGACTGGGTTCTTATGAGTATTGTAATTCTATGTATTATCGCTATGATTCTTTACTGGATTATCAACAGAATTGATAAACAGTATCTAAAGAAGTTATAGACAGCCAAAAACAATTCCGGCGCACAGTCTAAATTTCTGCACACAAAAAACCACCCAGATATCACAGAGAATTTTCTCCGGATATCTGAGTGGTTTTCTAGTTTTTTATTACCATTCCAACAACTGACTAAGCATTTCCTTATTATGACAATCTGACAAAACCGCAAGATATTGCTTCTGTACATCTACAGGTACAATTAACTTCTCCTTAAAATTAGTTTCTTCCAATGTGTCATACATTTTTTTACAGTCACGTTCCAGTACCGTTTTTAGAAGGCTCTTTAATTCATCCTTATCATAATTTTTCTCTATAATCTGTTTTGGAGTCTCACTCATCTCATAAGAAAAATAAAAATCATACGTATTTTCTTTATATAAGTATTCCTGCATTTTTGCTGCATCCACAAATATTCCTTCTACCTTAATATCATATTGTCCGAACTGATCTGCAAACTCTTTATAGTACATCCTTGCAATGGTATTGTCGGGACATAAAAATTTTAACGTGGCTCCATTTAACTGTTCTCTTAAAGTTTTTGACAATTTTTCTGCATTCAGCCCCTTTGCCAGCTTTCGAAAAGATTCTCCGCCTTTTGCAGCTGCAGTAATTCCTTCTGCCGTCATATATTCTACAGATGGACTGTTTACAGAACGAATATTGCGGTATATCCCTGCAGGATCAGTTACTGCACAGACAGCCTCCTGCACTGACTTCTTACAGTCCGGAGAAAACCCTATATAAGAATAGTTCCCGGAAGGAAAACCATAAATATCATAACACTCCTGCTGCTTAAACAGATCTAGACTCGTCTGTGCACTGATAATCACTGCATCCGGCGAAAACTCTTTCATCTGACTATTTAAAACCTCTAACGGCATATTTACAAATCGTATCGTACTATATTCATACGGATTCTTTTTGGCATAAGTGTTTTCTGACAGTATAATTTCCTGCATTCCTTTTACACTTTCAATCTGATAGGGCCCCGTACCGGAGTATGTTTCTTTATTTTCAATCTTATGTATCACTGGCATGGAAAAAACCTGCATATTATTCAGAAGAACATCCTGAAACTGAAATCTCAGCTGTTTTTCGGAAAGAACTTCTATACCTGAAATATCTTCCGCTGTTCCCTGCTGATATTCCTCCATTCCCACAACTGACTTCATCAGATCCATTCCGGCATAAGAAGACCCTGGCTGATTTAATATAAGATAGGCCTCTTTCACTTTCTCTGCAGTAAGGGCTGTTCCATCAGAAAAAACAGTTTCACGTATTACCACATCCGCCACGGTCCCTTCTTCATGGAAAGAAATCTCTTCTGCCAATATAAATTCTATATCTTTTGTTTCCGAAATAGAAACCAATGATTCATAGATAAAACGGGATATCATTTCAGCTGTTTTTCCACTTTCCCACAATACCTGGCCTGACTGTGGAATATCGGAGCTTCCAATAATAAATTGCTGCATCCGCTCCTGATCTTTATCTATCTTACTTTCTGTCCCCTGATATTCCAGATATGGATGTTTTGTTGACGAAAAATACTTCAAACTGAAAAATAAAAGACCTAACACTGCAAGTGCCACAACTGCCAGGATCATTTTTTTCTTTTTCATAAACATTTATCTGCTCCTTACATCTCATTGCTTGTAATAGTATATCATAAAAATAACACGGAGAAAATTTTCTCCGTGTTATTTACTAACATTTCTGTCTTTTTCTAGAATACAAAACAACAAAGATAAATAAACATGACACACCAGACATTAAGAGCAGGAAGCTCCACCTTGATTCATCTCCTGTTTTCGGCGCCAGAATCCTGCGAAGCACATCTAAAAATCCCGCATTCATCTGATCCTCCAAAATTGGTTTTACAAAATCAAAGCCTTCTGATACATATGCTTTATTTGTAGTAGCATCGGCTGTTCTAGAAAGCACCAGACACTGGTCCAGCTCAGAGGATGTGTTCAGCAGCTGAAAATTTTCCTGTAATAATTTACTGTCCTTTATACCGTGGTTGGCCATATATGAGGTGACTTCTACATTTTCAGGAATATTTTCCACTTTTAACTGATATCCTGTCATACAACGTAAAACACTGCCATCCTCATTTGTGTATTTCAAATAAAGAGGTAAATTATCTACAGCATATTTTCCATTCTCATCACTGTAAACCGATTGTGAATATTCCGGAACAAAAATCCACTGTCCATCTATCCTTACATACTGATGAACGGAAATCTGTATGCCAGGAATCTTCATTTCACTTTCATCCAGCACTCCATCTCTGTTCTCATCCAGCCATACAGTACCTTGAATTTCTCCGTTTTCAAAAAGTGACAGCCCTGCATCATAACCGGTAATATCTTCTGCATATAAAATACTATACCGGCTGCCGCCGACAGTTCTTATTGTATTCTCACCGGCATTATCATGATTCTGAGTACTTTCTTTTGCAAGAACAATGTATTCATCTTCCTCTAAAAGCTCCAGATTGTCCGATCTTAAATCACTGTCCAGATCACGCTGGCTGCCCTGACGGTATTTTCCTACAGCCCATTTATCCGGTATACTTTCTAATCAAAATTTTGATACCTACAATTCTTTAACACCTAACTGGTATTATAAAGTGTTACGATAAAATCCGCAATGCCTTGATTTTACTACAGTTTTGGCAAGTGAGCTTTCCCTTAGACTTTCCCTTATGTTATATCCTTTTCCCTTGTGTTACGACACCTCATAAGGGCAAAAACAAGGGAAGCAAAATCCGGTAACAGCTAATAACATTATATAAATCACATAATCGGCTGGAACTGGTCAAGATGCTTCTACAACTGAAACAGATAAGAGAAAGGACTTTGCAATATGAATATCGTTCATGCAGAATATAATAAATATCACAACATCATAGACATCAATTATTACAATGGCTACATACTTCGGATTGACTGTGGCAAGGCAGAAGATGGATTGATTACTACTCCTAACTCTCAACGAATGTTGGATGCACTGGCGATTGACAATCCACTAGAATATGCCCGTTTGTATCTTGATTCAGAAATGCAAGATTGGGTGAATGCGATGAATATGGAATGGTATAGCACTTGATAAAAGAACATAAAAATGAGAAGAAATCTGTCAAAAGTATTTCTATAAAATACGATATTTCTTTAGCCCTTCCATAAATAATGAAATAGAGCCGATAACTCACAATCGAAATAACGAGTGATTCATCGGCTCTATATTTTATGGTTATGGATATCATGAGTATCGCTTTATATGCAATTGCTATTTTGTTAATTCCCAATATTTATGACCCATAAAGAAGATTGTTAATTCGTTTTGATCTACTTCTATCTCAAAATTCACGCTATTATCTCTCTGTTCCACAAAAATCATATTTGAGGAAGATATGCTATATAATGCATTGCCACAGGTAATACCCAATTCGGGCATATCTTTGTTTACAACAAGTCCTCCATTTTCTTGAAAGGTAAACACTTCCTCTGCATTTGCATTCTTCCATGTACCAATAATATTTTTTTTATTCTGAATGTGCTTTATTTTTCCAACACATACAACGATAAGTATAGCTACACTTACAATTAAAGCAATGCCTACAACACTCTTTGCCAATTTCTTTTTATTCAATTTCTATTATCTCCATTTTTAGTTTCTTTAAGATTGAATGATTCCATATTGCTTAATTCAGTATCTCCATGAATTTCTAACATTGATACGCTTCTCACAGGAAATAGAATAGGAGAGATTCATTCATAAATAATTAAATCATTCATACTTACCTGAATTTGTAATGTTTTTCCATATTTTCTCATAATTATCTACTATAGTTTTTTCTGAGGTCAAAAATGCAAACATAGATATACTTGAATAGAGAGTTTCCGCCGAATCAAAAACCACACAACTTTCATCATGAGTTAGATTTCTCTTTGAATATATTTCCGATACAGGCATAAATGAATTTTCTTCCTCTTTGGTGTATTTATACCCATCAATACATCCTAGATTTTTTAAAAATATTAAATAAGTATCTTCGGTCTTCAGATATTGCCATCCGTTAGTGTAAAATTCTTCACCTCTAACAAATGATACAGGTTCTATAATGTAAATACAGTCACCTACTGAAAGATTAGCAGAATTATCCTTATAGATTTCCTCTATTTTTACCATTGTTTTTGTTGATCGTAAACTCATTTCACGAGAATTTGTTACAGTTATACGAGCTATTAAAGAAGAATCTTTTTCCATATCATCCAATGAGTAATTACTTTCATTGTTAAAGTAAGAAGTTTTCTGCCCTCCTGTATAGAAAATTTCCATAGCTGTATTTTCTGATAAAGCAATATCAGGATCATGAACCCCTGTAGTTGTTTTTATCCCAGTCTTTCCATAGAATAAGGCTGTCACCATACAAATGATTACAACACAGATAGTTAATACAAATTTCTTCATTACATCAACTCCTTAATTTTACCAAATTCCATGCATATCTTCTCATCCGCTAATATTTCAATATCTTCTTTATTATGGCTTGTCAGTATAGTAATGGTATCATTCTTTTTTTCTTCCAATATACGTTCACGAAATAAATCAATGCTATGCTGATCCAATGCGTTAGTTGGCTCATCCAAAAGCAAAATTTTTGGATGTTCCATCAGTGCTTGACAAAGAGCTAGTTTTTGACGCATTCCTAATGAATATTTATTTACTTTTTTCTTTGATTTGGGATCAAGACCAAAGTATATCATTATTTCATATATTTCTTCATCTGATACAATTCCTTTTATATTGGAAAGCATTTTCAAATTTTCAAATCCTGAATACATACTCCAAAAAGAAATATTTTCAATAACAGCTCCTAAATCTGGTAAAACATCCATATCTTTATGTAATGCCTTGTGATTATATTTTATGTATCCTTTGTCTGTATTTATAAAACCTGCAATGGCTCTGAGTAGCATTGTTTTACCTGAACCATTTTTACCATATATTCCATATATTTTACCAGATTCAAATGTATAACTGATATCATCAAGCACTTTTTCACCTTTAATTGACTTTGAAATAGATTTTACATATAAATTCATGGATATCATTCACCTCACAATATTTGTTTTTTTTCGCAAAGAAATTTACCTATCCACACCAAAACAGCGGATGATATAACTGAAATGAGACAGCTTGACTTAAAATTCAATAAATCTATATTGCTTGTAGTCCATTCGTAATTTTCTTCGACATAATATATAATAAGCTTGTTATGCCAATTAAATAAAGGAATATGTAGCAAGGAATAATGCCAAATTTTCCATATAACATTTCCCATTGAAAAATAAAATCCACACACCATTACTGGAATAAAAAATACAATAAATGCAACGATGTATCCTATAATTGAATCTTTCCAAAATGAAAACAAATAACTAATCATTTGCAAATGAAAAATCTCTATCAATAGCATAAAAATAACTTTGAAATCTTCTAAGCCATTAGAGGTATGCTCTACAAAAAGAAAAAACAAATAATCGGAAACAACTACAATACAGTCACGTAATATCATTTTTATTAATATATCCTTATAAATTATGTGTTTTTTCCCATAACGAGGAAGTAGAATTACCATGTTATCATTTGCATCATTAAATAAGTCCATTGTAAGATAACAAATCTCAAGGATAAACAAAATCGCAAAAAATGATAAAGATATAAGGTCAAACGAATGATCTATTAGTATTCCCCCAAAATATATTTGTGAACGTACTCCTTCTGTTATTGTAACCAGACTATTATGAAACCCCAAGTACACATTAGCATAAAAATATCTAATTACAAATGTTATAAGTGATACTAGTAAGCATTTTCCAACATTAACATTCAAAATTTTTTTCTTATATAACTTCATAATTTTTTATTTTTCTCTGTATAATGCCAATACTTAATCCAAAAATAAGCAATATCAGAACAATTTCTCCTATTATATTTCCATGAACATTAGGCATAATATAACCTTGTATAGAGAATTCATTTAGCCCAAAGACAGAAACAATCAAATTAAAAACAATATAGAATATAAACAAAGCACCAGGTATCTTTGCGAAATATAGAACTTTCATTTTGTTATAATATGAAAGAGCATAAGCTAAGATAGCTAATCCCGAGCCAAAAATTCCGTAATTAAAAATGTATATTAGATTATATAAAGTTGGATGTTGCAATCTCACCATATCAAGAAAATTGTCAGCGTTATATGATACCAAACCTATAGCGTAATCAGGTTCTCCCCAAGCACTGTCATATCCATGTATTGGATATGTCAAGTGGCATAATAATAAATTTATGAGCATTGGTATTGTTATTGTCAAAAAGGTTACAATCAGAATGCCAAATAATTTTCCTGCTAAATATTTCTTTTTCCCGATTCTTTGAATAAGTAGGATTGAACTATTGCTTTTTTCTTCTCTTATTAAGGAAAGTGATGCAATAATTGTTGCATAAACAGGCAATAACAGATACATTATATATGGAATATATGCCGCTTCAGTGCCCTGTAATACGAAATTTTCATTTGCTGAACGAATAAATTGATAACTTTTTCCTATATCATTTTTTACACATAAAATATACGAAGCAATATTTAAAATCATTAGAGCAATAAAAACAACTTTATATTCTGCACGATCAATACAATGTTTGATTTCTATAAGAACCATTTTTTTCATAATCTTTACCAAAAGGGCATAAACCCACGAAGAGGTTTATGCCCATCCCTTCTGTTATCTAAAATCTACATTTCCACTTACAAATGCAGTTGATAATTGAGATTGATAATTTTCCATTCCCATACCGACCTGTGTGTTAGTAGAATTATAACCGCTCTTGGTAAAGATTAAATTACAAGATCCTGTTCCAACACCCTGCTTATACTTATTAGATATTTTACTCTTGCTGTTATTGACAGCCCAGAAATTTGCGTAAGAGGTATTGGTAATTGCTGTTACCTCATTTGTGATGTAATCATCGGATGTTGTTTTTGCATGCATAGAGGTAAAGTTATTAGTCTTATTCAGTTTAAGTGCATAAGCGGTGTAAGATGCCGCCTGAGAATATGCTGCTGAAGAAAGAAATACACATCCTGCACAAAACAAACCAATACCTACTTTTGCAATCTTCTGTTTTAAACTTTTTAACATCATAGTCAATTCCTCCCAATCTTATTTTTTTAACTGCGTTGGTACTTTTGGTTCATACAACAAACCACGGCACAATGAATTTGCATTACTTCGAGCAATAGCAGTCACTGCCTGAAGTACGAGACGGGCACTTTTCTGGGGTGCCTTGTTTACTTGCTTATTGTCCATCGTTTTCACCCCCCCCCCTCCTTAATTGTCTGACAATTACAGACAACTTTATTTGTTTACCATGGTATGTGCTTAATATAACAGAGTATTTAATTTTTTTCAATCCCTCTATGCACGAATGGTAGCCCAACATGCACGAACTGTTCTACATATAGGTATAAAACCGAAAAGATGGCAGATAGGTTAAGCACCTACCTGCCATCTTTAATCTATATATTTCAGAAATAATGATTAATTATTGTCAGTCTCATATATAGATTTATAACGCTCTCGATCAACTGGAATAATCTCATTATCATTAGCATCTTTATATGTAATAAACTCATCGTATTCTGTAACTGATTTTTCCTCTGAGACAGAATTAATAGAATACATATTCGAATCGTTACACATTACATTTGAATTTGGACCAGAAATTAGTAACGAACCATCCTCTTGTGCATATGCCAAAAAGATATAAATGGAATTTTCGGAAGGCAGTGAATCATTCTCAAACAGATAAATAGCATCTTGTTTTTCTGAAATTCCGCCTTGTTTAACAATAGGAATAGGTTTATCTGTAATAAGTTCACCTTTTATATTTTCGAGAACCTGAATAGTATAATTAGTGTAAGGCGAACCGACCTCCTTAGGATTTCCTTTTTCATCTTCAGTCGTTATAACATTTCGATACTCGGTTCCATCGCAACTGACAACCTTTGCTACAAATACGTAATCACAGATACCAACAGCTTCGCGAATGTTATCAGTATCATATACAAAAGATGCGTGCATCTGGTGGATTGGCAAGTTAGATACATTTGTATTCAGTTGACTTGCATTATTTTTGGATGCACATCCTGTAAAAAACATTCCTACGATAAGAACAATAGACAAAATACCATAGATACTTGATTTTTTCATAGCGTTCTCCCTCCCCTAATAATTATTATATGCGGCATCATATGAATCTTTATCATTTTGAGATAATGCCTGCGTACTAGTATGTCCCGTAATTGCTGCATCCATAACATCTGTTGAAGTACTGTGATCCAACCCTAATGCATGTCCCAATTCATGTGTCGCTACATTCTGTTTTTTACTATTACTATAACCGCTCATATAATAGGTATTGAGTTCAATTTTACCACTAGAATATGTCATGCCTGCCCATCCATTCGAAGCATTGACATCGCTTACGTATACATCTTCTACAACAAAAGCACTGTCTTTTCTGATTACTCCAGATTTATATGCATTCCATGTGGCAGCCCCAGTGTTAATATAACTCATGTAAGTGCTGTTTCCGTCATAGTCTAGATGTTTGCCAGAATCAACAAGATCCCATGTTTGTACATAAGCTTGTGCAAATGCCGTAATAGGAAATAGCATTGCTATAGCCATTAAAGTTATAATGCTATACAATAAATGATTTTTTAAAACAGATTTTTTAAAATGCATACTCCTTCACTCCTTTTCAATCATGTAACAACGGTTATCTTCAATTATTCTTAAAGGTTATCTTTATGAAAATTGAAACGCAACACATACTAGTACACATTATATATCCTGTTAATATTCCTAAAGTACGACATCTTATCATCTCCACTCCATATTATAGATTCTCAGAATACTTAAGATGTAGTAGTATACCTTGAATATAACAAAATCTTTATACTTTTCAATACCTCTATGCATGAATGGTAGCTCACTATGCACAAACGGTAGCATATTATGTTGTGTACCTACTTTATTGATGATAAAATATGACGGAGAATGATTAAAGGAAGTGGTAGCTATGCTATATATTGACTCAATATGGGAATATATTGTTAATTTCTTAGAACTGGCATTGTTTATAATATTTATCCATAAAAAATTGCGTATTCGAGCAAATTATAAACATCAAGCAGTTTTGATGTTTCTTTTCGTATCATTTCAGTTTGCTGTGTTATGCACGCTGAATAAAATGGGAATATCATCCTACAGCACTTTGATGTCATCTTGTGTTTTGGACATTGGATATGCAGTATTGTTCTATCGTGATAGTATAATTCGCCGTATCTTTTGGGGCTTTTCGTATTCCATCATTTGCTTAGTTGCAGAACAGATTTCGTTCTTTATTCCCGTTACTCTTTATAAAGGAGCGTCTCTGGAGCTATTATTAGGTGGAACATTACGGAAGCCATATACCATGTTATATTTGGCAATGATAGCTGTTTTTGTCTTGTTATTTCATTCTATTGGAAACAAAGACATATCTCTTTCACCGTTCCAAAAAGTTGCATATATTTTCATCGCAATTTCTGGACTTGCAATCGGGCACTACATATTAAGGCTGACTTTGGAATCTGTTGATAAATTTGGTGATTCATCCTTTTCAGCTAGGCTATCATTGGTTGACTTGTTTTTTATTATTTTATTTTTAGTATTGATGCTATACATATACCAGCTAGGTTATTCAAAAGAAGAAAACATACGATTACTGGAAGAACAAAAGATTTATGAGCTGGAAAGGACTGAGTTCAATAGCTTATCTGAGACAACTGAACGATTACGAAAAATGAAACATGATATGCAGATTTATGTGGATGCAATCAACGTATTAGCAAAAGACAAGAAATGGGATGAACTTATAGCATATACAGAGCAATACCATAACACTCTTGCAACTACGCAAAGTGCCATAGCAACGGGAAATATTGCTATTGACTGCATACTTACCGCAAAACTTGATTATGCTGAAAAACACGGAATTAAGACAGAATATTCTATTATGGCTCCTGAAAATTTTCCGCTTGATTCTGTTGAGCTTTCATCCATACTTGGAAATATATGGAATAATTCCATTGAAGCAGGAGAAAGACTTATAATCTCTGATCCAACCGAGCATCCATACATTTATTTTTATATTAAACCTTACCAGAATATGATACTGATTCACATTGAAAATAATTATGATGGTGTGATAAAAGGTAGCATTGATGGAGACATTTTGAGTGTTAAACAAGGAAAAGAACATGGACTTGGGATAAGACGAGTAAAAGAGCTTGTAGAAAAGGCAGATGGCGTATTGCAGATTACATCTGATAACAAAATTTTTTCCGTACATATTATGATACCGGATAAGGAGAATAACAAACTACTATGAAAATGAAAATAACCATACTTGAAGATTCTGTGATCGAATCAGAACGGCTGAAAAATGGAATAAGAAAATACGGGCAGCAATATGATTGGGATATTGAAATTGACGAATACGAATCGGGCGAAGAATATTTTTCAAAAAATTCTGAAGGCACAACTATACAGGCTTCAGCATTTTTCCTTGACATACAAATGGGGCAAATGAATGGAATTGAGGTTGCTAAACGCCTTCGTGAATCTGGTTATCAAGGTATTATTGTATTTTTAACAGCTTTTAGAGAATATGTATTCCGAGGATATGAAGTCAGAGCTTTAAACTACTTGCTAAAACCCGTCAAGGAAAATACTCTTTTTCTGTGTTTGGATGAAATCGCGAAGGAGTTATCTAATAATACCTACATATACCGAAACAAGCAGGAAATTGTAAGTATTCCCTATGCAGATATATTGACATTTTCGAGCAGATTACATTATGTGGATATATTGACCGTAGACGGCAAATGCTATGAACAAATGTCTACCCTAAATAAGATTATTGTCCATTTGCCAAGTGAATTTATCCGAACCCATCGTTCTTATATTGTAAATATGGCACATATCTATCGTATTACATCAGGAACGATTGAATTGTCAAATCATCTAACTACACAAATCGCACGTTCTTATTCCAAAGACGTGATAAGTGCTTTTGCCAAATATACAACAAGATTTGATACAAGCGGGGATTTTGAATGATTACGAAGTGGGCTACATCTATTGCTAATAAGTTAGCAGAACTATCCGGGGAGGATGTTTCTGCGGATCAATTAGAAATATACATATATGGCTTAGAATGTTTTTTGAATACTTTTATAACCATAGTGTTATTGTTCGTATGGGGAGTTTTATCACATACACTCGGCTATACCCTAATTTGGGTAATTACCTTTTCATTGTTACGACATTATACCGGAGGTGCCCATGCTCCAACGCAGTTAACATGTATCTTAGGCAGCTTTTTTCTCGGTTGTCTTGATAAGTGGGCTATAATCTATTTAAAGCCAACTGTACTAGGATATTTGATACTTGTCCTTATGTGTATATTATTTGCACCTATAAGTAACCATAAAATATGTTTAACCACCAAACAAAAATGGATACATAAACTTATTTCTGTGATAATTGTTAGCATTGGATTTCTGCTGTTTTATAAAATTGGAAACACGAAGATGAATACCACATTGTTTTATTCCTTTTTCTGCGTAATCATTCTTATGATAGTCGAAACAATTAAAAATCTAATGAGACACTTTAAATAGCAGGATGACTTTTCATAAATATTCAAAAAAGATAAAGAATTTGATGGTCTTTATCTTTTTTGAATTTAATTAGATTATCTAGCTCCTCTGTCTGATGGCGAACGATAGTTAAAATCTCTGTCCTGTTCCCGTTTCTGAACTTCTGCCTGTTTTTCTGCCAGCTTTCGATGGATTGAGTTTTCTCCATACTTGGAGTTCCATTCCTTGTTTGCTTTGACATAGGATTCATACTCGGACTTGCCTTGTTTATAGACTTGCAGGAACGCATCTACCGTTGGATATTTGTAATCCTGCACGATATGGGATAATCCCTGCTTCATAATCTTAATCGTTTCTGCGTATTTGTTAGACTGTGCCTGCAATTCCTTTCGTTTCTTTCCTTGGAATAATCCTGTACAGTTCTTCAAATCCTCGTCAATAAGGTCTTTTTTCACTTCCTGCGTATGAATGGCTCTGTTTTGTCGTTTAAGTTTCTCCATAATCTCTTCAAGTCGCATCTCATAATCGTGTGCCAGCTCAGACATTCTTGGTCTTGGCGGAATAACGGTCTTTTCTGCGGTAGTAGTAGCAGGTGCTTTGAATGGTTGGGTCACAGCAGGAATTGTCTGATTGTCTGTCTGTGTAACGGATGGAGCTGGTTGTTTCTCTTGTTTTTCATTTCTTCGCTCCATAAGGTCGGAGATTCTGGCTTTCTGTTGTTCCTGTTTCTGTATCAGCAACTTTATGAGTTCTTTTAACAGCTCGATTGCCCGAAAGATAATCATAAACAAAAGCTCCGGATGATTGCCATACTTGTGAATGGATTCCTTAATCGGAGTTGAAATCTGTTCCTGCTTTACCTTTAAGATTTCCTTTCGCTCCATCCCCGATACCAAAGCGTGATCCACAGTACGATTCCAGTCCTGTATGACCTTATTATTGAGTGTAATCTTATCTGCCTTTGGATTGTTCTTACCGATTTTCTTAGTGGCAAGATAGACATCCCCACGCTTGAATGCAGACAGCTTTTCTTTCTCATCTTTGACAAGTCCGTTGATGACATCGGTATAAAATACCTTGACCTCATCTAAGAAATGTTCCTGCTTAAAGCGAGCGTCCTTGATGGTAAACATCTGTCTTTCGTAGACCTCACCTTTCTTGATCACCTTACACCTTTTACGGATAGTTCCATTCTCGTCTAGGATTTCTTTCTTGGTACGAACATGATTACCTTTCTCATCATAGAACATATTTCTGGTGGCAATCTTTTCTATCGGTTCGTCAAGATAATTTCGTTCTGCAAAGATAAGATGGATATGATAATTCGTCTTTCGTTTGTTATGATGGAGTGCTGCAATACAATCAACAC
The DNA here is from genome assembly GCF_025566885.1 of Brotonthovivens ammoniilytica. Lineage (NCBI taxonomy): Bacteria > Bacillati > Bacillota > Clostridia > Lachnospirales > Lachnospiraceae > Brotonthovivens > Brotonthovivens ammoniilytica. Next base: position 373,249 of record NZ_JAOQJQ010000001.1, on the reverse strand, counting down.
CATACCGACTTTTGAATTTATCCGTCATATATTTTAATAGTCCGTCTGGCGGATAATCCACAAAGGATTCCGGCAGGGCAATGATAAATTCTCTTGCTTCGATACATTTTCCCTCTGTACCGCTTTTCTTAAATTCTGCCTGATTGCACTTGGCAAGTTCTGTCCAAAATTTTCGGTCTGTGGTTTCATATACCGCATAGAGATTTTCCTGTTTTTTGTCACTGGAGATATAATAGATTCTTCCACGAACATTATGGAGCTTTGACATCTGCACAAATGAATTTCTTGGCATAGCGATTTCCTCCTTTCCCAGTTTTGATTTTGGAAAAGAGGACAGATAAGATAGATGAGATGTGAGTAGTAAACTTTCCCTGTGAGCGAGTGCATAGGCACTCGTCTTGCGAACACATCCGCCTTGTGGCGGCTAAGCCTCGCAGAGCGAAATACACAGAGTACAAAACGAAGTTTTGTGCGATGGGTGTATTTCGCTCTCAAACGCCGAGGGCTTGCTTATGAAGTTCACTTTTAGCTGTAACTGTTCCCTCAGCACCTAATTTTGTGCCTTTAATGGCACACTTTTTATGTGCCGTATCCGGCACTCCCTTTTCTTAACAGAAATGCTAGAAGATTGCTATGAAAATCAGCGAAACAATAGACGAATCCGTTAGCACTTTTGCCTTAACAATAGCATTGTTCTATTATTCAGACTTTTTAGCAAAAACCGTAGAAACAGTAGAAGTCTGCTATTAAAATCGAAAAAACAATAGCACGATTCGTTAGCATTTTTGCCCTGACAATAGCATTGTGTTACTTCGCTTACTTTTAAACTGTGTCTGGCAAGGAAGTGGTAGTAAAAGTTCCTATTAAATTTCATTTTTAATAGTGCATTGTTTTATTACATTTTGATTTTAATAGAGCTTTTTACTATTAACTCTTTGAAAATGTACCCCATAGATTGGACACTCAAAATCATAGTAGCGTACACTTTTTGTCATAGGTCGGACAGCTTTTTTCATAGCTACACTTGGTATGACTTCTCACAGCACTTTTTGTAAGTTGGGTGGACTTGTCCTACCAGTCGGCTTCACTTGGGTGGATGGTTGCACCCACTTCATTTTCTGGCTTGGGTGGACTATTCATAACACCTTTTGCATCTTGGGTGGACTTGTCCTACCAACAAGCTATAACTGGGTGGACGATTGCACCCATTCACATCCATCTTGTCCTCATTTTCCAAAAGTTCTGGTTGTATCTGAGGACTTGTCCGTGATATAATCTATTTGCGTGTAGGTATATCATGGCTTTTAGTCAGATACATACCAGAGGGATGGTCTTAGGACTGTCCCTTATTCATTTTTCATTGTTCCCTTGACCGCTTTTACTGCGTGTCTGTCTCGTAAATCCTTCCCCTCATTGAGAATCAGAAACTCGTCTAATCGTTCCCTGCGGATTAAGATTTTTCTTCCCACTCTAAGGATAGGCAGCTTTTCCCATTCCACAAGATTTCTAAGAGTGTTTCTTCCGATACCTGTATAGTCGGCAGCTTCTTCAATGGAGAGAGCAAACTTTAATTCTGTCATTCGATCACCTCATTCCTGCGTAGGATTACAAGTCTTGTATATCAGAGGATGTTCCTTTTTGAAGAAAGGATTAGCCTTTTTTAAAACTTGCGTTACGCAATTCTGATTAAAGTATATATCTTTTATAACGCTATGTCAAGCCTTACGAAATTCTATCATCTTTTATAGAATTGCGTATTGCAATATATCGTGTTATGTGGTATAGTAATGACATACCGAAAAAGGAGGTTCGCAAGTATGTTAAAAGATAAAGAATTGCGAAAGACAATCGGTAGCAGAGCAAAAAGCCGTAGACAGGAGTTAGGATTGAACCAGCCTTATGTCGCTGAAAAAATGGGCGTGACAGCCTCAACCATTCAGAGATACGAAGCAGGAACGATTGATAACACCAAGAAAATGACCTTAGAAGGTCTGGCAGATGCACTTCATGTATCTGTGGAATGGCTGAAAGGTGAGACGGACGAATACGAAACAGACATTACGGATAAAAGAGAATTACAGATTCGTGATGTGATGACTTCCATTCTGAATAAGCTCCCTTATGATATGGAACAGTCCGAAAGTGATTTTTCCAAAGACCTGCTACTACTGATGTTACGGGAATACGAGCTGTTCGTGGATTCGTTCCAGTTCGCTTGTAAGAATTTCAAAGGAAATACAGATAACAAAATGCTCGCCCAGACAATGGGGTTTGAATCCAATAAGGAATACAATGAGATTATGTTCCTTAGAGAAATCACCCACACCGTCAACGCATTGAACGATATGGGCGATATTGTAAGACTGTATTCTAAGAATCCTGAGACAGCGAAAAATCGACTAGCCAATCTTTTATCAGAAAAAGATCCCGATTCGGTATAGATAGGCAGACGGAGCTATGATATACTTACACGCAAGAAGCATTTCACCAGTTCCGATTGCCGATATCGAAAGGAGAAACGATTATGGCAAAAGGTTCTGTAAGGAAGAAAGGCAAGAAATGGTACTACCGCTTTTATGTGGAGGATGCAAGTGGTAACTTGGTTCAGAAAGAATTTGCAGGTACGGAGAGCAAATCAGAGACAGAGAAAATGTTACGCAAGGCTATGGAGGATTATGACGCAAAGAAATTTCTAGCCAAAGCGGACAACCTCACACTCGGACAGATGCTAGATGTATGGGCAGAGGAAGATTTGAAAACGGGTTCACTTAGCAACGGTACAGTCGGTAACTATTTACAGGCAGTAAACAGGATTAAACAACACCCAATCGGAAACAGAAAACTAAAGACAGTCACTTCGGAGCATTTGCAGAAGTTTATGGATTTACTTGCATTTGGCGGTGAGGAAGGAAATTTTAAGTCAAAGGGTTACACCATCGACTATATCCGTTCTTTCCACGCAGTCCTGCAACAGTCCTTCCGATTTGCAGTCTTTCCAAAGCAGTACATCACATTCAATCCAATGCAGTATGTGGTAATGCGTAGGAAAGCCGAGGAAGATGTGGATTTGTTTTCTGATAATGATGAGGATGCAGAGGTTATCAACCCGATTACACCAGAGCAGTATCAAACGCTTATGGAGTATCTGGAAGAAAGAAACAAGCCTGCTGTCCTGCCGGTACAGATAGCGTACTACACAGGTCTTAGACTTGGAGAGGTATGCGGACTGTCTTGGAGTGACATTAACTTTGAGGAACAGTATCTGACAGTACGAAGAAGTGTCCGTTACAACGGAGCAAGGCACAAGACCGAGATTGGTCCGACAAAGCGAAAGAAAGTCCGTATCGTGGATTTCTGTGATACGCTCGCTGACATCTTAAAGAAAGCGAAAAAGGAACAGAGAAAGCAGGTATTCAGTTACGGAGAACTCTATCAGAGGAACTACTACAGGGAAGTTAAGGAAAAGAATCGTATCTACTATGAGCTTTATCATTTGGATGGCACAGAGGACATTCCGCTTGATTACAACGAGATTAACCTTGTATGTATCAGACCGGACGGAGCATACGAAGCCCCTGCAACGGTTGAGACAGCTTTAAGGACAGCAAGGAAACGATTGTCGGAGCTTGATGATAATTTCCACTTCCACACCCTGCGACACACTTATACCACAAACCTGCTCTCAAATGGAGCAGCACCAAAGGATGTACAGGAATTACTTGGACACTCGGATGTAAGTACCACTATGAATGTCTATGCACACGCTAACCGAGAAGGTAAGCGAAACTCAGCCCGACTACTTGATAAGGTGGTTGGAGAATAAAATCGAATAAGAAAAACTTTCCCTTGTAGATACCTCATAAGGGCAAAAACAAGGGAAAAGGATACATATAGAGTGGCAAGGCATACCGCCAAGTCGCATAAAATAAGGAAAGTTGAGATTTTAGTTATACAAATTTCAATTTATAAGAAAGCAATACATCCTTTTCTTCTTCCCAGCCAGAATCATTCCATTCCATACGCATAGAGGTTGGAAGATCATCAAAGTGATACCAGCCTTCCTCATTAGTCTTAGCTGTCATACGGAAAGAATCATCTTTCTTCCATTGAGAATCATGGTAATAATAACGCTCTAATACAACCTCCAGACCAAAAACACCGGGTTCTTTTGGATCTCTGATACCATCATAACTCTGATCATCCCAGATCATACCTGAAACAGATCCGGTCTCATGAGCCGTTATGCCGCCGTCACAGCCAGGAATCTCTGTTCCGTGTACGATATCGTATCCTTCCACAACATTTCCAGGATCTTTTACAGATTCACTGTCCGCTTTAACTGCTGTAATCAGATACTCATCTTTTTCAGTAAGATATCCGCTGTCATAAATTAAGTCACTGTCTGCCAAACTATCATCCCCCATCTGATAACGGGTTACTGAATAACCGGATGGAATTGTGCTTAATTCAACCCGCACTTTATAGCCAAACAAATATTTTGTTCCATCAATGACACAATATGTATCCAGTGCATCAAACAGATAGCTTCCATCTGCTCCTGTCTGTACGGTATACTCCGCAAACGTCTCATCCTTTTCCCAGGAGCCTTCTTTTAAGAGATAACGCTCCAGTGTCACAGACACATCCTTGATTCCGCTCTCTTTTTCCTGGCGGATTCCATCATAGTCTGCATCCTCCCAGACCACTCCGGTGATGCTTCCTCCATCGTACTCTGAAAGTCCCCCGTCATAACCGCTTACAACTCCCGCTGTCAGCATGTCATAGCTTACCCTGCGGCCCTCCACATCTGTGAGGTCTACCACGGAACTGTTGGCCGGCTTCTCTTCGTCTTTCACTAACGCCACCGGTATGTATTCCCCGTCTCTTACAAGAGAGCCGGTAGAAGCAATCAGGTTGCTGTCCGCTCCCCGGTCCTCTCCTCTCCAGTACTTGGTTACGGCACGGTCTGACGGCAGATCTTCCACATACAAACGATAGCCTGCAAGACACTGCTTTCCAGATATCTTTATACTGGCTTCCAGATCTTTAAATTCATACCTGCCGTTTTCATCACTTTCACTGGTTAAGGCGCCAAAGCTGTCATCCTTTTTCCAGTTTCCGGCAGCTTCATCATAATAATAGCGCTCCAGCACAACTTCCAGTCCTTTATAACCGGCTTCTTTCTCCTCACGGATTCCGTCATAGTCCGCATCTTCCCAGATCACTCCGGTGATGCTTCCTTTCTTGTACGGTGCAAAGCCCGCGTCCTGGCCGCTGTAAGTGCGGGATTTCAGCATGTTATATACTGCTTCGTCTCCGTCTGCTGTCTTAACTGCTGCCTGGGCAAGATCAGGGATCTCTCCTTTTGTTCCTTCTCCGGCCGCCACCAGGTATTCTCCATCTCTTGTCAGAGAAAGTGTATCCGCACGCAGGTCACTGTCTTTCTCCCGGTTATCTCCCTGGCGGTAACGGGTGATTCCATAGCCATCCGGCACTCCGTCTACACGCAGCTGGTACCCTGCAAGATATACATGATTGTCAATCTGTACATTTGTTTCCAGTTCTTTAAATTCATAGCTTCCATCTGTCCGGCTTATTTCTTTTAAATCCTGGAAAGACGAATCTTTTTTCCATTCTTTTCCATCATAATAATACCGGCTCAGCGTCAGTTCTCTTCCGGCAATCCCCGGTTCTTTCTCATTCTGGACACCGTCATAGTTTTCATCACTCCATACCTGTCCGCGGATTACTCCGGTTGGAAACAGCACCAGGCCTCCGTCATAACCGGACAGCTCTAAGCCCCGCACCACATCGTATCCTTCTACGATATTTTCCGGATCCTTATAAGACTCACTGTCCGCCTTCTTCGCCGGAATCAGATATTCGTCTTCTCCGGTGAGGTAACCTGTTTCGTATATCAGATCGCTGTCTGCTTCTGTCCGCTCTCCCTGACGGTACTGCGTCACTGCACTTCCTTTGGGGAAGCTGTCTTTGTCTGTCCTCAGGCGGTACCCGTACAGATATTTCACCTGGTCTATCACACAATGCGTATCCAGTGCATCAAACAGATAGCTTCCATCTGCACCTGTCTGTACGGTATACTCCGCAAACGTCTCATCCTTTTCCCAGGAGCCCTCTTTTAAGAGATAACGCTCCAGTGTCACAGACACATCCTTGATTCCGCTCTCTTTTTCCTGACGGATTCCATCATAGTCTGCATCCTCCCAGACCACTCCGGTGATGCTTCCTCCATCGTACTCTGAAAGTCCCCCGTCATAACCGCTTACAACTCCCGCTGTCAGCATGTCATAGCTTACCCTGCGGCCCTCCACATCTGTGAGGTCTACCACGGAACTGTTGGCCGGCTTCTCTTCATCTCTCACTAACGCCACCGGTATGTATTCCCCGTCTCTTACAAGAGAGCCGGTAGAAGCAATCAGGTTGCTGTCCGCTCCCCGGTCCTCTCCTCTCCAGTACTTGGTTACGGCACGGTCTGACGGCAGATCTTCCACATACAGACGGTAGCCTGCAAGACACTGCTTTCCAGATATCTTTATGCTGGCTTCCAGATCTTTAAATTCATACCTGCCGTTTTCATCACTTTCACTGGTTAAGGCACCAAAGCTGTCATCCTTTTTCCAGTTTCCGGCAGCTTCATCATAATAATAGCGCTCCAGCACAACTTCCAGTCCTTTATAACCGGCTTCTTTCTCCTCACGGATTCCATCATAGTCCGCATCTTCCCAGATCACTCCGGTGATGCTTCCTTTCTTGTACGGTGCAAAGCCTGCGTCCTGGCCGCTGTAAGTGCGGGATTTCAGCATATCATATACTACCTGGTTCTGATCTGCATCCTTTATTCCTACCGCAGTATAATGATACAATCCGCCATCCGCATTTTCTGTTGCAGTATCTGCTGTAATCAGATATTCATTGTCTCTTACCAGCGATAATGTGTCAGCCCGCAGATCACTGTCCTTGTGACGGTCATCACCCTGACGGTAGCGGGTAATTCCATAGCCATCTAAGACTCCGTCGATGTTCAGCTGATATCCTGCAAGATATTTTTTACTGCCTATCTGAACATATGTGGAAAGTCCATCAAACTCATACTGGCCATCCTGCCGGATAACAGTTGTTTTGTCTGAAAATCCCTGATCTTTCATCCATGTTTTTCCGTCATAGTAAAAACGGCTCAACGTCAATGTGCTGCCTGTAAGTCCTGCCTCATTTTCATCCTGAAGTCCATTATAGTTGAGATCTTCCCACACAAGACCACGAATAGATCCTTCTGTAAAGGCTACAAGCCCTCCATCCTGGCCGGAAATATCCGCCCTTGTCAGCATATCATATGTTACAGACTGTCCATCTGCATTCTGAACTGTTACAAGCTGCTGACGGGATCCGTCCAAATCTGTGTCTTCCTCTGCAGCACCTGCAGGAATCAAATATTCCTCCGGCCTTACTAAAAACAAATCATCCACTTTCAAATCACTGTCAAGGGAACGATCTGTTCCCTGGCGGTAACGGGTAATTCCATAATTATCCGGAATGCTATCTCCGTCTACTTTTAGGCGATAACCGGCCAGATACACCTTTCCTGCCACTGTTACCTGAGTATCCAGATCATCAAACTGATAATTCCCCGAGATATCTGTTCTGTCATCTTTTGGAGAAAAGGCCGGATTTTTCTCCCAGGTGCTGCTTTCGCTTACATAATAATACTGCTCCAGCACTACTTTTATCTGTTCTATACCGGTCTCATTATTATCCTGAATACCGTTATAATTAGCATCTGACCAGATTTTTCCTGAAATCTGACCATTGGGGTACGGAACCATGCCTCCATCAATCCCGCTGATATCTCTTCCCGTTAAAAAGTCGTACACAATACCATCGTGGAAGGAATCTGTTACCTCTACACTATGATAAGGATACTCATTACCTTCCTGATTTCTGACAGCTTCTTTAGCCAAAATCAGATACTGTCCCTTTTGTACCAGTTTTAGGTCTTCCGCCATAAGATCACTATCTTTTGCCGGATCGCTCCCCTGATGATATAGAGTCACGCCATAACCGGACGGTAACTCATTCACCTTTAACTGATAACCAGCCAGATATTTTCTGCCATCCTTTTCCATATAGGTGGGAAGATTCTCAAAGCTGTATTCCCCTGTGGAACTGCTGGTCTGAGTTATGGGAGCCTCATTGGCCGGCTTCCAGCGGCTTCCATCATAGTAATAACTTTGCAGTTCTACATCCACTCCGGACATGACATCTTCTCCGGGGTCTCGAAGCCCATCATAATTACGGTCTTCCCAGATGATTCCCTGAATGTCTCCCGTTGGATAACGAAGCAGGCCACCATGATACTCCTTAATATCGCCCTGTTTATGGATGATATCATACGACGTATTTCCATCATTCAATACATAAGGAGAGTTTTTCAGAGTATCCGTTTTTTGAGCAGCCAAGAAATAGTCTCCCGCGTCAGGCGATGTCAAATAATTCTCAGAGCCGGCGTACTGATTTGTAATCCAATCGCTGTTCAATGCCCCGTTTTCTGCTGTCTGCTGATATCGGGTTACACCATATCCATCCGGAACATCTGCCCGAAGCCGATAGTAACACAGCTTCTTTTCACCGCCGATCGTAAGAAATACCGGCACCTTTGAAAAGCAATAGCCTCCATTATCATCGGTTTTAACTGTCTGTGTACCTTCATAATCGGTCCCATCTGCCCTTTTTGCCGCCGAATCCTTTTCAACCTTTTCAAATGTTCCGTCTGCTTTTTTATAATATGTTTCCAGATATACTGTAACATTTTTAAGCCCGGTTTCATCCTTATCCATAATACCGTTATAGAAATGATCCTCACTTCCGTTGTCATTCCAAATGGTGCCTTCTACTTCACTGTACTCATAAGCCGCAAAGCCGGCATCATAGGTCAGAATTGTCTCTGCATCACTGATATCATAAGTCTTTCCCTGATAAGAAACTGTATTCTCAGGCACCGAATTTTGATCTGCCTCTACCGCAATAATAATATAATCATCATTCAGATAATAATTTCCATCAGCAATGTCCAGATCACTGTCCTGAACACCATGATTTGCCTGATAGTGAGTAACGCCATACTGTTTGAAAATCTTATCATTTACAGTTGGATCAATCTTCATCCGATATCCGGTCAGATAATTCTGTCCGTCCGCCTGATAATAACTCATGACATTGTCAAATACATAGACACCAGCGTCATTGGTTGTCATAGTACGTTCTGATGAACCTCCCGGAATTGGATACCACTGATTATTTTTATAATAATAAGATTCTAACGTGACAGTTACATCTTTCATTCCGCCCTCAGACGCATCCATAATTCCATTGTAATTCTCATCTTCCCAGACAAATTTTCCAAGAAATCCCCGTCCGGAATGAATCATCCCAAGATCAATATTCCTGTTAAATTTGAAAGACTGCTCTGTACTGTCTTCAAATACCGGATTTCCTGATGCGTCAAATGGAATCTCAGCTTTAAATGCTTTTGTCTCATACTCTTTGCCAATTTTCGAAAGGTCATTATCACTGTCGGCCTCTAAAGGATTATTCGTAAATGTCCACGGTGTAGGCTTTAGCATACGGGTTTCTTTTGTTGATTTATCTTTTGCCCGAATAATATACTCTTCCCCAGGTTTTAAACGGAACTCATACTGCCCGTCAGAAAGCGTCTTGTAAACTGCCGGATTTCCATCCCCGTCCAGACAAGGCTCAGACATATCCTTTGTGTTATAGACAGATACTTCGATATCTTCTAGCGGTGTCTCCCCAGGCGTAATATAACCGTCGCTTTCAATTTTTTGTCCGCCGCTTCCATCCGAAACCAGGCTTTCATCCAGCCAGACTTCTCCTCCGTATGTATAGGCCCGTCCTACTCCTACATTATAAGAAGTCATCTTCTGATCGTATTCGGCAAAGTTTTTTTCATCAACTGCAGAAATTTCAACTGGCCGCGCAGTCTGTATTACCAGACGGTCCTTTGGTAAATCTCTGACTGTGGATGCGCCCGTTTCCACTCCGCTGTACACACACTCTCCATCACGATAAACAGCAACCGGAATTTTGGTATCTCCTAGTTCCGTTGTAGTTACAGAGTACTGATTATAAGTTTCCGGAAATGTATATTTTAAGTTATATTTTCCGGGTTTTAAGTTCGACAAAATATAATAACCGTCTTTTCCGTAATAATCACTTTCTGTATCAAATTCCACTGGTCCGCCATGTTTAGAGTGCAGATAAACGGTATCATGATCTGTAGACGGCGTCTGAATCGGCTGTCCGGTAATCTCATCAATTAAAAGATAATGTCCCTCATGTCCTTCTTCCGGAATCACTGCTTCACCTTCCCGGTTGCAGGGATATCCATTCTCCGTCAGCAGCTGGACTTTTACTCCATTAATACCTGGATCGTCCTTTGTTTTGTCAAAATCCAGATCAGTGGTCCGGTTTTTAAGATGAATACGTCCGGTTTTTTCTTCTGCTGCATATTCACCCTCACCATCATCAGGAACACCGCTGTAATCCGCATCATTCCAGATATAACTGCCAATATACCCCCGCCCGGACGGCGCATTTACATAAACTCCCGCTTTCACATTCTCAATCCGGTCGCTGTCCCAATGAGAAACAAAAGTATTCCATCCGCTGTATTCAGCAACGGTCTCATTATATTCAAGATTTGGATCTTTTACCGTCTCATCCGATGACAGACTTACAGTTCCCGGATACGCAGGCAGGTTTAATGGACTGTGCATACTGAAAACTAATTTCAGCCGCTCATTTGCATCAAGGGAAACATTATCTTTCATCTGTACCCAGACTGCCCGGATACTTTTTACAAGTGTTTCCTTTTCCATGCCCTCCGGAAGATTTTGTATATCAGAAAGTTTAACAAAATATCTGGATTTTTCGGCTGTACTGCTGCGCAGTATATCATAAGTTTCTTTTTTATTTAATTCTTCCTGGGTTGGAAGATCTGACACATCACCCACACGCACTGTTCCGTCCGGCTGTTTTACCATGGGCCCTACCCAGATTTCATAATCTGACGGGTCCACCTGATGCTCTTCTGTCTCACTTCCTCCCGGCAGTACCTGATAATCCACAACCTTAATGGTATCCGGAAGGATCCAGCCATGCCATTTGGAATTACGGGGAACTTTGGCGCCGGTACTGCTGTCCGTATTTTTAATCTGATAATCACCGGTATCCGGAAGCACATCATAAAAGACAAGTTCATCATAAGAGTTACCTGAACTTTTATTAATCATAGACGCTTTAAATTCATAATCCTTTCCTTCCGGAACAGGAACTGCCCTGGAGTCAATATTACTGTCAAGCTCTGTAGTAGTTGTTTTATTCTGAACAATACTTGATGTTGACTTAAATGTAATTGCATTAGACAAACGGGTAATCGTCATATCTTTCTGTGATCCGTTTTCATTTACGTCATTGCTGTCATACTCATAGCCAAGATTATTCCAGGCACTGCCATCAGGCTGAATATGGGGTTCAAAACTTCCCTTTTTAAATCCAAAAGCTTTGCACTGCAGCATATTGGTTGGCACAGCATTACCATCTGTATCCTCGATAGGAACCATAAATTCCACCATAAGCTTTTGGCCCGGCTTTAGCTGTCCTTCAAAATAAAAATTCAGAATTGTACGCTGGTTTGTGGTCATATCAATGGCCTTACGTACAAACACAGGATCCTGTTTCAGTTCCAGATCCTTCTTCAGTTCATCCGGCATTAGAACAGAACCATCAGCATTCAATACATACCATGTCCACAGAGGTGTATAGTTGTCCAGATTATGTTCAACTTTGTCTCCTCCGTTTTCAGTATTTCCATATAGGTCTCCCAGGTAATAATCGCCCTGATATTTGCCGTCTGCATCCGGAATCTGATATTCAGCATACTGAAACTCTTCCTGCTTTAACCGGTCAACATAAGGAACAGCTACCGCAATGCTGGGGTTCGTTACATTATCCTGCGTAATATTAGGATCTTTCTCTTTACTGATACTTTCATAACCAACCTTATATTTTAATACTTTGCTGATACCGGTATCTACAATTACATTTGAATCCCACTGATATCCTTTTTGAATGCTTCCGCCAAAATACAGAGTATCAATGGTAAGATCCACCACCGGAACCTCTGGATCCACATAAAAGCCTGCCCGGGCTCTTTCAGAAGTCTGACTGAATTTGTAATCATCGTACTGTGGAAATGCTGCTGCGAAATGATTGGTATGTTTGTTTACACCATCATCATCGTTTTTTGGCGCAGTCTGAAGCTCAATAAAGGCACAGTTATCACGCACATTCTGCTCTGCCTCTACCCTGTTTAACCGCTCCGGATCAATATCATCCATTTCCTGTTTTCCGTTGGAATCATCTCCGTCAGCGTCTATATCCATCCGGAAACCAGCTGGTACCGGATAGTAAACAGGCGCCTGTACATCACTGTACTTTGTATTATCCTCGCCGGTAAAACTTTCACACTTAACCACCCAGCGCACCTGATACGTGCTGTCTGCCAGTTCTTTATAGTCTTTTTCAAAATCTATAACTGCATTTTCCGTAAGTCCGTATCCCTGGGTTTTCCCTATTGTCTGCCACTCCTGGCTGTCTGACGGGCCCGGATAATAGTTTCCTGTTTCCGCCCAGGGATCTGTCTTTTTCAATACCTGAACATATACTTTCAGATGTTCTTCTAATATTTCCCTGGATTCCTGATCCACGTCAGCATCTGCCGGAATTTCCCATGAACCGCTCCGCAATTTATGAATGGTCTGCTTCATCGGCTTACCATTGGATGCGTCTGCCGGATTCGAGGTCCCTTCATTTGTCCCATAGTATGGCAGATTATAATTCACAATAAATGTATTTACTGCTGCTGTTTTATTGACTGCCTGATCCAGCCGCATCTGCATAATATAAGCAGATCTTACGTGAGCATCCTCCATAATATACCGATCTGAATCGGGATCATTCACCCTTAAACGGATTTTACTTGTATCCAATCGAACACTAGCTGCAGGTTTTACCAGAGCAATTTCCCCTGACCCGGATGTTACATAATTGCTATCGTACTCCTGATCCCGGTCATAGTCCTTTATCAGAGAATCATCCGTATCTTTTTCATCTGAAATTTCCTGCTTTTCATTCCAAAGACACTGCTGCTGCCCTTGTTCCGTAAAGGCATGTCCTTCTGCATTTTTAATATCATAACCGTTATAATTTCCTGCCGGAACAGTAACGGCTCCGGTATCATCCGGCTTAGCAAATGTTCCGTCAGCTGCCAGAGCATATTTTCCATCTGTATCATGGATTGTTGCATACACCTGGGAACGGTACCCCTCCCAGATCTCAGGCTGTTCCATCACATTTGTTTCCGGCTCTTGATTCACTCTTGTGCGGATTTTGAAATTCATCCAGCTGCCGGAAGGGAAATACCCTGCAGGTTTTTCTCCTGCAACATAGGAATTATAATCCGTAAAACCAGATGTCTTCGGGGTTGTAATTTCAAATGTAACAACCTGTCCGTCGCGGCTTAAGGATGCAGGATCCCATTCTTTAGAGGAGTCATTCAGCAATTCAACGCCCCATCCCTGTTCCCGCATTTCCTTCTGGGTTAACATTATTGTTTTCTTTTCCACAGGATCATAATATTCCAGACAAAAATCATTCAGGTTATTATACATATAGCCCTGATCATTATTTTCCACATTCCAGTTTGCGGATCCTGTATACTGTACAGACTCCGGCAAATGGAAGGCTACAACCATTTTTGAATGATGCACAGCTCCTTTTTCTGAATAATCCTGATCTGATATTGGACTGTTGGTAATTTTAGCGCTATACCATACAGAATCCGAATACTCAAATTCCTGCTGGCTGCCCCCTTGAGTTTCTCCAAGACTTTCGGCATCCGGCGCCGCAAAATGTTCCACTGAAAGCCTCGGGACAGACGTACGGATCTTCAGGGTATTCATAATACCCTGGTCGCTCAGCGGCTGGGTCTTGTCCCAGTCTGTATAGGTCAGCTGTCCATTGGCATTAAAATCTTTCTGCGTATCATTTAAAACAGCCGGATTATTAACAGATAAATAGTCTTCGATCTGATGCGTATCCGTCTCTTTATACTTTTTCAGCGCTCCAATCAGAGGCGTATTTGTTTCATATGTATGATCTAATCTGTCATCCGGCAGATTGCCTCTCTCATAGCTTGTCTTATTGTACGTATAACTTTTTTGAACTGCATCCAGACGCGCATCCGGTATCTGGCCATTATAAAGGAACTGTCCATAGGAACCTACCGTATACGGATTTGTAAAGCTTGTAGTTTCTGCACTGCTCTTTTTAATATCCTCGTCTACAAGGTACTTAAATCCATCTATTTTACTTCCAACATAGGTTCGGTTATTTTGATAATTCTTGTACAGTTCACTCTGAAGTCCTTCATGATCTGTTTCGGCTTCAGGAGCACTCACTGTAAAGGTATCAATGGAGTAAATATTAGCTTTCTGCGATGCAATACGCGCTTCTTTCTCAAACGCACTGCCATCTGCATCAGCGGCTGGTATAAGCCGTACAACATAGCGGCCTTGCGTCTGCCCGGTACTATTTCCCTGACTGTCCTGGCACTCCACCTGTTCATAAGTTACAACGCCTTGATATTTTGCCTTTTCTTCCGGTGCTTCTATAACACTCTTTACATCTGCACCGGCAGTCAAATCCCTCTGATACAGTGTCCAGTTCAATTCTTTTACAGCATTCTCATCATTATTCTGTGAAAACAGCGTACCATCCTTGGCCACAGGGACCACGCCATATGGAAGAATATTTGTGATAACCGGAAGAATCAATGTTCCTCTAGAACCGCCGTCCACTTCATAATTATGTACAAATTTAGAATACTGATAGCTGTACTTGCTTTCTGCATTTGGAGCATATTCATCCAGCCAGTACTTATTCTCCACATGAATATTCAGCTGGTTCCGCTCTCCTTCTGTGTCTGTATAATAGTCTTCTCTGGTATTTCCAGTGACATCATCGCCTATAGTCGCCCACATCCGGACAAACGGCTTCCTCATAACCGCCCTTGTACCGGTCTGAGCATACAGATTTGTTTTATCCGCATCTCCATAAGCAGTATATGCGTTATCGGTAACAGTTCCCATATAATCGCTGCCGGAAATCTGCACCTCATTATTTTGAATATTATATCCGTCAATATAAGGCGTATTTGGAGAACCGCTGGTATATTCATAAGCATCCTTCCAGTCATCATACCACATATAATCCATGCCATACTGCTGGTTATGACGCATTTTATCTTTTACTGCACCTTCCCAGTGATCGTAATCCAGAATCTGATAATAGTAAAAATTCTCAGAGTCCGGTGCTGTATAAGGCCTGACTGTCACCCGGTCGTACCAGTGCTCATTCTCATTTGTCAGATATACATTTCCCGGAATCTCAACCTGTATCTTATAACCACTGGCACTTCCCCGGTTAAACCACTTTGTCAGCGGCTTTTTCACTACAATTTTCAACACCCATGGCTGCGTATCTTTCGTATTTTCTCCGGCTGCATAATAAGTATCATCTACCTTCGAATTCCACAACGGATCCTGCTCTTTATCTGGAGCCCGATATCCCGCATCCGCTCCGTCAGGTGTCTGTAAAACAGTCACTTCAATATCCTGCTCCTCAATAGGAGTATAGGTTTCTTTTCCTGCACCTGCCACTGTGGATAGAATCTGTGCTTTTACCTCAGAGCCGTCTATCTGCCCCTCAGCATTCAGTTTCGGCCGTATTCCTCTTGGCATCGTATAGATAAATTCCACACCGTCCAGATCCCAGTCTCCATAGTTTAATGCATGCAGACGTATTGTAAAATCTTCATTATATTCCAGTGCTGTGATCCTGCTGTCATCTGTTAGTTTTCGATATGTATTATCTTGTCCGTCACTAGAATAATAATTTTTATTTGCAGAGTAGTTTGGGTGAGCTGCAAATCCAGTCGTAAGACCATCCCCGCTTGTAGCCTCATACTGATAGTTACCTGCTTCAAACTGACTAGCTCCTACCAGCCAGGCTTTATTCAAATGAAGCCTGGTTTCACTCCACAGCACAGGCATCTGGTCAGGATTCTGATCCATACCATCCCAGTTCTGACCAAACCTCGTTCGATGAGCCAAAATCAACTGATACCAGTCCCTGACATTTTTCCCATTTGTCATCGTCTGTCTCTCAGGGAGCGCATCTGTATTTTTGTTTGTACTATCCCCGGAATAGATTACATTCTGCTGATAATTGGCAGTGTTAATATCTTCATCAAACAATACACCGTTATTGCCAAGATAATTATTTCTCCAACTAGAATAATCCTGAGAACTCCCCGGTATCCTTGTCTGGCTTCCATTTAAAAACTCCCACCGGTCAACCTGCTCATTTTTATCCGCAGACAGCCCAATATCGTGAAGCAGAAAATCCAAATCCATCTGCCTGTTTTGATTCGTAATAGCTCTTGCCCCGTCAGTTCCTGAAGAAGCAAATGGAAAAGCCTCTCCGTTAGAATCCACTGACTCATCATAACTGTAATACTCTCCATTTCTTGGAAAATAACCTGGATGCTGATCTTTAACAGTGCCTAGATCCCGGTCTTCATCTACATAAACCATAGGCAGATTGTCTTCTCTAGCCTGTACCTGATACCAGATCTCAATGGTATCCCCTACTTCAACCCGGACATCCGCTCCGTCTTTTTTCTGAAAACGCATCTCATAAACGGTATAATCTATTTCTTTGGAATTTTCTTCCGTAACCTTAAGATCACTAAAGTGTTTCATATTCTTATTTGCGGTTGTATCTGCATTGGATTTCGGATAATACATCCAGCCGCCATAATCATGCTCTCTTATATTACGGGTTTTTTCTACCTTCAAAACAGCATCCGGGTTTTTAGGGTTACCATCAATATCTTCCCAGCGAATTTTAAATTGACTGCTCTCCAAGTGCTCAGAAGATAAATATTCCGGAAGTTTATCATAAAAGACCGGATTTAAAAGTACACCCTGATCTGCCGTCTGAACTCCGTTCTTCGCTGAATGCTGATTCAGCAGCACAATTTTCTGCCACATTTTCTCATTGGGACGATAACCGGTTTTCTGCTCCTTATTCAGCTTATAGGAGGCTTCAGCCTGATCTTCCTGATCAAAAACCTGTGTATAAAACTCTACCTGTGGATTCTCCCTGTAAACATCCCGGTTATATACAGCTGTCTCCGTTAAATCCGCCGTTTTATCCAATGTCACGGACTCCTGGGAATCCAGCACTGTCTTGGTCTCCTCATTATGATGTACATGCTGAACCTGAGCCTGTATTTTGGCATTATAGATTTCTGCCATGGAATCTTTAGAATGATCTGGACGAATGTCCTCGTATTTTCCTTTTCCATTTAAAATGACATCATCAAATAGTAATTCTTTCTGGTCTGTGCCATAGGCATCAATTTCATAATAGGTCCAGCGGATCTTTTCTACCGTCTCAAAAAATTCTGCACTGGCAGAATCTTCAGCCTCAGTCCAGTCGTCCGCGCCTTCGCAGAAATATTCCAGTTTAATTCCCGGTTTTGACGCCGCATCTGCTAGCAGCTTTGGATATGATATCTCCGGTTTTTCTGTCAGCGTAAATCCCCGCAGACCATCCGCATCCAGAAAGGAAAGAGTGACAGTCATACTGTCAAGGGCATGGAGGGTATCGTTCCGGATTCCGGATACAAGAAGTCTTGCTTTCTGGCCATCATAAGCATACTCTTCATCTTTAAATTTATAATCCACTTTCACAGCTTCGGTATCTTTGTATTTCAAAGTATTAACCATGCGGGACTCATAAATCTGATTCTCACCTCCCTTTTCTGCAGCCTTATAATTTCTGGAATATTTTGTACTTCCCCCAAGATCCGTGTCTGTCCGGTACTGCCCTAGTTTTGACGTGGAGCTGTTTCCATAAACAGACTGCTCTTCTACAGAATACTGTGGATATGCATGGGAATGGTCTGCCGTTACCCAAATATTCGTATCCAGTTCCTGGGACTCAAATGTACTATTCTCTGTTTTGAGTTCTTCTGTCAGCTGAGTGGTAATCCGCAGGCGAATGGTCCTGCCCTTTGGAATCTCTGCTCCTGTTTCTCCGGCGGTAACTGTCAGCTTTCTGTAAAAAGCAGGCTCGCCATTTGAAGTCAGTGAATAATCGGTGAGCGGCCTAGCAGTTTTATCTGAACCGTCATTCCCCGATAATACAGCTGTAATCTTATCATCCGGAATCCCGGTATCATTTGATATAATTTCCCACTTTACAAGCTGCTGCCCTTTTGGTACTTCAAAGTTCATAACAGGGCGTTTCAGATTAATTGGCGAATCTTTTTCTGCACCAAAAGAAACCGTATATTCCACATAATCATATGGAAGCAGATGATCCTTATCTACCTCAAGAGGACTTTTGGGATTTTTGTCATTGTCATAAGCAAAAACTTCTGACTGCCCATCCGCTGCTATACGATTTCTAGTAACGTTTGTAACCATCGTTGCCGTCAGATTTCGCACATTGTTGTAATCCCATTTTTTTGAATTGGTCAAAATCGTGCTCTGATAAATATTCGCATTGGGATCAACAGATTTAAATTCCGCCGTTACACTGTTATACAGACTCCAATATCTGTGATAATAGTAATCTTCGGTATCGTGAAAGAATGTATTTGGGTTCTTCCCAAAGGAAGGCGTGGAATTTTCTGTCCATGTATTATCCTTAAATTCCTCTTCTGTCCGGTCCACATATATACCATCATACCAGTATGCGTATCCGTTCTTTTTATCAACAGATAAATATTCCCCATTTTCCAGAACAGACCCTGAATCCTCCCGGGTTGGATTCACCGCCCGGAATGTAATATCAAATCCGGATACATAGGCTTTTATATAAGTTTCCCAGTTAGTCTGGCCGTTTGCATATGAAACAGCATACTGCTCCATGTTATCCCGTATCAGCTGTTCCACATCAATCTCATAACAGCCCGGCTTGCTGGCAGAAACAGTCAGCAGTTTCGGTTCTAGTACCACACTGTGAGCCTTTCCATTTATATTTAGGTTCAATGCCGATGCCCGAAACCAGTCCCCGGTAATAAACTCCTCCGGAATATAAATATGCCGCAGGCGGTAATAATTATTAAAGGTATTTTTAGCGACAGCCTCTGACACCCTGGCCACCTGATGTTCACCAGTATTATCACCTGTGTTATACTGGTTATAAAGTTTCACGCCAAAGCCTGCATTGGTGGGCGTCTCATTGTCTGCTTCGTAATCAGTAATTGCTACAGGTGTTACATCCGCATCTCTGTCCAGAGCATATCCTGCATGAAAATCAATCAGAAATCCCATTAAACGAGCGGTATCATAATACGTTGTGTTATTATGCTCCGAAATAATAATATTCTGATATTCTTTCTCTTCATAGTCTGTCTTCGTAAATGGCTGAATCTTATTTGTGCCATCTGCATCCGGATCATTCCGCTTTACAGTATATGGCTTTCCGTAAATAATCAAATCAGTATCGTTGCTGCCGCCATTTAGATCAGGGGTTCCTTTTAAACCAACTTCTTTATTATATTCACCATTTCCCATCATATCTTTCAGGTGAATATCATAACCAACCACAAACTGTCCCGGTCTTAATATCAGCTTCCCATCCGTTAATTCCTCTGTCAGCTCTGTTCCTGGAACCGGATTGGAATCCGAATCTTCCTCTGCATACTCAAAATCCAGTGTCTTTATTCCATTTTCGCTCTTCAGATCTGAGGAATCCACTGTAATCGTTTTCTCCCTTGTTCTAACTCCAGCTTCATCCACATAGGCCAGTTTCAGCTCCATCGTATCCAGATACTTTGCAATGGCCGGCTTTAGCTCAAGACCGGCTGCCAAAAAACCATAATATTGATAGGTACTGTCAGGACGGATTACTGGCATGGTATCTCTTAAAATCACCTCATCCGCATATCCGATTTTTCCTTTCCAGTCATCCGCATCCTGTTCATACCAGTTATTTTTATTACCTGTAGTCTGGTACTTATAGTAATAATCCGGATTATACCTGTCATACCGGCTGTTTCTGTAAAAACTCACAAGAAACTGATTCGGCTGTCCAAAATCTGCTTTATCGTTATACTCATTCCCCGGCGTTGTAGTAGCACCTTTAATCACCCGGTCAAAATCATGAACTACATGAACATACGTCTCAGATTTCAGATTGGCCGATCTGAAAGGTGCCTCCGTTTTATTAGAATCATAATACGGATATACATAATAGTAATAATAATCCTGAAAACTCCATTTGGATTTTTCGCTGCTTCCGGAAGTTTTACGTTCCTGGCTTCTCCCGCCGCCGATGGTCAGATCAGTTGTTGCAGTTGCTTTTACCTGTCCGTTTTGATTAGGATTTTCTTCCATCTTGTAATAACGGCCGCTGACCTCAAACATATATTTGGCATTCTCATCCGTATCAAGATACCAGGTTCCATAATCAGGCTTATTTGCAATATCTGTATTATCCTCTGTATGACTCTGCTTCTGGTTAATACTTAAATTGATAATTACCGACTGAACCGGATTTTCCGGATCTTTTTTTTCATAGGATTCCGGTGTCCGGTAGAAATCCTCTTCTTTGCTGGTAAATCTTGTATCCGAATCCGCCTTCATAAGATTTACACGGCAGAACGCTCCCTGATCATTTGTCTCCTGAGCGCTGTACTTTAACTCCTCTCTTTCTAGTACCTCTTTGGTTCCATCTTTTCGTATTGTAGTAATAGAATTGATATAATCCTTGGCCCGGGGATCTATTTTCAGATAATAAGCTTCAAAACTTTGATACGGAAGATCTACTTTCATATTTACAGTAGCTGCAGTATTTAATGACTGTGGTTTTACATATGAAAATGTCTGATGTTCCTGCCTGCTTGCTCCATCCGGCAGACTGGATCCCGTATTCAGATACTGTCTGAAATCAATCATAAAAGAGCCCAGGGCTTTATAACCAATTTCCAGCTCACTGTTGTCCCCAAAGCTGCCGCCGCTCTTGTTATGCTGTGTCCGGACATCTTCTAACGGTGTTGACACCTTGGAAAATTTGCGGTCCGTCTCATTATCGTTATATCCGGCAGTAATAATCGTATCAAAATACATTTTAGACACATAGGTCAGCACATCGTCTTTTGCTTCCACCTCATATGCTTGCGCATCCCGCATGCCATCCAGATAGTTGCTGCTTTTAGCAGTCTGGATTTCACTGCTTCCAAGAGCCGCATCCTCATATCCGCAAAAATCCACATAATACTGCTTCTTTGGATCTGTTATCTGATATCCGGTTCCGGTCATCAAAAGTTCCGTCAGCTCATCCATCCCAAGTTCCGATTCCATCTGTTCTTTTGTCAATCGGAATCCATCGCTTTGCAATGAGCCGATTACCTTCCCCGTCTCATTTTGAAACGTCTGCTCCTTGGCATGGTAAGTCAGAAAGACCTCTTTATTATTGATATCTGTCAGCTTCAATCCTGAAAATTCCCGGTAATTTTTAATAACTTCCGGATAAATGCAAAAGGATGTGGTATGAAATCCTCCGTCAGTTTTACTGAGTGCAAGCTGAAATGTTGTATCTACATCATCCAATACAGATATAGTCTCATTGACTATCTCATTTCTGAAAATGAAATCACGATCATAGGGAACAGCAAGAGCCATTCTGTTATTATCACTGTTTTCGTCATTAACAGTAGATTCCTCTTTGACATCATCGTAAATCACATGAGAATAGATTCCCTGCGCCGGACGCTGTACATAAAATGCTGCTGTTCCTGAAACAATGTCTTTTTCCGTATAAATTTTTTCTTTTGGTATAAAAGAACATTCTGCATTTAACGTATCATACCAGTCTGTATTTCCATGAATCTGCAAATGAAATGCTGTATCTTTTTCCTGGTCTGCGGTTGTTTCTCCGAAAAACTGATCGCAGCAGATTCTGATAAACTTTAACCTTGTTATTTCCTTATAGGCCTGACGGGGCAGTACAAGACTTCCATCTGCCTGTTCATATGCATCTTTCAGCTCCTGCAGCGTAAAGCTTACCTTTGGAGAATCCTTCCCGGGATCCTGGTCCCAATCGAATAAATCAATCCGCTGAATAGACGCTGCCTGCTCATAAGATTTGCCGATTATAATCTTACCGGTGTCAAACCCCTGAACCTGAACATCTGCTCCATCTTTTTTATTGCCCACGCTGGACAAATCTACCGTGATTTCTGAAGTTTTCGCAGACGATTTGGATTTATTTTCAATTATAAAATCATACCAGCCTTCTGCTTTGTTGGGAACCGTCAGCGGATTTCCTGATTCGTCCTGATAATTTGCTGTTCCGGTGACCTTTGGTTCTATTTTCAATACGCTTAAATATGCCGTTCCCTCTGCCAGATCATCTTCTATATCATCAACATTATACTGGGTAGTCCATACTGCGTCAGCGCTGTAATCCCCTACTTTATTGGGAACTCCCCGAAAGTCAACAAATGCCTGCTGTGCCAATTCCACTGAGCCGTCAAAGCTTTTAAATATAATTTCTGCGCTGGTTAACGTCTCAAAATCTGCATCTGCCTTTTTCCATGTTTCCTCTTTTAAAACAAGGTCATCTCCAGATTTTTGCAAAGAGGAGGAGGATAGAGTCACGGTTCTTCCATTCTGGTCAGTCAGCACAATCTCTTTTACTTCCGAATGTTCATTTAACACCGCTGAAAAACAAAGTTCATGAACAAAAAGTCCATGAACCTCACCGTCCTTTTCTACTGTCACCAGCGGGCCAACTGTCAGTTTACCCGGCCACATTTTAGAATCGCTGCTGTTTCCCAATACATACCGTACTGCAGACGCATCTTCATTTACCGGAACATTCTGGGCCTCATTTACCGGTCCCGCTTCATCTTTATGATCCTTTCGAAAAACTCCATAAGTTTCTATCAGGGGCATTGCCCTCCGGGCAGTCAAAGAAGCCTCCTGTGGGGAAGCTTTCTTTCCGCCTTCCACTTCATATCCATCCGTGGGGTTATCTGCAGTGGCAAGACGATAATACCAGTGTTCATATTCTGTATTTAACTTATTAACATATTTATACAACTGAGGCATCGTACCAGTCACGGCGATTTTTCCATCAAACGTTTCCCCAGGTTCGATCCTTTCTTTCAGATAAAAATTTATATTTCGGTTAAATTTCCAGTCCTTATGCTCCTCCTGAGCCAGAAAATCTGCGACAGCAGACCCCAAAGGATACTGCCATGTTACATTTCCGGATGCGTCTGTACTCTCTCTAGGGGATACTCCCAGCTCTGACACGGAAACTTCCACGATCTTATCCGACTCATTTAAAAATTCAAGTTTTATGGGTTCTGTTTTAAACCAGTCAGACAATTGAGGTGAAGAAGCGGTTTTAGTTTTATTTAATGTAACAGAAATTTCATCCAGCTGCATTTTATCCGGAAGAGAATCTTTTGCAACCGCATTAAATACCGGAACATTTCCTGTATTGTCAAATCCGTCCAGATAATAGCTGTCTGATGCACCGATGGAAATACTTTTATCATCTTTCGCCTCATTACTGTCATCATCTAAAACATACTTTCTATTCTGAAGCTCATACTTCTTCTTTATAAATTCTCCAGTAAAATTCCCGGTATCTTTTGTCCAGGCTAAATCTCTTCCTCCAAAGAAAATAGTTGGCCGGAACACAGAGACACACTCCAGACTTCCACGGAAATTATTTGGATAGGGAACCGCAATATAATATTCTCTGTAATTATATTTTGTTTTCCCGTCTGCAGCTGATTTCGGATACAATTTCCCATTTTCCCCGGAAATCGGCACACCGATAACGCCTGCACTTGAATAATTATAAGGAAGTGCTTCTCCAAGATTCGTGAAGTCTTCCAAATCAAATTCACTGCGTTCTTCTTCTGAAAAATCAGTTACATCATAAATAAGCGCCCCTCCCTGATTCGGGACGCCAATAAAACTTTTTTCTCTGGCAGCATCTGTATAATCATCATTTTTAACAGGGCCTTCTTTTGTATCCTCCCACTGCATCATGTCCTTTTCTAGTACTCCGCCCCGGCCTTCTGAGGTAACATCACTCTGGGTAGAAAAAATCAGCGTATACCTGTCAATCATACTGCTTTTATCTTCCGAATCATTTGAAACTTTTACTTTATATACAAGGTAATTGTATTTATCCCATAACACAGATGTTTTCACCAGACTGATCTCCGGTTTCCAAAGCAGGTTGGAATTAACCAGATTAATAATTCTTAAAGAAGAATCATCCCCGTCAGGATTTGCCGCCCCCGGTTCAATATCATATCCATAGCTGGACTGGTTCCCATTTTCATCATGATAATATTGATATCCAGCCCCTAGTTTCACGGAAACAGACTCATTTTCCGGCAGCTTCCCAAAAAAGCGCAATGTAATATCAAAGGATTTCGGCTGGCTAGATACTTCAACAGTATCATTATATGTACGGATCAGCAGCACTCCCCTGCGGAAGCCATCTGCCCCCCTCTCTCCTTCACTGTTCTCTACTGTCCAGTTTCCAAGGGCTGTTTCAGATATATTTGCTTCCACACCCATAAGCTGGTCTTCTGGAACATCATCAGGTTTCTTGTCTGAAATCACAAGTTCCCCATCACTATCTTTATACAAATACGGAAGCACCATTTTAATATAGGCCCCGGTCACATATCCATCCGTATAATTGGGGGTATATCTTACTGTCATTACGATCTCAGAGTCATTACTGACTAAATAAGTCCCTTTGCTCACGGCGTCTCCGCCGCTTAATGGCTTTTCTTCAAAGGTAACGCCTATGGATGGAACCGCAGCCTCCTTGTTTCCAGCCGCATAAACAATACCAGACATTGTATCCAGGCATATATTTAACAAAAAGACAGCTGCAAGGAAAAAACAAAAACCCCTCTTCCATGCTTTTGTTTTCTTTTGTTTCATAGCTTTTGTACCTCCTAATTTTTCTAACTCAAAATCCCCAAAAGGACTTATTTTATTTACAATTTTATTTTGATAAGTTACGGTTTCTTATCAATTATAATTGTATTCATATTTCTTTGTCAACTAGTGCAGAATCATATTTCTTATTATCACTTTTTGTTACAAATCTTCCATTTTTTTCTACATTCCACCCCAGCTTATACTTCTTTACTTCTCTTTAGTCCTTTTTAACTTCCACTGACACTCCTCCGGATGGAACAACAGCACAAAGGGCACCATTTTTCCTTCCACTAATGCCTGGCAGGTATATTCCCAGGTCAAAATACCCGCATACCATTTTTTCTCTGCGCGCAGTACGATAATATGATCCACAGTTAAAATTTCCTGCCGGTCACTTTGAAGTTTCATCATCAGAGGCATCGCTTTTCCACCTGCTGTAAACCAGCATTTTACTGCTGCTTTTTGCAGTGTTCCCCTAATACTTCCAAAATCCCGGCTTCTGATATCTCCTTCTGCCCGAAATGCCATTTTTACCACTTCCTTTCTGACTCTTTTTGTTCTGCTTCATAATCCACAGTTCGTTTTTCACGGCTGATGCCTCCGCTCATATGATCTATGTTCAGCGGATGATTCACAAATACCCCGCGCCTGAGAGCATCCGGTCCATAACGCTTTCGCACACTGTCAACTGCCAGATTCCACATCTTTAACTTCCCATAGTCTGTCCTGTCAAACATATCAATCTGCCTCATATCCAGAGCTTCCCTGATTTTTCCGGTGTAAACTCCAAGATGCCGGATGGGTGTGCCATCCCACATCTGCATAAAGATCTCCACGGCATACTTATAAATTTCTTCTGTAATGTCAGTGGCAGAAGAAAGCGTCATCTGATGTCCGTAATATCTGAAATCATATGTTTTTATTCCCACTGCAATAACTTCTGCCTGTACTTTTGCCTGCCGCAGACGCATACCAACTGTTTCTGCTAATGCCAGCAATACCAGCTTTGCTGTGGGTACATCCCTTACATCAAAAGCAATGGTAGTGCTGCTTCCATAACCTTTTTGCGGCTCCGGCACGGCCTGTACAGGATCAGCATCCCGCCCGTTGGCAAAAGCCCAGATGATTTCCCCGTGCTTTTTCAACGTTTTTTTCAAAAAAGCGGGGTCTGTCCGTGCCAGCTGCCCTATGGTGGATATCCCAAAGCTGTGCAGTTTCTGTTCCGTGGCCCGTCCCACAAAAAACAGTCTGCCCACTGGAAGACTCCACATCTTATTTTCTATCTCTCCCGGAAATAATGTATGCACCCGATTGGGCTTTTTAAAATCTGATGCCATTTTCGCCAGAACTTTATTTGTAGAAACTCCTATATTTACAGTAAAGCCAAGTTCTTTTAAAATTTTCCCCCGCACCTGCTGTGCCGCCTCCTTTGGCGTTCCCCACAGCCATTTTGTTCCACTCATATCCATATATGCCTCATCAATGGAATACTGCTCCACACAAGGAGTATATTCTTTTAAAATCTGCATCAAAGCTTTAGAACAGCGCTCATACAGATCATAATGAGGCGGTACCACAAGCAGTCCGGGACATTTTTGCCTTGCCTTTAAAATACTGTCCCCTGTTTGAATTCCGTATTTTTTTGCAGGAATCGACTTTGCCAGAATAATACCGTGGCGCATAGCTGTATCTCCTCCCACCGCCGAAAGTTCTTCCCGCAGATCTGTCTGCACCCCCAGATAGTTCATCCGATGTACCGCCTCCCAAGATAAGAAAGCAGAATTGACATCCACATGAAAAATAATCGGTTCCATAAAAATAAGCTCACCTCTTCCCAGCATTCTCAGAACTGTGAATGATTCTGTTATTATATATGCATTATACCGAACATATATTCGTTTTTGTAGTGTAAATGTCTTCCAGCACAGAATGCCAGGGAACAGACCGACTTCTATAGAAAAGAATGTGTAAAGCACATTCTCCGCCTGCGGCGGGTCGCTTTTGCGACATGACTCCATTCCGCCGCAGTGCGATCCACAGCGAAGCGTTTTTTTGCTCTATAGGAATCGGTACTTTTCAGTTTTATCGCAACACAGCATTTCCTATAGAGTAACAAAAAACTCTCACGGAAAAGTATTCTAAACCAGATAAAATTCTGTTTAAAATACCCTTCTGTGAGAGTCTCCTTCTACTTTTTCCTATCCAAGAATTGCCTTGTCATTTGAAAATTCTCCACCGCTGGCCTGCTCAAATTTATGCAGCAACTCCTCTACCGTGAGTTTTTTCTTTTCTTCACCCCGGATATCCAGAATCACTTTTCCTTCCATCATCATAATCAGTCTGTTTCCATGGGCGATGGCATCTTTCATATTATGGGTAATCATCAGCGTTGTCAGATGCTCCCTGTTTATAATTGTTTCTGTGGTTTCCAGCACTTTTGCGGCAGTTTTTGGATCCAGAGCCGCAGTATGTTCATCTAAAAGCAGCAATTTGGGCTTTTTTAAAGTCGCCATCAGCAGTGTAAGCGCCTGACGCTGGCCGCCGGATAACAGCCCTACTTTGGATGTCAGTCTGTCTTCCAGACCAAGATCTAAAATTTTTAACAGTTCTTTATATTCTTCCCGTTCTGATTTTTTAATACCGGGACGCAGAGTCCTTAGACATCCCCGCCTTTTTGCCAGCGCAAGGTTTTCTTCAATTCCCATGGTGGCGGCAGTCCCTGTCATAGGATCCTGGAACACACGTCCTAAAAATTTAGCCCGTTTATGTTCCGGCAGCCTTGTTACATCCTCACCGTCAATAAGAATCTGACCTTCGTCTACAGACCAGGCTCCTGCAATCGCATTAAGCATGGTGGATTTCCCGGCTCCATTTCCGCCGATGACGGTAACAAAGTCCCCTTCCTCCAAAGTCAAAGATAATCCGTTCAGCGCTACTTTTTCATTTACAGTACCGGGATTAAAGGTTTTGTATATATTTCTAATTTCCAGCATTTGAAGCGCCTCCTCTTCTTATTCCTTTTGAAAAATATCTGCTCTTCCAGTATGGAACCGCAAGGAATATAGCTACTACAACAGCTGTCAGTAATTTCAGCAGGTCTGTATCCACGCCCATAAGAATCACAATCTGAAGCACCAGATAATAGATGATAGATCCAAGTGCAACAGCAACCAGACTTAAGGCAAAATTTCTGAAAATCTTTCCGAAAATCGCCTCACCGATAATCACTGCTGCCAGGCCGATAACAATTGCTCCACGTCCCATATTAACGTCTGCAAAACCCTGATACTGCGCCAGAAGCGCACTAGAGAGACCTACCAGTCCATTTGAAATCATCAAACCAAGCACTTTATTAAAATTCGTATTAATCCCCTGTGCTCTTGCCATATTTCCATTACATCCGGTAGCCCGGAGCGCACACCCGATTTCTCTTCCGAAAAACCAGTACAGCACGGCAACCAGCACTACAATCATAATGGCAACTACAAAAATGGTATTTTTATACCACGGAACATCCTTTACAAAACGCAGGGAAACTAACAGATCATATTTATCCACATTAATAGACTGATTTGCCTTAGTCATAATTTTCAGGTTAATGGAATACAGCGCCAGCTGTGTTAAAATACCGGATAAGATTGCCGGAATCCCCATAAACGTATGAAAAATTCCCGTAATCAGTCCGGCCGCCATACCCGCAAGCGTAGCCACAATCAAAGATACCACAACTCCGTGACCAGAAAGCATCATCATAATACAGACTGCTCCACCGGTACACATACTTCCATCCACCGTCAGGTCCGCAATGTCCAGAACTCTGAATGTTACATAAACGCCGATAGCCATAATGCCCCAGATCAGCCCCTGGGCAACTGCTCCCGGCAGTGCATTCAATAAAATTGGAATACTCATGTTCCTTTCTCCTCTCGAATTATCTCTCAGTCGTTTTTAAACAATAAACAGTAAAATGGCAGCGAAACCACCATCTCGCTGCATAGAAGTACGGGAAACCAGTGCAGCCGGCTTTCACCGAAGGCTGCACTGCTGTATACAGGATTCCTCCTGTATAAAAAACCCTTCTTTATTTTTCAATTGCCACCGCTTCATCCGGAACTTTAATGCCCAGTGCCTCTACATTCGTAGGATTGTATTTCATTGTAATATTCTGTGAATATTCAATGGGCATCTTAGAAACATCTGATTCACCGGTCAGAATTTTAGCTGCCATCTCTCCGGTGGTGTAACCGATGTCATAATAATCCACGCAGATTGTAATCGTACCGCATCCGCCGCAGATTCCCTGGTCTCCGCCCACTACAGGTACTTTGGCTGGAAGGCAGATATTATCAATGATTCCTGTATTAGATGCAACCGTATTGTCTGTGGGCACATAAATCAAATCGCTTGCTCCTGCTGCTGAACTTACAACTGAAGACAAATCATTAGAATCAGAAAAAGCATAATATTCGCATTTATATCCCATTTTCTCAAGATACTCTTTCATAGTATCTACCTGGTATTTGGAATTTGCCTCTGCAGAGCAGTAAAGAAGCCCAACATTTTTTGCATCCGGAAATACACTCTGAACAAGCTCTGCTTGTTTATCCAGCGGCGCCAGATCAGCGGTTCCTGAAATATTTCCGCCTACAGTACCGTTGAAATCGTCAATCTCCAGGGCAACACCATACTCTGTTACACAGGTTCCAAGAACCGGAATGGTATTGGTTCCTGCTGCTGCCGCCTGAAGCGCCGGCGTGGCATTCGCCAGAATCAGGTCAACGTCATTGGAAACAAATCCGTTAATAATTGTAGAACATGTATTAGAATCATTCTGTGCATTCTGCTCGTCAAATTCTACCTTATCTCCCAGCTCCTCCTTCAATGCAGCCATAAATCCTTCTGTAGCCGCATCCAGAGACTCATGCTGTACCAGCTGGCAGATACCAACCTTATATTCCGCCTTCCCCGATGCGCTGTTCTCAGACTTTGCTGAAGATTTAGAATCATCTGCTTTTCCACAGGCCGCAAGCCCGCATACCATTAATGCAGTCAGTAAAACTGCTACCATTTTCTTTTTCATCTCGTCCTCCATTAGTCCCAAATATGTTTATTATTTTACATTCTCTAATCCGTAAAGTCAATTTAATTATGACTTTTTCTGCATAAAAATCATAACATTTTTTTTATGAAACAAAATTATCTTATAAAAAGAACCAGTGCGCTCCTGCATGGAATATTTTTCTGTTTGACAAGAATTTTAAAGAAAATAAAAAACCAGCCTTTAAAATCTCCTCCTATGAGATGATTCCAAAGACTGATTTTTTTCATCTGAATATTATTTTGATATTTCTGCTGCTTTTCCTTCACAGCCTAATACTTCACGGATCTTATGAGAAACTACCTCTTTTACATAGGCACGGCCTACTTTTAAATATTCTCTAGGATCAAATGCTTCCGGATGCTGGAACAATACTTCTCTGATTCCGGCTGTCATTGCAAGACGAAGGTCGGAGTCAATGTTAATTTTACATACAGCTGACTTTGCCGCCTGACGAAGCATCTCCTCCGGAATACCAATAGCATCCGCAAGATTTCCTCCGTTTGCCTGAATAATCTTTACATATTCCTGAGATACGCTGGAAGCTCCGTGCAGAACAATCGGAAACTCTGGGAGACGCTTTGTAATTTCTTCCAGAATATCAAAACGAAGCATTGGCTTTTGTCCCGGTTTAAATTTAAATGCACCGTGGCTTGTTCCAATTGCAATTGCAAGAGAGTCAACTCCTGTGCGGTCAACAAACTCTTCCACTTCATCAGGATGTGTATATTTCGCGTCTTCCGCGCTGACTTTTACATCATCTTCCACACCTGCCAGCTGGCCAAGCTCACCTTCTACAACAACACCTTTGTCGTGAGCATATTCTACAACTTTTTTTGTCAGCGCAATATTATCCTCAAAAGAATGATGAGAACCATCAATCATAACGGATGTAAATCCACCGTCAATACATGCCTTACAGATTTCAAAATCTGCGCCATGATCCAAATGTAATGCAATGGGAAGATCATTTTCAATCAGCGCAGCCTCAACCAATTTCACCAGATAGGAATGGTTTGCATATTTTCTTGCACCTGCAGATACCTGCAGAATCAACGGTGCATTTAACTCTCCGGCAGCTTCTGTAATCCCCTGCACAATTTCCATATTGTTTACATTAAATGCTCCGATGGCATAACCGCCTTCATATGCTTTTTTGAACATCTCTTTCGTCGTAACTAAGCCCATTTCAATAAATCCTCCTTGTTAATATCAATCAGAATTGGATAAGAAACTAACAATATCCATACGTATATCTTTGCGCATTTAAGACGCTTTGTCAATAAAATCTTTGCTTATTTCTGCATTCCTGACAAAAAATTAACAAACTGTTGAGCTGTTCTTCCGGAAATTCCTCCATGACTCAGTTCCCATTTATTTGCCTCCCCACACAGCAGCTCCTCACTCATAGTAATCCCGTTCTTTCTGGCAAGCTCTGTTACAATATGGAAATACTCTTTCTGGGTGGGTTTGGAATAATTTATAGTACAGCCAAAACGATGCACAAGGGAAAGTTTTTCTTCCATTGTATCTGAACGGTGCATTCCGTCAGCCTGCTCCACATCATTTCTGTCGCTCCAGTTTTCTTTAATTAAATGACGTCTGTTGGAAGTTGCATAAATCAGAATATTATCCGGTTTCGTTTCCACACCGCCCTCAATCACTGCTTTTAAAAACTTATATTCAATCTCAAATTCTTCAAAGGACAGATCGTCCATATAAATAATAAAACGATAATTTCTGTTTTTGATCTGAGCAATCACATTGGACAAATCTTTAAACTGGTGCTTATAAATCTCTATCATCCGCAGGCCCTGGTCATAATATGCATTTACAATGGCTTTAATACTGGTAGACTTCCCGGTTCCGCTGTCCCCAAACAATAAAGCATTATTCGCTTTTCTGCCCTGAACAAATGCTTCTGTATTCTCAACCAGTTTCTTTTTCTGAATCTCATATCCCACCAGATCGTCCAGCATAACTTTTTCCATATTATTGATAGGCAGAAACGTTACCTCTCCATCATTGCGGTCCTGAATCCGAAATGCTTTATTCAGGCCGAACATTCCAACGCCATATTCTTTATAAAAATCTGTAACCATCCGGAAAAATTCCATCTCATCTTCAGCAGTCTCAAGTTTTTCGCTTAAAGCCTGCACCTTTTCACTGACATTTTTATTATACATCAGCTCTTTTTTTACAATAGCCTTATAATTGGAAATATGACTGAAGCAATCAATCTGGAGTTCTTTTTCTATGGTTGAAAAATCATAATCAAAGAGAGCTTTCAGTGCTTTAAAATCATTCAGTGCAAAATAATTCACACTTCCATCGTTGGCACCAACCTTTTCGCTTGTTATGCTAAAAGAATTTTCATTGGTAATCAGAAAATAAGTGAGATAATTATGCCACAGATTTTTATCAAACCCATATTCTGTGGACAGATTCAGCAAATGCTTGATCTGAGTATATATTTCCCTTGTTAATCCCGCACGGGAAACTGTTTTTTCCTCAAATTTCCGAAAAATCTCCCCCATCTGATATAAAATCGTATCTTCTTTTAAATCTCCATATAAAATCAGTTTTGCAATCTCCTGATACATAACCGTTCATCTTCCTTCCTCTATCGGATTTTTGTATATGCTGAAAGGGAGACTGTATATCAGCCTCCCTTTAAACAAGCTTCGAATGGGACTCGAACCCACGACCCCTTCATTACGAGTGAAGTGCTCTACCAGCTGAGCTATCGAAGCGGATTTGAAATTTCATCTCTTGAAAAACCTTTATTTATACCATTTTCCTTGATTTATCAGGCTTTTCAGCTATTCTTATATCACTTATTAGTTGTCTGACAATTCCTTTTTAATATCCACAGATCTTATTAAAGTTGAAGCTAATTGTGGTAGAAAACTCCATTGTGATAGAATTGTAATAGAATCAATTTCTCATGCGTAAATCAGTGTAAACGATTCAATAGTTCTTGTCAATATATTTATGACAATTAGGGCGTATTCCATAGAAAAAGAATCAATACTCCAGAAATTAACTTTGGCGGAAAAACTGAGAGAAATCATAAATGCAGAAATAAAATAAGCCGAGAGATCCCCTGTTAAGACAAACCTCCCGGCTATGTAAAGTTCCTTTATTGCTGCTGTAAATGGCCTACAGACCGTAACCCACTTTACAAGTCATCACTTTGTCAATTTTTTCTTTTTAATTATAACTATCCCAATTGCCCATAGCAAGGAAGATATCGCAGCTAAAGAAATATAGAATTCCATATTGAATCCATCACCTGTCTTTGGATTATCCAAACTTTGAGTGGTATTAGATACAGACGGTTTATCTGGCATCTGTGGTTCATCGGATATAGACGGCTTATCTGGCACCTGTGGTTCATCTGGTATAGATGGCTTATCTGGCACCTGTGGTTCATCTGGTATAGACGGTTTATCTGGTATTTCATCTTTTTGATTGATAAACAAGACTTCCGCATTTCCATTTTCCGGCACTGCTCCCTGGGCATTCTTGGCAGTTGTCTGATATCCTTCCTGGTCTGCTTCCTTTTCTTCTACCCTATAGCCAGTCCCGGACGGAAGCTCCTCTGCCTTCCTGCTCTCCTGGTCTTTCAAGGTGAATTCCGCGATTCCCTCTTTAAATTCCATATCCCCGTATCTTCCGCTGATTGTTTTATCATCAAGAATAACTGTGAAATGAAACTCTTTATTCGTATCTCCATGCGTTCCTGCAACTTCCTTTGTTACTGTCAGGCTTCCTTTTATACTTTTTGCATTTGTAAACAAGACTTCCGCATTTCCATTCTCCGGCACAGCTCCCTGGGCATTCTTGGCAGTTGTCTGATATCCTTCCTGGTCTGCTTCCTTTTCTTCTACTCTATAGCCTGTTCCGGACGGAAGACCCTCTGCCTTCCTGCTCTCCTGGTCTTTCAAGGTGAATTCCGCGATTCCCTCTTTAAATTCCATATCCCCGTATCTTCCGCTGATTGTTTTATCATCAAGAATAACTGTGAAATGAAACTCTTTATCCGTATCTCCATGTGTCCCTGTAACTTCCTTTGTTACTGTCAGGCTTCCAAGTTTTGGCGGTTGATACGTGTTGGTAATTTGAATCGTAATAGTGCGGGCATCATGGTCAATCATTGCTTCTGTATAACTTGGTATAAAGTTATCTGGTACTGGTTCCTCTACAACAGCGTATGAAAGAGCATCTGCCAGCGTATCGGGAGCCGGAAGCTGTGTAAATTCTGATTCCCATTTATTTGTCTCATCAAGTATTATCGAATCAAGAACAGTATCTCCGACCTTTAGATAAACTGTAACGGGCTCTTTTAAATTTTCATCCGTGTCTTTCCAATCTTTTTTTACCTTCAATGTATACTCATTATCTTTTTCTCCCATGATAATGGCTCCATTTGTACCGATACCGCCTCCACGAGCTGCTTTATTATTTCTGATAAAGAGATCTGCGCTACTTTCCGCAATTTTTTTTGCATTATCAGAAACAACGGCCTTCAAAGCATAGGGCTCCGTACTATTTTTAATTTGTGAAATTGGCTTATCATTACCTTCAGGATTATAGCGTGCAGAACCATCTGGATTTCCTATGACACTACTATCTGCAGCCAGTCCGCCATCTTTGTACCAAAGTACTTGTCCCCCGCCCAAAATACGGTCAGCAAGTGTTAGTATGTAGTTCTTCCCGCTAGTCTTAACGGACACCACATCATCTCCAGCACCGTCTGAGGTATTGTCATAAATCCCCACACCATTCGTAACAAACACCTCTGTATCGCCAGTAGGACACGCCCATACGCCACCCCCAAGTATGGTCGCCTTATTGCCAGTTACCACAGCGTCATGAATGGTCAATTCGTAAGGAACCGAACCGACATACACACCTCCTCCCTGTTTTTCGGCTTCATTATTTTCAATGACCCCCTTTTTAAGGGTTACTTCATTTGAAGAAGAATAAATACCTCCGCCGCAGCCGCCGTCTCCGCCGATCTCTCCCTTTGTCACTTTATTGCCACTGATTGTTCCTCCATTCATTGTAAAACCGGCAGGATACCATTTACTATATGTACCGATGGGCCACCCCTGCTGTTCCGCCTGCTCTACACTTCCAAAGGTACTTAAATATCCGTCAGCGGTAGCCACGCCGCCACCTAATCCACTATTCACAGTATTATTTGAGATTTCTCCTCCCTCCATAGAGACTACAGCATTCCCCTGAATATAAATACCTCCACCTGCCGCTTGGTAGGAGCTATTCGATTGCTTCCATCCCGTACAAGTATTATTTCTAATAACCCCTGCATTCATAACCATCTCTGCACGATGCTCATAATTAGAGCCGATAACGGAAACACCTCCTCCACGATAGCTCGTATTATTTTCAATGAAGCCGCCGTTCATTTCAAAATAAGTGGAACTAGTCGTAAGTCCAGCTTCTCCAAGAACTATAACGGCACTGGCATTGAGCTGCCCATTGTTATTGATATCCATTATCGTCCCATTATTCATAAAGAACTTTCCATTACAACACACCCTAACACCGCCAGCACCATAAAGTGGCACGGCACTCTTTATCGTACCACCGTCCATGATAAATACAGCTTTGTTTCCGCAGACTTGAACAATACCTCCGGCATAATCTGTTTTATCCCATCCATCATTAATTTCATTCCCCTGACAATCCAACGTTCCTTTTTTCAGTTCAAAGGTACCATGACAAGCAATCAAACCACTTAAATAGTCTTGGTATTTCTCTCTTTTGAGGGTTAAACAATCGCTGTCGATGACAAGGGCAGCCCCCGGCTCGATGACAAAAGCTGCATAGTTTGAATTTTCTTTCATTGAAGTCATCATAACCGTATGCTGATTTTCATCACTTGTCAGCGTAACTGACACACCTTTAGGTATCGTAATACTTTTAGACAGTTCTATATCGGACACCACTTTTACTGTAGCATCATCTGTAATATTTTTAATTGCTTCATCAAGGGATGCATACTCTGTATCACCGACTATAGCAACCGTATCAACCGTAAGTGTACTGGTCTTTTCGTTTTTCCTGACTTCATTTTTAATTAAATTTTCGCCACTGACATTACTATCCTGCGTTTCTTCACTATTGGTATTTTTCTTATCTTGATCGCCAGTCCCATTGTTCTCTGATATCATTTCCACACTTTCCGTTTCTTCCTCTATATGGGGTCCAGTGCTCTTCAACACTTCCTGGGACTTCGCGCTTTCATTATTTTGATTGTCCAACACATCATTGTCTGGCATTTCATCTCCATCTCTCATTTCAGATGAGGTCTTTTCCAAACTGTTATCCTTCGCATAAATAGTAATCGGAAATCCACTTGACATACCAGAACATACCAATGCAAAAATTAAGAAAACA
Organism: Brotonthovivens ammoniilytica; assembly: GCF_025566885.1. Taxonomy (NCBI): domain Bacteria; kingdom Bacillati; phylum Bacillota; class Clostridia; order Lachnospirales; family Lachnospiraceae; genus Brotonthovivens; species Brotonthovivens ammoniilytica. The sequence goes on along the minus strand of NZ_JAOQJQ010000001.1, from coordinate 336,562 downwards.
GTTATCAAAACCTTTTTCTTTCTTCTCATTCCAATTTTCCTCCTTCACGCTATATAAAAATCTATATAAAAAGGCGCAAACCACCTATTAATTAGGTAATTTGCACCTTTAGAATTTTTATAAAAATATGTATGAAAAAAGAACAGACCTATCTGTCTGTCTGTCTGTCTGTCTGTCTGTCTGTCTGTCTGTCTGTCTGTTCAGAACATACCAGTTACTAAACATAACTGTCAAGTCCTTTCTTTAATATTTTCATTTATAATACTATATCTTCCCCAAAATGTCCAGTATACTTAAATCTTTTATAGACATTCAATCCGAAGTTTATAAGAACAGCAAACGATAAAGTCCTCTATTATGACTGCCAACAAACTACTTCTTTGAAATGTACGATAAACCTAATGCAGTAAAAACTGCAATTTTACTATTTTTCTTTTTTATGAGGTATGTTATATTTTTAATGTAAAATTTTTCTTTATCAAGTCTTCATAATTCTATTACACATTCCCGGACTCCCATTCAGGAGTATTATGGTTACAAAACTACTTAAATTTACCGGAAAATTTTTTCTTTTTTCTGTTACAGGATTTCTTCTGTTTCTGCTGTTACTGCATCTTAGCGGTTTCAAATCCTATTATGTTTTATCAGGTTCCATGGAACCTGAGATAAAAACCGGAAGCATGGTGATTGTAAATACAAATGCAGACAATTTTCAAATTGGTGACATTATATGTTACCAGCTCTCAGATACCCGTGTTACACACAGGATTTTGTCTATTACATCAAAAGATTCTTTTATCACCAAAGGGGATGCAAACGAAGCTCAGGATTTTTTTCCTGTAAACCGGAATATGATTATTGGAAAAGCAGTATTCCACATTCCTTATCTGGGATATCTTTTTCAGATGATTTCAGAAATCCTTACATTCAAATAAATCTTCTGCTTACAAGAAAAATACTTGTAAATACATCATTCGTGAACTGAACTTTAAAGCAGCCACGATATCATTTCTGTCCCGCAAAACAATCCAAATACCAGATATCTGGTCCGGGTAATCTTTCATCTTTTGCGGGACAGCTTAAAATATTTTGTCTCTATTTTACAGTTATTGAATTATTAATCATATCTGTGTGGGTATAATCATCCCAGATACATTTTACATTTTCAAACGTGACAGATGTTCCTTTTAGTTTCTGCTGTAAATTTACAGTAGTCTTAAAAAGCTCTGATGGTTTGTCTCCATACGCACCCTCTTTTATCTTCTGTATGGTAACATTATTATACAAACTGCTGACATTCTCCAGACGGTAACGCAGAGAAAAATTTTCTTCTACCTGATAAGCGGTACCGGCAGGTATATTGAAAAATGTATGAGATACTGTTACAAACCCGCTGCCATCCGGCTTCAATTCATCTGTAAACTCCAGCACCGTACCATATTCATGAGATTTTCCGGCCAGATCCTTTCCGCTGACAGTAAACCGGAAGATAGGATTTCCGTGTGCAAAGGTAATTTCCGAAAACTTCAGTTTTTTTACAACAGTAAGACTGCCATACGGAACATCCTTCATTTCAAAAGTCTGGATTTCCGGTTTCTCTTCGATTTTCACTGTTACCGGATCAGCCAGCGCATAACCTTTGGGCGCTTTTGTTTCTATCAGCGTATAGGTTCCTGCCGGAATCCGGGCAATCTGTTTTGGCGTATCCTTGCTGACAAATGTCAGATAAGTTTTATCGGAGCTGTCCACCAGCTTTAAATGTGCTCCGGCCAGGGGCTGTCCTGTAACAGCATCCAGTTTCCTGATCTGTATTTGGATAGGGGAATTTTTAACCTGAAAGGTTTCCTTCACTTTTCCCTGAATCAGACCTTCATCATCCACCAGAAACTCCCTGACAGTGTCATCCTTTATATATCCTGACGGCGCACCGGTTTCCTGATAAAAATATCTGCCCGGTTTTAAATCTGTCAGTGTAATTTTACCACTGTCATCAGTTTCTAATATCTGATCAAAGGTTTGATCCTCTCTCCAAATATGAAACTTTACCTGACCTATTTTAACTTCCTCCGTTTCCGAAAAAACTTTTTCAGACACTTTTTGCAATATTACCGTTGAGTCCACAATCTTATGTTTTGCCTTTACAATGACAAGATTGGTTTCCATATCAGAATCATTTCCAAAACGCTCCATATGACGCTGTGCAGTATTTTCCCAGGAATAAGTCTCTGTCACAATCCCGTTAGATGCGGTTTCACTGCTCATTTGTTTTTCCTGACTGTTCTTTAGCGAATCCAGATCTTTCACACAACATTTAATTCGAAACTTATAACTGTGCCCATAAAAGCTGTTCTTTTTCAGATAATCTGCTTTTGCCCGAAAAGTAACCTTACTCCCTTTTACAGACACATCAAAATATTTCGTAACATCCGTTCCGTTTTCGTTGTATACACTGCACTGCCCGGTATCTGTTTTCAGAAAATCTCTCAACGTATCTGTAATTTCCAGCTTATCATACTGAAATTCTGCAAGGCTTTCATATGGCACATACTGGTAAATATTGTAATAAAACAGATGATCTGTTTTTCCCAGCAATGCTTCATTCAAATCTTCCTGGACACTAGAAACATGATTTTCTGTAAAATCAGAAGCTTCTACACTTATTGTTTTTACGGGATCCGGCATATTCTGCGCCATAGGTGCATCTGCACTTAATTCAAAAAATGTGTTCATAAACATACCGCCATCATATTTCGAATTTGAATCCTGATAATTATATCCGGTATAGTCTTTTGCATCATAAGCACTCTTACACAAATCATAAAAATGCTGCCATTTGCTGTTGGTTACATTTCCATAGATTTCCTGAAATGCTCCTTTGATAGACTTGGCCGTTCCATTAGTACCGGGACGGTATTTCCCATAATAATAGAAACTCACTTCAGAACCGCTAAAAGACTCCATCACCATAGCTTTTTTCAGGCCATTGGCAAAATTGGTATCCGTATCTGCATAAAAAACATATCCGGATGAATATCCAGTGGTATTCACTTTCAAATTACTGTCCGAATCATCATACACATAGTATTGCTTTACATTGTTTTTGTACATCAGAACTCCCTGATTTACATCCACATCTCCAATATTAAAATGCCCTGACAAGTTCAGTTTTTTGTTGGTCCCATGCTCATAAAAAGTCAGTGTCATCTTGACTCTTCCATACCTGGACATAAGTATTCCAATAGACCCTTTTTCAGCCGCAAAACTAAACGGGAAATTATTTCCGTCATCGGTTTTCGCAAAAGAAACACTATTTACCGTTACTTTAATATCCACAATATGAGGATTGTCTGAATTATCATACCAGGTTCCCACATTTGCATATTTAATCCAGCAGTCTGAAAAATCTTCTTCTGATGTTCCGGCAAAAATAAAGCACGGCTTTGATAAAATATCTGTTTTGGAACAATTAGACATTGCAGGCGAATCATTGGCCCCTTTTAAAGCTGTACCTTGGGCTGTCACCACAGTTTTACTGTTAACTCTGGGTGTAAAGGAGTAGGTTCCGGAAAGGGTGGACTTATCATTTACAACCGTAATCAATTTGTCCCCGTCCATTTTATATGCATACTGGTCTGCAGCATTTACCGGCATAGGCAATAACAAAAACACCATACAGAGTATAACCGCGATACATACAGCAGCAACGGACTTCTGTGTTAAATCAGCTCTTTTTCTCAAGAAATCCCTCCTTCTTCAGCCTGCCAGAAAGATATCCTACACCAGCACCTAAAATGCCTGCACCCCCAAAGCATAACATACTCTTCCATAGAAAATCTGATGTTTTCGGAACCTGTATGACAGCACTCTGGTCATCATGATATTGTGCAGTGAATATCCACTGAGTTTCACAGGTTTCCAGTGCATATGTATTATCCAGCTCTTCTGGAACTGTCAGCTTAAAATCCAGTCCCGCATTTGTTTTACCTTTAAATGTTCCAAGCTCCATTCCTTTTTCCAGTATTTCAGAAGACAGTTCTCCATGAAATAATCTCTCTTTGTCACAGGAAATTGTAAGCTGGATTTCTTCCATTAGTTTTTTCTGAATATCTGATAAGCTTTCCGGATTTTTTACAGAAAACAAGATACTTACATTTTTTTCGGATTCATTATTCAGATAAATCTGATCCTTTAGCTTATCCCCAGGCATCAGATTCTTTAGATTTATGAAAAAATCATCCGGCGCAGAAAGCAGTTCTGACGCTGCTCCATTAAAAGTAACTGACAGATTCTGATACTCGCTTTGTCTGGATACAGCCTTTCCATTGCTCTCTTTTATACTTTCCAGAATTTTTTCATCCCTCCAGGGCTTCTGTGAATCAAAATCCGGTATAAAATTATCTGCCTGGATTGCATCCGCCTGAATCAGAATACATGTGTTCTGATCTGAACTTTCTTCTGTAAAATATTCTGGAAAAGCAACCTCCCGAAATAATTCTACACATTCTCCCGTGTTAAGAATCTCTTTGTAATAATAATAATCACCGATTTTTAACCATTGGTCACTGATCCCTTTCAGGCAATTTTCGTCTGCCAGGAAAATCTGTTCCGGCTTTTCCGTCCTGGCGCTGACATTTTCAAAAGAAACTTTTGCCCTGATGTAAACCGGTTCATTCTGGTTTGTAATCGTGGGAATTTTAGACACTGTCTGCCCGGGAACAATAATCTGATAATCAGTAAATTCCTCTTTTTCCCCGTCATCATTGACAGCATATTCTTTGAGTCCAATCCGAACATTCCCTACTTGTGCATGATTTGTGACCGCAGTGACAAAAGACCGCATAGCAAAAACCCCCTGAATCGTACAAACAACTGCCGCAGCTGCCAGAAACACAGGCAAAATTATATACTTATTTCTCTTCACTTATATCCCCCTGTCTCTGCTCTGTATAATAATTCCACGCTTCTTTATAATCACGAAACACCCGATTACCATGTACTGCCTGTACAGACTCCTCCGAAACATATACCTGGAAGGATTCTGTTTCCGTCAGAGAACCGGTATCTTTTTCTTTGGGTATCTTAATACCATCAAAAAGATCTGTAGTGGATTCTCCCGGTGAAAGCATTTTCCTGTAATAATAACAGTCGTCTTTCATATCATAAATCCAGTCATCTGTATCCAGATTCAAAAGCTCTGCATTCCAGTCACTGCTGCTGAATGTCACAGACAGACGGACATAGGAATCAACGATGCCGTTGTTTGTAACACATGCCTTTTTGCTGATAATTTTCTCTTCCTCTTTCTCAAAATCTTCCGGATAAAATTCTTCTGTTACAGATGTATCCAGCTTTCCAATCATAAACTGATTTACAGAAGGTTCCCCTTGATCACTTAAAAAGGCCTGTGTCCCGGAAAAAATCCCCCAAATAGCAGCAATAGAAAAAAACAAAGAAAAAATCACGGTTAATTTCCTTTTATATCTTTTCATTCATATACAGCAGCGGTCTGCCTGCCTCCTTTTTTCCGTTTTTCTATTTTTCTTCTTTTCCATTTGTATTTACCACCGTTCCTTCCTGACCAAGATTCTGAATAATATATTTGTCATAGGCATTTTTAGCCTGCTCTGTAACACTCTCAGAATCCCCTCCGGTATTTAAGGTCTGTATTGCATAATACCCTACCTTAACATCCAGCTTTTCTTCATCCAGCTGCCCTTCTACCACATTAGCAAATGTAATCTTGTGAAACAGCGGTTCCGAAGTTTCCTCCGGTTTTAAAATTTTATTAAAACAAAACGTATAGACCATGCAGTTATTTATTTCTTTTTTGTAAAGAAGTGTCCACGAATCATTCTGTTCACTGATACCAATCCCATCTGTTAATGTCTGAACAACTTTCTCTTCACCATCAAACTCAAACAATTCAATATGAGATAGTTTTCCATCATTGGCCCTTTTTCCTGATGCATCCGTATAAATAACATCTGCCATAGGAACCGACACTTCCATATACACATAGGCGTCATTTTTCCCGACATTTCTGATCTGGGGATCTTTCCTCCAGGATTGTGTCGGCACTATATCTTCTGCAATTCCACCCGGATCATCGTTCCCGTCCGGGTCCCACCCGGGTTCCTCTCCTTCAATAGATACTTTCCCTACTGTAAATGTGTTAACAGTCTCTTTATGATCCGTCAGATAAGCCATAGTTCCACCGGCAAGACCCGCTGCACTAACGGCACAAAACAGAACTGCCAAAAATCTCAGTGACTTTTTGTTCTTTTTTAAAGCTTTACGAAATGCCATATAAATATCTGTTCTCCTTTTTGATTCAAATTAAATTTTTTGTTTTTTGGAAATAACGTACAGAATTGTACAGGATAAAAATTGTAAGATGACCTCTCAGTCCGTGTATGTACGACAAGTATATCACAGCAAAATATTTTTTCAACTACATTTTTTATTTTTAGTTATAATACACAAAAAAATTAAACTATTTTTGTACATATATATTTCTGTAAACTACTTGCTGCCATAAAAATTTCATGCTACAGTTTAACTATCATTTTCGTCCACACTATTCCTTTCCTGAGAAGGAGGAACAATGAATTATCAATCTTTTAAAAATTCTATTATAGAATATATCCGGTATCAGCTTGGCAGTACCTATCATATCTTTATTCAGTCAATTATAAAAAACAATGGTATCCGGCTGGATGGATTAATCATCATGCCGGAAGAAACTAATATCGCCCCTACCATTTATTTAAATTACTACTTTCAAAAACTTAAACAGGGAATCCCTTTTGAAAATATCTGCACAGAAATTATAAATTACTATCAAAAGCACCATCCGGAATCATCTGTTGATATTCAGTTCTTTACTGATCTAGAACAAATCCAAAGCCACATTGCCTATAAATTAATTAATTTTGAAAAAAATTTAAGTCTGCTGGATGATATTCCCTATATTCGTTTTCTAGATCTGGCAATCGTATTTTACTGTCTGCTCCCTTCTTCCTCAGAGCAAAATGCTTCTATTCTCATTCACAATCAGCATCTGAGTATGTGGAACCTTTCCCTGACAGATCTCTACTCTATTGCCAAAACAAATACACCTGATCTTCTTGGATATGAACTTCTAGATCTGCATTCCATTTTACGTAATTCCGATGTTTCAGAAATTCCCCATCAGGAATTTTGTCTGACAGCCACCCCCTGTGCCTCTGATGAACAGTATCCCATGTATGTTTTAAGCAGTCAGAACCGTCAATACGGAGCTGCCTGCATTCTTTATCAGAATCTGCTAAAACATTTTTCACAAAAAACAGATATGGACTTCTATATTCTTCCCAGCAGTATTCACGAAGTGATACTCGTTCCTACTGCCAACAGGTATTCACTTTTTGAACTCTCCGAAATGGTCAGTTCTATCAACCATTCAGAAGTAAATCCCGAGGATGTTCTTTCAGACCACGCCTATTACTATTCCAGAGAAGAGGATCGTATTTCCATGTGACAATCACAAACTGGAATTCAAGTCTCGCTATATGAAATCAGCAAAAAATAAAGGCAGACTGCTCTGATCCTGTCTTTGGATATCCCTGCAACCTGCCATTCATTTACTTTCGCTTTTTACTAGTTGATCTTTTATTTTTTCCTGCTGTTTTCTTTGGTTTCGAATCCTCTACCTTTTTTCCCATAGACTTCTGAGACAATGTCTCATCTACTTTTTTCCGCAGCAGAACCGCAGCCTTTTCCGCTTCCTGCCGCACCTTCTCCTGTTCAATTTCTGTACTTTTTATTTGAACTAACATATCATATAATTCCGCATATTTTTCAGCTGACTTTATCCAGGAATAATCCTGCTGCATTCCCCTCAACACAACATCATTCCACTGTTCTCTATGATTCCTGTATACATGGTAGGCACAGCGAATCACAGACATCATATCATCTGCATGGTACGCGGTAAAAGAAAAACCTGTCCCTGTTTGATTACCTTCTTGATATGGCTTGATAGTATCCTTTAACCCTCCGGTCTCCCGCACAATTGGAACGGTTCCGTATCTTAGGCTTATTAACTGGCTTAAACCGCATGGTTCAAACATAGAAGGCATTAAAAAAGTGTCTGCTGATGCATAAATACGATGTGCCAGCTCCTCTGAATATCCGATTCTCACCGCCATGCGGTGTTGATACTTCTTGGAAAAACTCACAAGCATTGATTCGTATTTTTCTTCTCCGCTCCCCTGCAGGACAAGCTGTACATCCTGCAATTTCATAATCTCTTCTATTTTCTGCGCTACAAGATCAAAACCCTTTTGATCTGTCATTCTGGAGACCATTCCGATTAAAAAAACATCATCCCGGACTCCAAGTTCCATCTGTTCCTGCAGCGCTTTCTTATTCAGTTTTTTTTGGTCCTGCCAGTTTCCAACACCAAAATTCGCCGCTATCAATGGATCTGTCTCAGGATTATATACTGAATAGTCCAGACCATTTATAATTCCAAACAGCCGACAGCCGCGCGCCCGCATCAGACCATCTAGGCCTTCTCCGCCGTCACGCTCCTGAATTTCCTTGGCATAACTTTCACTGACAGTTGTAATGATATCGGATTCTACAATCCCGCCTTTAAAAGGATTCGCCTGACCATAACATTCCATTGTGTCCATGGTAAAACAGGAATCCGGAAGGCCGGTAATATCCCGATATGCATCCATATACCATCTTCCCTGGTACCGCATGTTGTGAATTGTAAATATTGTTTTTATATGCCGGTAAAAACTGTCTGCCTGAAACTGTGTTTTTAAAAACACAGGAATCAAACCGGTCTGCCAGTCATTGCAGTGAATAATGTCCGGGCAAAAATCAAGCAGGGGCAATACAGTAAGAACCGCTTTTGAAAAATATGCGAACTTCTCTGCATCCAGATAGATTTGATCATACGGAGCCGGGCCTGAAAAATAATATTCATTATCAATAAAATAATAAATAATCCCGTCTGCCTCTCCCTGATACACCCCGGCATATTGCTTTCTCCAATTCAAACAGACCTCTGTCTCCGCTGATTTTTTTAATCCTCGCAAAAGAGACCTGTCCATACATGCATATTTCGGTAAAATCACACGTACATCATATTCTTTCTTATCGAAATATTTGGGCAGCGAGCCGATCACATCAGCAAGCCCCCCTGTTTTTATAAATGGAACAGCTTCAGAAGCTGCCAGTAATACGTTTTTCATCTGCTTTCCTCCGGGACTCATCCACGTACTGTCAAATAAAAAGCTTAAGTCATTAACAACTGTCTTTTTATATGACCCATTATACATGATTACCCGTCAGGAAACTACTGTTTTCCACCTATAAATCATATTCCAGTCTGATTTTATCAGATATTAAAGCTATAAACTCTGAATTTGTAGGTTTTCCTTTTCCATTATGTATGGTATAACCAAATAATTCATCAATTGTATCCATTTTCCCTCTGCTCCATGCTACTTCAATAGCATGACGAATCGCCCGTTCTACTCTGCTTGGCGTAGTCTGATATTTTTTCGCAATGGTAGGATACAAGATCTTTGTAATAGAGTTCAGCATATCAATATCATTTACAGACATGATAATTGATTCTCTTAAGTACTGATAGCCTTTGATATGTGCCGGTACTCCGATTTCATGAATAATATTTGTTACATCATTCTCCAGATTTCTTTTTGAAAACTGTTTCACATTTTCATAGGCTCCAACGGAACGGATCTCGTTTGGTCTTTTCTGATTATTTCTCTTCACCATTTTAATCCTGTTGACAATAATATCTCTGTCAAAAGGCTTCATGATATAGTAATCTGCACCTCTGCGGAACGCATCTTCTGTAATTTTTTCCTGCCCGATTGCACTAACCATGATGAAATTCGGAAGTTTTTTCAAATTTTTGTCATTTCTTACTTTATCCATGACACCCAATCCGTCGAGTTTCGGCATGACAATATCTAACAATACCACATCCGGTTCCTTCGTTCGAATCATTTCATATGCTTCTTCTCCATCTTTCGCAGTTCCTATCACTAGTAATTCTTCATCATTTCTGACAATATCTGAAAGTAAACGTACCATATTCTCGTTATCATCTGCGATAGCGACACTTAACTTTTCCATAATTACCTCCGTTTTTGTCAAAAGTATTCTATCAATGGAACTAAAGGTATTATAATCATACTCCAGATAGACTATTGTCGAAGACTGTCGATACCATAAACCAATATAAAACGTTAAATTCCTTCAAATTTCTTCATTTCATATTGTTTCGGTATATTATCATGAAAATCCACAAAATACTAGGCGTAAATCCATATTTTTCCTATTTCACTAAATATTCAGCAATAACCTTGCTGTCAATGGTAAATTCTGACGGTCCCATATAGCCTGGTGCCACTTCATACTTGTCAAAACAGATCACAATATTACCTTCCCTGTCAAAATAAAATTTTTGGTTTTCCTGAATTGCTTTAAAATTTCCATCTCCTATTTCCGAATTGTTTAACCAGTAAATCACATCCGGATCCGCATCCATCTCCTTTTTCATCTGCTTTTTAATTTCATTGCTGATAACCGCTCTATAGTCTGAACCCCGTTTAAAAATGTCTTTCAGCTGAGCAATTTCACCTGTTACTTTGTTAATATGATAAAAATAAGAATAAAAATTACTGCTTCCTGCAGCTTCATATACATCAATCCGAAGAGTAAACCACTGATCCGTATTTGTTACAACCTTATGGCTTACGGTGACTCCTCCGTAACTTTGTCCGTTTTTTACATCAGCTTCAAATTGCTGAATCAGACGTTTTGTCATCTCATCAACTTCTCTGTTAATTTCATCCGCCGATTTTTCTATACCGGCTGTTGATGTACTCTCTTCTACCACAAGCCTGGGTACTGACACATCGGCCTGATATCGCTCGCTTTCATAGCGGTATTCCTCTGGAACTACAACACTGATAACAGCACCCAGAACCGGTATTTTCTGCATAGCATAGGCAATTGTTTTAGAAGTATTGGGCAACACAAAAATCAGCAGCAATACAGCCGCAGCTGCCAAAACACGTCCCAGAAACCGTTTTCTTTTTCTATCCCTCTTTATTTTTACTGCCAGTTTTACGGCTGTCTCTACACCGGATCTTCCTTCTGATGGAACCGGAATATTCTGATACTCTTTTTTCAGTTCTTCAAGTTCTCTCCATTCCGTCAAGATCACCCCTCCTGTTCCATTGCCTTTTTCAAGGATTTCAAAGAACGATACAGTCTGCTTTTTACGGTGTTCTCATTCTCTTCCAATATTTTAGCAATCTGAGAGATAGGCAGTTCCTCAAAAAACCTTAATCTGATAATCGTACCTGCAGGTTCTCCCAGCTGCCGGATAGCATTTTTCAGATCCACATTTTCATAATGATCTTCTATTCCTTCTGCAATATCAGAAATCTCAGCAAACTTCTGTTCCTGTTTCCGTTTTTTTATATAATTCAAAGCAGTACGGATCATCACACGATAGATCCATGTTTCTATAAATTCTTTCTGCCGGATACTGCCGCATTTTAAAATAGCTCTGTAAGCCCCTTCCTGTACAATATCCATAGCATCCGCTTCATTTTTTGCATAACTGTATGCCAGACGGTAATACCTGTCATAATTTTTCGTCAGCGCCTGATGAACACAGTGCTCTATATTCAAAGCTTCTTTTTTCTTAACAGTTTTGTCCTTTTCCAAATCACTGTTTTTGCTATTGACTTCCTTCATAACATTAGACACTTTTCTTCTCCCAAAAGTTTCTCTTAAAGTTAAATTTCACGTACTTCATATTTTCTTCTGCTGCAAAGACTTGCATGTTTTGATCTATCTCTTATAATAAACATAGTAAATGAAAGGAGTATGTTGTTTATTATGCAGTCAAAAATTCAGCCTTCTGAATCTGTTTTTGTTATATCACTTCTGGCAGTCACCGGCGGTTTTTTAGAATCTTACTCTTTTGTCTGCCGGGACCAGGTTTTTGCCAACTGTCAGACCGGCAATCTGGTTTTGTTTGCTATGTATCTATCTTCTCAGGAATTTTTCCGGGCTCTTTTCTATCTGATTCCTATTTTGGCATTTATCGCCGGTATCCTGCTGACAAACCGGATTCGAGACCGGCTGTCCCCAAATTTTCTGCACTGGAGACAGATGACCCTGGTACTTGAAATGATACTGATGTTTCTTGTGGGCCTGATTCCCTACGGCACTTACAATATAGCTGCAACCACACTGATTGCTTTTGCCTGCTCCATTCAGGTAGAAACTTTCCGGAAAATAAAAGGAACCGGCTGTGCAACTACCATGTGTACAGGAAACCTTCGCAGTGCTGTCGATTTTTTGTATCAGTTTTTTGTAAACAGAGACACAAAAAATCTGACAAAATCCAGGTATTATTTCATTATTATCGGAACCTTTTTGCTGGGTGCAGTACTTGGCAGTATTACAACAGGCATCTTTGGCATTCCCGCTGTCTGGTTCACTTTGATTACACTTGCGGCCGCCTTTGCCTCCATGTTTCGGAAAGCCTAATCCCACTGACGGTATCCCTGCTTATTTTACTTTAATCTCCAATTTTATACAATAAAAGAAATCCTTAATTTCAATGGAAGGCGTTACTTATGATAACAAAAAATATGATTCAATCAGAAATAGAACACTTTATTCAAAAGTATCCGCTGCCGGATGATTTCTCCCATATATGGGAAGCACCATTGACAGGATATGCCGATGCCTCCCACCCTTACTGGAAAGAATTAAAAAACCTGGTACACCGGGAACATGACCAGCCTATGGAGATTCTTCCGGGCGCAACAGTTGTTCTGGCATATTTCATTCCATTCTCTAAAAATATCGGTCAATCTAACCGTTTTTGCGGACTTGCTTCTCCGGAATGGGCCAGAGCCTATGAAATAACCAATGCAATGTTTCCAAAATTGAACCAGCATATCATTCATTTTATTACAGAGCACGGCTATCAGGCAGCTGTTTCAAAGGCATCCGGATTTTTTGATCGTGAAAATATCACCGGCAGATGGTCATTCCGACATATTGCCTTTCTGGCAGGCCTTGGGACTTTCGGTCTGAATCGTATGCTGATCACAAACAAAGGCTGCTGCGGCAGATTAAACGCCATTGTTACAACACTTCCCTTTGCGGCAGATGAACCTTCTGTATCTGAAAACTGCCTGTATAAATCCTCCGGCAGCTGTATGGCCTGTGTCAAAAACTGTCCTTCAGGAGCTCTTACATCTTCCGGATTTGACAGAAAGCTCTGTTTTACGCAATGCCTGAAAAACGCATCCGTGTACACCCAGTTTGGAAGTTCCTATACAGAAGGAAACGGCAGTGCATCCGGCAGTGAAGTCTGTGGAAAATGTCTTACACCTCTCCCATGCACATTTCAAAATCCCTGCCAAAAACAGAACTGACATCCTCTCTGTTATTGCAATAAAAAAAGAATCCCGCAAAAGCAGGACTCTTTTTCTATTGCAATACCTTTAATGATAGTTTCCTGTGGCATCAGGAACGATAATCTCCGTTAATTTTTACATAATCATATGTAAGATCACATCCCCAGGCTTTCGCACAGGCATCTCCTTGATTCAGATTAATCTCAATCCCAATTTCATCTGCACTAAGTACTATTTTTGCCTCATCTTCTGAAAAGGGAACACCTGCTCCATTTTCACAGACATGAATCCTGCCCTTATCAGAGACAAGGTCTACCGCTACTTTCCCTATATCAAATTCAGCGGGAGCGTATCCCACCGCGCACAAAATTCTTCCCCAATTGGCGTCTTCCCCAAACATCGCACATTTAAAAAGCGGAGAACGAATTACACTTTTTGCAACGACAATCGCAGTATCCAGGTCAGGGGCCTGGCTGCAGGTACACTCTAACAGCTTGCTTGCGCCCTCTCCATCTTTTGCCAGCAGTTTTGTCATAGTCATCATTACCGCATATAAAGCATTTTTAAATACCTGATAATTTTCATCCTCTGATGAAATCTGTTCATTCCCTGCCATTCCATTTGCAAGAATACACACCATATCATTGGTAGAGGTATCTCCGTCAATACTAAGACAGTTATAAGTTATCTTTACAATTTCTCCCAGTGCCTTTTTTAGCAGCTCAGAAGAAATATCTGCATCCGTTGTAATAAAATTCAGTGTAGTTGCCATATTCGGATGAATCATTCCACTGCCTTTTGCCATTCCGCCAATCCGGCAGACCACATCTCCAATTTTAAAAGATACCGCCACCTCTTTTGGAAATGTATCTGTAGTCATAATGGCATTGGCCGCCTTTACATGATTCTCTGTGGAAAGACCTTCTGACAATTCCTTTATATGAAGCTCTATTGGTTCAATGGGCAGAACCTGGCCAATAACCCCTGTGGAAGCTACAATCATCTCTTCCGGCTTCACCATAAGAGCCTCTCCGGCAAGGCGGCACATGGCTTCTGCCTTTTTAACCCCGTCAGCATTGCATGTATTGGCATTTTTGCTATTTACAATGACACCTCTTGCTCTTCCCCCGGTAAGTTCCAGATTCTTCTTTGTAACAAGAATTGGAGCCCCTTTCACCTTATTTAAAGTATATACTGCAGCTGCATTACATACACGCTTACTGAAAATGAGACCCAGATCATTTTTTTCCTTTACCGGATTTAGTCCGCAGTTGAGACCATTTGCCAAAAATCCCTTTGCTGCACATACACCGCCTTCTTCACATAAAAAACCTTCAATTTTTTTTGCTGTCATATCAATCACTCCTGTTCCTTTCCGGCCGCCGGACCTTCTTTTGTACCCGCCTTTTCATTCAATCGTTTTTCCCACAGATAATATCTGGTTTCTTTTACAACTACACCGCTTAACAATAGCAGTGAAATCAGATTTGGAAATGCCATAAGTCCATTCATCAGATCTGAAAAAGTCCAGATAATATCAAGAGATATTACTGCACCAACAAACAGTACTGCCAAAAAAATAATTCTGTATATTTTTACACTTTTTAATCCAAACAGATATTCCGAACAGCACTCTCCGTAATACGACCACCCTAAAATTGTAGTAAAGGCAAAAGCACTTAAGGCAATTGTTAAAATCAGGCCACCCCCTGCAGGCAGCTGGGCAAAGGATATCTGTGTCAGTCCATCATCTGCCGCCTGAGCAAACTGCCCCGGAATGTGAAGCATGGAACTTACAATCACAATCCCCGTCATTGCACAAACAATAACCGTATCCCAGAAAGTTCCCGTCATAGATACCAGCGCCTGACGAACTGGATTTTTCGTCTGGGCAGAGGCAGCCGCAATGGGTGCTGTTCCAAGCCCTGATTCATTGGAAAATAAGCCCCGGGCCATACCATACCGGCAGGCAGTCATTATGGTACTTCCAATAAATCCGCCTGTTGCCGCCTGAGTTGTAAATGCAGATTTTAAAATCAGCGAAATTGCAGGAATCAAAAACTCACGGTTTATGATGAGAATTGCAATACATCCGATAATATAAAACAGTGCCATAAACGGAACCAGTTTTTCACATACTTTTGCTATAGTTTTCACACCGCCAAGGATAACAAAAGCACACAGCACCGTTACTACTGCTCCGCTGACAGCAGGCGGTACATGATATGTAGTCTCAATAATATTAGTAATCGCATGGGACTGAACGGTACACCCTGCTCCAAAGGTGGCAAGAATCGTAAATAATGCAAAAATCACTGCCAGCCATTTACATTTCAGTCCCCGTTCAATGGTATACATAGGACCGCCCTTCATAGAACCATTTTTATCCTTGACTCTATATTTGACCGATAATACAGCCTCAGAATATTTCGTGGCAATACCAAATACACCGGTAATCCAGCACCAAAATACCGCTCCTGCACCTCCAAGAGCAATGGCTGTAGACACACCAATAATATTTCCCGTTCCAATAGTAGCTGCCAGAGCCGTGGCCAAAGCCCCAAACTGACTGATATCTCCCTGGCTGTCCTCATCTTTAGTTACACACAGCCGGATTCCTTTAAACGTATATTTCTGAATAAATTTCAAACGTACTGTTAAAAACAAATGTGTTCCGAATAAAAGAATCAGCATAGGCGCGCCCCAGACGACGCCATTAAGCCCCGATAAAACATTTCCTATCATTTGCATATTTCTTTTTCCCCTTTTTGACCATAATGTATTAATTATAGCAATATATTGATTCCCCTGCAACCAGAATCCAAATTCCTTCCCGCTGTATTTTGGAACCTGTACTTTTTGAATCCAAACTGAATATTCAAGTCTTGCTCTCGCAAGACTGTGTGCGCGATTCGGGTCAGCTTTGCTGACAACATTCTATTCCGAATCTCTGCACATCCTCGCGGAGCGTATATCAGGTGGGGGATTGACTCCCGCCACTGATATCTACTTGTTGCTCACCGCCTATAGAGGCGGGAGTCATCTCACATCTGGTATATTTTATTCAAAGAAAAATACAGGCAGTCTCTGAATAAATTCTTCATTAACTGCCTGATTGCTGGAGAGGAAATTCTTTACGCACATTTTTCTGTTTCTTCTAGCATTGTTTCCGCAAATATTCCATATCCTTCTGTGGGATCGTTCACCATTACATGGGTAACCGCCCCTATTAGTTTACCATTTTGAATGATTGGACTGCCGCTCATTCCCTGGACAATTCCTCCGGTCTTATTCAGAAGACGTTCATCTGTCACATGAATCAGCATACTTTTATTTTTGTTTTTGCTGTTAATATTTACCTCTTCAATTTCAATGTCGTATTTCTGGATTTCTCCATCTACATTACACTGAATCTGAGCAGGACCTGTTTCAATCTCCTGTTTATAAGCCACAGGAATCGCCTCCATATCTGCAAGTTCATCTGAAGCATTTTCTAATCTGCCAAAAATTCCGGCCTGACTGTTGTACTGAATATTTCCAAAATAGTTATCCGACGTGTAATAAATCATGCCTACCAGTTCTCCGGGGGTTCCCTTTTTCCCTTTGTTGACAGCTACAATATCAGACTGATACAACTTGCCGCTGCTTAATGAAATCAGCTGCTGTGTCTCACTAGAACTGATACCATGCCCCAGAGCACCGAAACGTCCTTGTTCATCAATATACGTAATGGTACCCACCCCCGCAAGATCATCTTTTACCCAGAGTCCGATTTTATAATCGTCCTCTCCGGTTTTTACAGGCTTTATTTTACAGTCCATCTGTTCCCCGTTTCTTACCAGAGTAAGAATCAGATCTTCCCCCTTACAGGAAGCCACTGCTTTTGATAGATCCTCCTTCGTGGAAACAGCCGTTTTATTCACAGCTTTGATGTAGTCGCCGGGCTTTACAATATGACTGGCCGGATCCTGAAACTTTCCGCTGACGTCTTCTATTTCACTGGTATCCACAACATATACTCCATCCATTTCCAGAAGAATGCCGGCGGTCGTACCGGCCGGGATTACCTGCTGTTCATCAACTACCTGTACCGTAACACTTTTTACAGGTATAATTCCAAGAAACCTGCAGTTCAGCTTATAGGTGTCACTGGTTCCTCCTGCGAACACTTCCTCTTCATCTTTCCACTGGTAAGAAACCGGAAGATTCTGTCCGAGAGTCAGCTTAGAAGGATCCGAAATCTGTATACGGTCCGGAATCAGCTGTATCAGCGAAAACCAGGCAAAAACCAGCAGTCCCATAAACATTCCGATAAAAATACTTTTTCTTTTTAACTGAAACCATTGAAAAAATTGCACCTTAAACACCAGACTTTCTTTTCATTGGAAAGAAAAAAGGATACACCAATTTGTGCATCCTAAAATTTTTTCATTCCTGAAATAGTATGTGAAAGAAAGCCTGTATCCACACAGGTATTATTTTACCGAATCTGCCATTTCTTTCATTTCTCTGGCACTCTGTTTAACAGTATCCGTGATCTTTGCCCCGCCAAGCATTCTGGCCAGTTCCAGGATACTTTCTTCTCTATCCAGAGGACGGATATTTGATACGGTTGTTCCCTGTCTGGCTTTTTTTTCAATTAAAAAATGAGCGTCGGACATAGATGCAATCTGGGGAAGATGAGTAATACAGATAATCTGATGTGCCTTTGCAGTCATCTTCATTTTCTCGGCAACCTTCTGAGCCGTTCGTCCGCTGATGCCAGAGTCAATTTCATCAAAAATTAAGGTCTCTATCTCATCATTTCCGGCCAAAACTGTTTTTAAAGCCAGCATGATTCTGGAAAGTTCTCCACCAGAAGCCGTCTGTTCTAACGGTTTTAATGCCTCTCCCGGATTCGTGGATATAAAAAACCGAACCTGGTCAGTTCCCTCTTCCGTAAAATTTTTTGTTTTTTCAAAGCGGATATCAAACTGTACATCCAGAAAATTTAAGTCCTGCAGTGCCTGCGTCATCTCCGCTATAAGCTCTTTTGCATATTTTCTGCGGATCCGGCTAATTGTATCCGAAAGCTCTGTAAGAATTTCTTCCAAATTTTCCAGATTTGTCTGTAGTTCTTTTCTATAATTTTCATAATTTAAAAGCTGTTCAATCCTAGCTTCTTTTTTTTCTTTTTCTTCTAAAATTTTTTCTACAGAATCTCCATACTTTGATTTCAGATGATTAATCAAATCCAGTCTCTGCTGAACCTTAACAAACATTTCATCAGAAAAATCAGCCTCTGAAAGATAATCAGAGATCTCCCGGTTAAAATCACTCAGCAGACTGTCAATGTCCTGCAGCTGTCCTGTCAATTCTTCCAGCTTTGGGTCATATTCACTGACAGACATCAGTTCTCTTAAGGCACGTCCCATCAGATCAGATGCATTTTCCACTGCGTTTCCTGTAAACTCATAGGACAATCCTGCCGCTTGTATAATCTTTCTGCTATTAGAAAGTTTCCGATATTCTGATTCCAGATCCTGATCCTCCCCGGATACCAGACATGCCTCCTCAATCTCATGAACCTCAAACTGAAGAAAAGAGATTTCTCTTGCCTGCTGTTCTTCGTCCATCGACGCTGCATGTAACTCTGCCTTCTTCTCCTGATATTTATGAAATGCTTCTGAAAGCTGCTTTTTTAATCCGTCAAGGTCCCCCTGCCCGTATGCGTCTACATACTTTAAATGATTTTTAGCTAAAAGCAGGGACTGATGCTCATGCTGTCCGTGTATATCAATCAGCAAAGATGCAATGGTCCGCATATGAGAGGCTGAAACGGTTTCCCCGTTAATTCTGCAGATGCTTCTGCCAGTCATAATCTTGCGGGTCATAATAATTTCATCCTCTTCCGGAAACACCTCCAGCTGGTTCAGCCTTTTTCTTAATATTTTATCCTTTACAGAAAAAACCAGTTCCACCAGCCCGTACGGGGCATCCTTTCTGATCAGATCTGCAGAGGCCTTTGCTCCCAGGGCAAGATTCACCGAGCCTATAATAATAGACTTTCCGGCACCGGTCTCCCCGGTCAGTATATTTAATCCATTTTCAAAATTTACTTCCGCTTCATCAATTAAAGCAAGATTTTTTACATGTAAGCTCTGTAACATAGATACTTCTTTCTACTCTCCCGTATCAATCTCATTCATCATTTTCCGCAGACGGTTCATCAAATTTGCCGTATCTTCTGTTGTTCTGACAGCGCACATAATGGTATCATCGCCTGCAATGCTTCCCACAATTTCATCAAAATCCATGGCATCTAAAGCAGCAGCCAGAGCCATAGCCATTCCCGCAACTGTTTTTATTACCAGAATATTCTGCGCCATATCCATAGATATAAAACCGTCTTTAAAAATCCGGATAAATTTCTCACCCATATTATCCCGCTTATCCGTCAGCGGCATATATTTCTGGCGCCCTTTATTATTTGAAACTTTCGTCAGCTTCAGTTCCCGTATATCTCTAGATACAGTCGCCTGAGTCACCCGATATCCTTCCTGATTTAATTTTTCGCACAGCTCCTCTTGAGTCTCGACTTCATATTTTCGAATAATCTCCAGAATCTTAGCATGTCGGTTTGATTTCATTCATGCCTCCTAATGGTATTCCTGCATCTTTTTCCGAAGAATCTGCAGAAAACTTACGCGGTTTAATCGGACAATTTCCGTACATTTATCAGCTTTTTTTACAACCAGTTCATCTCCTACGTGCATATGAACGATTCTGTCGCCGTCAAAATTAATCCAGGCTTCTTCATCCCGTTCCGCTCTGCGCTGAGCTACCTTAACAGTTACCACGGCATCAGCTCCAACCACGATACTTTTAGAATTTATATCATGGGAATTAACAGGAGTAATTAAAATCAGATCTGCTTTGGGGTCAACAATTGGTCCCCCGGCGGACATGCTGTAGCCGGTAGAACCGGTAGGTGTTGAAAGAATAATCCCATCTGCACTGTAAGTATTCAGATATTCGCCGTTTACAGAAACAACCAGATCCATAATCTGCGTCATCCCTGCTCTGTGAATTACAATATCGTTCAGCGCAAGAGTCTCACCCTGTTCTTTCCCCCCACAAATACCAACGCCGCCCAGCAGCATCCTGTGTTCAATATCGTAACGGTCCTCAAACAATCTGTCAATGGCATCAAATACTGTTTTCCGCTCCAGCTCACACAGATATCCAAGCGTTCCTAAATTAACACCAATCAGAGGAATCCCCTCCCCTGCCAAATCCCTTGCGGCACGGACTAACGTCCCGTCTCCTCCAAGGACAATTACACATTCTGTATGTTCCGGAACAACCTTCTTTTTTTCCTGGTTTTCCTCATTCCAGTTTGATTTTGTACTTACAAAATAACTGCAGGTTCCTCCCTTTTTCAAAATGTAATCCTGAATTTCTTTTGTCACATTCAGGCCTTCATCTTTATGTTCATTGGTAATTACAAAAAAATTTCGCATATTACTTATCAAGTTCTGCATGCGCCTGCTCTACAACCTCATGCGCATTCACTGTTTCCTCCTGTAATTCATTGCTTCCTTTTTGAAGATGTACCAGATACTCAATATTTCCCTCCGGTCCTTTGATGGGAGAATACTCCAGATTTAATACTGTAAATCCTGCCTCTTTTGCAAAACGGATAATCGTTTCAATGACTTCAAGATGTACTGCTTTATCCCGCACTACACCTTTTTTCCCAACTTTTTCTCTGCCGGCTTCAAACTGCGGTTTAATCAGGCAGACCATCTGGCCCCCATCCCGCAGCAGTTCCTTTGCCGGCTTTAAAACTTTTGTCAGAGAAATGAATGATACGTCCACCGACGCAAAATCAAGCATATCGTCAATATCCTTTGGAGTTACATACCGTATATTCGTTTTTTCCATACAGACCACCCGTTTATCCTGCCGGAGCTTCCAGGCAAACTGTCCGTATCCTACATCTACCGCATAGACTTTCACAGCTTCATTTTGCAGCATACAATCGGTAAATCCGCCGGTGGAAGCACCGATATCCATGCACACACAGCCTTTCAGCGAAATCTGAAAATGCTTCATGGCCTTTTCCAGCTTTAGGCCTCCGCGGCTCACATATTTCAATGTATTCCCGTGAATTTCAATGGGAATTTCTTCCGGAAAAGAAGTTCCCGCCTTATCCTCTCTCTGGCCGTCCACAAACACATTTCCAGCCATAATCATAGCTTTGGCTTTTTCCCGTGAAGGCGCAAGCTGGCGTTTTACCAGCAGCACATCCAGACGTTCTTTCATGTCTTTTCTTCCTTTTCTATTTGTGACAGGAGAAACCTGTTTCTCCTGAAATTACCTGCCTAAATCTGATCAAACCCCCGAATAATCTGCTCTGTTACTGATTCAGCATCAAGGCCGATGGCTCTGCGAAGCTGTTCTACACTTCCCTGCTCCACAAAACAGTCTCTAATTCCAAACATTTCCACCTTCGTCTGAATACCGGCCTGCTGCAAAGCAGCCATCACAGACTCCCCGTATCCGCCTTTGATTACATTATCCTCCAGTGTTGCAATCATCAGATGCTCCCTGGCTGTCTCAAAAAGCATTTCTGTATCCAGAGGCTTCACAAACCGTGCATTTACCAGCGTACAGTCATAACCTCTCTCTTTTAACAGATCATGCACTTTTACTGCTGTCTCCATCATATTCCCCACGGCAAACAATGCAATCTGGCTCTCATCATATATTTTCTCACTTTTTCCAAGAGCAATTTTCTGATGATAATTTTTAAGCCCCTCATAGGCCTGGCCTCTGGAATAGCGCAGAGCAACAGGGCCCTCAAAATTCACAGCCCATCTCAGCATTGCCGCAAGCTCCCACTTATTTTTAGGCGCCATCACCGTCATTCCCGGCATCATGGACAAATAAGACAAATCAAAAATTCCCTGATGGGTCTCTCCATCCGCCCCTACCAGTCCTGCCCGGTCTATGGCAAATGTAACCGGCAGCTTCTGCATACAGACATCATGGACAATCTGGTCAAATCCCCTCTGTAAAAAAGAAGAATATACGGCAAATACCGGTTTTAACCCCTGTGCTGCAAGTCCTGCCGAAAAAGTAACTGCATGCCCCTCTGCAATTCCAACATCAAAAAAACGGTCTGGAAACGCATTGCGAAAACGCTTTAATCCAGTGCCATCCGCCATGGCAGCCGTCACCGCCACCACAGAAGGGTCCTGGTCTCCTATTTTTTTCATTACGGAAGAAAAAACATCTGTATAATCTGCTTTTTCCTTTACTTTTTTCAGTTGTCCGCTTTCAATATCAAAAGCCGCTGTTCCATGAAACTTTGCAGGATAACGCTCTGCCGGCGTATAGCCTTTTCCTTTTTCCGTCAGAACATGTACAACCACCGCTCCGTTTACTTTCACGGCCTCCCGCATAATCCGAAGCATATCCTCAATATTATGTCCGTCCACGGGCCCAAGATAAGTAACTCCGAGATTTTCAAACATCATGCCCGGAATTAAAAGCTGTTTCAAACTGCTTTTTGTTTTCTGTATTCTGCGTATCACGCGGTCCCCGTAAGGCAGTTTATTTAATGAAGAATGCACGCCGGATTTAAAATCCTGATAAGCTTCCGCTGTGCGCAGAGCCGCAAGATGTGTGGAAAACCCTCCGACGTTTTCCGAAATAGACATTTTATTATCATTTAAAACAATAATAAAATTTGTTTTTAACCTGGAAGCATTATTTAATGCCTCATAAGCCATGCCGCCGGTAAATGCCCCGTCGCCAATTACAGAAATCACTTTATAATCCTCTCCCAGAATCTCTCTGGCCTCCGCAAAACCAAGTCCTGCAGAAATGGAGGTAGAACTGTGGCCGGTATTAAAGCTGTCGCAGGCACTTTCCGAACGTTTCGGAAAACCGCTTAAACCTCCAAACTGTCTTAATGTATCAAATGCATTCTTTCTTCCCGTGAGAATTTTATGGGTATAGGACTGGTGGCCTACATCCCAGATCAATTTGTCCTTGGGAAAATTACAGATTAAATGAAGCGCCATTGTAAGTTCCACCGCTCCCAGATTAGAGGCCAGATGCCCTCCTGTAACGGAAATGTGCTCAACCAGAAACTGGCGGATTTCCTCTGCCAGCAGATTTAACTCCTGGCTGTTTAAATCCTTGATATCATTCATCTGATTTATTTTATCTAAAATTGCCATTTTACTTTCCTTTATTATTTTTCACGATCCATCAGGTATAAAAGCAGTCTGCCTAAAAATTCATTTTTCACAACCAGTGAATCCATCAGGTCTAACGCATCATTCATCAGATGCTGCACATCCCGCTTCGCCTTTTCAATCCCTTCTAATGTAACATATGTTACCTTTTCATTTTTCTCATCACTTCCAATGGGCTTTCCAAGTACTTCTACCGTACTGGTCACATCCAGAATATCATCCTGAATCTGAAATGCAATCCCGATATTTTTGGCAATCCGCAGTACCGTTTCCTGTTCCCCCTTGGTTGCCCCTGCAAGGATTGCGCCAATCAGCATAGATGCTTCTATCAAAGCTCCGGTTTTTAATTCATAAATAAAGTCCAGTTTCTCTTTATCTAACGCTTTACCCTCATGTTCCACATCTACTGTCTGACCGCCCACCATGCCGTAAATCCCTGCCCGGCCGGCAAGAATCCTAAGGGCCTTTCCCGTCCTTAGATTTCCCGGATCCTTAAAAAGAGCCTCTACAGCTGTCTCATACGCAAGATTTAACAGTCCGTCCCCTGCTAAAATTGCCATAGCTTCGCCATATACCACATGAGTCGTCCTGCGCCCTCTTCTATAATCATCATTATCCATAGCCGGGAGATCATCATGTATCAGGGAATACGTATGAATCATCTCTATGGCAGCCATAAAAGGCTCCACAATCTCAGAACGCCCCCCGAACATCCGGTAAGTCTCCAAAAGCAGCATGGGACGCAGCCGCTTCCCCCCGGAGAGAAAACTGTAATTCATAGCCTCTATCACTGTTTTCTGATATCCTTCTTCTTTTGGAAGGTATTTTTTAATTATGTCCTCCACCTGACTTGTGTGGATGGCAATTTCCTGTCTGATTTCCATGGCCTAACCTCAAACTCTATTGAAACGGAACCGTCTCACCATTCTGGTTCAGTTCCAGCATTTTCTTTTCTATTATATCCAGTTTTTCATTACACTGTTTTAATTTTTTCAATCCGCTTTCATACATGGCAAAAGCCTGATCCAAAGGAAGCTGATCCTGTTCCATTTGTTCTATCATCTCATCCAGCTGATGAAACATTTCCTCAAGAGAAATCTCCTGGTGCTCTTTTTCACTCATTTGTCACTGACCTTTCTGTAATTTGGGCTGACGCTTCCCCATCCTTCATTCTCAGCGCGATCTGGTCTCCCGGCTGCAGTTCTCCCACAGTCTGTATCAGTCTGCCGTTTCTGTCTGTTACTAAAGCGCAGCCCCCGCTTATTTTCTTAAGAGGCGACAGGCCGTCAAGAAGGGAAGCATACATCTGAAGCTTATGCTTTCTGTCTTTTAGGAGCCGCTCCATACGCCAGCTGAGACGTTCTTTTAATTCATCACAAATCTGACGTTTTTCCTGAAGCTGATTTTGAGGGTTATAATAATTCAGCCTGGTTCGATATTGTTCCAGAATCCCTGCTGTCTGCTCCAATCGCCGTACCATAGCGCAGTTTAAATGCATTTTCTTTGTGTCAAGCTCCGCAAGTATCCCCCGCAGATCAAAGACAGCAAGTTCTGCTGCCGCAGATGGTGTAGGTGCACGCAGATCTGCAGCATAATCAGCAATAGTTGTATCCGTTTCATGCCCCACCGCTGAAATAATCGGTACTCTGCACTCAAAGATGGCCCTTGCAACGATCTCCTCATTAAAAGCCCATAGATCTTCAATAGAGCCACCTCCCCGGCCTACAATCATAACATCCACACCGTAATCTTCCAGGGCACGGATTCCTTTTACAATACTCTGTGCCGCACCTTCGCCCTGAACCTGGGCCGGATACAGCACAAGCTGGACGCAGGGGTTTCTTCTGGATGCAATATTCTGGATATCCCGTACTGCAGCCCCGGTGGGCGCTGTGACAACTCCAACGGTACGCGGATAAGAGGGGATTGGCTGTTTATATTCTTCCGCAAACATCCCCATCTCTTCCAATTCCTGTTTTAACTGCTCATATTTCTGATATAAAAGACCGGCGCCTTCCAGTATAATGCTCTCCGCATACAGCTGATACTTTCCGTCTCTTTCATATACCCGGACAGCTCCAAGAACAACTACCTTGTCCCCTTCTTTCATCCGAAATCCCAGTCCCATTTTTCTGCTGCCAGAAAACATCACAGCACTTAAGGTCCCTGTTTCGTCCTTCATAGTAAAATAAATATGCCCGGATGTATGATATTTGCAGTTGGAAATCTCACCCCGGACATAAATATGATTCATCATAAAGTCCTGGGCGAACATATTTTTAATATAGGTATTTACCTGTTTTACCGAATAAATATTTTTTGTCATACTAACTTGGCCAGAATACCATTGACAAATCCGGCCGATTCGTCTGTTCCAAATTTCTTTGCCAGCTCTACCGCCTCATTAATGGCCACGGAAACCGGTATTTCCTCATCATAACGCATTTCATATACGGCCAGCCGGATAATCGTTAAATCTACCTTGGCCATACGGGAAGTTTTCCATTTTTCTGCAGCTTCATTTACAGCCTCATCAATGGTATCCAGAACTTCTTTGATTTTAGTTATTTTATTTTCAATGTACAAAAGATCCGCCGGGCTGATATTTTCAAGATCTTCCTTAAACAGCTCTATCTGCTCCGGCAGTTCCTCCTGGGTGTAAAATTCCACCCGGAACAGCATTTTAAAAATCTGTTCCCTGATTTCTCTTCGACTCATTCTTTTCCTCCGGGAGTTTCTTAATTTATTATTACCATAACGGCGCTGTACCACAGATACGATCTGCCACAGAATGCCGCACCAAACGTATTTCTTCTGAATATGTAAAGCAGGGTGCCGGCAAAACAGCACCCTGAAATTTAAGATTCATTCCTGTATGCTTTATACACAATCCGGATCCGTTTTTATAACATGTTTCTTCTCCTAATTGCCGCACATCTGGCCTATCTTATTTTTCCGCTTTCATATCTACCTGTGCAATCCGGATATTAACTTTGTCCACTTCCAGCCCCGTCATATTTTCAATAGCGGTTTTCACACGGTCCTGAACTTTTTCGGACACAACCGGAATTTCATATCCATATGCAATATTGATTGCAAGATCTACGGATACTACATTGCTGTTCATTGAGATACGCACCCCTTTAGAAAGATTCTTCATTCCAAGACGGCTTACCAGATCATTTGTTATATTTCCAGCCATTGAGCTGACACCTTCCACTTCAGTTGCAGCCAGTCCCGCAATAATAGCAACCACTTCATCTGCAATCTGAATTTCTCCAAGATTGTCCTCTCTGATCTTATATCCTTTTCTATCGTCAGTCACAATGCTACCTCCTCATTGTTATTTCTCATACTTTTGTCTATTATAGCAAAATTCACTATATTTGAAAAGATTACAATCTCATCTTTTCCCCAAAGGGGCACCCAGAATCTACTTTTTCACTGAACCTCTGCTCTGTAAATACACTTTATCCGGAAGTTTAACCAAGCCAGAGCCCCAGCAGATTACATGCTCCAAGAGATATACCTGCAGAAAGCAGAACCATAAAGATCGGCCGGACCTTCCCTCTCTTTTTCCACCACAGATTTCCAAGATAAATACCTCCGGTAAGAAGCAGCACAGGCCAGAAGGGCCAGCTATTTTCAGCAGCAATTTCCATGTTCTGATAAAGCATAGAAGCGCTGACACTTAACAGCAGACCGGCTACAATCGGGCGGATATATATTTTTATCATGTAAAAAATATCAAGATTTTCAAATCTCTCATATATGTACATCGCTGCTGAAAATGTCCCGCCGGATGCTGCCACACTGCAGGCAAATCCGCAGAGAGCCAGCGCAAACCCCGCCAGCATATTATTTTCAGCTCCGTATCCGATAACGTATCCGATTCCCGCTAAAACCTTACAGAGTATGGAACCTGGCAGAGCATTTGCCGAAGCTGCAATTTTTTGATAAAAGTCAGAATAGCTGATCATATCCGTATTGACAAACATGCCGTCAGCAATAGCAAGATATGCGTCTCCTCCCCCAAAGGATAAAACCGCTGACAGCAGTCCTTTTCCCGCAAACAAAAGCGTGTCTTTACAGAGAATAAACGCCGGAATAGATAAAATAATCAAAAACAAAAACCAGGAAACTTCTTCCGCCAAAAGCTTTTTAAAGGATCTTAAGGAAAACTGCATTCTGCCTTTCAGGCTTCTTGAGAGCCCGAAAAGGGCCAGAACAATCATTAAAATCTGTAGAACACTCCGAAACCAGACAGCAGAAATCAAATGCGCCTTTCCCACGCAAAGCATATATAAAACAACAACTGCCGCCGATATCACAGTATTCACCCGGGTCATTTTTCCTCTTGTAAAAAAGATAACAAAAAAGGTCATGGCCAGAATCTGAATAGTAGATATATCAAATACAGGAGTTGCATCCAGCTGAAAAATCTGAAACAATTCCTTTCCGCTGGTAGCCAGAAATACCGCCGCCAGAAAAAACATCCCGCTCCTGGCATTTCTGTTTATTCTGCACTCCCGAAAGGTTCCTTTGGCATATTCAATCAGCATGAAAATAATATATGCCGTGACTCCCGCTGACGCAAATAAAATCTGCTGCAGCAGTCCGGAACTTGATTTATTAATCATAGATATAATGGCCACAGTTAAAAATGTTCCGGGAACGGCCATCAAAACTGCCGCCAGAATCATACCTCGGATACCATTGACTTTTCTGCCGATTCCTGCCGCAATTTCCACAGGAAGTGCTCCTGGTGTAATATTTGCAACGATAACATCTTTATTATATTCATTTTCGTCAATCAGCTGGTATTCTGAAACTGCCTCTTCTTCTATGACCGGAATCAGCGCGCTGCCGCCTCCGAAACCGATACACCCAGTTTTAAACATAACAGAAAGAAGCTTTCCCATCTTTCCGCTCTTTTTCTCTTTCTTTGTATGCTCTGTCATACTGCTATTTTCCAATCATTTCTATAAACTGTTCTTCTGTAATTACCGGGATTCCAAGCTGCTGTGCTTTTACCAATTTACTTCCTGCATTCTCTCCGGCCAGCACATAGTCCGTCTTTTTGGATACAGAACCAGAAGCCTTGCCGCCGTATTTTTCAATTAATTCAACAGCTTCCCGGCGTCCAAGTCCCGGAAGAGTTCCTGTTACTACAATTGCCTTTCCCTCTAAAAGCTGCGGTGTGTCATCCTCTTTTATCTGCATATTAACCCCCGCATCTTTCAGCCGTTTTAACATCCGCCGGTTTGATTCTTTCTGAAAAAATTCCCGGATAGCAGCGGCGCTGACAGCACCCACATCATTTACCTGCTGCAGCTCTTCTTCGGAAGCATCTGACACCCTGTCAATAGATTTGAAATATTTCAATACCGATTTTGCCGCCGCTTTCCCGATATTGGGAATGCCAAAACCTGTAAAAAGCTGGAAGGCCTCATTCTGCTTTGATTTTTCAATCATATCCAGAAGTTTATCTGTATTTTTTTCTTTTCCGATGAGCCCCTTTTCAATTAGTTCTTCTCTGTAGTTTTTCAGCTCATAAATATCTGCAATGTCCTTTAAATATCCCTGTTTTACCAGTTCTTCCACATAAGCGGCTCCAAATCCTTTAATATCCATGGCATCTCTGCCCACAAAATTAATAATATGCCGTTCTTTCTGCGCAGGGCAGTCCGGAGACGTACAGCGTATATCCGCTGTATCCTGCTCCCGGACAGTATGAGAGCCACAGACAGGACATAAATCCGGAATCTGAAAACGCACCACTCCCGGCATCCGCTTTTCTTTAATTACTTCTTTGATTTTAGGAATAATCTCTCCTGATTTATAGACAACAACGGTATCTCCAATTCCCACATCCAGTTCATTAATAAAATCCTGATTATGAAGGGTTGCTCTGGATACACTGGTTCCACACAGACGTACCGGCTCAAACACCGCAGTAGGCGTAATCCGCCCGGTCCTTCCTACTGACAATTCAATGTCCAGAATTTTGGTCTCCTTTTCTTCCGGAGGATACTTATAAGCAACCGCCCACCTTGGAACTTTAGAAGTGGCCCCAAGAAGTTCCCGGTCTGCCAGACTGTTGATCTTTACCACCGCTCCGTCGATATCATATGGCAGTCTGCCTCTGCTGTCTCCAATTCTTTCAATGGCATTCCAGACTTCATCCGCTGTTTTGCAGACGGTATAATCCTCTATAACAGGTATCTGATTGGACTTTAAAAACTCATACCCTTCTGTATGGGTTTTAAATTCAGCTCCCCGTATCTCCTGGATGTTAAACACAAACATGGAAAGGCCTCGTTCCCTGGTCACTTTACTTTCCAGCTGACGCAAGGTCCCCGCCGCACAGTTTCTGGGATTTGCGAATTTCTTTTTGCCAAGAAGCTCCTGCTGCTCATTTACCCTTTCAAAGTCTTCATTTTTCATGTATACTTCACCCCGGACTTCTATATACGCAACCGGGTGCTTTAGCCTGCATTTCACATCTTTAATAACCTTGGCATTGGCAGTAACGTCTTCCCCCTGAAACACACCATCCCCTCTGGTAACAGCCAGTTTCAGCTGGCCGTCCTCATACCGCAGTGCCATAGAAAGACCGTCTATTTTGTATTCAACTACAAACTCCGGCTCCTCAAGCTTTTCCTGCATCTCCTCCACAAATTCATAAACATCTTCTTTCTGAAATACATCCTGCAGGCTGAGCATGGGAACGTTATGCCGTACTAAAACCCCTGCGGTCCGTTTCGCACTGCCCCCCACTTTCTGTGTGGGAGAATCTTGTGTAATCCAGTCAGGATGCTCTTTTTCAATCTGCTTTAATTGCTGCATCAGCATATCATACTCGTAATCACTGATCTTTGGCGCGTCCATATTATAGTAAAGATTACTGTGGTATTCTATTTTCTTTTTTAACTCTTCCAGATACTTCTGGTCTGCTTCTATTTTCTCCATGTTCTGCCGCCTCCAGCCCATTCGTTTATTACCGTTGTCTGAGAAGAATGTTTTGTCAGATTCATTAGCACCTGATACTCTTCTTTTGTTACTTTCCGATAAGCTCCGGGCTTTAAGCCGCCCAGATGGATGTTCATAATCCGAACCCGTTTCAGGCTGACTACACGATATGAAAAAACCTGGCACATTCTGCGAATCTGACGGTTATATCCCTGCGTAAGCACAATGGTAAACTGCCTTTTTCCTGTCTGACTGATTTTACATCTTCTTGTGGTAACATCCAGCTCTTTTAAATATACGCCATTTGCCATTCCCTGAATAAAATCCGGTGTTATCTCTTTATGAACCTCTACAATATATTCTTTCTCATGCATATTTCCCGCGCGCATAATTTTATTCACCAGAGCCCCCTGATTAGTCATCAAAATCAGCCCCTCGGAATCTTTATCCAGTCTTCCCACCGGATAAATGCGTTTGGAATATCCGACAAAATCTACAATATTATTTCTTTCTTTTTTCTGAGAAGTACAGACAATGCCTCTGGGTTTATAAACCGCCAAAAGAATCTTTTCCTCTTCCTTCTGCACAGGCCTGCCGCCAAGATAAACTGTCTGTCCGTCTATCACCCGGTCTCCTATCCGTGCCGTTTTTCCATCAATTGTTACATTTCCGGCCTCGATCTGTCTATCTGCCTCACGTCTAGAGCAAATCCCTGCTTCACTGAGATACTTATTAATTCTGATCCCATTTTCAGTTCCGTTCTGATTCATCCTCTATCCCCTGTTATTCAATTTCTGCAATATCTGCGTCTCTAAAATTTGACAACGGTGATATTCTAACATATTCCGGTAAAATTATAAAGAATAAGGCAAAAAAAGAATCCTGCCGCTTTAAAGACCTCCGCTGATACACACCAGCGGCTTTTATAAATAAATTTTCAGCTTCTTTGCCGCAGCTTCCTCAAAATCTATGATCTCCTTTGCCAGCTCCGTGGCATAAAGTCCCGCTTCTTTCCATTCATGAATCACATATTTCAAATGATCTGAAGTCTTCTGGTTTTGATCTATAAGCCTTTGTACCAGCTGCTCATCCGGCACTTTGGATATCCTTTGTTTTTCTATTTTTATGTCTTCTAGATCTGTCAGCTTTGTTTCCTGCTGTTCCTCCAGGTTCTTTCTCATTACAGCCTTCCAGATCTCTGATTGATCTGTTGCAAGCTTTGAGTTGTCCAGAACATCTGTATCTATTCGTTTTTCCGCCTTTTTTGCAAACAGCTTCCACTGTTCCAAAAACAGATTCATTTCTAGACTAAGCTCTTCATCCAAAATTTTTGCCAATCCCTGTTCAATCTCTTTTGCTGCCTGACTTGCGTCTTTATACACCTGTTTTAATACCTGCTGTTCATCCTGCCTGTTCATACCATTCTCCTTTTCTAATAGTATGAACCTTTCCCTCTTTTTCTAATCAAAAAGCAGGATATCTGTTCATAAGATATCCCGCTGTTTTTACTTTACATCCCGGCAAGTACATCTGTTTTTATATATCCTACTTTACCGTTCCAATTTACTTTTGTCCAGCCCTGTGCATAGCTTTCCACTACTGTAACTGTTTCTCCGGAATAAGCCACACCAACCCGGTCAGAGCCTTCACTCATAGCAGATCTGACATTTACCGTATCCTGCAGATAAATCTTTTTCCCTGGAGTCAGGGAACCGGTCTTTGCAGCAGGTTTTTTCGTGGAAATAAACTCCGATTTCACATAGCCGGTTATATTTCCGGTTTTTACTTTGCTCCATCCGCTGTCTAAAACTGCAACCCGGGTCATTTCTGCTCCATAAAGAGCCGAGCCAACGGTATCCGCTTTTGTACTGGCTGACTTGCGGATGTTAATATTATCTGTTGCATATACCTTTTCATTTACTGCCTTTTCTTTCTTTGCAGCTTCCTGCTTTTTCTGCTCTTCTTCCTGTTTCTGCTTTTCTTCTTCCTGTTTTTTCTGCTCCTCTTCTTGCTTCTTTTGTTCCTCCTGCTGAGCCTCTGTATCGTCTTTTTCAAGCTCCTGCGCCCAGTTAGAAACAGCTGCCGGAATGGTCTCTTCTACCAGCTTTTTCAGATCAGCATCTTTTTCTACCGCTTTATCGTACTGCGCCTGTGTCTGGCTTATCAAATCCTGAGTATCCTTTGTCTCTTCGTACCTGCCGATCATAGCCGATGTTTCTGAATCCTGTTCTAGTTCCTGATAATTCAAATTGTACGCACTGTATACGTTATCAATATATACTTTTCCACTGTCATCTGTTTTTACATAAAAGAAATATAATCCGGGAGCGGCTGTTTTAATGTCTTTAAATTTAACGGCTGTGTATACGGATACTATATAGGTTCCCGCATCGTCTCCGGATTTTGTATAACAGTTAATGTTTTCAAACTTGTCCACGTATTCACTGTACAGCTTGATATAGCTCTTTTCCTTATCCGTAACCGGATATGCATAATTCATCAGCTCATCGGTATCACCCGCCGCGTAAGCGGTAAAATAGTTTTCAATTAATTCATTAATATCTTTATGCTCATTTAATTCATAGCTTTGTTCTGAACTTTCTGTGACTGCCGGTGCTCCTTTCGGACCGCTGTGTTTTTTCACTGCCACAACAATGGCCGCAATAGCAACTACCACTACCAGAACGGCAATTCCTATTATGTGTATATATTTTCTGCAAAAGTCAATAGATTTATCCCGCTGAATCTCCATGGAATCTGATGTTCTGCGCCTTGTTTTTTTCCATTTTACATTTTTATCCTCCGCAGCAGATACATCCGCCATTTTCGACTTATCTTTTACTGATTCCTCATCTACAAATACAAGATCCTCATCTAATATCTTTTTTTCTTCTTTTTTATCTGACATTCAGGCCTACCTCCTTAAAAGCTAAAAAAGCAGCCCGGAGAACTCTTCCGGATATGCTGCTGCCCCCTTTTAATATGTAAAAGGTGTTCCAAAACTAGTATTCACTCTATAAATCTGCATATGAAATCTTGCGTTTTCATATTGTTTAACACACACCATAATACCATAGTGACAAATATTCGTCCAGAAGCATTCTGATTTTATATCCATAGGAATATTTCCTGTTATACCAATTTCTGGCAAATTTCGTAAGACGTAAATTTCTATGATATGAAAAAGAATGTGCAAAGCACATTCTTTGCCTGCGGCGGGTCGCTTTTGCGACATGACTCCATTCTACCGCAGTGCGATCAAAAGCGGAGCGTTTTTTTGCTCTATAGGAATCGGTACTTTTCAGCTTTATCACAACACGGTATTTCCTAGAGAGCAAAAAAAGAATCATTGAAACCATCTAAACATGCTCAACGACCCTTCATCTAAATGCAACCGGCGGGAATCGAACCCACATTACAGGAGTCGGAGTCCTGTGTTCTATCCGTTAGACTACGGTTGCGAATATACGACTGAACAACTTTAAAGGGGATAACATCCAAATTCTGTCATTCAGCGCTTCTTATTTTACCACAAGCTTTCAAAAAAAGCAAAATAATTTTTAATTTTTAAACAAAGAATCTCTCAGGGGAAATTGAATACGCCTGCACCTACAGCTTTTCTGCAATTTCCTGTGCAATTTCTAATGGGGTTTTTCCGTCGGTGGATACCATTTTATCACAGGATTTTTCATAGACCCCGCTCCTTTGTTCCATCAGCTGGGAAATTCCCGAAATACTCATCCGGTCCTTTAAAAGAGGACGGTCTTTTCCATGTTTCACTCTGTGATACACGGTATCCGGACGAGCCGTCAGCAGAATAATCTGTCCGCTTTCTTTCATCAGCTTGACATTTTCCTCCCTTAAGACTGCTCCGCCGCCGCAGGAAACAATGGAACTATCTGTTTTGGAAATGCTTACAATACACGCCGTTTCCTGTTCCCTGAAATAGGCTTCTCCATATGTTTCAAATATTTCCGGGATTGACATGCCGCAGCTCCTGGCAATTTCTTCATCCATTTCTACTTCTTCCCAGCCCAGCAGTTTTTTTAGTTCTTTAGACACAGTGCTTTTTCCTGTCCCCATAAATCCAATTAAATATATATGTTTCTTCATTTTTATGTCCTTTTGTTCTGCTATGCCTGTATCAGACTTTCGTGGAGTACATCCAGAATCTGGTTTAATGCATCCGCCTGTATCTGTCCGGGAGCCGAAACCTTTCCGGCAGCCCCAAAGGTAATACAGGAGCCAAAAAATTCTCCGCTGATTCTGCTGATAACTCCATAAGGCCCCATAGCCATTGTCACAACAGGTAAATCCGGATACTTTACTTTTATGTCAAAGGTAAGCTCAAGCAGCCTTAATACATCCTCCGGCGACTTTGGCATTACGGCCAGCTTTGCAATATCTGCACCCCCGGCTTCCATCTGCTCCATGAGCATCCTCATAATCCTTTCATCAGGAGTATCTGAAAAATCGTGATGGGATGCAATCACCTTTACCCCCATACGCTGAAATCTTCGGATTTCTTTTTCCGGCCGGCTGGCCTCAAAAAATTCCAGATCAATCAGATCTGCACAGCCGGATTTGGCAGCCAGCTCATTCAGATACAAAATTTTCTTTTCTTCTAGATCACTGCAGCCTCCCTGCTGTCTGGTCCGAAAAGTAAACAAAAATATGGTTTCCCCC
Source organism: Brotonthovivens ammoniilytica (assembly GCF_025566885.1). Classification (NCBI taxonomy): domain Bacteria; kingdom Bacillati; phylum Bacillota; class Clostridia; order Lachnospirales; family Lachnospiraceae; genus Brotonthovivens; species Brotonthovivens ammoniilytica. The sequence continues at coordinate 301,176 of NZ_JAOQJQ010000001.1, read as the reverse complement.
AGCATAGGACGGATTTCTTCTAAAATCTCCTGCACCTGCTTTGGATCTGTATTTCCCAAAAATGTATCTGAGCGCCATTCAATCATCTGAACCTTTTTTTCTGTCAGTTCTTTTATCTTTTTTATAATCTGATCTTTTTCTGTTTCTACTACAGGAACACAGACAACCGGTCTGCCCTGCCCCAGGGTAATCCCTTTTATCCGGATTTCTTTTCTCATATGATTTCCCTTTTTTCTCCTAATCTCTGGATTTCCATTGCAAATAAGTATATAATATCCAGATTAATGACGCAAGCCATTGACATTTTTTTTCATTCAGACTATGATATTATTTACAAATAAGTTATGAAAGGTATAACAAAAACATTATGAATATTACAGGAACCACTATTTTGACGGGGCTGCTTGGCAGTCCGGTTTCTCACAGCATCTCACCTCAGATGCACAATGAAGCCTTTCGTCTTCTGGGTCTTGATTATGCCTATCTGGCGTTTGATATAGGAGAAGCGCAGCTAAAAACGGCTGTGGAAGGTTTAAGAGCACTTGGTGTCCGGGGTTTCAATCTAACTATGCCCCATAAAACTGCTATCCTTCCACTGGTAGACGAGCTTACGCCGGCAGCTAATCTCTCCGGCGCCTGCAACACCGTAATCAATGAAAACGGGCGGCTGATCGGACATACTACAGACGGCGTTGGTTTCATGCGTTCTGTGAAAGCTGCCGGGCATACTATTATCGGAAAACAGATTACACTTCTTGGAGCAGGAGGCGCTGCCAAAGCGATCTGTACTCAGGCTGCGTTAGACGGTGTCAGAAAAATTACAATTTTCAGAAGAAATAAGGAGCAGGCTTTCGCTAAAACTGTGGCCTTCGCCAATAAAGTAAGCAGGCACACCGGCTGTCAGATTACAGTCTGTGATATTGCCGACACTTCTTTGTTAAACCAGATGCTTAAAACAAGCGCTCTGCTTGTTAATGCCACAAATGCAGGAATGGAGCCTGCACCGGAGGGCTGCCCCATTTCCCATGAAGTGATTCTGCCGCCCCAGACAGCAGTCTGTGATATCATCTATAATCCACGCACTACCAGACTTATGGAGAGGGCCAGACAATCCGGCTGCGATACCTTTAACGGTTTATATATGCTGCTCTATCAGGGAGCCGCTGCATTTACCTGCTGGACCGGCAGGGAAATGCCGGTAGAACAAATCCGGCAGAAATTTTTCAGCTGAACAGATCAGGCTGTCAGACCAGACATCCATTATTTTCACACTGCCAATACGGCACAACCATTGATTATAACTAATTTGATAAAGAAGGGACATGAACATGAGCTTTACATTTATGAAAAAACTTCCCACACCGGAAGAGATCAAAAAGGATTATCCGCTTTCTGATCATCTAAAAAAAATAAAAGCGTCTAGAGACGCTGAAATTGCCGATATTTTAAAAAGCCAGTCTGATAAATTTCTTGTGATTATCGGCCCCTGCTCCGCAGATAATGAGGACGCCGTCTGCGACTATACTCTGCGGCTGGTGGATATTCAGGAAAAAACCAAAGAAAAATTAATGATTATACCCAGGGTATACACAAATAAACCCCGTACCACAGGAGCCGGCTACAAGGGAATTGCCTCTCAGCCTGACCCGGAAAAACAGCCTGATATGCTGGCAGGCCTCATTGCCATGCGGAAAATGCATCTGCGCATTTTTCAGGAAACCGGGCTGTCTGCCGCAGATGAAATGCTGTATCCGGAAAACTGGGGCTATGTAGAAGATCTTCTCTCCTATGTTGCAATCGGAGCACGCTCTGTAGAGGATCAGCACCACCGGCTGACTGTCAGCGGATTTGATGTGGCCTCAGGCATGAAAAATCCAACCAGCGGCGATTTTTCCGTTATGTTAAATTCCGTCTATGCTTCACAGCATGCACATCAGTTTGTCTATCGGGGATACGAAGTAAATACAACCGGAAATCCTCTGGCCCACGTTGTGCTCAGAGGCGCCGTGGATGCTTTTGGAAATAACAAACCCAACTATCACTATGAGGATATCCGCAGACTTATAGAAATGTATCATGAAATGGAACTGGTAAATCCTGCCTGCGTCATTGACGCGAATCATTCTAACTCAAACAAACAGTACGCCCAGCAGGTACGCATTGTAAAAGAAATTCTGCACAACAGAACGGAAAGCACAGAAATTCACAATATGGTGAAAGGCCTGATGATTGAAAGCTATATCGAACCCGGCTCGCAGAAAATCGGGGAGCACATTTATGGAAAGTCTATTACAGATCCTTGTCTTGGCTGGAAGGAAACCGAAGAACTCCTGTACTATATTGCAGACCATACCTGATATTCATTCATCAGAAAATTTTATAGTAAATCTATTGCTGACTCTGATTAAGAGCATCAAAAAGGAACCCGCTGATACCGGAAAAACCGGCTGGCAGGTTCCTTTTCTCATTCATAAATACTAACATTTTATTTTGTTCTGTCATCCCCTGGGATGAGCTTTTTTATATTCTTCCTGCAGCTTTGTCCTGGCCATATTGGCATAGATCTGAGTAGTAGAAATATCAGAATGCCCAAGCATCTCCTGCACAGAATGCAGATCTGCACCATTGCTTACAAGGTGGGCCGCAAAAGAGTGTCTGAGCGTGTGGGGCGTCAGCTCGCCATCAATCCCCGCCAGTTTCCCGTATCCTTTGATGAGTTTCCAAAACCCCTGGCGGCTCATGGCATGACCGGAACAATTGGTAAACAATACATCTGTATCTTCATTGTTTACTAATTTGGGCCTGCCGGATTTCAGATACTTCTTTACCGCATCTTTTGCCACATCTCCAAAAGGAATCATCCGTTCCTTGTTTAAGTCCCTGCAGACCATATATTGAAGCTGAAGGTTCAAATCAGAAACCTTTAAAGAAATCAATTCACTGACGCGGATACCCGTTGCATAAAGCAGTTCCAGCATAGCCCGGTCCCTTAATTCCTTCGGACTGCTGCCGGATGGCTGCTCTAACAGCCGTACCGTCTCATCCATAGACAAAATTACCGGTACTTTTTTTTCTATTTTAGGAGCCTTTAGCTTAAGAGCGGGGTCATAGTCTACTGCCTTTGTTTCCAGCAGATACAAAAAAAAGGCCTTCACAGAAGCAATATTCCGCGAGATTGTCGCCGGTTTCATTCCGTCCTGCTGCAGATGTTCTAAATATTCATCCAAAATATCTTCTGTAATCAGCGAAACAGACCTGATTCCCCTGGCCGTACAATACATATTCAGTTTTTTTAAATCCCGGGCATAAGAAAGCTGCGTATTTTTCGACTTCTGCTTTACCTCCTGTAAATACCCGGCAAATTCCCGAATATAACTTTCCATGAACTCAATTACTCCATTTTACCTTAAAAATCAGTGAAAATATGACCTTCACACTCCACCTGACCTAAAAATACCAGTCAGGTCTATTATAAGTGCTATTTTACATAAAATCAAATACTAATTAACTTAATTACAATATGATTACAGTATTTTTACAATTTGATTTAATATGTATGGGTTTACATAATTTTCCGCAAATATGCCGCACAAGAATACTGCTGATAAAATCACACAAAACACAAGATAAACCACTTTTTTCTGTACGGTCATACTGCCGCCCCTGCCAATCTGTTCCTGTTTCCCTCTCCGGTACATCAACATCAGCCGGTACATCAGAATAAAACTTACAAGATAAATCAAAAATTGAGGAAAACACATTCCTGCAAAAACTGCAATTCCCCGAATCCCATACCGCGCCAGCATAGCAGAAAAAATGAAGCCAAAGGAAATCCCCTGCCAGCCCGCAAACACTCCCGCATAAATAAGCCCGGGAACGGTCTGGCTAAAGCAGACTAAAATCAGCCAGTAAGGCAGTCTTTGTTTTAAAATCAATGCCATGTGGCTTTCTATCTGGCCTGTACCTGCCATCTGTTGAATAAAACTGTTCTCGTTTAAATAGCCGATCCAGGACGCCTCGCTTTTCCACCCAATATTGGCAAGTAATATAGCAGCAAAAAAGCACCCGAAAAACAGCAGGCGGTAAATAAGGGCCGCTGAAATTTTTGACGGATACTTTTGTACATATGTATAAACATCGTGTTGATAACTTTCCATACAGACACAATCCTTTCTGAAATAAGACTTCTCCTATAACAGCATATGCCTGTCTGAGAAAATTATTTACAATATTTAGATATGGGAATGTTCCATTCTGCATTTATAGGCCAGAATACCTGATACTGTTTTTGCATCCGTAATTTCCTGGGTAAAGATCTTATGGCACAGTGTAGGAAGATCCCAGATCTCCACCTGAAGAAATTCATCCCTATCAAGCTGTTGATGGGTTTTTATCAGCTCTGTTGCCAGATAGATCTCGATGGACTCATTACAAAACGCTCCCGTTGTGCAGACTGTAATCAGCTTTTCCATTTTCCCGGCCCGGTAGCCGGTCTCTTCTTCTAGTTCTCTGGCCGCACAAGCCTCAGATGGTTCAGTTCTTCCGTCTTTAGCTCCCGCAGGAAGCTCTAACATCTCCCGGTTTAACGCATTCCGGTACTGGCGGACCATTAAAATTCTGCCGTCAGAAAGAACAGGCAGTACTGCTGCAGCGCCGTTTCTGTGTTCAATATAATCCCAGTGGGACACAGAGCCGTCCGGAAGCTCCATCAAATCATCATAAAAGTCCAGAATCGCTCCCCGGTATTTTAAAACTCTGTCAATTCTTTCTGCTTTTTCCATATTTTACAGACCTCTCATCGGTTGTCTATTTTTTCCGGATACAGATCATGATTGGCCAGCCTGTTCCATGCCACTTCTTCCCATCTTGTTCCCGGTTTTCCATAATTGCAGTAGGGGTCAATAGAAATCCCTCCTCTTGGAGTAAACTTTCCCCATACCTCGATATATTTAGGATCCATAAGACGTATCAGATCATTCATAATAATGTTCATACAGTCCTCATGAAAATCTCCGTGATTGCGGAAACTAAACAGGTACAGTTTTAAGGATTTACTCTCCACCATCCGCTCTCCAGGCACATAAGAAATTGTAATTGCCGCAAAATCCGGCTGGCCGGTAATGGGGCACAGACTTGTAAACTCCGGGCAGTTAAACTTCACAAAATAATCATGGTTGGGATGTTTGTTTACAAATGTCTCAAGTACCTGCGGAGCATAATCATCCGGATAAGCCGTTCCCTGATTTCCAAGGAGTGTAATTCCCTTTACTTCTTCCTGATTTCTTCCTGTCATAAAATACCTCCTGTTAAATCCCTGCTGGATCGCTGATCCCGTTTTCTTCAAAAGCCCGTGCCCGGTCCAGACACGTCCCGCAGACACCGCAGGGATGCTCTGCTCCCTCATAGCAGCTCCAGGTCAGTTCATAGGGCACCTTAAGGGCAAGCCCCGTCTTCACAATCTGTGCTTTGGAAACGTTCACAAAGGGCGCCTCAATAGCCACCTGTTTTCCGCTTCCCAGATAAATGGCTTCGCCCATAGCCCGGTTGAACGCCTCAGAGCAGTCTGGATAGGCGCTGCCCGCCGCATCATCACTGTGGGCCCCGTAATAAATAACACTGCAGTTTCTGGATAAGGCAATACTTGCAGCACTTGATAAAAACAGTCCGTTTCGAAATGGTACGTATGTGGACACCGGCTTACCGCCACTTTTTTCTATCTGCTCTGCATAGGATTCCTCAGGTATTTCCCGCTCCGAATGAGATAACAGGGAACAGTCGCTGTATTCAAAAATCTCCCCCAGGTCCAGGTACAGATGCTCAACCTCATAATATTCCGCAATCTTTTTAGATGCTTCAATTTCTTTTACATGTTTCTGCCCGTATGACACGGACAGAGCTGTAACATTTTCTTTTCCATATTTTTCTACTGCCAGAGCCAGACAGGTTGTACTGTCCACGCCTCCGCTGAATAATACCAGTGCTCTCATTTTTTATCCTCTTATTTTACATTTAGTCTCATCTGAAGCATAACATCTGTCTGAAATCTGCCCCTGAGTGTACTTGTATATGTTTTTGCATCCGTTTTTTTAATTCCTCTAGCAGTCATGCAGCTGTGACATCCTTCAATCAGTACCGCCACATCCTCGGAACCGGTTACTTCCTGTATAATCTCCGCAATATCTGTTCCAATCCGCTCCTGTAACTGCAGACGTTTTGACACCATATCTGCGATTCTGGCTATTTTGCTGAGGCCTATCACCTTTCCTCTTGGAACATAGGCCACCGTAACCTTCATGTCATACATCAAAGCCATGTGATGCTCGCAGTAACTGAAAATATCTATATCTTTTACAATTACAAAATCACTGTTTTCCCGCGAAAAAGTCAGATCTTCTTCAAAGGTTTTGTCAAACATCTGCGCAATCTCATGGTTGGTATAATTCATTCCCTCAAACACTTCCGCATACATCCGGGCCACTCGCTTAGGCGTATCCTTCAGCCCCTCTCTGTCTGGGTTATCTCCAAGGGCTGCCAGCAGACCTTTAATATGCTCTTCTACTGCCTTTTGATCAATTGCCATTCTGCACTCTCCTCTATACGCCCCGCAGCTGTGGATCCCAGATAATTTTATGCATCTGCAGCTGCATCGTCACTCCATTCATACAATTTCGTTTCATAAAATACACGATCTCTTCCAGGTCTATTTCTCCGTATACAGGACTTAAATAGACACTGCATTGTTTTGTCAGATCAAACTGTTCAATAACCGCTTTGGCTCTCACAAGATCTTCCCAGCCAGCCACAACAAACTTTACCGTGTCTCTCTGATCCAGACAGCTAAAATTTTCCGTCAGCATATGAGCTTCCATTTCACTGCCCGGCAGCTTATAATCCATGGTAAAAGAAGGTCTGTTTTCCATTGCAAGAAACGGTTTTAAATCAACACTTCCATTTGTTTCAATCTCAACATGCAGTTCCTTTTCTTCTGCCAGATTTTCTAATAATACGCCAATATCCTTTTGCAGCAGAGGTTCCCCTCCTGTAATTGTAACATTTTTAATCCCCATACTGTGAATCAGTTCCAGTATTTCTTCTGTGGAAGTCCAGTGATACCGGCAGTCTTCTTCATTGGCCCATGCAGTATCACAATATCTGCAGTTTAAATTACAGCCCTGCATCCGGATAAACACTGCCAGCTGGCCGGCCCGTTTACCCTCTCCATTAATACTGCTGAATATTTCTACTACTTTATAATTAGCCATTCTGCCTCTCTTTCTGCTCACAGTATACGGCACAATTATTTGGCGTCTCATATACAGATACCGCATGCATCTGATATCCCTTTTCCTTTAACAGCTCATAAAAATGTCTGGAAAAATTTTCTGCTGTAGGGCGGAAGGGCACCCAGATAATCCGAAAGCCTTCCTCCTTGAAAGCCTCTTTTGTAGCCGGCTTTAGCGTCCCCTCTTCTGCAATCAAGGCATGATCATAAAAATCTGCCAGCTCCTGCAAATCCTTCTTTATATCTCCAAAGTCTGTCACCATTCCTTTCAGCTGGCCTTGTGGCTGCAGCGTATCGGCACAGATCTCTGCCACCACACGCCATCTGTGACCATGGAGATTTCTGCATTTTCCTTCATACCCATATAAAAAATGGGCCGAATCAAAACTTTGTTCTGTCTTTAATATATACATAAATTTCCTCTCAATCTATTCAACTGTTTAAAAAAGAATGTGCAAAGCACATTCTCCGCCTGCGGCGGGTCGCTTTTGCGACATGATTCCACTCCGCCGCAGTGCGAGCATCAGCGGAGCGTTTTTTGCTCTATAGGAATCGGCACTTTTCAGCTTTATCACAACATGGTATTTCCTATAGAGTAAAAAAAGCCGCAGAACAGACTGCGGCCTTTACGATCTCTCATAAATTGGTAGTCCTGGTTTTATTTAATGACAGGATGGTACAAACGAACTGTCAGTTATTTAGCTTCTTACCATTTCTGAAATTGTGTGAATCATCTCCATATCTTCTTTGGTAAGTTTCACATTTGTGGAGAGTTCTTTCCCCTCTGTTGTTTTTATGGAAATGGATATTACGCTTCCTTCCTTTACACCGGATTTAGCGGCCGCAGAAAAAAACTGCCGGAACTTAGGATGATTTTTCTGAAATTTTCCCCACATTGGTTTTAACTGAATCAATTTCATTGGATTTATCATAATCGTATACCTCTTCTTTATTGTATTAATTCTGGGCTTCTAACATCTCTATAATGCCGTACAGTTCACTTCCATGTGCCGGTGCATCGCCTATAATTTCGTATTTTCCTTCCAAAGTTACACAGCCTAGTTTATTATCATCTGCATCCTTTGTTTTTTCAATGGTATAATACTGTACTTCATCTGTCTGTGGATTCCATACCAGATAAACGCTCTGGCAGATTCCCGGGGCAAGATTTTTCTCCGGAAGCCCTATAGCTGTCACTGATAATGTATCGCTGATCTCTAAATCCATAATATCAAAATCATCTTCCGTATACGGAAACGGCGCCTGGTCTTTATACAGGCTCTTATAAATATTCATCACCGCCAGCTCCCGGTCCTTTGAGATGCGCTCCATAAACTTTCCCTTTTCCTGAAAAGCCAGCTTTGGAAGCAGACCAACCTCTACATTTCTCCGGATAAATACATGAAACTGCTCCGGCGTCATACGGATTTCCTTTTTCTCACCACTTTCTGCCGCGCCTGCTTCTTTTAGTGCATCTTCCACAGACATCCCTTTCACTACTTTTTCCATCAAAGTCAAAAGTTTCGGATTTAAAATCAGCTTTGTACTTCCCGGATTAATCAAAATCCCTCTGGTATTTGTGTCTTTGGCATTTGCCACCTGAAGCACCGCTACAAAATCCACAGTCATAATAACATTATATTTATGATTTTCAGGCAGATGTTCCTTAGCCGTAAAAGCCGGGGCAAATCTGACACCGTCTTTATTTACAACAAGAACCGGCATCATTCTTGGAAGCTCTTCCGGTTTTAACCGTTCTTTGTTTTTCATTTTTTCCATAACTGCCGGGTCAATCTTTTTGGGAAAATCAACGGGCACTAAAAATTTCGCATCTTTTAACGCCTTTATAAAATCTACAAGGCTCTCAGGTGTCTTTGCTTCCATATAAACCTTCATGGCCTCTTCTAGCTTCTGATTATCCAGTTCTAATACTTCCGGATTTAAATATTTTTTCTCCATATTATATCCCCTATATCATCAAAGTGATCTCTTATTTATAAGAACCATCTGCAAATATCCCGCCGGTTCCAGGTTTAAAATCCAATCCGGCTCCATAAAACAAAAATATCTGCAGATTAGGTAAATTCCTGAGTTATTATAGCATAATTTCCGGTTACTTGTACAATGAATTTATGGAAGTTTCATTTTTCCGGAAAAGCAAAAGCACTTTGTGCAAAAAAACACGGAGCCGGAACAAAAAATACTGTTGATGCGCACCAGCACGGATTTTTTCTGTTTCACCGAACCGATATAGAAATAACCGGGAATCCTCCCGGCCATTTCTAATCATATTGGTGCAGCCCCATACATCGGCTGATTTCATCACTGCGAAATCCTTTGCGAAGTAAAAAATTATAAATTTTTCTGCGCTGTGAGTCATCCGTGCATCCCCGCTGGTATCCTTTTTTCTCTAACAGCTTTAAAATCAGATCTTCAGAAGAAACCTGACATTCTTCCTCCATGGCATTGTCTATGATTTCGGAAGAAATACCTCTCTTAAGCAGATCCATTTTCATCTGAAGACGGCTTTTTTTCTCCTGCTGATAACGGATTAAATTTCTTGCGTACCGTTCATCATCAATATAATGATACGATTTCACATAATCAATAGCTGCGTCCATAACGTCTGCAGGATACATGCCTTCTTTCAGCTTATCCCGAAGCTGCTTTTCCGAACGGTCCATTTTCTCTAGAAGATGCATGGCCCGTTTTTTGGCCCGCTTTTGCAGTATCTCTGTCTTTATGTAAAGCCACTGCTCTTCTTTCAGCTCATCCCCTGCTTTCAGCTGGAACTTTCCTGCTTCAGACTTATAAAGCAGGAATTCTATATGATCTTCCAGCCGGATTTTTACTTTTCCGTTTTTCATTACAGTTATCTCTTCAATCAGCATCTTCCTTTGCCTCACAAACAATCTGCCGCGCAGCTATCATTTAAACCTCCTGCTCTGATACCCCTTCTTCGTTCTCAGGAATTTCCTCACCTCCGTTTAAGTGATAGAATCCACGGACTTTCACTTCAATCTCATCCCGGATGGCAGGATTCTCACGCAGAAAGTTTTTCGCGTTTTCCCTTCCCTGTCCAATCTTCTCTTCATTATAGGCATACCATGCGCCTGATTTGTTCACAACACCAATATTTGCCGCTAGATCAAGAATATCTCCTTCTCTTGAAATGCCCTGGCCAAACATGATATCAAATTCCGCCTCCTTAAATGGCGGAGCAATTTTATTCTTTACTACTTTGATCCTTGTACGGTTGCCCACAATCTCACCACTCTGCTTCAATGCCTCGATCCTTCTGACATCCAGACGGATGGAAGAATAAAACTTTAACGCACGGCCTCCTGTAGTCGTCTCCGGATTGCCAAACATAACCCCTACCTTCTCACGAAGCTGATTGATAAAAATAACAATACAGTTGGACTTGCTGATAACCGCAGTAAGCTTACGCAGGGCCTGAGACATCAGACGGGCCTGAAGTCCCACATGAGAATCACCCATGTCTCCGTCGATCTCTGCCTTTGGCACCAGTGCCGCCACAGAGTCCACAATTACAATATCAACCGCACCGGAACGCACCATGGTCTCTGTAATCTCCAGGGCCTGCTCTCCATTATCCGGCTGTGAAATATACAGATTGTCAATATCCACTCCGATATTCTTGGCATAAACAGGATCCAGTGCGTGCTCTGCATCAATAAATCCGGCAATTCCGCCGCTTTTCTGAACCTCCGCAACCATGTGAAGCGCTACGGTTGTCTTACCGCTGGACTCCGGTCCGTACACTTCTATAATTCTGCCCCTTGGCACACCTCCCAGCCCCAGAGCGATGTCAAGACTCAGCGCCCCTGTAGGAACCGTTTCTACATTCATATCAGCGCCGGAATCCCCAAGCTTCATCACAGCGCCTTTTCCATATTGTTTTTCAATCTGCGAAATTGCAGCATCCAATGCTTTTAATTTATCGTCTTTAGCCATTTCTAATCTCCTTATACGAACTTATGTTCGTTTGTCTATGTCTAATATATTATAGATTCAGAAAAAAGTCAACTCAAAGTTTTATCTTTTCTTTTTGTCAGGCCGGTATGGAAATATGCCCTTAGATTCCAGGCAAACATGCACAAAGATCATCTCGCTGATAGGAAAACTATACACTGCCGGACCTTTTCCGGCAAGCAGTTTTTATATATCAGGGAAGACGTTGGCAAAAACTTTCCTGTAACGTAAAATACCGGCAGCCAAAACCTCTGGCTGCCGGTAAACATTCAAGTCTGATATATTTAATTTCTTCCAAACTCAGATAACATTAAACCTTCATTTCGATCCAGGGTCATACCCACGCTCCAGCTGTTTACAAACAAAAGCAGCGGATTTCCCTTCAGATCTTTTATTTTTTTCATGTCAGAGGTTCCGGACAGCTTGTCCAGATCAATCTCTTTATTTTCAATCCAGCGGATATGCTCATATGGAAGATTATCCAGACGGATTTCTACATTATATTCATTTTCCAAGCGGAATTTTAAAACATCAAACTGAAGAACACCTACTACACCCACAATGATTTCTTCCATTCCGGTATTATATTCCTGGAAAATCTGAATGGCGCCTTCCTGGGCAATCTGGGTAATTCCCTTCACAAACTGTTTCCTCTTCATGGTGTCTACCTGACGTACCCGGGCAAAATGCTCCGGCGCAAAGGTGGGAATTCCCTCAAAGGCAAATTTATCCGCAGAAGTGCTTATGGTATCTCCAATGGAAAAAATCCCGGGATCAAACACACCGATAATATCCCCGGCATAGGCTTCCTCCACAATTTTACGTTCCTGTGCCATCATCTGCTGGGGCTGAGAGAGCTTCATCTTCCTGCCTCCCTGAATATGGGTCACTTCCATCCCCGCAGTAAACTTACCGGAACAGATACGCATAAATGCGATTCTGTCGCGATGGGCCTTGTTCATGTTGGCCTGTATTTTAAACACAAATGCGCTGAAATCTTCTGAAAAAGGATCTATCTGGCCAATATCCGCATTGCGGGGCAGCGGAGATGTGGTCATCTGAAGAAAATGCTGTAAAAATGTCTCCACTCCGAAATTTGTCAGAGCCGACCCGAAAAACACCGGAGAGAGCTCTCCTTTGGATACCAGCTCCATATCAAACTCTGCACTGGCCCCGTCTAAAAGCTCAATTTCCTCCATCAGCAGATCTTTTTTTTCATCGCCAATGACTTCACAAAGCCTTGGATCGTCAATCTCATATTCCGTTTCAACACCCTCTTTTGTTCCTTTCAGAGTGTCGGAAAAAGTCATTACTTTTTTTGTATTTCTATCATAGACCCCTTTAAAATTCTTACCGGATCCAATGGGCCAGTTTACCGGACAGGTGGCAATTCCAAGCTCTTTTTCAATTTCATCCAGAAGATCAAAGGTATCGTTGGCATCCCGGTCCATTTTATTAATAAATGTAAAAATGGGGATGTGACGCATAACACATACCTTAAACAGCTTTCTTGTCTGAGCCTCTACACCCTTAGAGCCGTCAATTACCATAACAGCAGAATCTGCCGCCATCAGCGTACGGTAGGTATCTTCTGAGAAGTCCTGATGCCCCGGCGTATCCAGAATATTAATACAATAGCCGTCATAATTAAACTGCAGCACCGATGAAGTTACTGAAATACCTCTCTGTTTTTCAATTTCCATCCAGTCTGATACCGCATGCCGTGCCGTCGCTTTTCCTTTTACGGAACCAGCCAGATTAATAGCTCCGCCATAAAGCAGAAACTTTTCTGTCAGGGTTGTTTTTCCTGCATCCGGATGGGAAATAATCGCAAAGGTTCTTCGTTTTTCTATTTCTTTCCTTAAATCAGCCAAAATGCTTCCTCCAACTGTTTATGATTTCTATTTCTGATCATTCACAAACTTTAATTTTAAAGGAGCAGCAATCCGTTGTCAAGCATACTCTTTCCGCTGATTTTGGGCTTAATCCGAAAATAATCAAGGACCGAGGCCCCGATATCCGCAAAGCTTTCTCTTGTTTTTAAATTTACTCCCCCTTTTACCGGTTTTCCATAAATAACAAAAGGTGTGTACTCTCTGGAATGATCTGTAGAGGGCGTACTTGGATCACAGCCGTGGTCTGCCGTAATCATCAGAATATCCTCTTCCTTTAATTGATCTAATATTTCCGGCAGACGGCTGTCAAAATAAGTCAGAGCTTTTGCATATCCGTCCACATCATTGCGGTGGCCGTACAGCATATCATAATCCACAAGATTCACAAAGCACAGCCCTTCAAACTCCCGCTCCATATACGCAAGCATTTTGTCAATGCCGTCCGCATTATTTTCGGTCCGCACAAACTCTGTAATTCCCTCTCCGGCAAAAATATCATTGATTTTTCCCACTGCCAGCACCTGATATCCGCTCTCTTTTAACTGATCCAGCATGGTTGTCTTTGGGGGCTTTACAGAAAAGTCATGGCGTCTGGCGGTTCTTACAAAACTGCCCGGTTCACCGGTAAAAGGTCTTGCAATAACCCTGCCAACATTATGCTCCCCGCTTAACAGTTCTCTTGCCATCCCGCAGTACTCGTACAGGGTCTTAACGGGTATGACATCCTCGTGGGCGGCAATCTGGAATACAGAATCCGCTGACGTATATACAATCAGCTTTCCGGTTTTCATATGCTCCTCTCCGTAATCACGGATTACCTCCGTTCCGGAATATGGCCTGTTGCAGAGAATGCCCCGCCCGGTTTTCTGCGAGAAGGCTCTGAGGATTTCATCCGGAAAACCCTGGGGATAAACAGGCAGAGGTTTTTCTGAAACGATTCCCGCAATTTCCCAGTGGCCAATGGTGGTATCCTTTCCCCTGGAACGTTCTGTCATTCTGGCATAAGAGCCTTCCGGCTGCCCCTCTTTTTCTCCAATCTGCACGCCATCTATATTAAAACAGCCCAGTTTCCGCATATGCTCCATGGAAAAATACGGACTTTCAGAAGCAGCTTTTAAGGTATTGCTTCCTGCATCATTATATTGATCTGCATCCGGCATTTCTCCAATTCCCACACTATCTAGTACAATTAAAAATATGCGTTTCATCTGTGTTTCCTTCTTTCTTTTGCTATGCAGTTATCTTCTGCCAATCTGTGTATTTATATTCTACTCAGAAATGGGAGTGATTACAATATTTTCTGCAGACACACCTGTTTTTCTTTTCATAATATCCTCAATCTGAGCCCGTTTTGCATCTGTAACATCTCCCATATTTAATACTACATCAGCACCATCATCTGTAATACTCACTACCACATCTGTGAATCCCTTGGCTTCCAGCAATATTTCTGCTGCGTTTTCCCGCTCTGCAATATTGGTCATCTCCACCATTTTATCAATGGCATTTTGTTTTTGTGCCTCGGTAATCGAATTATTATTGATAATCTCCATGAGATCTTCTTTATTTTTAGACCGCATCTGCTCCCGGTTCAGCTTCATCTCTGAGGCAAAATCTACAGATTTAGCATCTGCATTTGTAAGCACTGTCTCCCCGGGATTTTCACTCTTACTGTCTGTTTTTGTACTGTCAGAGGATGTCTCTTTCGTATCTTTTGTATCATCCGTTTTTGTATCCTTATCATCTGTCTTTGTATCCTTTGCATCACTCTTACTGTTATCTTCTGTATCTGTAAATACATCGGCAGCCAGATCCTCATCTGAGATATCATAGGTTGTATTAGCCGACGCCGTCTGATCTGTCTTTGTTTTTACTACATCTTTATCCGAGTCATTAGACTGTGTATAACTTATGTATCCGGCTACTGCAATCATCAATGCCAGTGCTGTTATAATTACCTGATTTTTACGAAATATTTTTTTCACGATTACCCCTCCTGCATGTTCATCTTTACTACCTTAATTTTATGAGCTTCAATTCCAAATAATGCCTCTACTGCTTCAGAAATATTTTTTGCCGTTACAGTATCTCCTCCCCCCTGAGCCACAACAAGGACGCCTTCAATTTGGGGCATGGTTTCCTTCGATATAAAGGGTGAACCATCTTGTGTGCCATCCTGGTATACAGTACTTTCTTCCTGCTGATTTTCCACAGTTTTTCTGGTGCCTCCCTGGCTGTCGCTCTCTTCTGTGGTATTTCCTGTGGTATTAATATCTTTTTCCACCACAGATTCTCCGGTATCTTTCAGGGTTATCATTACCTGAACCTGTCCTGCTCCATCCATCTGCTTTAAAACCTGTTCCAGCTTCTTTTCTAGCTGCCCCTCATAATCAGAATCACTCTGATTTTCACTCTTTTGATTCTTAACTGTCTGTTCCGCCTGTGTATCTTTCGTATTCTCCGACTTTTTTCCTGAATTTACCGGTATGGCAATCACAAGCAGCAGCACCCCTGCTAGAAATACAATCAGCCACTGATCTTTTTTCCACTTTTTCCATTGTTTTTCTTTTATAAATTTCCTGATATCCATCTATTCCTCCAAAATCTGTATCTGATCTTCCGGAATTTCAAACAATGATACAATTTCTTCTTTCAGCTTCCCAGATCTGGCCGCCGATACTTCTTTTTTTTCTCCCCCGTCATCTGCAATCTTTATTTTTATTTCTTCCACTGCAGTCCGCTCCTGTTCTTTTGTCTCATCTGCCTCCCTGACAAAAACCGTTATTTTTTCCGGCTCCCCGGAGCCCTCTTTTAGTTCAATGCTGCTGCCGGTCATTTCAAATCCCTGTTCGGCTGCCGCTTTGTCTATCAGCTCAGACGCAGCCTGTTTCACCTGTTCCTGATAATATTCCTGCTGCTGGCTCTCCATATATTCAAAATCCAGACTGACTTTCTCACTTTCCTGCTGATAGGCAAACTGCTCAAAAATATTCTCTGACAAATCCCCTTTAGAAAAAAACTTAAAAACCGGAGATACCGCAAGAATAATAAAAATCATCCCTGCAAAAAAACGTATATATTTGCGGTATTTTTTCTCCGGAATCAGCTGCATAAAAATCGTAAGAAACAGAGAAAAAAAGATTAATGTTTTCACCCACCCGAATATGGCATCCATCTGCTCTTCCGCCTTTCTTTCATTACCGCACCGCGGCCGTTATAATTGCAATTGTCACCATAAACATCATCATAGCTGCCAGAAGTACTTTCAGCAAAAGAGAAGCGCCCTCTCCTACACTGCTGATACATCCGCACACCCTGCTGTCCGAAATAGGCTGTACAACAGCTCCGGTCACTTTATATAAAAACGTCAGAACTCCCATTTTAAACAGCGGCCCTAGGCATAATACAAGCAAAATAATTAAAGCGGCCACTCCGATTCCATTTTTAATCACAACCGCCGACCCTAAAAACATACTGGTAACTGCATTTGCGGAACCTCCAAGTCCCGGTATCATATTCAGCGTTTTGGTGATGGCCGTATTTTTCAGCCCGTCAAGAGCAGGTGCAATCAGACTCTGAATAATATTCATCCCTGTAATAGCCGCCACCATAATTTTAAGTCCCCAGGTAATAAACTTTTTTAACAGACCTGTAATTCTGGAAATCATTGCCTCTCCGGTCATATGGTTGAGCATCTGCAGCACTACATAAATATGGATTCCCGGAACAATCACATACAGTAAAATCCGTTCAATAAGATAAATAACCGCCACAATAATCTGATAAAAAACAGCTGCCGTTGAGGCCGCAGAAGAAAACATCAGGGCCATACAGAAAGCCGGTATCACTGCCTGCATAAAGTCCACCAGACTGCCCAGCACCTCTGTGAGTATCTGATGGGTCAGCAGATAGGATCTCATTAAAAGTGTAATCAATGCCATATAGAACATATAAAAACAGGTGGTATGAATCTGACTGTTTTCAAACACATTGGCAAAATTGTGCAGAACCGCAAAGGCCACGCACATAATCAAAAGCTGGGCAAAAATACTTTTGCTCTCCACAAGCTCTTTAGCAATCAGATTCCAGATCTGTGTAAACACCCATTTTTTATCAACCTGTCCATCCTGAGAAATAATGGTCTCCACAAGCTGACGAAAAGTAATGCCGTCTGTTTCTTTTGTTTCATTCAGAAAATTATCAATATCGGTAAAATCAATTCCATTAAGCATAGACTCATCTACCTGATTGCTGCCATCTGTCTCTTCGGATATCACCGGCCCAGCAGTATCCCCATTCGAAAGATCCGCCGCCCGCACCGAAAACTGAAAAACTGCCGTTAGTAAAAAAACAAGAAAGATTCCATTTACGATCTTTTTTTTCATGTTAAAAACCCTTCAACGGTTTCTATGAGAGCCAGCAGAACCGGCATACTGACTGCCATAATGGAAAATTTTCCAAACATCTCTATCTGCGCCCCTACAGAAGCATATCCTGCATCCTTGCACAGCCCCGACGCAAATTCTGCCACATAAGTAATTCCAATCATCTTAACAAGCACCTTTACGTAACTGCTGTCAATTTTAATCACCGACTGAATTTTTTCAATGGATTCCATAACTATCCCCAGTCTGTTTACTGCCAGCAGTAAAATCAGCACAGCCGCTCCCATACTGATATACAGTGCATACTCATTTTTCTGCTGCTTTAAAAATACCGCCAGCAATACTCCGCAGACGCCTATCATCGCAACTTTTATTACACTCATATTACTTCCCTCTACAGCGAAAACAGATCCCGGATATTCGAAAACAAATCATATATGTACGGCACAATCCAGAAAAGAACAATTAACAGTCCCGCAAGACTTACCAAAAAAGCATGTTCTTCTCTTCCGCTGTGTTTTAGTACCTGTCCAATAACAGTTACCAGGATTCCCACCGCCGCTATTTTAAATATCAGATTGACACCCATAGTTCCTCCCGTTTTAAACCAGTAATAATACTACCATTGCACCTGCCATCATACTTAAGCTGCGGTACAATTTTTTCTTTTCTTTTTCTGTTTTCTCTGTCTGTTCCAGAAATCCCGCCATCTGTTTTTGATACAGTGTCAGATGCTGTACCTGCATCTGTACATCCAGATATCCGAGATTTTTTCCAATCCCTTTTACTACCTCCATCTCCTCTGCTGTAAAATAAAGTTCCTTCTGCGCAGCCTGAAACTTATTCTCCCAGACCACTTCCAGGCTTTTATAATTATTCTGACAGATCTCTTTGGAAATACTTTTTAAAATGCCGGACAGGGGCTCTTTCAGACGGGCAGCAATCAAAGAAAACGCATCCTGAAGGGGGGTTTTCCCGTAACGAATCTCTCCGATCAGAAGTTCTGTCATTTCTTTGCAGGCAAACAGATTATCTCTGTGTCTTACAAGCTGTGCCACAAGCCCGCTGCCGTATCCCCATGCAGCAGCCAGCACCAGAACAATCCCGGCAATTTTTAACATAACTGCACCATCCCCTCGTCGTATACTTGAAACGTCCGGTTTCCCCGGAGATTTTTTAACAGCACATACCTAGAAAACAGCTGTCTGTTGACAGGATCCTTCCAAAATGGTTTGTCCATCAGTTCCTGTATCGTAGAGCAGTGCATCGTTGCAAATACCGCACATCCACAGTTTAAGGCATACGTTACCGCCTCAAAATCTTCTTTCGTACCGATTTCATCAACTGCCAGAATCTCCGGTGACATGGAGCGCACCAGCATCATCATTCCCTCCGCCTTTGGACAGCCGTCCAGCACATCCGTCCGGATTCCAACATCATTCTGTGGAACGCCGTTTCTGCAGCCGGCAATCTCAGAACGTTCATCTACAATCCCTACCTTCATCCCTGGGTAACGCCTGTCCCCATCAGAAAGAATCCGTACCAGATCTCTTAGCATCGTTGTTTTCCCCCCTCCCGGAGGAGACAAGATCAAGGTATTCTTAAATCGCCCCTCGCTCTGAAGCCAGCTGACTAAATCTCGGGCACATCCGTATACCTGATGGGCAATCCGGATATTAAGATAGGTAATCGGTCTTATGGTCCGCACACCTTTACCCTCTGGCACAACCTGTCCAGCTATTCCCACCCGGTGTCCTCCCTGAAGCGTCAGAAATCCTTTCTGTATTTCATCATCAAAAGCATAAATAGAACACTGGGAAATATAGGAGACCATCTGGCTTAAATCTTCCTTTGTCATACGGTAATTTTCCAATCCGGGGATTTTATATTCCCCTTTTCCTGTTATAACAATCAGGGGCTGAGCCACCCGTATTCTGATTTCTTCTATCTCTTTTTCAAAAATCCGGCTGTCATTGATTTCCTTCCTGAGATGAAGGGGAAATAGTTGAATCATCTGTTCCATAATTTTCCTCCCGGTCCTGTTCTTGTCCCTGACCTTAGTCAAATATATGATTTCATTTTCAATTTAGAACAACAAAAAAAGGAAATAACCATTTACATGATTATTTCCTCTTTCAGTTTGTCTGAACTAGTTATATTTACGTTTTCTAGCTGCTTCAGATTTCTTTTTACGTTTTACGCTTGGTTTTTCGTAATGTTCTCTCTTACGAATCTCCTGCTGGATACCAGCTTTTGCACAATTTCTTTTGAATCTGCGTAAAGCGCTATCTAAAGTTTCGTTTTCTTTTACGATAACATTTGACATAGAATCACACCTAACCTCCCTCCAGTTGCGTATTGTGCATATTCAACTGATTGGGTAATATTTTTGCACTGCAAGTTATTATAGCATATCTGACGGATTAGTCAACCCTTTTCCAAAATTTCATAAAAGTCCCAGATTAATTTTCAAACGCAGCACCCTTAGTACTGATTCATCAATCTGCTGCCGGCTGATCTCTCCGGATTTTACAGCTTCCAAAACGGCTGGGATCTGCACTTCAAAATCTGTACAGCACAAAAGGTCATTCCCGGCTTTCACCGCCAGCACAGCAGCCTGCTCCTGCCCGGCAAATTCTTTTACTCCGTCCATCACAAGATCATCTGTAATAATCACTCCGGTAAATCCCAGTTCCTCTCTTAAAATCCTGTGCACTTTTTCCGAAAGAGAAGCCGGATATGTTTCATCCATACATTCCACTATATTATGAGATACCAGTACAAGATCAGCCCCGGCATCAATTCCCCCCTGAAAGGGAAGAAAATCCGAAGTTTCAAACTCCTTGAGGGGCCGCTTGTCATAAGCAATTCCCGTATGTGTATCCGTGTTATTTCCGTAACCCGGAAAATGCTTTAAGACAGATGCCATCTTTTTATCTTTCATAACCGCTGTAACAGCCTTTACATATTCAGCAGTTTCCTCTGCCCCCTGCCCCAGAGTTCTCTGATAAATAAAATCATCCGGATTCTCAGACACATCACAGACAGGAGCAAAATTTACATTTATTCCCAGTTCCTGCAAAAACTCACACTTCTCCTGGGCATCCTGCTCAATAGCGTTTAGTCCCCCCTGCTCGTAAAGCTCCATAGGGGACAAAAAAGGAATTTTACGAAACTGTGGATAACGGCTGATGCGGTTTACCGTACCGCCTTCCTCGTCCACCCCAATCAGCAGTGGAATTTCTGAAGCCTCCTGATAACTCTGAATGTTTTCTCTGGCTTCTTTTGGAGTATTCTCTTCAAAATCCTGGCCAAACAAAAGATAACCGCCAATATGATAGTCTGTAACCATCTTGGCGGCATTTTCTTTCGGGCACCGCACAAAAAACATCTGACCTACTTTTTCTTCCAAAGACATCTCATCTAAAAGAGCTCTGGCCCGGATCTCATCCTGATTTTCTGCATGGACTCCTGTCTCAAGGGCTTCATCTCTGCTTTTTTCTTTTTCAGATACGGAAATGTCCGTTTTTTGTCCTTCAAATGAACAGCCGGCAGCTCCGGACAAAACTGCCAGAGCTGCCGCTGCCAATATTAGTTTGCATAATTGCTTCATTATTTTTCAACCTGCAGAGCAAATGCTTCTTTCGCTGCTGCAATAGCATCCGGAATGCCAGCCGGATTCTTTCCGCCGGCCTGAGCCATATTCGGACGTCCGCCTCCGCCTCCGCCGACTTTTGCCGCTACAGTTTTAATCAGATTTCCCGCATGAGCCCCCTGCTTCATAGCTCCCTCTGTTGCCATAGCTACAAGGCTGACTTTCCCGTCCTTTGCAGATGCCAGTAATACCATACCGTCGCCCAGCTTTGCCTTCAGCTGATCGGAAAGATCACGCAGACCGTTCATATCCACATCATCTACAACCGCTGCCAGAAGCTTTACTCCATTTACTTCTACAACCTGATCCATTACATCCCCAAGGGCATCCTGAGCCGCTTTGCTCTTTAAAGATTCATTTTCACTTTGAAGCGCTTTTAACTCAGTCTGCAGATGCTGAATTTTTTCCAGAACTGAGGCCGGATTTGTCTTTAACGCTTTTGCCGCCTGATTTAAGGTATCCTCCAGCTTATCATAATATTCAAATACAGCTTTTGAAGTCAGCGCCTCTATACGGCGTACTCCCGCTGCGACTCCGGTTTCGGAAAGAATCTTAAAAGCCATAATAGAACCTGTATTGGATACATGAGTACCGCCGCAGAGCTCTGTGGAAAAATCCCCCATAGTTACTACACGGACACTCTCACCGTATTTTTCACCAAACAAAGCCATAGCTCCGGTCTTTTTTGCTTCCTCTAATGACATTACAGCAGTTTTCACCGGAAGATTCTCTTCAATCTTTTGATTTACAATAGCTTCTGTTTTTGCCAGCTCCTCCGGTGTCATAGCAGAAAAATGTGTAAAGTCAAAACGCAGTCTGTCCTCGTTAACATCGGACCCTGCCTGCTCCACATGGGTTCCAAGCACTTCACGCAAAGCCTTTTGAAGCAGATGAGTGGCACTGTGGTTTTTACCGATTGCAAGACGCTTCTCCTGATCTATGGACAATTCTGCCAGATCACCAACCTTTACCATGCCTTTGACTACGGTTCCGATATGACCTGCCTTGCCGCCTGAAAGTTTCACAGTATCCTTCACCAGAAACTCTCCGTCTTTTGTACGAATGACGCCGGTATCTGCATTCTGTCCGCCCATGGTTGCATAAAATGGCGTCTCTTTTACAATAACTGTTCCGTTTTCTCCCTCTGTCAGCGCTTCTGTCAGTTCATCCTCTGTTGTTAATACAATAATTTCTGACTGATGGGTATATCGGTCATAACCAACAAACTCTGTGGTAACAGACGGATCAATAGACTCATAAACAGTCACATCCGCGCCCATATAGTTGGTTGTTTTCCGGGCTTTTCTTGCCTTGGTGCGCTGCTCTTGCATTGCCGCCCCAAAGCCCTCATGGTCAATATTTAATCCTTTTTCTTCCAGGATTTCCGCTGTCAGATCTATAGGAAAACCATACGTATCATACAATTTAAAGGCATCTGCACCGGAAAGTGTCTTCTTGCCGGCTTCTTCCATCTCAGCCTGCATTTCGGCCAGAATATTAAGCCCCTGGTCAATGGTTTTATTGAATTTTTCCTCTTCCTGAGTCAGAACACGGAAAATAAAATCTTTTTTCTCTTCTAACTCCGGATATCCGTCTTTGGATTCTGAAATTACAGTCTCACTTAATTTTGCCAGGAAGGTTCCTTCTATTCCAAGCATTCTTCCATGTCTTGCCGCCCGGCGGATGAGACGCCGCAGCACATAGCCCCGTCCTTCGTTGGAAGGCATAATTCCGTCAGAAACCATAAATGTGGCAGAACGGATATGATCTGTAATCAGACGAATGGAAATATCAGAAAGCTCATCTGTCTGATAAGTTTTGCCGCAGAGCTCACAGACTTTGTCACGGATTGCCTTCATAGTGTCAATATCAAATACGGAATCTACATCCTGCATAACAACAGCAAGACGCTCTAATCCCATGCCGGTATCAATATTTTTATTTTCAAGTTCTGTATAATGGCCTTTTCCGTCACCGTCAAACTGTGTGAATACATTATTCCACACTTCCATAAAACGGTCACAGTCACAGCCTACCTTACAGTCAGGGCTTTTACATCCGTATTTTTCCCCTCTGTCATAATAAATTTCCGAACAGGGACCGCAGGGACCTGCTCCGTGCTCCCAGAAGTTATCGCATTCACCGTTTTCATCCCGGTAAAAACGTGTGATTTTTTCTGCAGGAACCCCGATATCCTTGGTCCAGATTTCAAAAGCTTCCTCGTCCTCTCCGTAAATAGAAGGATAAAGACGTTCCGGATCCAGCTCCAGCACCTTTGTCAAAAATTCCCAGGACCAGGCAATGGCTTCCTTTTTAAAATAATCTCCAAATGAAAAGTTTCCAAGCATCTCAAAAAATGTAAGATGACGGGCTGTCTTTCCTACATTTTCAATATCACCGGTACGAATACATTTCTGACAGGTAGTCATACGCCGTCTTGGCGGAATCTCCTGACCGGTAAAGTATGGTTTTAACGGTGCCATTCCCGCATTGATCAACAGCAGACTGTTGTCATTATGAGGCACCAGGGAAAAGCTTTTTGCTGCCAGATGATCTTTACTCTCAAAGAATTCCAGAAACATTCTGCGCAGATCATTTACTCCGTATTTTTTCACAACAATTCCTCCAAATTTATTTTCAAAGGGGGCTGTCCCCTTTGTTATCCAAACATTCCTATCTTAGCACAGTGTTTTTTCATTTTCAAGGCAGTCCCTGCACTCAGCTCTCGTCAAGATCATCTTCCAGAAGACAGGATCCGTCTGCAGCTGCAGTGGCCAGACGGTCGCACCGTTCATTTTCCGGATGCCCGTCATGTCCTTTTACCCAGTGAAAGATCACCTGATGAGGTTCCATGGCCGCCAGCAGTCTCTGCCAGAGCCGCACATTTTTCACCGGCTTTTTGTCGGCCTTTTTCCATCCTCTGCGTTTCCATCCATCTATCCAGTGCTGATTAAAAGCATCTGTCAGATATTTGGAATCAGAATACAAATCCACCTGGCAGGGACGGTTTAAAGCCTCAAGCCCCACAATAGCAGCCATAAGCTCCATCCGGTTATTGGTGGTTTTTTTATATCCGGCAGACAGCTCTCTTTCATGAAGTGTTCCGGCTGCGTCCACAAACTGAAGTACGGTGCCGTATCCTCCCGGACCGTGGGGATTTCCTCTGGCCGCTCCGTCTGTATAAATTGTTACTTTCATAGATACTCCTATTTCATACTGCGGATAATTTCATTTGCTCTGCGGTATACCTCTTCCGGCTCAAATCCTATATAAAACTTCTGATCTTCATATAGAATCTTTCCGTTTACCATGGTCATTTTTACATTCTGCTTGCTTCCGCTGTACACAATATTTTTAACGATATTATTTTCCGGCTGCATATTAGGCTGTTTTAAATCAAGCATAATCAGGTCTGCTTTCTTTCCTGCCGCCAGACAATCGCAGTCAGAAAGGCCCATGGCTTTTGCGCCTCCTGCTGTTGCCATATATAAAATCTTATCTGCGCTGACACACTCCGCATCCATTTCTCTTACCTTTGCAAGGGCAGAAGTAAGAAACATCTCCCGAAACATATCCAGACAGTTGTTGCTGGCCGCTCCGTCAGTGCCGATAGCCACATTAATTCCCTCTTCCACAAACCGTTTCACCGGCGCAATCCCGCTGGCAAGCTTCAAATTAGAAGCTGGATTGGTCACTGCCGAAAGTCCTTTCTTTTTAAAAATCTCAAAATCCTGATCGTCAAAATATACGCAGTGATAGCCGCCGCCGCCGTATTCATACATCCCAAGGCTGTCCGTAATCTGTGTGGGAGACATCTGGTAACGGTCCCGGCACTCTTTTACCTCCAGAGCGGTTTCTGAATTGTGCATAAATACCGGCGACCGAAACTTCTGTGCCAGTCCTGCCACCCCTTCCATCAGCTCTCTGGAAGTAGTGTATTCTGCATGAAATCCAATCATAAAGCTTACAAGATCGCTCATTTCATTGACAATATGATAATTTTCCTCCATCTGTTCCACAGTTCCGCCGAAATTATTCAGCCCCGGCACTAACACCGTACGGAAACCGCAGTCCACAGAAGCTTTTGCATCTGTCGGCGGGAAAAAATACATATCAAAGTTAGAAGTAATTCCACTGGTGAGATATTCCATAATTCCAAGAATATTCAAATCATATACATACTCCGGCACCAGCTGGTCCTCCTTTGGAAATACCTGCTGAAACAGCCATTCCTGCAGAGGCAGATCATCTGCATAAGAACGTAAGAATGTCATAGCCGTATGTGTATGGGCATTTTTAAAGCCCGGCATTAAAAGATTGCCCTCTGCATCTATTTCACGTTCCCAGCAGATGGGGCCGTATTCTTTCAAAACCTGATCTGTATCCTCTCCGTTTCCAATATAACAAATAGAATTTCCTTTCACCCAGAGCTCTCCAAAGATAATCTCAAAGGTTTCATCTTCTTTCAGAGTCAGAACTTTAGCGTTATAAAAGCGAATATTCATATGCCTCTTCCCCCTTACTGATGCAGTGACTGATAGATGCTGCAGATAGATTCTGTTACCAGCTGTTTAAACATTGGCGCCACACGGTCTGCTGTCTCCTGAATCTCTTCATGAGTCAGAGGCGTTGGTGAAATTCCTGCTGCCAGATTGGAAATACAGGAAATTCCGCATACCTGCATTCCCATATGGTTGGCCGCCATAGCTTCCACCGCTGTGCTCATACCTACCGCATCCGCTCCCAGCACACGGCACATATGAATTTCCTGAGGGGTTTCATAATTTGGTCCCGTCAGCTGAATATAAACACCTTCCTTTAATGGAATATCAAACTTTTTAGCGGTTTCTTTAATGACTTCCCGCAGACTGCTTCTGTATACATCACTCATATCCGGAAACCGCACACCCAGTTCATCAATATTCGGTCCGATCAAAGGAGAAGGCACAAAGTCAGTAATATGCCCGTTAATCAGCATAAAATCTCCTGCCTGCATCCCTTCCTGAATTCCGCCGGAAGCATTGGTTAAAAACAGCACCTTTGCCCCCATCATTCCCATCAGACGGGTGGGAAGCACCACATCTGTCATGGAATATCCTTCGTAATAATGAACACGTCCCTGCATAATAACAACAGGAACATCTTTTACATATCCGAATACAAACCGGCCTTTATGGCCCAGGGCTGTAGAAACCGGAAATCCTTCTATTTCATGATAATCCAAAACCGCCTCAATCTGAATGCTCTCCGCATAATCCCCAAGACCGGAGCCCAAAATCAATGCCATTTCCGGCTGAAAGTCAATTTTTTTCTTTACACTTTCATAACATTTTAAAAGTTTCTCATATACTGGATTCATAAGCTTTTTCGCCTCCTGTTTTCGCTCATTTACATATTGCCTTATTATAGCGAAAAAGGAATCTTTTGTAAACCGAAAGCAGAGAGCCGCCCCCTGCACTCTTTCCTGTACATAAGCTGCTTTCAAAGATATTCTTCCGCCTGCGGCGGGCGGCTTTTGCGACATGACTCCATTCCGCCGCAGTGCGATCATCAGCGGAGCGTTTTTTGCTCTATAGGAATCGGCACTTTTCAGCTTTATCACAACACGGTATCTCCTATAGAGTAAAAAGTCCTGAAGCGCCAGCACTGCACCATAAAAAGCAGAAACTTTCATAATGCCAGGCTGCCCCTCCAGGACTTTTTCAAATATTTACACTTTTAAATAATAATACACACCAGTCCGCCATTGCTGTCATTTACAATTTTCTGCATGGTATCCTGAAGCTTCATCTGACTGTCATCATCCATCATTGTAATTTTCCGGTTAATACCGTCTTCCACCAGTTCTCCGATGGATTTTCCAAAAATATTTGTTTCCCACAATCCTTCTTCTCTGTTTTCGTTATCCAGAATATAAGAAACCAGATCTTTTGCCTGATCCTCACTTCCGATAATGGGCGCAATTTCTGTTTCTACATTGGCACGGATCATATGGATAGAAGGAGAAGATGCTTTCAGTTTTACACCGTACTTGTTCCCGTGACGGATCAACTGAGGCTCCTCTATCTGGATATCAGACATAGACGGCAGAACTACGCCATACCCTTTCTGCTGAACGCTCTGCATGGCTTCCGCCACTTTTTCATACTCCTTTTTCACAGACGCCAGCTCCCTGATCAGAGAGATCAGCTGATATTCTCCGCTGATATCCATACCGGCCATCTCACTCATATTTTCATAATATAGTTTTTCGTCCACATCCATCCGGATTTTTACATTTCCGCTGGAAAAATCCACCTGCTCCATCCGCATGGATTTTATTTCATCTCCTTCGGGCTCAAAGCTTTCCACAGCAGCATCCTTTACAAACTGCAGATTTTTCAAAATTGTACCCGCATTTAAAATAGCCGCTTCTTTTACTTTATGGGAGCTCTCAAGCATTTCCACCCATTTGGGAATGAAAAACTCGATTCTGGTAATGGGAAACTCATAAAGCACACTCTTTAAGATTCGATTGATATCATCTTTTTTCAACTGCTCACAGTTTACCGGCAATACCTGAACCTGATATTTTTCAGAAAGCTGCTGGGCTAACTGTTCGCTTTCTGCCTGGTATGGCCGGGGCGTATTCAGCAGTACCACAAAAGGTTTGCCGATTTCTTTTAACTCTGCGATGGTTTTTTCCTCTGCCGGAACATAATTTTCCCTTGGTATCTCCGTAAAGGAACCGTCTGTAGTCACTACAATCCCAATGGTAGCGTGTTCTTTGATTACCTTTTCCGTTCCGATGCTGGCCGCCTGAGAAAAAGGAATTTCCTGTTCCATCCACGGAGTCTTCACCATACGCTGATTTCCCTCTTCCATATGACCGTTTGCCCCCTCAATGAGAAAGCCCACACAATCAATTAACCGAATCTGTACCGGCAGATCTTCCGCCAGAAAAATATTAGCTGCCTCTTTTGGAATAAATTTGGGCTCTGTTGTCATAATCGTTTTTCCCTGAGCCGACTGGGGCAGCTCATCAATGGTCCGTTCTCTGTCCGAAGCATCCTCCATATTCGGCAGTACCATCAAATCCATAAACCGTTTGATAAAAGTTGATTTTCCGGAACGCACAGGCCCCACCACTCCAAGATAAATCTCTCCGTTGGTTCTTCTCTGGATATCTCTGTAAAGATCATATGTATTGGTATTTATTTTGTCCATAAAAAATCCTCCCGTCTATACTGTTTTATGTATATGCGGGAGGTTCTCATTACATGACATCCAGATGCAGAGACTGGCAGAAATCCATAAATAAAGTTGCGGCCTGATTTTTGCAGTCACTTTTTTGTATCACACAATACTTCTGGGGAGATTCCTGAGGCAGCTTTAATACCGCCACAGAGTCATCCTGTATCTCTTTTACAAAAGAGGGCACAATGGCCGCTCCATGCCCTGTTTTTACCATTAAAAGCTGGGCTCCAAGACTATTAGTCTGCACCATATTCTCCGGAGCAAAACCAAGGTCTCTTTGCAGCATGGTTTTTAACATTTTCAGAGAATTTAAACCATTATCCTCACAGTTGGTTACAAGATATTCTTTTTTCAAAATCTCTGCTACCTTACTGCCCTGATACTGCTCTGCTTTCTGCCGGCTGATCACCAGAACATTTTCGCTGGAAAACAAGTCCACTGTCCGTATTTCCTCTTTTTTAAACTCTTCCCTGCACATATCCAGGGATATGATCAGGTCCAGACTTCCGGTTTTAAAACGTTCTGTCAAGGTGCTGTAAGGAAACTGAAAGATATCTACCTTTACATCCGAATACATTTCCAGAAATTTCGAAAAATACTGCTCGGTATTGCTGTATTCATAAACTCCGATCCCCACCTTTACATGCCCCTGGTATTGATTGGCGGCAGCCCTTGCCCGTTCCAGCAATTCTTCGTGTTCTTTTAATATTTTTTCCACACCTTCTGCATACAGCCTTCCTGCTTCTGTCAATGTCACTTTTCTAGAGCTTCTCTCAAACAGTTTCACGCCTACCTGTTCCTCTAAAGATGCAATATATCGGCTCATAGCAGTCTGGGTAATATGATATTTGCCGGCTGCCTGAGTAAAATTCAGACAATGGGCAAGGGTTATAAAATACCGGATACTTTTAAAATTCATCTGCTTTCTCTTTTCTTTTTATTTCCTTAATCGGGCATAATTTATCATCTGATGATAAATTTTCCCGGCCAGTTCCTGACTTAAGGCATCAGGCTTCATCCGCCATTTCCAGTTATTCCCTGTGGTAGACGGAATATTCATCCGCGCCTCATCTCCCAGCCCTAACAGATCCTGCATAGTCACAATCGCCGTATCTGCAACACTGGCCCATACAGCCTTCATCATCCCCCAGTTGGCATCCTTCACAGTCAGCCCCAGATACTCTGCGGCATACTCCACAGTTTCTCTCGGGGAATTTTTCATCCAGCCAAGAATCGTATCATTATCGTGGCTTCCGGAATAGACCACACAGTTTTTAATATGGTTATGGGGCAGATATGCACTGTTATCTCTGGCATCAAAGGCAAACTGCAGCAGTTTCATACCCGGAAAACCGCAGTCCTGAACCATTTTCAACACTTCAGGGGTCAAAAATCCCAGATCTTCCACAATAATATTCAAATCTCCCAGCTTCTGTTTGAGGGCCTGGAACAATCTCAATCCCGGTCCCTTTTTCCAGACGCCCCTTTTTGCATTTTTATCCCCTGCCGGAATGGCATAGTATGACTCAAAACCCCGGAAATGATCAATGCGCACAATATCGAACAATTCTGATAAATGCCTCACTCTTTTTGTCCACCAGGCAAATCCGTCCTGTTCCATTTTATCCCAGCGAAACAGTGGATTCCCCCACAGCTGGCCGTCTTCTGTAAATGCATCCGGCGGACATCCCGCAACTTCTGTGGGATTTAAGTCTTCATCCAGAACAAACAATTCTGGATCTGCCCACACATCTGCACTGTCGGAGGAAACATAGATGGGAATATCTCCAATCAGCCGGATTCCCCTTTCATTTGCGTACGCCTTCAGGGAATGCCAGTGGCAGAAAAATAAAAACTGCGTCATCTTCCAGAAATTAATTTCTTTCTGAAATTTCTGTTTAGCTTCCTTTACTGCCTGAGGGTCTCTCCGCTTCAAGGCCCCGTCCCACTGATGCCATGCGCTTCCCTGATTTGCCTCTTTAAACGCCATATATACGGCATAGTCTTCCAGCCAGTCTTTATTTTTTTCGCAGAACTCCTGATACTCGTACGGTATTCTGCATTGAAATCTTTCATACGCCTGTTTTAAAATTTTCATACGGTTCCAGTATACAAGTCCATAATCCACCGCTGTCTTATCACTTCCCCAGTCATAGGAGCAGCATTCCTCTTTTGTAAGCAGACCATCGTGACATAAATAATCAAGGTCTATAAAATATGGATTTCCTGCAAATGTAGAAAATGACTGATAGGGAGAATCCCCAAAACCAGTAGGGCAGATTGGGAGAACCTGCCAGTAGGTCTGACCGGAAGCGGACAGAAAATCAACAAATTTTTTAGCTTCTTCTCCAAGAGTGCCTATTCCATAAGGCGACGGCAGAGAAGAAATATGCATTAATATACCGCTGCTTCTCATAAATCCCTCACAAAATTTACTTATTTTCATCCTTGTACTGCTGTGGAAATAGTATTTTTCCTGCAATCTCCGCAGCATCCTCTATGCATCCGTCACAGCTGCGCAGTACCTTCTTTGTGTCCACACCTTTTAACTCTCTGCAGATCAGCGACTGGTTCTTCTCTTTAAAGGCCTCCCGCAGCTCCTTGATCAGCTTCATAGTCTCCGGCTTGCTGGAACATGCCTGCAGATCTCCGCTGCTGTTTACCAGTCCTGCCGCCATAAACATTCCGGTTACTGCGCCGCAGGTTCCCATCATCCCCATACCAAGACCAAATCCTTCTGAAATACGAAACAACACTTCCTCATCTATTTCCAGCAGATCACTGTACGCGCAGAGTACTGACTGGGCACAGTTATATCCTTTTTTATGATTTTCAATTGCCCTTTTCTTACGTTCTTCCATTTTGATTCCTCACTTCTTATTTCATAATTCTGAACCCTATTTTATCATACTTTTCCGCATTTGGAACTACTTCACGAAACATATTCCGGTATTTACAGTTTTTTTGCAGCTGTCCCTCCTGCTTATAGCTGAATAGTTGTATTTTTTTAGATATTTACGGATTTTTCCCTTGAAAAATCCGCTGTTTGTGATACAATGATGAAGGTTACCTGGATGATACTGAATTACTTTTACAGACAGCGTGTCAGTTTAACCTATAAATATACGATACAGGAGGTGCGCCTATGAACTATGTCAATCCTTATCATTTCGTCACTAACTGCATCTCGGGGAAATGGAAAATGACCATTCTTCACCATATTCATCATTATGGTAAGATCCGTTTTAATGAAACCAAAAAAACACTTGGTGTCAGCGAAAAAGTCCTCAGCCAGCAGTTAAAAGAACTGACCAGCGACGGATTGGTAGAGCGGATCCAGTACAATACGATTCCTTTAAAAGTCGAGTATATCCTTACTCCCCTGGGCGAAGATCTAATACCTGCTCTTGATATTTTATACATCTGGAGCGTACGCCGTCTGGCTGATTTGAATCTGCCAATAGATCCGGATGCTTTTAAAGTTCATACCGAAATGAAATACGAGGATCAGCTTATGGATATCATGGATACCTACAAGCAGAAACAACATCCTGAAGGCAATTAAAAAATAGTACAAGTTTCTTACTCTCAGAAACTTGTACTATTTTTTACTTTTATTTCAAATCAAACTACTTTTCCGTTACATAATCATAGATTGCTTTTGCCGCCTGCTTTCCGGCGCCCATGGCAAGAATTACCGTTGCCGCCCCGGTTACTGCATCTCCGCCGGCATAAACACCTTCCTTAGTTGTCTTTCCATGCTCTTCATCTGCTACAATACATTTCCATTTATTAACGTCAAGACCTTCTGTGGTAGAAGAAATCAATGGATTCGGAGAAGTTCCAAGAGACATAATAACCGTATCCACATCCAGAATAAAATTAGATCCCTCTACTGTTTGAGGACGTCTTCTGCCGGATTCATCCGGTTCTCCAAGCTCCATCCGGACACATTCTAGACCGCTGACCCATCCGTTTTCATCCTCGTGAATCTGTACTGGATTGGTCAAAAGATCAAAGATAATGCCTTCTTCTTTTGCATGGTGAACCTCTTCAACTCTGGCAGGAAGTTCCGCTTCGCTTCTCCGGTACACAATATGCACTTCAGCTCCCAGACGCAGGGCGGTTCTTGCTGCGTCCATGGCAACATTTCCGCCACCTACTACAGCCACCTTCTTACCGCTGTGGATAGGAGTATCGTACTCATCCAGATAAGCCTTCATAAGATTATTTCTTGTAAGATATTCATTTGCGGAAAATACACCATTTGCATTTTCACCAGGAATGCCCATAAACTTTGGAAGCCCCGCACCGGAACCGATAAATACCGCTTCGTATCCTTCTTCATCCATAAGCTCATCAATGGTAACGGATTTTCCGATGATAACGTTTGTTTCTATTTTTACACCAAGATCTTTTACCTTTTCAATTTCGTGGGCCACCACTTCCACCTTCGGGAGACGAAATTCCGGAATCCCATACCGAAGTACTCCGCCCGCTTCATGCAGCGCTTCAAAAATAGTGACCTCACATCCCATTTTTGCCAGTTCTCCCGCACAGGTTAATCCGGCAGGTCCGGAACCGATTACTGCAATTTTATGTCCGTTGGCCGGCTGGGGTGCCGGCTGACTGTAATGGCTGGCCGCAGCTGAATCTGCCACAAAACGTTCTAGCTTTCCGATGGACACCGGTTCTCCTTTGATACCCCGGATACATTTTCCCTCACACTGGCTTTCCTGTGGGCAGACACGCCCGCAGACACCCGGAAGAGAGGTATATTTTGAAATTTCCTGATAAGCCTCTTCGATATCACCGGTTTTAATTTTTCCAATAAACGCCGGAATATCTATAGAAACCGGACATCCGGCTATACATTTTGCATTTTTACAGCCGATACATCTTTGGGCTTCCTGCATGGCTTCCTCTTTATTATATCCATAGCATACTTCTTTGAAATTCTTAGCCCTTGCCGCTGGATCCTGTTCACGTACAGGTACTTTTTTCATTACATCCATCAGTGATCACCTCCGCAATGTCCGCATCCGCCATGGTGGGTTGCTCCTTCTCTGACTCTTAAGACTGCTCTGCCTTCCTCTGTTTTATACATCTGCTGACGCTTCATTGCCTGATCAAAATCTACCAGATGACCGTCAAACTCAGGTCCGTCCACACAGGCAAACTTCACTTCATCTCCCACCTGCAGACGACAGGCTCCGCACATTCCGGTGCCGTCAACCATAATAGGATTCATAGATACAATCGTTGGAATTTCAAGTTCTTTGGTAAGCAGGCAGACAAACTTCATCATAATCATAGGACCAATTGCCACACAGACATCATATTTTGTGCCCTTATCCGCCAGTTCTTCAATAACTGTGGTAACCATACCAGGTGTACCGTAACTGCCGTCATCTGTACACACATATAATCTGCCGGCTACCTGCCGCATCTCATCTTCTAGAATCAGCATTTCATGATTCTTTGCTCCGATGACTACATCTACATCAATTCCCTGCTGGTGCATCCACTTTACCTGGGGATATACCGGCGCCGTTCCCACACCTCCGGCCACAAACAGTATTTTTTTCTTTTTTAATGTATCAAGATCCTCTTCCACAAGCTCTGAAGGACATCCGAGAGGACCTACAAAATCCATAAACGTATCTTCACCATAAAGTCCGGCCATCCGCTCTGTAGAGGCTCCCACAACCTGAAAAACAATGGTTACCGTTCCAGCGCTTCTGTCATAGTCGCAGATTGTAAGAGGAATCCGTTCCCCTTCTTCATCCATTTTTACGATGACAAACTGACCCGGTTTACAAGCTTTTGCAACACGCGGCGCATGTACTACCATCAGGTAGATCTGGTCCGCCAGTTTCCTTCGTTCTAAAATCGTGTACATACATACCTCCATTTACAAATTCAAATCCGGTTTTCATTTGTTAATTATTTATCTATCTATAATGTATTGTATCGAAAAACCTCTGAAAAGCAATACAATTATTGTTTTTATTCCTATACATTTAGTATATTTTCCGTTTTTATACAGGGAAAATTCCAGGGATTGTTAATTTCATGTCATAAGCTTCGTTTCTCTTTTCATGTACGTAAAAAGGCCCCCTCGGGGAGCCTTTTTAAATGGTATAATTTTGGAACGAATGATCGACTGCTTACTTTTCTACTTTTACAAATGTTTTGGCGGTCTCTTCTCCTCTTTGCACACGCAGCGCCCCAAGAGCCAGAGATTCCATTTCATTTTCACCTGGATAAACAATTACAGGTGCTATAAACTTCACACGCTTTTCCACTTCTTTTGTGAAATATTCCGAATAGGCGATTCCACCGGTTAAGATAATATTGTCTATTCCACCATCAACATATACGGCCAGCTTGGCAATATTGCGGGCCACATTTAATATCATGGCATTATAAATCAGTCCGGCCTTTTTATCACCGTCCTTCATCATTTTCTCAACGATTCTGGTATCGTTTACGCCAAAATATCCCATCAGGCCGCCCTGGCTTTTTACGGTCTTCATCATGATCTTTTTATCCATACCTTCTGATGCAGCCATATCAATTACCTGGAACACCGGAAGGCCGCCGGCTCTTTCCGGAGAAAAGGGACCTTCATCATCAGAAATCATGTCCACAATCCGGCCATGATGATGCAGGGATAAAGTAATTCCACCGCCAAGATGAGCCACCACTACAGAAATATCATTGTAAGATTTTCCACTTTCTTTGGCATACTTCATAGCCGCTGCACGCATATTCAGATTATGTCCCATGCCTTTGCGCTGCATAGATGGCAGACCGGTAACTCTTGCAAGAGGCTCTAACTCGTCTACCGTTACCGCATCATATATGTATGCAGGAATATCATTCAATTCTTTGCTGATGGCGCGGGCTATCACAGCTCCCAGATTGGAGGCATGCTCATTCTGCGGTGCATAGGTAAGCTGCCATACCATATCGTCATTTACTTTATAAGCTCCTGCTTCAATTGGCGGCAGCAGACCGCCTCTAGATACAATGGCGGTCAGGTCTTCTTTCTTTACACCATTTTTCTCCATAACATCCAGTATGAGATCTTTTCTCATCTCATACTGTTCTATAATTGTATCAAACTTTTTCAGTTCATCCTGGGAATGTTCTATACTTTCCACAAATACAGGTGTCTCATCCTGATAGACCGCTATTTTTGTAGAAGTAGAACCCGGATTCATCACCAGAATTTTTTCCATCTTTTTCCCCTTCCCGTACTTTATTTACCTGCACTTACTGCTGCTGCCAGTACCAGTGAAAGGAATTTTTCTTTTGCAGAGGAGCCTCTAGAAGTTAATACAATAGGAACTTTAGAGCCTACAATAAAACCGGCCATATTACCTCTTGCAATCACTGTAATAGATTTTCCAAGAATATTTCCTACCTGGATATTCGGCACAAGAATCACATCGGCGTCACCTGCCACCGGACTTTCAAATCCTTTGATATCAGCAATTTCTTTATCTAAAGCAATATCAAGGGAAATCGGACCTTCCACAACACAGTCTTTGATTTCACCGTTTATATTCATCTGTTTTAACTGATCAGCCTCTACGGTCTCAGGCATCTTTGGATTTACTTTTTCAACTGCTGCCACCACTGCAATCTTTGGATTTTCATATCCAAGTGCTTTCAGCGTATCTACTGTATTTTCAATAATCTGTTTTTTCTGCTCCAATGTCGGATATGTCATCATACCGCCGTCAGTTGTAACAAGCAGTTTGTGGTAAAAGGGAAGCTCATCAAAAACAAAATGTGACATTACACGTCCGGTTCCAAGTCCGGTTTCTTTATTCACTACCGGTTTCAAAATCTGTGCAGTCTCCAGTTTGCCTTTCATAATAAAGTCGCCTTTTCCTTCATGAATCAGAGCAACTGACTTTTTAGCTGCCTCGTCAGCATCCGGAACATCATAAATATCTTCTTCAGAAACGGATATATTTAATTTTGCCAGAATTTCATCAATTTTTGCTTTATCGCCAACCAGCACCGGTTTCACAATGCCCTCTCCCATGGCATGGGCAATTGCCTCTAATGTATGTTCATCTCCTGCTGCCGCCACAATAACACGCATAGGTTCCGGAAAACTTTTTACTTTTTCAATTAATACATCAAAATTTTTTAATACCATAATCATTCTCCTTTTTGTAAAACATTATTTTTGTTTTTATTAAGTTAAAAGACAGAGCACCGTCTTTCGTCAGCCGGTATTTTTCCGCCTGTGCAGATACTTCAAAATCTTCCGGCATCCTTTAATTCACACATTTATTACTGATGGAATTATATCATAATCTATATGCAAATACAAGAATATTTTGCGAGATGTATTTTATATTTTGCACGATATTTTTTGTTAATTGTGATGCGTTTTGAATTTCATATGAACAAAAAATGAGACCCGCAAAAGCAGATCCCATCTTTTTCTTCTGTACGGAAACAGTGAAACCATTTCCCTCTTTATGATTATTCTCTTGGACACATTACAATAATTTTCTGAGGCGTTGTCTGGGGAGGAATACTGAAAGTTGTAACGGTATAATAAACAAGCAGTTCAGCATTTCCAGGTGCACAGCGGTAGCGCTGTCCGTTCTGAGTCTCGATAA
This sequence comes from Brotonthovivens ammoniilytica, assembly GCF_025566885.1. Classification (NCBI taxonomy): domain Bacteria; kingdom Bacillati; phylum Bacillota; class Clostridia; order Lachnospirales; family Lachnospiraceae; genus Brotonthovivens; species Brotonthovivens ammoniilytica. Next base: position 264,076 of record NZ_JAOQJQ010000001.1, on the reverse strand, counting down.
TTGTCAGCGGACTTAAATTCAGCTGCAGGGACTCATCTTCTGCCAGCAGATTTTCATCAAAATACTTTAATGCCGCATTCTGATCTCTCCGCAGGGATGTAATCAGCTCCGCCTGGTACCTGGCCGGATAAATCGCCGGAGCCGGAAGGCTTGTGTCATAGAATGCCGCCACCCGCATTCCCCTTCTGAGCCTTACATTATCAATAATTCTTGTGTCTCCGGTTACAACAAAATTAATATTCTCGGTATCTGTCTGCACAGTTACCATCCATGTACAGCAGGATTCTCCCATACTGATTTCCCGTATTGTTCCAATAACAATCTGATACGATGTGTAATCCATGAAAAATTCCTTTTTTCTTTTACAATATGCCGGGCAGCATATTTTGTTCCGGAAAAACAGTTATTATTTTACACTTTCAGCTAATACACTTCCATTCTGCATATACTTAATTTTACATGATTGTTTGTGCGACAACACATTTTGACAGAAAACATAACGTTTCCATATAAGATCTTACTTAGAATTTTATGTTCCAAACCTGAATGTTATTAAAATCCAAATGGATCAGTATTCAGATAAGCTGATCCATGCTTAAATTTTCAAACAATTCCTAAAGATTAAATTCCCTAAATAATTTATGAAGATAAACTTTATCTTTTGCCGCCTTTTTCAAATCTTCATAGCGTTCCTGACGAGCCAGAATGTCAATAAGCTCCCCCATTCGCTCTTCTCCAAGATTCTGTCCTTCTTCCAGGGCTTCCTTTCTTTCATTGGATAAAATTTCTTCAAACAGCATATATCGTTCCTCCCACTTCCTGTTTGTCTTTAGGTTTCTGATTTTTCTTGACACCAATCCTACTACACCAGAACTCTGTTCGCTTTTAAGATACTTAGATGGATTACAAATATATTCCAAAAAATCCGAAAGTGAAGCTGAAATTTCTGTAGACATAGTTCCTTTCGCATTTAAAAAAATTTTTTTTGTCCCATCACATAAAGGCATATCCTCTTCCAGACATCGCTCTTCAAATGTATAAACACAGCGATTTTTTCCAAATGGATCGAATGTACAAATAAATATCACAAAACTCTTTGGCAGATTAATAAAAGGATCTCCTGGTTTTAAAGCAGATATATCCAGATATGACTGATAATAACGGCTTCGATACGGCAAGTCCTGATGATTTGTCGTCTGCATCTCAATATTATATATGCTACTGTCTCCAGTCAGACAAACATCCATGCGTATACCTCTATAATCACTATTGAGCCAAAAAGCCTTCTCTACTTCCACATGAGCCCATTCCACTGTTTTTCCCAGTATCAACTGAAGAACCCTTTACATATTTCTTCATCTTCCATAACAGCCGCAAATAAAAATGCATCCAAGTATTCCAGATCTTGAAATTTTTTCCGTGTCTTCAATAAATTCCTCCATTCCCGAAATACAGAATGGACTATGCATTAGTAACTATTATTATAATTCATTTTCATAACAATGTAAACTGTGTAACCAGAAATTACAGCTAATTTCTGGCTTTTACAGTCTCAAGATTTTTTAATATATACTTTCTGGCCCAGAGCTGATGTCCCTCCAGTCCATCGCAGACTTTGGCAAAGTCGTTTTCTTTTACTGCTTCGTAAATTGTTTCAAAGTAGGTGATTCCGGAATGATACTGTCCGCCGCTGCCTCCTTTTTCTCTTGGCATGGAAAATAAAGAATGTAAAATTTCATCCATTCCATTTAGAGACTCCAGCTTATTCAAAAGCAGATCATTGTCAGCAGTTTTATAAAATACATATTTTATATTTTTGATACATTTACAGCTTTCTAGTACTCCGCTGGATTTTCTGTAATCCTCAATGTATTCATAAATCTTTTCTGCAAGCTGTGCCGTGTCCCCGCGCTTCATGGCATATCTGGCAGCCGCCATTTCATAGGCAAAGGATACTTCCTGGAACTGACGGACATCTGTCTCTGTCACATCAATGACTCTTGCTCCTACATTGTTTTCAAATTCAATGAGTCCCTCATTCAGCAGGCGGTTTAACGCCTCTCTGACCGGCGTGGAACTTACGCCGTACTCTTCCTGAAGTTTGCTTACATTTAATTTACTCCCAAAGGGAACTTTCAGCTGTACAATCCGTTCCTTTAATTTCTCATATACCTGATCAACCAGTGATACCCGTTTAATTAATGCCATATTTTCCTCCCTGTTTCCTTACATTACCGATCTGATATTTTGCACAATATCAAATTATGATTCTATTATGCCACAGGAAAGCTCACTTGTAAATAAATCCTTTATCCGATAAAAGAATAAGGATGACCTTATTTTGCATAACTGCAATCAAGATCATCCTTAGATCAAATCAAAGTTTATTCTACTTCAAAATATTCAGCGTCATCCAGAGTACGTGCACCTTCTTTTTCATACACACCCATCACTTTACATTCCGGGCAATATCCGAACTGATCACCAAACTCTACCATTAAATCCGTGGCATACTCAAATTTCATACCGCATTTCGGACAGTGGTAATACATATATAAAGCGCCCCAGCTCATACGCGGTCCTCCTTAAGCCTGATTATTTTGTTAAGCCTAAGATTTCACGTGCTTCTGCAGGTGTAGCAACTTCGTTGCCGAATTCTCTGATTACCCGGGCAGCTCTCTCTACAAACTGAACATTGCTTTCTGCAAGCTGTCCTTTTGCATACATAACATTATCTTCCATACCTACACGGATATTTCCGCCTAATGCTACTGCGCCGTATAACATTTCCAGTGCACTGTGTCCAACACCGAAGCAGGACCATGTAAAGTTGCCTTTGCCGATTAATTCTTCAGCTGTCTCTTTCATGAAGATCAGATTTTTCATTGTTCCAGGGATACCATTTGCACATCCCATGCAGAACTGGAAGTGAAGAGGAGCTTTTAACACGCCTTTTTTCAGGTAGTAAGCTGCATTTCCAATCATACCCGGATCGAATGCTTCGATTTCCGGTTTTGTATTTGTCTCCTGGAATAATAATCCGCAGTCTGTTAAGAATTTCGGTGTATTTAAGAATAAGCTGCTGTGTAACCAGTTCATAGAACCACAGTCGTAGGAAGCCATTTCCGGTTTTAATTTTTTAACATGAGCAACACGAAGTTCATCATCTGCATGAATATCTCCGGATGTTGTCAGGTTTAAGATAATATCGCAGTCCGGATATTTTGTATGGATCAGGTTTACTGTTTCTTCGAATTTAGCTGTATCCATTGTTCCATTGCCTTCATCATCTCTCATATGAAGATGAGCAATTGCAGCGCCTGCTTTCCAGCATGCATATACATCATCTGCAATCTCTGCCGGAGTCATAGGTACATTTGGATTATTTTCTTTTTTTGGCCATGCGCCTGTTACAGCGGCTGTAATAATTGTTTTCTTTGCCATTTTTCATTCCCTCATTTCTTATTTAAAATTAAGTTACAAACCTCTACTCTTGAATTTTATTCCATTTCGAGTATGCTTGTCAAGTTTTATCCTGACAACTCACAAAGAAGACCGCTGCAGTGACGCAACGGTCTGTCTTGTGTCTGAATTTCAGCGGTTCAACAACAATTAGTTTGTGAATCCGTAATTATCTCTATCCTGGCATCCTGTTCCACAGTACATATATGTTCTTTCCGGAACATCATTCACGTCTGCTTCATCAATTTCTGCTACGCAGCGAGCCATAGATCCGTCACCCATGTACCATCTGAGTGGGAAGCAGTAGAATCTGAAACGTTTGCCGGAAACCTTATCCAGATCACCACCAAGGTTTTCAACACCAACGATGCCGTGTCCAAGTAATGTTTTGTGGCATGGTTCCCATGTTCCCCAGCATCCGATCTCTTCTAAAGCACCGAATTTTTTGTCGTATGCTTCCTGTCCGTGAAGTTTGATATATAATTCTTTATCGAATTCAGCATAAGCTTCTTCACCGAACTGCTCGATGTATTCCTGAGTAATAGGTCTTCCGGAAGCTCCAAGTAAGTTCATTCTTGTCATACCATTGTTGCCCATAGCTGTATGAAGCGGATGATCAAGAGCCTGCATATCCATAGCTACACATTTAACTTTGTGATCTACAAACCACTGGCCTGCTTCAACACCTGTACCACAGGAGTAATGATAATATTCTTTAGAGTCGTCAAATTTACGATGCATACCTGTGTTAAGGCATACAACCATTCCTTCTAATTCTTCTGGTTTGATGTTTGCACGTTTGCATGCATCTTCAAGATGTTCAGCTGTGATCAGACCCCAGCGCTCAACATTGATTTCCAGGCAGACTGCATCGCCTGTATATGCATCAACTGGCATTTCATGAGTATAACGGGCTCTTTTGCCGTCAAATTCACGTTCCATAACGTGACGTGGTGCGTCACAGTGTGTACCTGTATGCATTGTACAACCGATATACTGTGTTAAAACACCGCCTTTTGCCATAGAGTGTTTACTGTCAATTAATGGTTTGTCAAAGTAAGGCCAACGTGGAATCTCAGCGCTGAAAGGATGTGTTAAGTCAACAAATATTTTTCCCATTTTTATCATTCCTCCATACTATTTAAATTAATAGTGATATATTTCACTCATCGGGAGCCGTCAAGTGCTCCCGATGTCATGAACGTCATTTATTTACCGTAAAGCATTTTGATCAGATATTCATTCAGGCCATTATTAATCTCAGAAATTTCTTCATCTGTATACTTCATAAAGCCTTCGTGAACGCCGTCTACTGCTTCTGCACGGAATCCCATTTTACCGGCATCAATCATTTCTTTCAGAAGTGGAGATGCATCATGTCTGTCTTCCAGATCCTGCAGCACATAGCTGTGAATATTATATGTAAGCTGTGTACTTACCATATCGGAATTTACCAATGGCGGCAGATAAGGAAGTCTTAAACCGAAGCTGTATTTGCAGGCATCATCCACTGTTTTTGCATCAGCAATACCGCGCTCAACAATTGAGATCGCTTCACGCCACAACGCATGCTGCATTCTGTTTGCAATAAATCCGGGAACGTCTTTTTTGCAGAGAACCGGCTTCTTGCCAGCTGCTGTAAGCACGTCCATAACGGTCTGTGCAACTTCCTCTGTTGTATCAGGAGTTTTAACAACCTCTACCAACGGAATCAGGAAAGCCGGATTCCAGAAATGAGTACCGCAGAGTCTCTCTTTATGTTTACATTTTGAAGCAATTTCTGTAGGGCTCATTACAGAAGTATTGGTACAGAAAATAGCATCTTCTGCCACTACTTCTTCCAGCTGTGCAAACAGATTCTGTTTCATTTCCATTTCTTCTAGAACGCATTCAACAACAAACTGTGCATTTTTCACGCCGTCGCTGTGCATGTCCTGTGTAAAACTGATTTTAGAAACAATGCTGTCTACTTCTGCCTCTGTAACAACACCTTTTTCTACTAATAATTTCATGTTATTGCGGACTTTTGCCTCCACATCAACAGGGAACACGTCATAAACGGTAACCTCTGCTCCGTCAAGTCCTGCGAGAATCTGAGCGATAGCGCTGCCCATCATTCCGCCGCCGCAAACTAAAAATCTTTTTATATCACGCATCTTTTATTTCTCCTAACTTAACTGACAATCATCTGATATTAGCAGGTCAGGTAGCCGCCGCTGCAGTCACAGTTAGCGCCTGTAATATAATTAGAAGCGTCAGAAGATAAGAAGATAGCATAACCTACGAAATCTTCCGGCTCAGCCAGACGTCCGATAGGCTCACGTTTCATGAAGTTCTGGTATACAGCTGATTCAGGATCAAACATCCACTCTGTTAATTCGCTGCGGAATACAGTCGGGCAGATAGAGTTAACGTTGATTCCGTACTGCGCACTTAAGTCGCATGCCATACTAGAAACCATCAGATCAGCGCCGCCTTTAGATGTACAGTATCCTGTATATCCTGCCATGCCGCGTTTGGAACGCTGAGATGTAACAACAACGATTTTACCGCCTTTACCCTGGTCAACCATCTGCTGTGAAACATATTTACATACGATGTAAACAGATTTACAATCAGCATCCATGATATACTGCCAGTCTGCAACAGACTGCTCAAGAATGTTCTGTGGTTTGTTGAATCCGTGGCAAACTGCAAGGATATTAACTTCACCGTATTTTTCAACGCATGCTTTTACAAGCGCATCAACATCTTCTTCTTTTGCAGGATCAGCTACACAGTATGCACATTCGATATCTTCTGCTTTGAATTCATCTTCCAGTGCTTTTAATTTAGCATCGTTACGTCCTGTCATGAAAACTTTTGCTCCTGCATAACCATATGCTTTTGCAAGAACTTTACCAAGTGCTCCTGTAGCGCCTGTTACTAAAGCAACTTTTCCTTTTACGGAAAACATATTATCAACAAAATCTTTTTTTACACTAACCATTTTTAAAATCCTCCTGAATTGCTGCCAAACCTCCGGCAGGGATGTGTCTGATGATCTAAAAAGCTCCTATTAAACTCCTGGATATGTAATAATTACAAGTACGAATACAGGATAATCTGTTTCATTTTCGAAATAACGCTCTTCATAAGGTCCCATAGAGAAAGAATCACCCGGATTTAATTTCCATTCATTGCCTTCTCTGTCTTTTACAGTCATCTGGCCCTGAAGCATAAAATAAACTTTTTCACAACCATTATCTTTATAGCCCCAGCCTGCACCGCCGTGTGGCTCAAAGTGAGAAAGACCTACCCAGAATTTCTCTGCGCCTGTCTCTTCTTTACCGTGGAATCTTCTTAAAACAACTCCATGATGTCCTGGTGCCTCATAAACTGTTGCGGTTTCAAATGAATTCTTTACCATAATTACTATCTCCTTTCGGTATTCGATACTATTTGAATTCTGCCAAATCATTTAGCAAAATTCGTTATCTTTAGTATAGAAGAATTTCCGTTTTTATGCAATACATACAATAATGTTATCTAGGAACCTTTTGGTAACTCTCCCATTTATTTAATTTTTTGTGAATTTTATACATTTTTTACTATTTTTTTTGCTATCTGTCAAAAATTAAACGTTCTTTTTTTGTCTATTTTGTATAATTTGTATTTTAACTTTCCGAAATAGAAACTAAGTATCTTTTTCTATGTTTTTCCGGTTTCTTTTGTCACACATTCTCCATGCCTTTATAAAACAAAAAGAGGGCCATCGGTTAATGGATAGCCCCATCTTTTCATGTACAGAATTACATGCTATAATTCTTTTTTAGTATACTTCTAAAAATTAAAAATCTATTCAACTTTTGACAGCAGAATCCTGTCATTGTCAAACTGCTTTCCAATCCCCTCCCGGAATTTATCAAGCATATCATCTACAGTCATTTTATCCCGCTCCTCTCCTCGTACATCTAAAATGATATTTCCGGAATCCATCATTAATGTACGGTTTCCAAGCTCTAGTGCGGACTGCATATTGTGGGTAATCATCAGGCAGGTAATTTTATTTTCCTTTACGATCCGTTTTGTCAGTTCCAGCACTTTTTTAGCTGTTCCCGGATCTAGAGCTGCCGTGTGCTCATCCAGCAGCAGAATTTTAGGTGTCACTACAGTAGCCATTAATAATGTCAGTGCCTGTCTCTGCCCTCCGGACAGCAGCCCCACGGGATTTTTCATCCGGTCTTCCAGCCCCATATCAAGAAGTGAGAGCTTTTCCCGAAACATCTCTTTTTCCCGTTTTGATATCCTGCCAAAAAACTTCCCTCCAACGGAAGACGCACGCAGATATGCCAAGGCCAGATTTTCTTCAATACTCATATGAGGAGCGGTTCCTTTCATGGGATCCTGAAACAGATGGCCGATATATTTGCTTCTGTGGTGTTCTTTTACATAAGTAATATCTTCACCGTCCAGCAATACGCTTCCTTCATCTACATAAAAAGTTCCGCAGATGGCGTTAAACATTGTAGATTTTCCGGCTCCGTTACTACCTATTATAGTAGCAAAATCACCGCTTTCCATTTTCAGATTTATCTGATTCAATGCTTTCTTTTCATTTACTGTACCCGGATAAAAGGTTTTTGAAACATCAAGCAATTCCAACATGTTATACCATCCCCCTTTTTCTTTTTTTTATGGCTGCCCGTTTTACTTTCAAAAAAGCCGCTTTCTGTTTTAAATACGGAAGGGAAATGGCCACCGCTACAATAATTGCCGATACAAGCTTTAAACACTCCGCCGGAACATTCAGCCGCAGCGCAATTGCCACAATAAACCGGTACAGACAGCTGCCTAAAATCACGCCAAACACCCGCTTTCCGATTTTTCCTTTTCCCACCAGAGTCTCCCCGATTATCAGGCTGGCCAGTGCAATGGTTACCTGGCCAGTTCCGATATTGATGTCGCAGGATTTCTGATACTGAGCTAAAAGCCCGCCGGAAAGTCCGGTCATGGCATTGGCAATGCAAAGTCCTACTGTAATGGTAAATACAGAACTAATGGAGGAGGCCCGGATCATAAATTCATTATCACCGGTTGCCCGGATGGAAAGCCCCAGTCTTGTACCTAAAAACCAGATCAGAATCAGGGCAATTACAATAACGATAAGCAAAATCACCATCAGTTCTGTCCAGTCAGAATCAAACACCTTTTTTGCTCCTTTAAAGATCGTATTACTTGCAAATAAATTGACATTGGATGCAAATCCCATGACAGCAATATTAATTGTGTACAATCCGGTGTTGACAATAATTCCCGCCAGAATCGACTGAACCCCCAGTCTTGTCTGCAGAAATGCCGTAATATAGCCAGAAAGAATCCCGGCCCCCATAGCCGCAAACAGTCCCAGAATCGGATGCCCATTTAAAGTTACAATAGCACAAACCGCGCATCCCAATGTAAAACAGCCATCTGTAGACAAATCCGCAATATTTAATATAGAAAAAGATACAAACAGCGCCAGGGCTACAAGCCCGTAAATACATCCCAGCTCAATGGCGCTCTGGGCCAGGGACACTGTAAATATAGATGATAACATAACTTATACTCTCTCCTCTCAGTTCTCAGACCTTCCGGCAAAAAGCCGCAAACGGGAGCGCCCTTTACCGCGCCCCCTGTTTGTATTATTCAAACTCTTCTGCTGTAACAGTTTCCTTTACCGCCTCACACATATCTTTAAACTTACTGTAATCCAGTCCAATAGCTTCTGCGGTATCTGTATTAATTGTAGCGATACCATTGTCTAGTGTCTGAACCGGCATCTCTGACGGATTCTTTCCATTTACAAGAATATCCACTACCATATCTGCCGTTGCTTTTCCAAGCTCTTCATAATTTACTCCATATCCACAGAAGGCGCCGTTTAAAGCAAAGGAATCGGCACCGCAGTACTGGGGAACTTTCGCTTCCTGGAATTTTTCAAAAATCGCCAGCTGTGCAGTCATAACCGTATTATCTGTAGGGGTAAATACTGCTTCACATCCGGCTGCAATCAATGCATCTGCCCCAAGAGAAATTTCATCTGTGGTATTACCGGTTTTTTCTATATATTTAATGCCTTTCTCATCCAAATATTCTTTTGCTTCCTTGATTGGAACCAGAGAAGAATCCTGGCCTTTGTCATATAAAAGTCCTACCGTTTTAATATCAGGGTCTGCCGCCAGCATCAGATTCAAAATAGCCTCTGTATCCAGGGCATCTGACGTTCCCGTAATATTGCTTCCGGGTTTTTCCATACTTTCCACCAGCCCGGCGCTTACCGGATCAGAAACAGCAGAGAAGACAACCGGTGTCTGCGATTCCGCTGTGGATGCCTGAATTACCATTGCTACCGGAGTAGCAACCGGTACAACAGCGTCCACATCTTCAGCTTCCAGATCGGAAGCAATCTGATTCATCACAGTGGCGTCAGCCTGGCCGTTATAAGTGTAATCACCGTAATCAAATGTCACCCCAAGTTCTTTCCCTTTAGCATCCAATTCATCCTGCACAGATGCTACAATCTGATTTAAAGATGCATCATCCACATACTGCACAATTCCTACCTTATATACTTTACTTCCTTCATTGGAAGCAGAGGTATTTCCTTTGTTGTCAGATGCGCCCTGGCATCCTGTAAGAGCTGCTGCAGCAGCTAATCCTGTTAATACACATGCTAAAATTCTTTTTTTCATCTTCTTTTCCTCTTTTCTTTCTTCTTAAAATTACAGAACAAAGTATGTTGAGTCAGTGTTTATCAAGGGACCGCCATATTTTCGCGCCAATGCGCTTCCTCGCGGTTTTTTTCATACACCAGGAAATGAAATTTCCTGGTGTATAAAAAAACCGCCTCAAGCATAATGCTTGAGACGGTAATAAAATACTTATTATCGCGGTACCACTCAAATTGACAAAGTTGTCCTCTCTCTCATGTACTATCATACATGCCGGATTGATAACGGGTTCGGTTCCCGGCAACACCTACTGCCTGCGGCATTCGGCACTGCCCTCAAAAGTCCATTCAGCTAATGCATCCATACTGCAATCCCACCACCTGCAGCTCTCTGTGATTTCAGCTAAGAAGCTTACTACTCTTTCTCAACGGTTTGTTCTATGTGCTATTTAAGATAATCCTTTTTTTCAGATTTGTCAACCCTGTTTTTTATTTTTCATTTCCGGTTTAGTTAAAGTAAACCAGTTCTTCCTGGGGCGCCTGTGTCAGCTTTACTTCTTTAGCATACAGCACAGGCCCCTTTCCACGGTACTCTTTCGCAAATTCATAATGCACTTCTGCAGTTAAATCTACCCAGGATTTGTGAGAAATTTCTTTTGCATTTTCATATTTACACTTAAATCCTACAAACTGGATATCCTCCTCGCAGCAGGTCATTGCGAAACGGCCGGGTACAAAAAACGGCTTCCTCCCATATTTGTCAGGCCGGTATACAAGCCCTAGAAACCGGATCGTTTTGCCTTCATATTTTTGAGGATGATCCTGCACATCCAGATAGAAGATGCCATAATCCTCATCTGTTATGTGAATGAAATCCTGGTTGATATCATAGGGAAGTTCCTCCATATCATTTTGATCAACGGTTCCGTCCTCCCGCTCATAAACAATCTGGGCTTTCCTGTTTACTGCCTTTACGCTCCGGCGGAACTTGCCCTTTGGCGTATCATCCGTGCACCGGTTAAAAATAACCACATCAGTATGAAATACCTGTTCCATCATCATGGGGCGCATATTATTTAAATACATTTCATAGGTAGATGCATCTACTGTGGCAAGAGACTGTACCAATACCCAGTCTTTCGGAAGATCCATTTCCAGAATCGTCGCAGAATCCCAGGTGCCATTGTATTCAATAAACACCTGATCCGGTTTAAATTCCGTATCACAGGCCTGCAAATACGCTTTCGTAAAAGTCTCTTCTTCCCCTGCCGCAACTACTGTAGTCTGAATTTCGGCAAGCTTTTCTTCATCGTATTCCGTTTCACCATCTTCACAGGCTATAATCAGATTACGATTCCCTGTGCCAAAATCATTTTCCAGCAGGGTTTCCATAATCAGAGACGTCTTCCCGCTATCCATAAATCCGGTAAATAAATATACTGGAATCTCCATATCTTTCCCTCTCTGCATTGTTTCTTCTGTTTCGTTATTCAATGCCAAACAGTCTGCCAAGGTCTTCTTCTTTTACATCTGTTCCAATAACGCACAGACGGCCGGTATAATCCGGCTCTCCCTGACGGATCTCTACTTCCCCCGGTACCATATCAAAATAAATCCAAGTTCCATCCTCTGCCGGAACCATTCCTTTCGCCCGGAGTATCACACCATAATCTTCTGTATCACTAAGTGTATTCAAAATGTTCTCTATCGTTTCTTTTGTATATTTGTGAGGAGTTTCTTTTCCCCAGCTGGTGAAAACTTCATCTGCATGATGGTGATCATGGCCATGATGATGATCGTGGTCATGATGATGGTCGTGATCATGGTGATGGTCATGATCATGGTCATGATCATGGTCATGATGATGGTCATGGTCATGGTCATGGTCATGGTGATGGTGATGGTCGTGATCATGATGACCACATCCGCATTCCTGTGCGTGCTCCGCCTCTTTTAACATTTCCTCCAGCAGATCATCCTGTTGTTCAATCACCTTTAATATCTGTTCACCACTGATATCATCCCAGGGAGTTGTAATAATTGCAGCCTTTTTATTTACAGCCTGAAGCTCCCGGACACTTGCCTCAAGCTTCTTTGGATCCGCATTCTGTGTACGGCTCAATACAATGACTGCTGCATGCTCCACCTGATTTTTGAAAAATTCTCCAAAAGCCCGCATCTGTTTAGAAACCTTTAAAACATTGGCAACTGTCACAACTGCATTTACTTTTACGTCGTGGGTTTTTTCCATTTCCTGTACAGAGGTGAGCACATCAGACAGTTTTCCAACGCCGGAGGGTTCTATCAAAATCCGGTCCGGATGATAGGTTTCAATCACTTCATTTAAGCTTCTGCTGAAATCCCCTACCAGCGTACAGCAGATACAGCCTGAGTTTAATTCCTTGATTTCGATTCCGGCATCTTTTAAAAATCCGCCGTCGATTCCTACTTCACCATATTCATTTTCAACAAGAACTACCTTTTCATCCTTGAATACCTCTTCCAGCATCTTTTTAATAAAAGTTGTTTTTCCTGCTCCTAAAAATCCGGAAATAATATCTATTTTTGTCATGTTGATTTCTCCTTTCTTGTATCAGCTCATAAAATCCACCGCTGTCTTCTGCTTTTACACAGTAGAGTAATCCCCCCTGCATAAAATGTCAAGCAGCCCGGGGATTCTGCCGCCTAAATCTGTTTCTTATTGCCGCTGCAATTATTTCTATGCGAGAGTTACTACCCCTTTTTCCATCAGAAATACAGGATGATAGGATTCCTTTGCCCGCCGCAGTCCTTCTGCACCGGTATCCTCTTCCCGGTTCACATATGGATAATTCATTGCCTCATGCAGTACAAACTGCTGATTAATCATGGGATATGCTCCCGGAACATCTGGAAATGCCTTCTCAATATGAACCACATACATATCCGGATTTAACTCTTCCCCAATGCAAAAAGCTACTACCTCTCCGTCGGCACGAATCAATCCCCCGGTAAGCTTTAGTTCATTCATCAGCCGCAGTGCATTAAGGGTCACACACATCTCATCCCTTTTTTCATCATCCAGATCACATTCATTGATATGGCGCCATTTCAAAGCCATCTGAAAACATTCTTCCACGTTATTATCTGTAATTGCTTCATAGCTCCAGTCCGGATACAGCTTTTTAAATTTGTTTACGTGATTTTTTTTACCGTGATATTTTTTTCCCGACAGACTGGCAAGCTTTTCTGTTTCATAAACGTAATCCGCCATATCTCTGTCATAGGCAATCTTATAACGTCCCGGAAACCAGCTGTTTAGCTTTTCAAAATCACTAGGCGTCACAAGATGCAGACGGAAAGGCTTCTGCTCTGCTTTTGCCTCTGCCTCTAATGCTTCCACGGCTTTTTTTCTGTTTTCATCGGTTCCAAAAGGAAAGGCATAGCTAAAGTCCTCTCCCGGGTCTCCAAAGACAAGACAGCCCTCTAGAAATGTATAGCCGACTTTATACTTCCTGCTCCAAAGATAAATATCTGCAAAAGACATATCACAGCATTTATCCTGTTTCAAATTCAGATACTGATTCATCAGATCTCTGTCACTTAATTCTACTTTCTTCAATTCCATACGATTTTTCTCTTTCCCTTTTGTATTTTGTTTACTGAAACTGCATGGTATACAATTTTTTGTAAACACCATCCTGCTTCATCAGTGTTTCATGATTTCCACTCTCTTCAATTCCATTCTCCGTCAGCACAAGAATCCGTTTCGCATTCCTGATGGTAGACAGGCGATGGGCTATTACGAAAGTAGTCCTGTTTCTGGCAAGATGCTCTAAGGAATCCTGTACCACTTTTTCACTCTCGTTGTCAAGTGCAGATGTCGCCTCATCAAAAATTAGTATGGGCGGATTTTTTAAAAACACTCTGGCAATGGACAGGCGCTGTTTTTGTCCTCCGGAAAGCTTCACCCCCCGCTGCCCGATATCTGTATCATATCCGTCGGGAAGTCCCATAATAAATTCATGAGCATTTGCATTTTTCGCGGCGGCAATAACCTCTGCCTCGGATGCCTCCGGCTTTCCATAACGGATATTATCCAATATGCTGCCTGCAAACAAATATACATCCTGCTGTACAATTCCGATATGACTTCTTAAGCTTTTCAGTTTCAGTTCCCGTATATCCCGACCATCTATTTTAATATTCCCCTCATTCGCTTCATAAAATCTTGGAATCAGGCTGCAAAGGGTGGTTTTTCCTGCTCCTGACGGACCCACCAGCGCAATATACTCACCCGCCTTCACATCTAAAGACACATGATTCAATACCTGCTGGTCATGGCCGGCATAATGAAAGGAAACATTCTCAAATGTAATATCTCCCCGAACCGCAGTCAGCTCTTTGGCACCTTTTCGATCCTGTATATCCGGTTCTATGGCAAGAATTTCTAAAAAACGCTCAAATCCCGAATATCCGTTTTGAAACTGTTCCGTAAAATCAATCAGCGTTTTTACCGGCTCGGTAAATACATTGATATATAAAAGAAAGGCAATCAGATCGGTTACCTGACAGCTTCCCCGGGTAATCATAACGCCCCCTGACATAATCACAACTACAGTGATTGCCATGGTAAATGCATTCAATCCGGCGTGATAACCGCCCATATACCGGTAACTGTTTTTCTTGGCTGTCAGAAAACCATCATTGCCCTTCTTAAATTTTTTTCGCTCTACTTCTTCATTGGCAAAGGATTTTACAACACGGATTCCCGAAAGATTATCTTCTATCTGACCGTTAATCTCGGCAATTTTTACTCTGTTTTCCTTAAACGCCCGTTTCATACGGATATTAAACAAAAAGGCATAGATCAACATCACAGGAACTAAGGCAAAAGCTGCCAGCGTAAGCCTGGGGCTTATAGTAAGCATAATTACAAACGCTCCCGCCAGTTTTATTATGGAGATTACAATATTTTCAGGGCCATGATGCAGCAGTTCACTGATGTCAAACAAATCCGAAGTAATTCTAGACATCAGCTGACCTACCTTCTGATCATCATAAAAGCGAAAAGAAAGTTTTTGATAATGAGAAAAAATTTCCGCCCGCATATCATACTCGATCTTTGCCCCCATCACATGACCGTAATTGGTAATAAAAAAATTGCAGAATGCCTGAATGGCAATTAAAACCAGCATAAAAATTCCAAGCTGAATAATAGTATCCAGCGCATCTTTCACCCCACGGTAAACAACATCAGAGGTAATATACCGCACCAGCAGCGGAATCACCAAAGATACTGCCGCCGCTCCCAGGGCAAATATCATATCGGCCCAGAAAATTCCTTTATAGGGCCTGTAATAAGAAAACATTTTTTTCAGATTCTTTATCATTATTTTTCACCTCAGTTAAATATCTAATGGTATCACAGATCATTTTGAAACCTTTTCTCATTTATGTTAAGATGGTTTCAGTACAAAAAGGAGGTTATTTACATGGATCCAAAACTTATTTATTTTGAAAGGGCTGCCGATACCATTATTAAAAATCTGCAGAAACGCCGCATGGAAGGTTTTTACTGCAAAACCCGCCAGGAAGCCCTAAAAAAAGCCTTAAGCTTTCTTTCTCCCGGTGACTGTGCATCTTCCGGCGGTTCCATGACGCTAAACCAGATCGGTCTTATGGATGCCTTAAGAGCTGATCCGGATATTAAATTTATTGACCGGGAAACCGGAAAAAATCCGGAAGAAATGCTGGATCTACAGCGCCATGCATTTTTCAGTGATTATTTCTTTATGAGCACGAATGCCATCACCATGGACGGCGAACTGATAAACATAGACGGAAGCGGCAACCGGGTATCTGCTTTGATCTACGGTCCCAAAAATGTTATTATCATTGCAGGCATGAACAAAGTTACTCCCGATGTACACAGCGCTGTGAAACGCGTCCGTGGAACCGCTTCCTCACCCAACTGCATCCGGCTGAACAAAAAAACTCCCTGTTCTGTCACAGGCATCTGCGGAAACTGTCTCGGTGATGACTCCATCTGCAGCCAGACAGTCATTACCCGCAGAAGCGGAATTGTGGGACGTATCAAAGTAATTCTGGTTGGAGAAGAGCTTGGGTATTAATGTTAAAGAGTAAAAAAGAATCTCGCATGCGAGATTCTTTTTTATGCAAAAACTAATAAGGAGCCGTCCTGATCTTCTCTACATCCGGTCCGGAGCCGAAAATCCCAGTACGTCAATACAGGTTTCTAAAATCCCTTTGGTAAGCTCCAGCAATTTAATATATCCTGCCTGTATGTCAGCATCTTCTTCTGTCATAATCTTAGTCTCATGATAAAAATGGTTCAGCGCATTTGCCAGATCATAAATATAAGAACATACTTTGTGAGGCGCAAGTTCCTGGAAAGCATTTTCCATCACACCGTTAAATCTTGCAAGCTCCAGCATTAGTCCCTTTTCACTTTCAGACTTTGCAGCCAGAATCTGCTTTCCGGAAGCGGATTTTCCGCTTTCCTGGTATTTATTTAAAATAGATTTCATCCGTACAATTGTGTACAGAATGTATGGCCCGGTATTCCCCTCAAAAGATGTAAAACGGTCAATATCAAAAATATAATCTTTGGAAGCCTGATTAGAAAGATCTCCATACTTAATAGCAGAAAGCGCTACCACTTCTGCAGTCTTTTGAGCTTCGTCCTCAGACATGGACTGATTATCTTTGATTTTCTGATACATCTGCTCATTGATATCATGCACCAGCTTTTCCAGGCGCATCACACCGCCCTCCCGGGTTTTAAAAGGTTTTCCGTCTTTCCCGTTCATAGTTCCAAAACCGATAAAGGTCAGTTTTGTATCATCCTTCACCAGACCTGTTTTCCTGGCGCATCGAAACACCTGTGTGAAATAGAGTTCCTGGCGCTTGTCCACCACATATATAATCTGGTCCGGATGATAGTCCCGCATTCTCCAGACAATGGTAGCCAGATCGGTCGTATTGTACAAGGAAGCCCCATCTGATTTTAAAATCATACACGGCGGTATTTCCTTTGTATCTGTCTCTTCTTTCACATCTACTACAAGGGCACCGTCACTGATATAGGCAAACCCGTCTTTTTTCATCTTATCTACCATATCAGGAATAAATGGCTGGGCGTCTGACTCCCCTTTCCACAGCTCAAAAGAAACATTCAGATGTTCATAATTTTTCTTTAAATCCGTAACGGAAACATTGAGAATATGGGAAAGCAGCGCCTGGTATCCCGCTCTGCCATGCTGCAGCTCAAAGGTCGCCTGCATTGCCGCTTCTTTATATGACTCATCTTCTTTTGATTTCCTGCTTGCAGTAGGATAAATCTCCTCCAGCTCAGAAATTGTAAAGGGAGCTTCTTTGGGATATTCCCCCCCAAAGCTTTCATCAAAATAAACAAGATCCGGTCTTCGCAGCTTAAGCTCTGTAATAATCAGCCCCATCTGCAGCCCCCAGTCTCCAAGATGCACATCGCCAATCATATGATGCCCCATATATGTTCCGATACGTTTGATGGACTCTCCAATCACCGCAGACCGCAGATGTCCCACATGCAGCGGCTTGGCCACATTTGGTCCGCCGTAATCAATCATAATCGTCTGCGGATGCTGTGCCTGCTCTGTTCCGTATCTGCTCTCCTTCTGCATCTGATTCAAATACTCTGCCAGATACTCTTCCCTTAATTTCAGGTTTAAAAATCCGGGTTTTACAGAATCTGCAGCAGAAAACATGGAATGTCCGCAAAGCTTTGCGGCAACTGCGTCCGCAATCATAAAGGGTGCCATCTTATACTGTTTTGCCGCCGCCATTGCTCCATTACACTGAAACTCACACAGATCTGGCCGGTTAGACAAGGTCACTTTTCCGTATTTTTCTTCATAGCCGGCTTCTTTGAAAGCCTTTGTCACTTCTTCTGTTATCAAATCAAGGATTTTTTTCATCTGTCTTTCCTTTCTGTCACAACTTTTTTTAGTATAATGCTTTTTTTCAGAGGGCGCAAGCCTTTCATCCCCTCTCCACATATTTTGTCAAATAATTTTTGCTTCCGGCGTGAATAGATTCCACCAAAAACGTGCATTCTCTTATTAACAACTCATCTGGAGGTATTAAATTTATATGGCCGCTTATAAGGTAGAAATCTGCGGAGTAAATACATCCACACTTCCCATACTGAAAGAAGAAGAAAAAGCATCCCTCTTTCAGCGGATTCAGGAAGGAGATAAAGCAGCACGCGAAGAATACATCAAAGGAAACCTGCGTCTTGTTTTAAGCGTTATCCGCCGCTTTGCAGGAAGCAATGAAAACGTTGACGATTTGTTTCAAATCGGATGTATCGGTTTGATCAAATCTATTGATAACTTTGATCCTACCATGAATGTTAAATTCTCAACCTATGCGGTTCCCATGATTATCGGGGAAATCCGCCGGTATCTGCGGGACAACAACAGTGTCAGGGTCAGCCGCTCTATGCGTGATACCGCATACAAGGCTATACATGCCCAGGAGCTTATGACCCGGAAAAACAACCAGGATCCCACACTTTCAGAAATCGCAGAAGAAATCGGTATTCCGGAAGAAGACATTGTCTTTGCCCTAGACGCCATACAAAGTCCTGTCAGCCTGTATGATCCCATCTATACAGACGGCGGGGATACACTCTACGTGATGGACCAGATCAGCGATAAGAAAAACAAGGAAGAAAAATGGGTAGAGGAGCTTTCTCTTTCCGACGCTATGAAGCGCTTAAACGAACGTGAAAACCGGATTATCCGCCTGCGTTTTTTTGAGGGCAAAACACAGATGGAAGTAGCAAATGAAATCCACATCTCCCAGGCCCAGGTCAGCCGCCTAGAAAAAGCCGCTCTAAAAAACATGAAGCAGTTTCTGTCAGTAAGATAAGGAATGACATTTTCTATTGTTATATTTTGCACTATAGGAATCGGTACTTTTCAGCTTTATTACAACACAGTCTTTCCTGTAGAGTAAAAAACACCTGTGAAATTCCCTTAAAATCAAAACTCCAATGATTTCCAGGGTATTTTCACAGGTATTTTTTAATATACTACAACCGGTGTTCCGATTGTTACGGCCTCATATATTTTTTTCGCATTTTCATAAGGCGTATTTACACAGCCATGGGAGCCATTGGTTTTATAAATGCTGCCTCCAAAGGTATCTCTCCAGGTTGCATCATGGATTCCCACATTGCCATTAAATGGAAGCCAGAAATTTACATGGGAACGATAACCCTCTCCGGTAAGATAATAGTCTGTTGTTCTGGCATCAATGGCCCAGACACCTCCGGAAGGAGTGGCACGCCCTTTGATATTAATATTGCCGGTTACAACAGGAGTATCTACAATCAGCTTTCCGTCCTTGTAGCACCACATTCTCTGCCGGGCAATGCTTACTTCTATGTAAGTTCCTCCAATATCATTGGTATTTCTGTCTTTTCCCTTGTACAGATACTCAGGTTCTATCGTACCGCTTTCACCGGCCAGAATCTTCTCAATTAAAGCTTCTGCGGATTTGCTTTTATGGATACACCAGCCATAATCGCCGCCCTTTAGGGTAATGGTTTCACCGGTACTTGTTTTAAACTGACGGCTTAAACCAAAAGTATCATATTTGTAGCCAAGCTCTTTCTCATAAGCTTCCACCTTTTCCTGATCTAGATCAAAGGTAAAATTATCCCCAAAGGTAATCCACTGAGAAATCAGGTCACTGTCCACAACCTCACTGCGGTCTCCGAAATCATAGGTAATCTTTACTTCAAGAAGCTTATTTACCTTACTCTGCTGGCTTTTCAGTTCTTTAGAGTCTTCGTATACAGCGGGAGCAGTATAACAGCCGTCTGCATCCAGATCCAGCATCTCTTGGCCCTCTGTTACCGCCTGCTGCAGAGCTTTTAGCACGGTATCATTCTCCAGCCATGTACCTTCCGTCTCTTTTACAATCTGAAAGCTTCCGTCACTGTATGAAAGATGCGCATCTTTGGGCTTTTCCATTTTTGATTCATCCATACAATTTAAGGCACTGACTGCCTGACGAAGCTTTTCCTCATCATAGGATACCTCTGCCGGAAGATCATCTTTTCCGGAAAAAGGAGCGGTAAACCACAATAATGCCCGCTGGCTTTTTTTCAGATTGTCAACGGTTCCCTTATCATCATAGACAAGACCGATATCAGAAGCGCCAATTGATTCATCCCCGGTCCGTGTTTTCACTGTCAGCTTATAGTCTTTGATATTCTCTTCTATTTTGTCCTTGACCTCGCTGACAGTTTTATTTCTTACACTTACTCCAAACACCGTATCCTTTCCATACATATGCCTGGAATAAAAAACGGCTCCTATGACATAAATAACTGCCAGCACAAGAACTGCCAGCAGCAGGATTCTTTTTGGAGTTAACAACTGATGTTTTTCTTTTGTTTTCTTCACACTTTCACTTCCTTGTATTTTGTTTCATACTATACGCGCTTAGTTTATAATTGTATACTCTTTTTTTATTTCATCAACCCTTTTCACTTAAAATTAATGATATTGTAAAAACTATTACAATCTCTATTCATACTTTACAATTTCTTTTTTCAGACGCTTCATAATCTTTTTTTCCAGTCTTGAAATATAGGACTGGGAAATTCCCATAAGATCTGCCACTTCTTTTTGTGTCATCTCTTCTCCGTCCGCAGAAGTCAGTCCATAGCGCAGTTCTATAATTTTCCGTTCTCTGGGCGGAAGCTTATCTACCGCCTTCTTCAGCAGTTTTTTCTCCACTTCCAGTTCCATGTCTTTGTAAATAATATCCTCTTCCGTTCCCAGAATGTCAGATAAAAGAAGCTCATTGCCATCCCAGTCCACATTCAGCGGTTCGTCAATGGAAACTTCCAGTTTCATTTTACTTGTTCTTCTTAAATACATCAAAATTTCATTTTCAATACAGCGGGACGCGTAAGTGGCAAGCTTTATGTTTTTTGCCGGATTATAAGTATTGATGGACTTTATCAGTCCGATGGTTCCGATGGAAATCAGATCTTCCACCACAATCCCGGTATTATCAAATTTTTTTGCTATGTAAACTACCAGCCTGAGATTATGCTCAATAAGCATCCCTCTTGCTTCCTCAAAATCATCGGTGCCAAGTTTTTCGATGCAGGCGCTCTCGGCCTCTGCTTCCAGCGGCGGCGGCAGTACTTCCGCTCCCCCTATATAATGGACATCTTTTGCATTCTGAAAAATCAGATTCTGCAGAGTAGGTACAATCCGAAACTGAAACCGTCCCGGTACTGAGACTTTAATATACATTTTATTTCACCATATCAACGCTGTGTTGTTCCCTTTCCCATTTCATTATTTTCTGAAAGCAGCGCTCCATTTAAAATGAGCTGCACATTTCCCTGCCCCATCAGACCACTTTCTTTTAGTCCGATGACGGGTTTTTCTACTTCCAGTTTCTTCCCGGGTAAATAAATATACATTTTATCAATAGTCAGTACTTTTAATAATCCATGTTCCATTCCCAGTGTACGGTAAGGGATATATCGTATCTTGACATCCTCATTTGGAAAATCCGGCCCGAAAACGCAAAAATCTGCAATGCTGACCGGTTTGGCTGTAAAAGGATCTTTTAACAGATTTCCAGTATCACAGAATGCTTTCAGCAATACTTGTCTTTTTCCATAAATCAGCTTTGCCTCACACAGGTTCTGACTGTAATTTCTGCGGCACTTTATGTAACAGATTATGACAGCTGCCGCTGCAGCCAGAATCACATACCAGATATTCTGACGGGAACGGATAGGAACATACTGCATAAAGCAGGTCTGAACGCCTCCAATAAACAATATTACCCCGCAGACAGTCAGGTAGCCTTTTAGAAACTCTTTCCATCTTCCGGGTTTCATCAAAATAAAAAGCAGCAGAGGATTTATCACTGCCATAACCGTAATCCGATACAGAAAATAATCTGACATCAGCAGAAAACATGCCGTCTCTGCGCTGGCTCCCAAAAGGGCCGCCAGTATGCATCTAAAAGCTCTGACCTGCTTTCCCATTACCAGGACGGCCGTCAGAAAAGCTATGCTGTCTATGAAAAAAGAGGTCAGCCAGAAAGCATCTATATACCATTCATATTGCACATTCCACCCCCTGCCTGTTTTTTTAATTCTTACACAAAACAAATCGGGCTGACAAATTCTTTCCTTGTACATTATAAAAAAAGAACCGTGATTTTTTTGTCAAAATCTCGGTTCTTTTCAACTTTTTTTCTTTGAATTTATAGTCTTTCCAGGCAATATCAAGAAGAAACAGCACGAATTATGTCAAATTGTGCTGCTGCTATCTTTTTTCCGTCTTTTGCTATCTTTTAGAATTTTTCAGAAAATCCGGAATCTTAATATCCTTCTGAGGCACACTGCTCACCGGAGGCTTTGGAGTCTTAATTCCAGCAGGCGCACTGCCAACGACCCCGGCCTGTCCCGATGATGTACGGTTTAAGCCAAGTCCGCCTGTCTGAGGCGCTCCTGCAATTTTCAGTCCCGGCATAATTTTGGAGGCTGCTGATGCTGCAGGACTCTCAAGACCTGTTGCAATTACCGTAATAGTAGCAGAATCCTGGCAATTTTCATCATACTTAGCTCCAAAAATAATATTTGCGTCATCTCCGGCAAGATCCTGAACATAGCTTGCGGCATCATTTGCATCCATCAGAGAAATGTCTCCGGAAATATTAATAATTACGTGAGACGCACCTGCAATATTCGTTTCCAGAAGCGGACTGGCAACAGCAATTTTAACTGCTTCAATAGCTTTATCATCTCCGGTAGCCGCTCCGATACCGATATGAGCCATGCCTTTGTCCTTCATAACAGTCTGAACATCCGCAAAATCCAGATTAATCAGTGCAGGAACATTGATCAGATCCGTAATACCCTGAACTGCCTGCTGCAATACTTCATCTGCTTTTTTCAATGCATCCGGCATTGTAGTTCTTCTGTCAACGATCTCAAGAAGCTTGTCATTTGGAATTACAATTAAGGTATCCACACTCTCCCTTAGGTTGTCGATTCCGGTTACCGCATTTACCATACGCGTTTTTGCCTCAAACTTGAAAGGCTTTGTAACAACACCAACGGTAAGGATACCCATATCCTTTGCCAGCTTTGCCACAACAGGGGCTGCTCCGGTCCCGGTTCCTCCGCCCATACCGCAGGTGACAAATACCATATCAGCGCCTTCAATGGCTGCCGCCAGCTCCTCAGAGCTTTCCTCTGCAGCTTTCTGGCCGATCTCAGGCTTTGCTCCGGCTCCAAGTCCTTTGGTAAGTTTCTCTCCAATCTGAATCAGAGTAGGCGCTTTACAGAGTACTAATGCCTGCTTGTCCGTATTAATACCTATAAATTCTACCCCTCCAATATTTTCATCTATCATTCGGTTAACAGCGTTATTTCCAGCGCCACCTACACCAATTACAATAATTTTTGCGCTGGACTCAGCTTCTGTTGACATAATTTCAAGCACGACAGTTCCTCCTTCTATCCCTCATCTGATTTTATATACAAATCATACTGCCATTTTTCGCAGCAGGATTCAATTTTGCCAATATAGTTATAATAATATAATTTTTTCAATAAATAATCAACCTATATTTTTTTAATTTGCAGTATCTTTTTTATCGCTGCTCTGATCGTCCTTTTTGCTGTCAGACGCCTTCTGTCCGGAGTCCTTTTGTGCAGAATCCTCTGCATTGGAATTTTCTTCCTTTTTACTGTTTTCTTCCGTACTGCCGGACTTTGGAACCTGCTGTACATCCTTGGGAATCTCAGTCAGTTCATTCTTCTCAAAATAAATATCTGTATTCGTTTCGCTCCAGTCTTCTAAATGCAGTGTGCCTTTCATTTTGGCAACCTCCGGCATAATCTTCTGAAGCCGAACAATCTTTTCATTTAAGTTTACGTTTCCGCCGACATTTACCTGTATATTTCCGTAACTTAACAGTACCTGATCCTCAGGTGTCACATATATAATCTCAGGTTCCAGCTCATACTTTTTTAGAAGCTGCGATACATTCAGCAGTGTTTTTAAAATAGATTCATTTTCCAGGGGGAGCTTTTTATAAAGCTGCGCCGTTTCCACAGAAATCCCGCTGATTTTTGTAGTGCCTTCGATGATATCGGAAGACAGCTCCACTACAAATCCATCTTTATCAAAATATGCATTTTTCCCAAGAGAGGGCACATACAGATACCCCAGCACACCTTTTTCATAAACATTTATTTTAACAGTATGAGGTGATTTCAGGGAAATATCCATAGAATCTACAAAAGGGAGCTCTTTGGTTTCTTTCAGTTTATATTTAAAGTATACATAAAGGGAATTCCAGGAATGTTCATCATTGAGGACCCAGTCTTCAATCTGCTGATTTGTATATAGCTCATTTCCGGTAATTTCAACCTTTTCAACGGTAAACACTTTAAACACAATCAGTGCAGCCAGAGCAGCAATGACCAGAATCGTCAGTATAATGCGCAGTATTCTTTTTCTCTTTCGCCGTCTCCTTCGTTTTTCTCTTATCATTTATCCGCTCCTATTTCATGAACCTTACTCT
Organism: Brotonthovivens ammoniilytica; assembly: GCF_025566885.1. Classification (NCBI taxonomy): domain Bacteria; kingdom Bacillati; phylum Bacillota; class Clostridia; order Lachnospirales; family Lachnospiraceae; genus Brotonthovivens; species Brotonthovivens ammoniilytica. The sequence goes on along the minus strand of NZ_JAOQJQ010000001.1, from coordinate 239,298 downwards.
ATCTGTTTATTTTCATCAAAACGTATCCCCCTAGAAACACTTAAGGCAACTCCCATTTCCGTAAGAAGAATGGCCACTGACGTCCCTCCGTAACTGATAAAGGGCAGCGTAATACCGGTATTTGGAATCGTATTGGTAACTACAGAAATATTCAAAAGCACCTGCAGGGAAATATGAGCCATAATTCCGATTACCAGCAAAGACCCGTACAAATCAGCGGCATTATTTGCAATTACCATAAACCGCCAGATCATTAATATAAATAACAAAATGACACAGATGGCACCAAATAATCCCAGCTCTTCACAAATAATTGTAAAAATCATATCATTCTGCGCTTCCGGAACATAGCCAAGCTTTTGCATACTGGCTCCTAAGCCTTTGCCAAACAGTCCACCTGAACCTATGGCATAAAGCCCCTGCAGCGTCTGATAAGCATCGTCCGGATACTGCTCCGGATGAAGCCAGGCGGTAATACGCACCGCACGATACGACCCCTGCATAATGGTAACCCCCACAACTCCCACCGCGGCGATGACAATCATGCCGATAAAATGAGAATACTTGGGACTTACTACAAAAACCATAATAAAGGCAATTCCCGCAACAATAATAGCTGTACTTAAGTTGTTAATGGCGATAACCAGAATAATCGGGGCTGCAAAGCAGAAAACTTTAATCACATTTTTTAATTTTGATACCTGTTTCACTGTTTTGCACAGCACAGCCGCCACAAAAATAATAATTCCAATCTTAGCAAGCTCCGAAGGCTGCAGGGAAACGCCCCCAACCCGAAGCCACCGTTTGGACCCGTTGATATCCTCGCCTACAAAAATAACCGCAAGGCATAAAAGAAGGGCAATGGCATAAAACAGCAGACTGAACCGCTGCCAGAAATGGTATTCAATTCTTGAAACAATAAACATGGCGATCAGTCCAAGTACCACAGAACCCAGCTGTTTTTTTAGATAATAAGCAGAATTGCCGAAGGTGCTCTGTGCCTCATAGGAACTGACACTGTACAACATCACCAATCCAAATCCCACCAGAAAAATAATGATGAACAATAAGCTATAATCAAAATATTTAATTTTTTCTGGTTTTCCGGTCCGACTGTTTCTGCCCATATTTCACTACTCCTTTAATGCATACACAATATCTTTAAACATCTTTCCTCTAACTTCATAGTTGGGAAACATTCCCCAGCTTGCACAGGCAGGAGACAAAAGCACCGCGTCTCCGCTGACTGCATGTTCATAACAAATCTGCACCGCTTCCTCCAGACTTTTGGCAAAGACACAATTCTTAAAACCGTGCTCTTTTGCTGTCCGGGCTATTTTCTCCTTTGTCTGTCCGATTAATACCAGCTTTTTTACTTTTCCGTCAAAACTGTCGATCCATCCGCCGTACTCTGACTGCTTATCATAACCGCCTCCGATCAGCAGCGTGGGCCGGTTCATAGCCTGAATCCCTTTGATGGCCGCATCCGGATTTGTTCCTTTGGAATCATTGTAAAATTTAACTCCTCTTTTTTCTGTTACATATTCTATTCTATGCTCCACCGCCTGAAAACTTTTCAGCACTTCACGGATTTTTTCCAGCGGCACACCAAAGCTTAAAGCCATTCCCGATGCAGCCATAACATTTTCGTAATTGTGAAGCCCCAGTATCTTAAGCTCATCTACAGGGATGACTTCCTGTACCTTAGTGCCGTCAGAGTAATAAATACTTCCACCGTTTAAATACAGCCCCCCCTTAAGAACTCTTCTGCTGCTGAAAAATAATACGTTTACTCCCGCAGTCCCTGCAAATTTTCTCAATACTTCATCTTCATAATTCAACACGCAGGTCTGTTCTTTTGTCTGATTTTTCGTAATATCCAGTTTCGCTGCTATGTAATTTTCCATGGTATGATGACGGTTTAAATGATCCGGTGTTATATTCAGCACCGCCGAAACATCAGGTCTGAACTTATCAATGGTCTCCAGCTGAAAACTGCTGATTTCAGCAACCGTTACTGTTTCTTCTGTGGTTTCATCTGCCACGCTTGTATATGGAATCCCGATATTTCCAACTACTTTTACATCTTTGCACCAGTTTTTCATAATCTCACCCAGCAGAGCTGTGGTGGTGGTCTTTCCGTTTGTACCGGTAACTGCCAGAACCCTTCCCCGGCTTAACTCATATGCCAGCTCTATTTCACCCCAGATCTTCACTCCCTGGTTTTTCAGTTCTGCCACAACCGGAAGCTCCACAGGGACACCGGGACTTAAAACAGCCAGATCCAGTTCCTTGATTATGTCTTTCGGAAGGTTTCCAAGATAAACCCTTACATCAACCGGCTTTTTCAGCTGATGGGTTACTGCTTTTACATCTGCATTTTCATTTCCGTCAAAAAGAATCACCTTTGCATGATGTTTTAAAAGAAGTTCTGCCGCCGCCGCGCCGCTTTTACCGGCTCCAAATACAAGCACATTTTTGTCTTTCAGTTCCATATATTCCGTCCACCTTTCTACATCCCGATAAATGCTACCAGACACAGAATCGCCGTAATAATAGAAAATACCGCCACAACTCTTGTCTCTGACCAGCCGCCCAGTTCAAAATGATGATGAATAGGCGCCATCCGGAAAAATCTTTTCCCTCCGGTCTTTTTAAAATAGAGCACCTGGATAATAACAGAAAAGATTTCAATCCAGTAAATCAGCCCTACAATCAGTATGAAGATCGGCATCTGCAGTACATAGGCGGTAGAAGCCACAAAACCGCCCAGCGCTAAGGAACCGGTATCCCCCATAAATACACTGGCAGGATATACATTAAACAAAAGGAAACCAAGCAGCGCGCCTACTACCGCACAGGTGATTGGCTCTACTCCTGCCGAGGTACCGATGGCAACCACAGAAAAGAACGTGGCCACCAGAATGGTGACGCTAGAAGCCAGACCATCAAGGCCGTCCGTAAAGTTTACGCCATTTACTGTTCCGATCACTGCCAGGAACATCACCGGCAGCGCCAGCCATCCCAGTTCCAGATACTTCCCTCCGGAAAAAGGAATCAGCATGGACATTGGTATATGCGTTTTCACAAGATATACGGCAAACACCGCCGTTACAATAATTTCACAGATCATTTTCTGCCAGGCAAGCAGCCCGTCAGACCGCCTGAGAACCACTTTTAGATAATCATCCAGAAATCCGATAATTCCAAATCCTACTGTAACAAAGAGAATCGGGATCAGCTTTGGATAGTCCTTAACATAAATCAACGCCGTCACAGTTATGGCAATCAAAATCATGATACCGCCCATTGTGGGGGTCCCGTTCTTCTTCTGATGGGATTCTAATTCCTTTCTCTCTGTATTTCCTACCTTCAATCTCCGCAGCACCGGAATCATCACCGGGCCTAATACAGCACTGACTGCAAATGCGATCAATACTGGAAGAATTACCTGTATTGTCATTTTTCACACCTCTTCTATAACCAGCGGACAGAGTATCCCACTGTATTGTATTTTTCACTAACTTAAGTAGTATACGTCTTTTTTTATTACTTGACAACTGCTATCATTTATTTTTTACTGCTCATTTTCCGTATCCTTTGTCTCCTCTGCCGGCTGCTCTTCGATTCCAAGGTAAGGAAGAACATCCTCAAACACTTCCTGCATAACAGGAGCCGCAATGGTCCCTCCATAATAAATCCCCTGGGGATCATAGATCACCACAAGCCCGATGACTTTCGGATCATCCGCCGGAGCAAATCCAAGGAAGGATGAGATATATTTATGTTCGCTTCTTGGCAGTGTCTGGGAAGTTGCCGTCTTTCCTCCCACTGAGAATCCTTCTACACCGCCCTTTCTTCCGGTTCCTTCTGAAACAACCTTCTCGAGAAGTGACCGCAGCGTTTTAGAGGTCTCTTCACTGACAATATCTTCTGTCTGGTCATATTGAAATGTCTCTAGAACCTGCTCATTGGAATCCTGGACCTGTACTCCAAAATGCGGGGTAATTCTTGTTCCTCCGTTAATCAGAGAAGATACCGTTGTTACCAGCTGAACCGGGGTAATCTGAAATGACTGGCCAAAAGCTACCGTTGCCAGCTCCACCTGCCCCATATTTTTCGGGTCATGCATAATTGTGGACGCTTCACCGGGCAGATCAATATTAGTCTTTTGAAGCAGTCCAAACTGTTTAAAATATTTATAAAAATTATCTACTCCAAGGCGAAGGCCCAGTTCTATAAACACCGGGTTACAGCTGTTCATAATTCCTTCTGTAAACGTCTCCGCTCCGTGTCCGGTTGTTTTATGGCATCGGATTCTTCTATCTTCCACCATTTTATAACCAGGGCAGTAAAACTGTGATTCTGTGGTCACAACACCTTCTTCTAAGGCTGCTGATGTTGTTATAATTTTAAATGTGGAACCCGGCTCATAAGTATCGTTAATACACATGTTTCTCCACATCTGGTTTAACAATTCCTGTTTCTGTTTGGAATTATTTTCCGGATCAAATGTTTCTTCTTTTTTCTCCTCCTTGTCTTCAGTGGAAGTATCCTGACTGTCTTCTTTTTCTTTGGCCTCCTGTTCCTTTTTCTTCTTCTCCTGAAATGCCTCTTCCCCCTGACTGATCACCTCATCGGTGAGTGTAAATGGTTCATTCAAATTAAATTCAGGTACATTTACCATGGCATAGATTTCCCCGTTCTGAGGATTCATCAGTATCATTCCAACGGCATCCGCCTTCTTTTCTTCCATTACTTTTTCCGCCGCCTGCTGACAATATTCCTGAATATTGTGATCTAAACTCACAACCACATCATTTCCGTCTTTTGGCTCCTGACGGCGTTCTCCTGCCGCTTCCACTTCTATGCCTCTTGCGTCTGTAAGGGTCAGTATTTTTCCATTAGTTCCTGAAAGCCACTGGTCATATTTTACCTCCAGACCTACAATGCCCTGATTATCACTTCCGGTAAAGCCAAGTACCCTGGACGCAAGCTCATCATAAGGATAATACCGCTTATAATCCGCATCCACTTTAACGCCTGCCATTCCGTATTCCAGTATTTTATCACCGGTTTCTTTATCTACATTTGTTTTGATGCGCTCAATGGAACTGACTTTCTCCACTCGTTTGCGCACATCTTTTTCTTCCAGTCCAAGTTCTTTTACAAGCATATCAATGACTGCTTCCTCATCTTCGATCTGATTATGTATTACTGAAATCGTGCAGACAGATTTATTGGAGGCTAATACCGTTCCGTTTCTGTCTAGTATTTTTCCTCTGGCCGCTTTGATGCTTCGTTCTCTTTCATGGAGATTTTCCGCCTTTTCCCCGTAAAATTCAGATTTAAAAATCATTAAATAAACTAATTTTCCGGATACGGCACAAAGTCCAAGAACAATTAAAAGCAGAAACACCAGCATTTTTTTTCGTTGATATTTTCGAAGTCTCTGCATACAGCAAAACCTCATAAAAGCAGTTATTATAATCTATTACGCTTTTTATGAGGTTATGTTGTTATTCTTCAAAAATATCACCTGTGTAGTTTTCCTGCTCCGCTGCAGTCTCTTTTGACTTGCCGGAATTTGTATTTTTGGAATCAGAATTTTTTTCTATATTACCGGTGATATCCAGATTTGCATTGGTACCTTTTTTCTCTTCATCCGGATAAATATTCATATAAGGAAGTACTTCTTCTAGAATTTCTCTTGCAATATGCTGAGCATAAGTACTGTGGGGCTGATCTGCTACATTTGGCTGATCTACAACTACATACGCTACCAGCTCCGGATCTTTAGCAGGAACATGTCCAATAAAAGAAACAAGGTAATTGCGGTCCTTTCGGGGCAGTTTCTGAGCCGTACCGGTTTTGCCGCCCATGGAATATCCGTCTACTTTGGCAGTTTTTGCAGTCCCTTCTGCCACCGTAGACTCAAGATAGCTGTTAATGGTCTCGCTGGTTCCTTTAGATACCGTTTCCTTTAACAGGGTAGGTTCCATGGTCTTTACTGTATTTCCATTTTCATCTGTAATTTTGCTGACTACATGAGGCTGATAATAGGATCCTCCATTTACAAGGGAACTGTATGCGCTGATCATCTGGATCATGGTCACATTAAAGTTCTGGCCAAAAGCATTGGTTGCAAGAGAAGTGTCATTCATCTTGTCCAGGGTATAAATCAGCTCGCTGGTGCGGGCCTCTCCAGGCAGATCTATATTTGTTTTCAAACCGAAATTAAACACCTGCTGATACTTACAGAAATTATTCGCTCCAATTTTATAGGACATCTGCATCAGGGCGTCATTGCAGGAATCCATCAGCGCTTTCTTGATGGTTTCCGTGCCGTGACCGCTTCTGTTTACACAGCGGATATTGTGTCCGCCGATCTTTTCCCCGCCGTCACAAACAAAGGTTTCATTTCCGGTGAGGGAGCCTGTTTCCAGACCCGACGCAATGGTAAATGGTTTTGCAGTGGAACCCGGTTCATAAGTATAGGTGGTGCAGAAATTATTCCAGATGGTATTTAATGCGTCTAATGTTTCTTCTTCTGACATGGCATCAATTTCTTTCTGGGAATAATAGGGAGTCAGATCCCACGCATTGTTGCAGTCAAAATTGGGATAATTGGCCATGGCAAGCACTTCTCCGTTATTGGGATTCATTAAAATCACGCCAATATGGAGAGCTCCATTTCCTTTTACATGATTATCTTTGTAGGCATCATTAAATTCTTTTATCTTTTCTTCTACAATAGACTGAATATTCACATCAATGGTGGAAACTACATTCTGACCACTTACAGCCTCTTTTACGGTCTGCTCAAAGTTGGAATCAGAATTAAGATACCCGTATTTTCTTCCGTCTGTTCCATTTAATGTTTCATTATAATAGTCTTCAATGCCGCCGATCCCCACATTACCGGAAGTGGTAAATCCAAGAATTGTGCTGGCCAGACTGTTATATGGATAGTTTCTGATATACTCCTTTTCAAACCAGACACCTTTGATATTGGCTCCCTTTTTCTCATCTTCCTGAAGCTCTTCAAAGGGCTGGACTTTATCATAAGAAAGTTTCTTTGCAAGCACAATGTACTGCTTCTTGGGATTATCCTTTATTTTCTGCCGAAGATCTGTCTCATCTAGTTCAAAATATTTTACCAGGGCCGAAACCGTGGGTTCTAAGTACTCCTCTTTGGCAGTAAGGACACTGCAGTCTAAAATCACATTGTAAACCTCTGTGCTGGCAGCCAGGATTGTTCCCTTGCGGTCCACAATATCCCCTCTGCGGAAGGGAATTGTCTGACTGCTGTATTCCTGCTGTCCTAAAACAATTTTTTCGTATTTTTCACCGCTTCTAAGCTCAATAGCCGCCAGCCGGCCGATTAATACAAATACAAGTGCGAGGATGAGCAGAAATACAATAAACAGTTTCTTCCTCATCCCCATTGAAATCTTTTTTTTCTTTTTTATCTGACTCATATTTCACCTGTCAATCTGTTTTTGTCCCCTTCTTCAGGGTCCCGATACGCAATTCTTTTCAGCTTTCGCCGGTCCGCTCCTACTTGCCCGGAATACTTCCATACTGATTCATATAATCAGAGCTATCCACTGAATAATATTTAATCTGTCCGGATGCAGGATAAGACATTCCCAGATCACTCTGCGCTTTATCTTTCACCTGGTCCAGATTCATGGTAGTATCCAGACGTTTTTCGGCGGCGTCATTATCTGTTTTTAATTCTGAAATCTGAGTTTCCAGAGACGAAACCTGTTTCATATTGATTGTCATACTTGCCTGCATATGAATATACATTCCGCACACCATGGCACAGACAATGGTAGCCGCTGTTAAGAAGATAACATATCCCTTATTCATCAGCAAGGCATTCTGACGATTTCTTTTTGCAGAGCGCTGCTTCTCTCTAAGCCTTAATTCCTCTTCCCTTGTTCTTACCGGCACGCGTTTGGGCGCTGTTTCCAGCTTTCTTACGGTATTCCCCTGAATATATGTATAACGATCTGATACTCTTTTGTTTGATGTTCTTCTATTATAGTCGCCCATTATTTTCCACTTTTTCCTTTCATTTACTACCTGCGCTCAAATACTCTAAGCTTCGCGCTTTTGGAACGCTTGTTTGCCGCAAGCTCCGCCTGGGAAGGCAGAATCGGCTTTCTTGTGATTACTCTGCCCTTTGAAATATTTCCACAGATACAAACCGGGAAATTACTTGGACAAGTACACGGGTTTTCATTTCGTTTAAAATTTGTCTTTACGATTCTGTCTTCTAGAGACTGAAACGTAATGACGCAAAGTCTTCCGCCAGGATTTAAAAGATCAATCATGGCATCCAGCGAATGTTCCAAAACCTCAAGCTCCCGATTTAGTTCAATCCGAAGTGCCTGATAGGTTCGTTTGGCCGGGTGTCCCCCTGTGGCCCTTATTTTTGCCGGAATAGCATTTCTGATAATTTCATTTAATTCTCCGGTGGTTTCTATTGGTTTCTTCTGCCTTGCCGCGGCAATATGCTTAGCAATATTTTTGGCAAATTTATCTTCACCGTAATCCCGGATGACTCTAAACAGCTCCATCTCACTGTATGTTTCCAGAATATCCTTGGCCGTCATCTGCTGCCTTTGATCCATCCGCATATCTAGCGGCGCCTGTTCATCTTTGTAGGTAAATCCTCTAGACGGCGTATCCAGCTGAAAAGAAGACACACCAAGGTCCAGCATAATCCCGTCTGCTTTATCAATTCCAAGACTCTGAAGCTGTGATACCATATCCTGATAATTGCTCCGGACAATGGTTACCCGGTCTTTAAAAGGAGCCAGTCTTTGAGAAGCTGCCGCGATGGCATCCGCATCCTGGTCAAGACCAATGAGGCGTCCCGGCCCATGAAGCCGGCTGCAGATTTCAAAACTGTGGCCTCCCCCTCCCAGGGTTCCATCCACATAGATGCCTTCCGGTTTCGTTATAAGGTTGTCCACTGTCTCTTTCAGCAGCACTGAAATATGTTTAAATTCCATAGATCTCTCCATTTCTAAATTCCAAGACCAAGTTCCGCCATATGTTCAGCAACTTCATCCATATCATCATATTCACTCTCATCCTGCCAGCGCTCTTTGCTCCAGATCTCAATTCTGTTAAAAACACCTGCCAGGACAGCTTCTTTTTGTAAATCTGCAAACTCTCTTAGTACTGTAGGGATTAAAATTCTCCCTTGCTTGTCCACTTCACAGGCAGCGGCGCCTGAGAAGAAGAAACGGGAGAATTTTCTTGCATCTTTGGTAGTCAGCGGTATATTACGGAACTTCTCTTCGATGTTCTTCCATTCTTCCATTGGGTATACGAACAGACAGCCATCCAGTCCTTTCGTTACAACGAACTCTTCGCCCAGTGATTCACGAAACTTTGCCGGTACGATCAATCGTCCCTTTGCATCTACTGTATGGTTGTATTCTCCCATGAACATCGAAAATCACCTTCTTCCCGTATCTTTTTGTGTGTCATCTTCAGTTATCCACAAAGTTATAAACTTATCCACCACTTTATGACACTTGACACCACTTTCCGCCACTCATAGATACATTCTATAGTATTTCTCATGGAAAAGCAATAGACTACACAGAAAAACCGGTATGAAAAATTCTTAATTTTTCCATACCGGTTTATACTTTAAAATAACGAAAAAGGCCGGAATTACGGGGTTTTTCAACCTCCGTAAGTTCCGGCCCAGATACTGTTTCCATATATTTCCATCTTTTTTCTGCCAAAGTGGTGCACAGGTGGGGGATTATTGTCCACCCAGTACAACCTGATAATACTTTTCAATTAGTTCATCTAATTTTTTGCTCTGCTCATAGTATGCCTCAAAATCTTTTCCTTCCAAAATGGCCCCGTTCAAAATGCGTCTTTCGTGTTCAATCATTTCCTCTAACTGTGAAATTCTACTCATTTTCTGCCTCTCTTCATTTGATTTTCTCCGGCAAACCAATCCCATTAAAGGTGATTACTGCCTATCATAAACTGGCAGTTACAATACAATATTTTCATGTTGTTCAGCCAGCCTGGTGATACTCATAACCCCTGAAACTTAGTTTTTTGATATTGGATCCCATGACATAAGCAAATACTCTTCACCCTTCTTTTTGAGATTTTCAGCTATTTACAGTAACAGTCGTATTATTGTACAGGCAGTTTTATCTTCTTATAGCAATCAAAACCCTATTTCTATGTAAACACATTCAATAATCCCTCACTAAAAAACAGTCCCCTGTTTGTTGCTTCTGTACAACTGATATTTTACTCTGTTATACGACAAAAAGCAAACAATTCAGAGGACTTTTCATCGACACATTTCGACAAGTTTAACTATTTACAGCAAAAACTTGTACACTCTGTCTCCTGGCAGGTACAGGCCTGGCTTCCGGAAATTCCAATATGGCCTGCCTGACATTTGCAGTTATCATTGTATCTGCATTTTTCTGCTTCGCAGTCTACGTCAATCGTGGGAGATGGATGAGCTGTTGAGTTGCTTGCGCCGCCATCTTTTTTGTCACGAAAGCTTTCACAGCATGTTTCGCTGATATGAGACGCATTGCGTCCTCCTACCATAATATCCCCTTTACTGCAGTAATTCTCTTTGTTATACATACAGCTTGATACTGTACAATCTAATTGTGTCATAATACAGACTCCTTTCTGAACATTTTAACAAAGTTAGTATAAGTAATTTCCTGCAATCTATTCAGATATTTTATACAACATTTTTTTACATTTTTTGACGCAGAACACCCGCCTGGATACTGATGACTTGTATCCGGGCGGGTGCTGCCTGCCGTTAGAAATCCTAAGATTCCTGATTTTCAATTTTTCGAATTTCTTTTGTCCGTATTTCTTTACAGATAGCATCTGTAAAATCTTCCAAAGCTTTCGTTCCTTCGTCTCCTGCATATCTGCTTCTCACAGAAACGGTTCCCTCTTCTTCCTCTTTCTGGCCAACCACCAGCATATAAGGAACCTTGGAAAGTCTTGCTTCACGGATTTTAAATCCAATCTTTTCAGAGCGGTTGTCCACGGTAACATCCACATCATTTCTTGCCAGTTCTTTTCTTACCTGTTCTGCGTAATCTGCATATTTTTCAGAAATCGGCAGAACGCGCACCTGCTCCGGACAAAGCCAGGTTGGGAATAAACCTGCATATTTTTCAATGAGCCATGCCAGCGTACGCTCATAGCAGCCGATGGAGGTTCTGTGAATAATATAAGGTCTGATCTTATCTCCGTTCTGGTCAATATAATACATGTCAAAATTCTCAGCAATTGCACAGTCAAGCTGAATGGTAATCATAGTATCTTCTTTTCCATATACATTTTTCGCCTGAATGTCAATCTTCGGACCGTAAAACGCCGCTTCTCCGTCGGCTTCCACAAATTCAACGCCGTTCTCCACAAGAATTTCACGGATCTTGCCCTGGGTGGACTCCCAGTAGTGCTCATCACCCAGATACTTTTCTTTATTATTCGGATCCCATTTGGACAGGCGGTACGTAACATCCTCCTGCAGGCCCAGTGTCCTCAGGCAGTAATTTGCCAAATCCAGACATCCCTTTAATTCCTCTTCTGCCTGATCTGGACGGACAACCAGATGTCCTTCCGAAATGGTAAACTGTCTTACTCTGGTAAGACCATGCATCTCTCCGGATTCCTCTTTTCTAAATAAGGTAGAAGTCTCTCCCATACGGTAAGGAAGATCCCGGTAAGATCTCTGGGCATTTTTATACACATAATACTGGAACGGGCAGGTCATAGGGCGAAGAGCAAAAACCTCTTTATCCTTCTGTTCATCTCCCAGAACAAACATGCCCTCTTTGTAATGATCCCAGTGTCCGGATATTTTATACATATCACTTTTAGCCATAAGAGGCGTTTTCGTGCGGACATATCCCCACTCTTTATCCTCCAGATCTTCAATCCATCTCTGAAGCTTCATCACCATCTTTACTCCCTTTGGAAGGAGGAGGGGCAGTCCCTGTCCCACTACATCAACAGTAGCAAACAGCTCCATCTCGCGCCCCAGCTTATTGTGATCCCGTTTCTTAATATCCTCCAGGTGTTCCAGATAAGCAGCAAGCTCGTCCTTTTTTGAAAAGGCAGTTGCATAAATCCGCTGCAGCTGCTCTCTACGCTCATCGCCTCTCCAGTATGCCATAGAAGAAGACAGCAATTTAAATGCCTTAATCCCTTTTGTATTCATCAGATGGGGACCTGCACAAAGATCTGTGAATTCTCCCTGCTCATAAAAGGAAATCTCTGAGCCTTCCGGAAGGTCTTCGATCAGCTCCACTTTAAATGGCTCCTGGCGGTCCTTCATATACTGAATTGCTTCTTTTCTTGGAAGCGTGAACTTATTCAGAGGTGTTCCTTCTTTGATGATTTTTTTCATCTCTTTTTCAATAGCATCCAGATCCTCTCTGGAAAAAGGTTCACACTGAAAATCATAATAAAAACCATTTTCAATAGCTGGTCCAATAGCGATCTTTGCCTCCGGATACAGACGCTTTACTGCCTCAGCCATTACATGAGACGCCGTATGACGGATGACAGCCAGTCCTTCTTTATCGTTTGCAGTTAAAATATTTAAACTGCAGTCCCTGTCAATAACAGTCCGAAGATCTTTCACTTCTCCATCTACTTCGCCAGCACAAGCCGCCCGGGCAAGCCCTTCACTGATATCAGCAGCAATTTCATAAATGGTTTTTGCGCTGTCATATTCCTTTACAGATCCATCTTTTAATGTAATTTTCATAACATCTGCATCTCCTTTTTATCTGCCGCAGCAATGTTTATATTTTTTACCGCTTCCGCATGGACACGGATCATTGCGACCGATTTTCTTTTCTTTACGGATTGTTCCCGCATTTTTCTGCTCTTTATACAGAGCTTTTAATTTATCTTCTGTAAAAATCTCTTTCCACTGAGGAAGCTCATACAGCCAGTCAGCCTTGGCATCCACCATATTTTTATAAAGTTTTTCTTTATCAAAAGCAAGGCTTACCATGGTATCCTCTTCCATGGTCTCTATGGGATTGGGCGTAATCAGACTGTCATTGATTCCATCCAGAAAACCAACCATAGCCATCAGTTCCAGATCATATTTTTCTGCCAGCTCTTTCACAGTTCCTTCCACAGCCTCATCCGGATGCTCCAGCAGTTTTTCATAAACGCTTTTCTCCAGTGCAAAATATCTCGTCCAGAAATTCTGAAGCTCCCCGCGATCCGCCTGTTCATTGTAGGCAATTGCCTGCCACTGTTCTAATAATGCCATCTTTATACCACCTTTGATTTTTTCTTATTGTTTTGCGCTATTTACGCATATTGTTATTTAGTATAACTCACTTTAATTTTTTTTTCAATCTTTGAATAAATTCTTTCACAGGGGCAATAATAACATCAGACCGGTGATAAACCCCCATCTTATCACCGGGATACCGGATGAAATTTCCGGTACCAAAGACAAGTTTTAACTTATCCTCCCCTTATAAAACCACCGGGCCCAAAACCCGGTGGTTTTATTGACTTTTTCCACAAAATGTTTTTTAATAGAACTATCTAATTGGAAAGGAGAGGAATTTTTCCTACTATATATAATATGAAAAAAATAAAACAGCTTCTTGCCCTTTTAGGGGTTCTCCTGCTGGCAGGACTTTATATATCCACGTTAATCTTTGCACTGATAGGCAGCAGTCAATCCATGGAGCTTTTAAAAGTTTCGCTGATTTTTACCATTATCGTACCGGTTCTTTTATGGGTCTATTCATACATCTATAAATTAATGAAACATAAAGACTCCCATTAAAAATTATGATTACCGCTTTCTTCTTCTGAGCCAGATGACGATCCCCGTAACAAGAAGTACAACCGGAAGCACAATGACCAGAAGCAGCGCGCAGGTAACTGCTGTCAGCTGATTTACCGTCAAAGCTCCCAGGGTATACGATTTCACCGGCACGGATACTGCATTGGAATCTTCTGACTGAAATGTGCTGGTAATATTGGTAAACATCTTCCTGTTATTTCCGGAAACCATGGTATCAATATCACTGGTGAAGGTATAGATGGATGACATTACCGTTACTTCCGCTTTTGTTTCATTATTTACAACATTTGCGGCTATGGTATACTGTCCGGTTTTATCGCCCTCTTCTTTTTCATAGGTTGTCATCTCCTGTATGTTTTCTTTTATATACGCAGAATCTGAGGTTGTCAGAAGCTTCGTCCACGTAAGCTCATCTTCTTTTTTCCCAAGATTCGTTAAAGCCTGCCCGTCAGGAACAAATACATAGTTGTCAAGAGATGCCGTGGCATCAGCAGTCTGAATATCCGGCAGCAGATAAAAAGGATACTGATAATAATTTTTGCTGCTTCCTTCCATGACAACCCCCGTTTCCACACGAATATCAAAATCGGACAAAATAGCATTAAAATTTTCCATACTGCTGTCAGCGGCATAATTTGTGGTAATCAAAGCCTTCCCGCCGCCTGACAGGTAGTCTCTTACTTTCTTTGCATCATCTTTGGAAAAATCTGACGTAGGTCCATTGATAATAATTCCGGCCGTCTCTTTTGGAATTTCATCTGTCTTTAACAGATTCACCTCTTTTACTTCCAGATTCATTTTTTCCACTGCATCCAGATATTCTGTTTCTAAATCCGCCTCCCCATGCCCCTGTATCACATAAACCTGAGGCAGATTCTCACTGGTTACATAGCTTAGTGCACTTGTAATCTGGCCTTCTCCATCATATCCCGTTGTCTGTGAACTGTAAGTAGAAGAATCAAAGGATGTCTCATATATTTTAGAATAATCAACGACTTTTGATTTCTCACCTTTTACTACGATCAAACTGTTAGACGCAGGTTCTGTATCTGTATAGGTACTGTAAAACTGCGGCGAGGAAGCCGGATCAATATATTTTACTTTGATATGTTTTGACTGAGACTGATACATCTTAAGGGTTTTATCCAGCGTCTCATCCTTTTCAGAGCTGCTGACCAGCACATAGATTGTAATGTCATCTTCAATGCCGCTGATATATTCTTTGGTTTCTTTTGTCAGTGAATAAAGATCATTATAGGTCACATCCAGACTGGTAAACTGTTCCGGAAGCTTTGAAACCCCAAGGTTCAGTCCTGCTGCAGCCGCAAGTCCCAGTACAATCAGTCCGGTACTAAACACCCCGGCTTTCACTTTCTTCACCGCCGCATGGAAACGGGATTTTTGCAGCACCTGACAGGTAAGAAACAAAAACAATCCGCAGCCGCTTAAATAATATACAATTCCCGCAAGATCAAAGGTTCCTGTCAAAAACTGATTCATATAATCAGAAATAGACAACGTACCAAGAACTTTCGTCAGCAGATTTCCGTTAGAAGAAATCAGCGTGCAGATACTGTTCATCATATACCCAAGAAACAAAAAGGCAAAGGTTAAGATCGCGGAAATCACCTGATTTTCCGTCAGAGAGGAAACAAATAATCCCACAGCGATGGATAAAATACCAAACAGCCAGGTCCCAAGAATCGCAGTATAAGACTCTGCCATAGGAACGGTTCCAAATAATGATAAAAACGGCGGGCAAAGACAAATAACACCCATAACAATAGAGAACACTGCCGTCATAGATAAAAACTTTCCAAACACTACCTTCCATATAGATATGGGTGCTGTAAATATCAACTGATCTGTTTTCAGCTTCCGGTCCTCTGATAAAATCCGCATGGTCAAAATTGGAACAAGGATCAGGAAAATAAAAGTAATGCTGGACAGCGGGTAGGATAAATAAGCATATCCGTAACTTAAATTATATACAAAAAAATAAAGATTAAACAAAAACAAAAAGGCCGCAATAAAAATCCAGCCTGTAACAGATGTGAAAAATGCTTTCAATTCCCTTTTAAAAACTGCCTTCATTATTTTTGTTCCTCCTTCTCCCCGGTTACTTCCAGAAATACCTCTTCTAGAGAATGGCTCACCGGCTGCATCTGTAAAATAGGGGTATCATTCTGCACACAGGCATAAAACAAGTCTTCCCGGAAATCTTCCCCGCTTTTTGCCGCCATCTTCACATTCACCGTTCCCTCCTGCCGCCCGGCCGTCACATGACAGGATGCCACGCCTTTTAAATCCTGCAGAAATGATACCTCCTCTTCTGACGCTTTCAAAATCAATTCAAAAACGGCATCACCTGAAAGCTTCTGTTTCAGATTCTCAACTGTATCATCTGCTGCCAGCCTTCCTTTGGAAATAATAAATACATAATCACACACTTCGCTGATTTCCGACAGGATATGGGAACTCAAAATAACGGTATGTTTCTGGGACAATGACTTTATCAGGTCCCGGATTTCAATAATCTGTTTCGGATCCAGCCCTGCTGTTGGTTCATCCAGTATAATAATTTCCGGGAAGCCAAGAATTGCCTGAGCCAGCCCCACTCTCTGGCGATACCCTTTAGACAGATTCCGGATCATTCTGTTTTTTACATCTGTAATCTTTGTCAGCTCCATGGCCTGCTTCATATCCGCATATCGCGTATGTTTGTTGAGCTGCTTTAATTCCGCCGCAAATTTCAGATATTCTTCCACCGTCATATCCATATAAAGAGGCGGAACCTCCGGCAGGTACCCAATACATTTTTTAGCAGCCGCCGGCTCTTTTCTGATATCATGTCCATTAATTATTATTTCTCCTGATGTAGCACCAATATAACCGGTAATCATATTCATTGTAGTAGATTTTCCGGCCCCGTTAGGCCCCAAAAAGCCGTAAACTTTTCCTGCTTTTAGTACCATGCTCAAATCGTTTACGGCCGTATTGTTCCCATATTTTTTTACAAGATGCTGTATCTCTATCACGCAAATACCTCCTGACACACTTTTATTACAACGGTTTCACATATCTGTGTTTTCAGCTGTGTATATAAAATCATATGCCCCAAATGTGAAACTAGTCTGATAAAAATGTGAAAGAAATCTGTTCAAAATGTGTCCGATCTGTGTCCTTAAAATTTTCAGCACATTCTCCGCCTGCGGCGGGTCGCTTCTGCGACATGACTCCACTCCGCCGCAGTGCGATAATCAGCGGAGCGTTTTTTGCTCTATAGGAATCGGTACTTTTCTGCTTCATCACAACATAGTATTCCTGTAGCGTAAAAAAGAATCTCGCTTGCGAGATTCTCCGCCTGCGGCGGGTCGCTTCTGCGATATGACTCCACTCCGCCGCAGTGCGATAATCAGCGGAGCGTTTTTTGCTCTATAGGAATCGGTACTTTTCTGCTTCATCACAACATAGTATCCCTATAGAGCAAAAAATCCCTTCCGGGCAGCAGGTTTTTATTTCTTTACCTGCCTCCCCGGAAGGGATGATATCACACCGCTTTTAAATGCGTATTCTCTTATTTTCTGTAGATAATGTCATTTCTTCCCGGTCCGTTAGAAATCATCGTAATGGGATATCCAATCTGTTCTTCCACAAATTCAATATACTTTCTGCAGTTCTCCGGAAGCTCTTCATAGGTTTTGATTCCCCGGATATCACTTTTCCAGCCAGGCAGTGTCTTTAATACCGGTTTTGCCTTTTCAAGCTTTGGTGTTACCGGGAAATCAGTTGTAACCTCACCGTCAATTTCATACCCCACACAAACCGGAATTTCATCCAGATAGCCCAGAACATCCAGTACTGTAAAGGCCACGTCAGTAGCACCCTGAAGCCGGCAGCCATACTTGCTTGCCACACAGTCAAACCATCCCATCCGTCTGGGGCGTCCTGTGGTAGCTCCATATTCTCCGCCGTCGCCGCCCCGGCGTCTTAATTCATCTGCCTCTTCCCCGAAAATCTCGCTGACAAAGGCGCCTGCACCTACTGCACTTGAATATGCTTTGCAGACTACAATAATTTTTTTAATCTCATAAGGAGGAATTCCCGCTCCGATGGCCCCATAAGCAGCCAGTGTGGATGAGGAAGTAACCATTGGGTAAATTCCGTGATCCGGATCTTTTAATGTTCCAAGCTGTCCTTCCAGCAGAATTTCTTTTCCTTCACCAATAGCCTGTGCAAGGTATGCCGATACATCGCAGACATACGGTGCAATCATTTCCCGGTATTTGTGCAGCGTCTCTAACAGCTCTTCCGGTTTCAGCAGCGGCTTATGATATAAATGCTCCAGAAGTACATTTTTTGTTTCACAGATGCTGACAACTTTTTCCTTTAAAAACTCTTCGTCAAAAAGTTCGCTGACCTGAATGCCGATCTTTGCATATTTATCCGAATAAAACGGAGCAATTCCGGATTTTGTAGAACCGAAAGATTTTCCTCCCAGACGCTCCTCTTCATACTGGTCAAATAAAATGTGATACGGCATCACCATCTGTGCTCTGTCTGATACAAGTATCTTTGGAGCCGGTACCCCTTTTGCTGTAATATCACAAATCTCCTGGAACAGAACCGGAATATTAAGGGCCACCCCGTTGCCGATAATGCTTGTAGTGTGTTCATAAAAACAACCGGAAGGCAGTGTATGAAGTGCAAATTTACCATAATCATTTACAATTGTATGTCCCGCATTGGCTCCGCCCTGAAACCGGACGATAATATCCGCTTCCTTTGCAAGCATATCCGTAATTTTACCTTTTCCTTCATCTCCCCAGTTGGCTCCGACTACTGCTTTTACCATGATAAGAATCCTCCTTAAAAAAGGACAGGCCGCAAAACCTGTCCAAACATCGCCTGTTTTACTTTCTGATTATACACAATAACCTCTCATAAGTAAAATCAATATTAATTATATTAAGCATAAGTATTAATTATATCAGCACCCTAAAATACTTAAAAGCCGGCTGGCGCAGGCGGATACCGGAATCCGGTCATCCGTGACTACATACATGGCCCTTTCCGGTATTTCTTTCTCCAGCTTCAGCTCAAATAACGTCCCTTCTAAAAGTTCCCGGCGGGCAAAATCCTCCACTACCGAAGCCATGCCAAGGCCCCGGCGGGCAAACTGAACCAGCATATCACTGGTAGCCAGCTCAAACTCCGGATGCAGCTGTATCTGCTGGTCCTTTAAAAACATCTCCACATATTTTCTGGAGGAAGTTTCCCCCTCCAAACAGATAAGCGGAAGTTCCTCTAACTCTTTTAAGCTTACCCTCCGGTCCCGATATGCGCTGTATTTTTCCCCCGCCACAAAAATATCTCTTACCGTTCTGACCTTTTTCAGCTTCAGATGGGACTTGTGAAACACGGGAGCTGTAACCACGCCAAAATCAATTCTGCCCTCCCAAAGACACCGCAGGGTCTCAGGCGTGGGCGCATTGGTTACCTGAACTTTTATCCCGGGATACTTCTCATGAAATGTTTCCAGATAATCCAGCAGATAAAACTGCAGCGTCATATCGCTGGCACCGATTCTGATCTCTCCCGACTCCAGGTCCAGCTGTTCCCGAAGCTTTCTCTCTCCCTGGCAGAAGTATTCATATCCTCTGGCCACGTACGGATAAAGAACCGCGCCCTCCGCGCTCAGGCGCACCCCTTTGGCTGTCCGCACAAACAGCGCCGTTCCAAGCATATCCTCCAGATTCCGGATGGACTGGCTGACTGCCGGCTGAGATAAGGACAGTTCTTCTGCCGCCAAAGTAATACTCTGGCATTTGCCTACATAATAAAATACCTTATAGTATTCCAGATTCAGATTCATATCCTACGATTCGCTTTCTTTCTCATCTTTATAAGGAAATGGTATTTTATCTCCCAGATACTGATAAGTCATTGTAGCACAGGCAATGATCCGTTCTGTTTCGTCTGTAATCGTCACCTGAATCACAGCCAGCCTGCGTCCTATTTTTATGGGCCTGGCCTCTCCTGCCAGTTTTTTGCATCCGATAGCCGGATTTAAGTAATTAATCGTACCATTTACTGTTGTACAAAAGGATCCTGCCGTTGTGGCCGCAACGCCTCCCACTGAATCCGCCAGGGAAAACAGCACGCCCCCATGGATGGAGCCGATTGGATTTCCATGCATTTCTGTCAGCGCAATCTCACCCTTGGCATATCCCTTCTTTACATCTGTTACTACAAATCCAATTTGATTAATAAATCCATTCTGCATATTTCTGTCTTTTTTTATCTGTTCAAAATCAATCATATATTCATTCCTTTCCGCCGCAGTGCGGGCCACAGCAAAGCGTTTTTTGCTCTATAGAAATCGGCACTTTTCAGCTTTATCACAATACGGTATTTCCTGCAGAGTAAAAAAGAAAGCTGATCAAACTCCATGGAATCAATCAGCTTTCCGGTAAATTTTACTAGGATTCTACAATTTTTGAAGCAGTCACTGCCAGGGAGCCCGGTCCAATATGGCAGGCAACACTCAAAGACAATGGATTTAATACAATATCATGATTTGGAAAAGCCGCCTGAACCTCTTTTTTAAATTCTTCTGCTGCCTCCAGATCTTTTGTATAGGCCATGGAAATATGCACATGGCTGCCGTCCGCGCCTCCAAACCGCTTCTCACAGTCATCTTTGATCTGTTTGATCATAATGCTTTTCGCCTGTTTTACAGTTCTGGCCTTGGCAAAGGCATCCAGCTTTTCTCCCTGAATCTGAAGAACCGGCTTTAGCTTCAGCAGCGTCCCAAGAGCTGCTGCAGCCGGTGTAATACGGCCGCCCTTTTTCAGATAATACAGGGTATCCAGCATAATATAAATACTGGATTCCATTTTACATTCCATTAATATATCATAAATCTCTTTTGCCGTTTTCCCTGCCTTAGCCAGCATCTTAGCATCCAGCACAGACTGGCGCTGAGTAACGGAAATCCGCTGATTGTCAACAACCTGCACTTTGCCGTCATAATCTGCGGCCAGCATGGCTGCTGTAGAGCAGGTGCTAGAAAGACCGCTTGACATGGGAATATGGACAATTTCGTCATATTCTTTTAAAAGGCTATCCCAAAGTTCAGTAAAAGTCGCCAGCGTGGGAGTGGAAGTTTTTATCTCCGCGCCTTCTGTCAGCCTTTCATAAAACTGTTCCTGACTCAGGTCAATATCCTCAAGAAACATTTCTCCATTAATATAAAACGGCATCGGAACAACATAGATCCCAAGTTCTTTTCCTTCCGCCTGTGTAATTCCACTGTTACTGTCAGTTATTACCGCAATTTTACTCATATATTCTCTCCTGTCTATGCTAAAACTACATATATGAGTTTATTCTATCATAGTTTGAATACTGAGACAAGTTCCTGTCCCGGAAACCTGCCCCGGCATTCAAAATTTATTTCAGTCCAAAAACTGATGTTTATGACAGTTCAAAAGCCCCTGTATACAGCTGATAATATTTACCTTTCTGTTCAATCAGTTCATCATGACTTCCCCGTTCTATGATTTCTCCCTGCTCCAGTACCATAATGGCTTCTGAATTGCGGACAGTAGAAAGCCGGTGGGCAATCACAAATACGGTTCTGCCTTTCATAAGCTGATCCATACCGTCCTGAATAATCCCTTCTGTTCTTGTATCAATGCTGGATGTGGCTTCATCTAGAATCAGAACCGGCGGATTGGCAATGGCCGCTCTGGCAATAGCCAGCAGCTGACGCTGCCCCTGGGATAGGTTAGAGCCGTCCCCGGAAATGATCGTATCGTATCCATCCGGAAGATGACGGATAAAGAAATCCGCATTGGCAAGTTTCGCCGCAGCCACTACATCCTCATGGGTGGCATCTAAACGTCCGTATCGGATGTTATCCTCGATGCTCCCTGTAAACAGATGGGTATCCTGAAGTACAATCCCAAGAGAACGGCGCAGATCATATTTTCTGATCTTTTTAATATCAATTCCGTCATACAGAATCTGTCCGTTCTGGATATCATAAAAACGGTTAATCAGATTTGTAATTGTAGTCTTACCCGCTCCGGTAGGTCCTACAAAGGCAATCTTTTGTCCTGGCTTTGCAAACAGCGACATATGCTTTAATATCATTTTATCTTCATTATATCCAAAGTTTACATCTTTAAAACGGACGTCCCCTTTCAGCTGGGTATAAATGGTTTTTCCATCCTGAACTTCCCTCCACGCCCACTGGCCGGTTCTGCCCTCTGACTCTGTAATAGTTCCGTCATCCGAAACATTGGCCCGCACAAGTGTCACTGTTCCCTGATCCTCTTCCGGCTCTTCGTCCATGAGGTTAAAAATACGCTGCGCACCTGCAAGAGCCATTACAATGTAGCTGACCTGCTGGGATACCTGAGAAATGGGCTGAGTAAAGCTTCTTGTAAAGGTAAGGAAGGAAGCTAATACCCCAAGGGTAATGGGGGCAACGCCTGTAATGGATAATGCCGCGCCGATCACCGCTACTACAAGGTATGTCAGATTCCCGATCTGAAACAGCATAGGCATCAGAATATTTGCAAATGTATTGGCCCTGATCACATGATCGCACAGTTTATCATTCAGGCGGTCAAACCCTTCTTTACTCTCTTTTTCATGATTGAACACCTTGATTACTTTCTGGCCTTCCATCATTTCTTCAATATAGCCGTTGACAGCGCCTAAAGACATCTGCTGCTCTACAAAGTATCTTGCGCTTTTGCCTCCGATATTTTTTGTAATCCACAGCATCAAAATCAGCATCAAAACTACGATGATAGTCATTGGAACACTGAGCATCAGCATAGATATAAATACGGAAACCATTGTAATTACAGAAGACAAAATCTGAGGAATTGCCTGGCTGATCATCTGCCGTAACGTATCCGTATCATTTGTATAACGGCTCATAAGATCTCCGTGAGCGTTGGTGTCGAAATAACGGATGGGCAGAGACTGCATATGCTTAAACATCTCGTCTCTGATCGTCTTTAACGTTCCCTGGGCTATATTAATCATCAGACGGCTGTACAGATATGAGAAAAAGATAACTACTACATATGCCGCCGCCATAGTCAGTATAATTGTAACAAGCTCTGACATCACCGGATGGTCCTGGCCGATAAACGGTACAATATAATCGTCAATCAAATACCGCATTTCCATAATACCAATAACCTGCCCTACCGCAGCCAGAAGAATACTGATAACAACAATCACAAACTGGAACTTGTAAATTCCCGTTACATATTTCATCAAACGGCCAAGGGTTTTCATCATGCTTTTTCTTGCTTCTTTTTTCATTCCTGATGTATTCTGTCCGTTATTCATCTCCGATTCCTCCTTTCTGCTGGGATTCATATACTTCCTGGTATACGTGGCTGGTCCTTAATAATTCTTCATGAGTTCCTATATCGCAGATACATCCATCCTGCATTACAAGAATTTTATCTGCATGTTCCACAGAAGAAATTCTCTGAGCAATAATCAGCTTTGTAGTATCGGGAATCTCCTCTGCAAAAGCTTTTCTTATCAGTGCATCTGTTTTCGTATCTACCGCGCTGGTAGAATCATCCAGAATCAGAATTTTCGGTTTTTTCAGCAGCGCTCTTGCTATGCAGAGACGCTGTTTCTGGCCGCCGGAAACATTTGTTCCGCCCTGATCTAGAACAGTCTCATATTTTTTAGGGAATTTTGATACAAATTCATCTGCCTGAGCCAGCTGCGCCGCATGCTCAATCTCTTCCTGCGAGGCCTCTTTATTGCCCCAGCGAAGATTACTGCTGATGGTGCCTGAAAACAGGACATTTTTCTGCAGTACCATAGAAACAGAGTCACGCAGTGTTTTTAAGTCATAGGTTCTGACATCTTTTCCGCCGATCAGCAGTTTCCCGCCGGTCACGTCATAAAGTCTCGGTATCAGCTGTACCAGCGTTGTTTTTGCAGATCCGGTTCCGCCGATAATTCCCACAGTTTCCCCGGATTTTATATTGAGATTAATATCCTTTAAAATCTCTTTATTTTCCCCGTCGCTGTATGCGAAAGATACATGGTCAAACACAATGGACCCATCCGGAATATCAAAATCCGGCTGTGCCTGGTTTGTCAGAGAACTCTTCTCATCCAGCACTTCTGCAATACGTTCTCCTGATGCTTTGGCCATAACACACATAACAAGTACCATGGAAGCCATCATCAGGCTGGATAAAATCTGAATAGAATAAGTAATCAGACTCATCAGCGCACCTGTCGTCAATGTCTCTGACACGATCATATTTGCACCTGTATAACAAAAATACATAATGCAGATAAATACCATGGCAAACATGCACGGAGTTGTAAGAATCAATCTCTTTTCCGCACTCTTTGACAGATCCAGAATCCTTTTGGAGGTTTTTTCAAATTTTCCTATTTCGTGGGATTCTCTTATATATGCTTTTACCGTACGGATTCCTGTTAAGTTCTCCTGAACAACGGAATTTAAGTGATCGTACTTTTTAAATAATTTTACAAAGTAACCGTGGGCGGATTTAATAATCACAAACAGTAAAAATGCCAGCACCGGTACTAAAATCACAAAAATCAATGACAGCTTTGCACTGAGCATAAAGGCCATGACCAGTGAAAATACAATCATAATCGGGGAACGCACCAGCAGACGGATAATCATCATATACGCCATCTGTACGTTGGTTATATCTGTTGTCAGCCTTGTAACAAGACTGGCAGTTGAAAATTTGTCAATATTCTGGAAGGAAAATTCCTGAATATTGTAAAATATATCTTTTCTGAGATTTTTGGCCAGCCCTCCGGAAGCAACTGCCGCATATCGCCCGGAAAGAAGACCGCATACAAGTCCTGCCGCTGCCATAATCAGCATTCCCGCACCGATCTGGATTACATATCCAAGATCATTGCTTGAGAAACCTTCATCAATCATTTTTGCCATCATGAAGGTCACCAGAACTTCCATCAAAACCTCGCCCACCATAAATACTGCTGCCAGAACTGATGCCAGCTTGTATTCACGGATACTTTTCGCTAACGTTTTAATCATAAATATTCTTTAACTCCTTTTCCTGTTCAATTCTCATTTTTGTTATGTTTCTGCACAGTTTGCCGAGAATTTCATCAAAGATCTGTTCCTCTTCCTTTGCTATCCCGTCAAATAGCTTCTCTTCCAGAATCTCCCATTTCTCGCCCGCCTGAATCAGCGCTCTTTGTGCTTTTTTGGTTACCACAATCCGGTTGCAGCGTTTATCTGTATCCTCTGATATTCTGCAGATAAGTCCGTTTTGCTCCAGACGTTTTAAAATACCGCTGACAGTTGGATTGCTTAACTGAAAATCCTTTTCAATCATCACCTGCTTCACATTTTCATTCTGATGCTCCACCAAATAGGATAGGACTTCGAACTGACGCCCTGTCATACCGCTGCCTTCCATATCTTTGTTGCGGTGGTCATTCATCATACAGTCAAATATCTTTAAATTACGGCAGATTAAAGACCGCAGACTGTATTCTTTTGTTTCCTCCACATAAATTTCTCCTTCCCAAGAACAATGAATAGCACGCTATGAAAATTCATAGCGTGCTATTCATTATATCTGTTATAAATTTAATGTCAAGATCATTTACTAATGTTTTACTTGTTTTTCATCTTTCTGATATTGTCTTTTTAATTCTGATCCTCGTCCTTTTGATCACTGTTCTTCCCCCAGACAGTCGATACTACCATAAAAGCAGCCATTACCAGAATAATGATCAGCATCCAGGCCTGTGTTAATGTCATCTACTTATCCTCCTTCCAGATATCATCTGATGAGCCAAATTTATTGAACTTGCCAATGGCAAAACCGATTCCGGTAATTGCAAATACAATAACTACTACCTGAACGATTGAAACAATGCACATATGCATAGAGATCCCTCCTATCTATCGAAACAATCTATTTCTTCTTTACAAATAAACCTTTTTTCCCTTTGCAGACTGCCGTTGTAATAACACCAAATACTACAGAGAAAATGGTTGCAATGTATGTAACGTGGAAGTTTGGCAGCTGCAGATAATCCTGTAAACCAAAGGTTGACCAGATACACACTGCAATCCAGGTAACAATAAAGGTTATAATAGAAGCTTTCATGGAACGTTTCCACCACAGTCCGATGATACCCATAATAAATACCGGAACACCAAATGCAAAACTCCAGTTAACCATGTTAACAACCGCCGGCTGCATATTACAGATTAAGATAGAAACAATACCAATAATCACAATGATAATACGTGTCAGTTTTGTCTTCTGCTCCTCTGTTACTTTTGGATTTTTCAGAGGATAGATATCATGTGAGATAATGGTTGCAGGTGCCAGAGCCATTACTGCAAAGGAGGAAAGGTCTACACCCAAGAATCCTGCCAGCAAGAGTCCCAGAACCGGTTTTGGAAGGAGATCAGCCATCATGGCCGGTGTCATCATCATATCTCCTGCATTTCGGTATGCAATAATGGAAAATGCAGCTAATCCGATTAAAGCCGGAAGGATACAGAAACATCCATTGATAGGTCCTGCAAACCAGATAGATTTCTTTACTTCTTTGTTATTTTTAGCAGTTACAACAGGCTGATATCCAGTCTGAGCCATACCGTGGAACAAAGATGCTCCCAGTGCTGACGGAATTGCAAAACCGACAATCAGAGCAGGATTTCCAAACAGATCTGTCATCCAGCTGGTTTCCGCAGATGCTTTCATTGTAGTTTCCACGGCATCCCATCCACCCGGCAATTCAAAAATCAGACTGATAAATACTAAAATCAGAGCCAGATACATTAAAATCGCATTGATCAGATTCAGCCATGCAATCTCTTTCATGCCGGCAAGCAGCACGTATAATACAGCAACAATACCGCCAAGAATCGCGGATACTGTATAAGACCATCCTGTCATAAGATTAATGGTAACCGCAATGGCTTCCATCTCAAGACAGCACATGCCAATAATCAGAGCAATGTTCATGGCAGAAATTAATCTTCCGGATGTAGGCCCGAAAATCTTACCTAAAAATTCTCCGGATGTCTTTGCCCCGGTACGGCGCATCCACGGACCGGTAATCTGTGTAATAACTACCATCATTACCACACAGGCAATACCGAACCATGCTGCAATAACACCCATAGAAGCTGCATTCTGACAGGTTCCCCAGTTGTGAGCCGAACCAAGCAGTGTCAGTGCCAGCGTAATGCCCACCAAAGATGCCGGAAGTCCCCCGCCGGCAAAAGCAAAGCCGCCGGCTCCTTCTCCTCCTTTTTTGTTCTTACGCGAAATAAACCACGATACCAGTGCGATTGAAACCACTTCATAGATGACAATCGCGATCAAAATACCTAAATTCATCTCTTTCTCCCTTCTTTTAATTATTAATAATTAATAAATTTTGTAAATTAATGATAAAATAAATGCAAACTTTTCATAACTATATTGTAGCAATACCTATAACAGAAACCAAATATCAAAAATGAATACCCATATACATTTTCTGTATAGGTCTTTCTGCTGTACCCCATACCATTTTTCAATAGCGCCATACCGGTTTTGAATTTGCATTGTCATTACAGCTCTTTTATAATAAAAGCAGATAAAAACACCGCAGACTTTTCATTGCAGTTTTCCAAACCAGACCACAGCGTTTTATCTGCCGGTTTTATTTTGAAAACTGTACCTTCAAATCATATTATTTTTATAAGGAGAATGATAATGAAAGAAATGACACCAAAAGAACGCGCTCTGGCCTTTTTCCGTCACGAGCCTACTGACGCACTTCCTACTGATGATGGTATTTTCGTATTATTTAATCCGGAGACTTACGCGGAACGCCCCCCTCACACAACAGGAGGGACTGACTGGTTCGGAGTACAGTGGAAATATGAAGCAAGTGTAGATGCCATTGCACCGGATCATACTCAGGATCCGATTCTAGAAGATATCTGCGACTGGCGGGAGGTTGTCAAATTCCCAGATCTGGACGCCTGGGACTGGAGCCGTGTAGAAGAAATTGATCATATCAGTGAAATTGACCGTGAAAATAAAGTTTTTGAAATGATGTTCGTAAACGGACCATTTGAAAGACTGCATATGCTCATGGGATTTGAGAATGCACTGTGTGCGCTTCTTACTGACCCGGAAGAGGTAGAGGCATTTCTGAATGCATTTATGGAATGGAAACTCAGACTGATGGAAAAAGTTATTGAAATTTATAAACCGGATGTCCTGATGTTCCATGATGACTGGGGAACACAGAACAATATGTTCTTTTCCCCGGATATCTGGAGAGAACTGATTAAACCTCAGATCAAAAAAGCAGTTGACCGCTGCCACGAACTGGGCGTGCTTTTTGATATGCACTCCTGCGGTAAAATGGAAGAAATTGTTCCGGAATTTGTGGAGCTTGGAATTGACGCATGGCAGGGAATGGAAATCAATGACATTCCAAAATTAAAAAAACTCACCGGCATGAACCTGGGATACCATGTAACACCGGACTATCAGAAATATCAGACAGATGCTCTTGCAGGGCTTGTAACTGAAGAGGATGTCCGCAAAGCAGTGCGGGAAGTATTTTATAAAACGGCAGAAGGCTACTGCTACTTCCCTATGTTCCTCCCATTCGGCGGATGGACTACAGATGTTATGATTGATGAAATCGCAAAATGCGGAAAAACAGTTTATCAAGATAAGTAATCAGGCTTTCTCATTGACACATTCCATATTGTTCAGTTTCTCAAGGAAAAAGCGATGCTTTGTAAAATAAAAAACCCACCTGACAGCAGGTGAGGTTTTTTATTTTCTTAAATATTACATCTTACATGTTTTGAATTACCCCCGGTGAAACAACCCTCTTTTTACATAGGGTTCTGTTTTGGACTCTATGTAAGTATAGCCTGTCTTTTGAATCAGGTCTTTTAATTTCTGTACATCCAGCTCGTCCTCTGAAATAATTTCCGTCTGATTTTTGCTGTGAGATGAAGTTACTTTCTTGACTTTAAATTCATTTCTTACGGCGTCATTCATATGAGCTTCACACATTCCGCACTGCATTCCATCAATTTTAACTGTCGTTTTAACCATATCTGTCAGTCCTTTCCTATAGTTAGTTTTCTCTAACCTTTTTACAGAATTTTACTCCGAAAGCCTGTTTCTGTCAATCAAATCTCGCTCTGTTTTACTAACGTTATGGTCTGTCCTTTTCCAGACCGGCACCGTGAATATCTTCCTCTTCCGTTCCCAGTATCTCATTCATTTTTTTTATGAAAACAGACAGCAGCGGATTATAATTATTCTGGTTCCATGCAATTACAAGCGACGGATCCCAGTTACTGTCGATTTCAAAAAACTTCACATCAGGGTTCAGCTTTAAATAGGTTCGTGAATCCAGAATAGATACACCCATGCCCACTGCGATCCAGAGAATCTGCTCTGCTAAGGATTTTGCATAATGTACCTGCGGAACAAACCCGTGTTCTTTGCAGAGAGCCAGAATCAGAGGCGCCGACTCCGGATTATCCTCTTCCGAAATCAAAACAAAAGTTTCGTCCTTCACATCATCCAATGTTACCTGATCCTTTTTTGCCAGGGGATGAAAACGGCTCATAACAATATGGTCCTTGGAATGGGAAACATACTGATACATAATACCTTCTTTGCGCTCAATCTCAAACTTCAGTGTATAGATCAAATCCAGCCGGCCGCTGTAAAGTTCTGACACCAGATAGTTAAAAGAACCCTCCTGAAACCACAGATCTACATTGGGATAATTCTCCTGAAAATACTGATAAATCATAGGCATAAAATCAGAAACATTGGTCTGGTCCAGTATTCCTATTTTTAGTGTGCCGTCTAATCCCTTTTGAATCTTTTCCGCCTTATTTACCATCTCAATATAATTTTCATACAGATCAAGCATCC
The DNA here is from genome assembly GCF_025566885.1 of Brotonthovivens ammoniilytica. Lineage (NCBI taxonomy): Bacteria > Bacillati > Bacillota > Clostridia > Lachnospirales > Lachnospiraceae > Brotonthovivens > Brotonthovivens ammoniilytica. The sequence goes on along the minus strand of NZ_JAOQJQ010000001.1, from coordinate 209,409 downwards.
CCACATAAAGCGAACTGCCTGCCGGAGTCAGACGTATGCCGTTATTGGTTCTCAAAAACAACTGAATATTTAATTCTTCTTCCATATTTTTAATATGTCTGCTGAGTGCCGGCTGAGAAATAAATAACTGTTCTGCCGCCTTTGTATAACTGGCACATTTTACTACTGTTATAAAATACTTGATTTGTACAATTGTCATTTTCTTTTCCCCCGGTATTATAATGGAATTATTATAACACAAACTCCAAAACACTTATATACCAGAAACTGCCTTTTCCCTCTCCACCTGCAGTTTTATTAAATCTTCTCCTCTTACAATAGAACCAATCGTATTACTTTTTCAATCTCCCTCCAAACTACATCCTTTAGTCAAAATTAAAGCCACCCATTAAGGCGGCTCTAATTTATAAGCAGATGATATCCGCATCAGATACTTTCAATACCTAAAATCTCGGTGGCTGGATTGGATAAGTATCAATAGGTACTTCCTCTGTATCAAATACCATTGTTCCATTCTCATTTTTACACACGATCCACTTTAACCAATTGTCATTATCCATCTGCGGATAATCTTCTCTTAAAAACCAGCCTCTGGATTCCTTACGCATCAGCGCTCCGCGAAACTGCATTTCTGCGCAAAGTACCATTGCTTCTGCTTCATGACAAGACAACATATCATGTAGATCTTCTGCTTTTAATTCTGAAACAAGAGGCTTTAATTGTTCTATTTTTCTAAGTGCTGATTCTAAACGATGCCCACTCATATATACACTGTTCTCTACCGGACAGATCACATCCTGCACCTGTGAGATAAGTTCCTTCGCAGTAATCCCCTTTTCTCTGAAAAGAGGTGCAAAAGCATTCTCTTTCAAGGTCTTAACTTGTGCTGTATCCACAGGCTGTTGACTTGTCTGTTTTACAGCTAAAGCCGCATTTCTTCCTGCAATGATTGCAGCAAATACAGCGTTCAGGATTCCAGACCCTCTGTTTCGTCCCGGAGGTGCCGGCACTGCTCCTGGTGCTGCAGATCCACCATAGCTTAAATCCCCGATCGCATACATTCCATCAATTGTGGTACGCATTTCTTCATCCACTTTAACAGGGGACTGCTCCCCAACAAATCCGGGTACAACCTCCCAGTCTTTATCTACTGTAGATGCTTTCTCAAAGTCAATCTCCCAGAAACGCAAACCATAAGGTCTTTCCCATGCATGAAGCATCATTTCTTCATTACTTGTCATAGGGTTCTCATCAATATGAAGATAGATTGGACCTCTGCCTGCAGATACCTGATTGTACCATTCCGCAACTGCACTAGAAGAGATATCTGCCTCAGGAAAACGCCGGAAATTTTTCGTAATATTTTCTCCATATGCATCATACATTACATTTTCACCGAAAACACATTCTCTGTTACTATTTACTCGGAAAAGCTGAGAAAAATTCCCAAATTCCGGATTCCTCATCTGCGCTCCAGCACGATATGCCGCTGCAATACCATCTCCTCTTCCATTACTCCACATTGATGCAACACGATAATTCTGACTTCCGGTAGCCATGATAACAAGCTTACTATTAAACTCATAAAATGTACCATCCAGAATATTGTAGCCTGCCGCTCCTGCAATCTTTCCGTTAGTCACCAGCAAATCAGATATTGTTGTCTTATCCATAAATTTTACACCCAGCTTTGCCGCTACTTTTCGAACTTGTAATGTAATATCAAGGTCTACTCCTACCATGTAAGTCATTGGTCCGGTTGGAATGCGGTTCTTTGGAACCTTGACGCCCCATTCCTCCAGTTTATCTAACATCTCATTATTCATAGCAACATACTTCAGCATCATATTCTGATTACCAAGATAGCATCCTACCATATTCGCATGATATGCAACAAAATCCATTGGGGTTGTTTTCTCAAGATCAAAGTACTGTAATACGCCGCCGCCTTTGTTGGCTTTTCCTGCATATCCTGCTGTCTGTTTCTCAACAATCAAAACTTCTGCCTCCGGATTATTCTCTTTGATTGTTACTGCAGCACTCAGCCCGCCGATTCCACCGCCTGCAATCAGAATGTCTGTCTCTATTTTCTTCTGCACAATCTTTGTCTGCTTCATTCTTACACCCCCTTATAATACTTACTGTAACGGTTGAAAGTCTGACGAAAGCTCTGACTTGCATAATCCGGTATGACCTTAATACATTCCTTAGGACATTTCACTTCACAATAATTACAATGTTCACAATCCTCTACATATTTGAAAATTGGTTTTTTATTTTCTTCATCCCAACGGATGACATCCACAAAACAAGCTTTATAGCAGATCTGACAGCCGATGCATCTGCTGCTGTCAAATTCAATTTTATGATTTGTCTGAATCATAGGAATCTCCCTTCATTAAAAGTTATCCTTTTCCTCCGCATATACCTGTGGAAGGATTGCTGCAAGATTTGTAAACTCTTTAATACAATGCGCCCCCAGTGACATAGGTCCCATGGGCGGAACCCGCATACCTTCCGGAAGTATTTTCACATCTCTTCCATTTTCATAAGTCCATCCCATCCAAAATCTGGAACGAAGCTCAATGCCGCCTTCTACTTCTCGTACAAAATGTGTCATAATTGTTGGAATTGTTGCAAGCGGCGGCTGCCCTTTGCCAAATCCTTTTCCAACAATTAGCGTTGAACAAGCTTTTGTGCCAATTTTTGATACATCATATCCTACATCCCCCGGATACTTAAAGTTAATTACAATATTGTCAGGCCCCATACCCGTATCCTCTGTAATCTCATGTGTCGTATCCCATAATCTTTCCCGGTAGCTTAAGCTTAAATCCAATGCCCGGACTTTATTTTGTGTCTCTGCTTTATAATGGTCTTCCGGATCCCAGATCTTATAACGCAGATTATCCAGACCATGCCATGCAAACCACCAGTCTATCATTTCAGTAGTTACTCCAGGCATTTTGGTAAGATTTGCTATGTATCCTGTACCATCCGGCATGATGCAGTATCCAATCTCTGCTTTCTCCTCCATATTTTCAAATAGACCATTTCTGTCCGAAAATGCTAATGCCTGTTCTGGTGAAATCGGTGCCTTTAAAAATCGCTCATAATGTTCTGGCTCTGCCTGTGCAAGTTCCTGCAGATAGTATTTAAAATAACTTTTCTGCTGATCTTCTTCACTGACCAGAACTTTTGACTTCTGCATATTATCCATCACTTTACCCCCTTATATCTAAAACTGAAATTCATTGATATGTGCTAAAATCTCTTTTGCCTCTGCTAATGCCTCGTCAATAATTGCTGCTGAGGTTCTTTCTTTTTTCACCAGAGCTGTAATCTGACCCGCCATAACAGCACCGTCTATCATATCTCCTTCTGCCATTGCTTTCTTTAATGAGCTCTCTGCAATTGGACGAAGCTTCTTAGCAGCCTCAGCCTTCGTATTATTTGCTTCTACTGCAATCATCTCATCAGCAAGTTTATTCTTAATCTGACGGCAAGGCTCATCGGTACAGTATCCGGTAATGACAGTCGACATATCTCCTGCCTCAATAACTGCCTTCTTGACGTTGGGATGCACTGTCGTTTCCACTGCTGCCATAAATGCAGTTCCCATCTCAAATCCTTCTGCGCCAAGTGCAATCGCTGCTGCCATACCTCTTCCATCTGCTAATCCGCCGCTGGCAATAACCGGAATTTTCATAAGGTCCGCTGCCTGTGGTACGAGCACTGTCGTTGCTTCAAATGTAACATGCCCGCCGCCTTCCCAGCCTTTCACAATCATCACATCTGCTCCTGCTTTTTCTGCAATCACAGCATCTTCAATAAAAGAAGCTTTGACAACGACCTTACACCCCACACTATGCCACAAATCAAAATACTTTTTACATAATTTCATATCCAGACCGGCAATGGTATCTGCATAAACCACTGGTGGTTTTTCATCTAAGATAATTGTTGTAATATGTTCCAGATTATCTGGAATCATAATCGTATTCATACCGAATGGTTTGTCTGTCAGTTTTCTTGTCTGTACAATTTGATCCCGAATAAATGGTTCTGGCGCGAATCCTACTCCGAGAATTCCAAGTCCCCCTGCATTGGATACTGCCGCTACCAACGGTGCAGTCGAAATCCACGCCATTGGTCCCTGAATTACAGGTTTTTCAATGTTTAATACTTCACATACTCTGTTCATTTGCTCTTGTCCTCCTACTACTTTTTACTGTCCTGCTTCCTATTCATTTCTTTTTGTGTAACAGCATTGCTCTAATTCAAATTTTTCAGTCTTTATGATGTTTACTTATCTCAATAAATTTATTGTAGTTTGAACCTTATTTTTTTTCATTATGTGTAAAAACAAATATTACTTTTGATTTTTTCTCTTACTTTGTTATTTTTAACAATACATATGTTTTGATTCCTATTCCATTTTCCTGTATAATAAATACAGGTTCTTTCGTATATTATGAATAAATTTATGAGACAAAAGGAAAATTTCATGAAGATTACATTAACAATGCTTTTAACAGAATTACAAAAAGAACATAAAGATATTGCTATTACAAACAACTGTACAGATCACCTAGACTCCTTCGAAGGAATTCGACTGCTTCCCTACCAGAAGGAACTGACTGATATTTCCTACCTGTATTTTTCCCAGGAAGGACATCCTATTATTTCAGAAGAAGTGCCGGTTCACCTGGCACTTATCTATGTATGCAGGACCATACTTCCGCCAGAGGGTTTTCCAGTTATTACGATTCAGACAGATTCAGAACCTGCGATTATCTTCAACTCTTTACAGTCCATTTATATCCGTTATAAGAATTGGGATCGTGATATGAACAACTGTTTAATTGAGCAAAAAGAGCTCCAGGATATGATGAATATCAGTGAAGCCCTTCTTAATTTACCCGCCATTATCTATGATAACAGTCTGAAAGTACTTGCATACAGCCAGAATATCAATCTGGAAGATCCCGTCTTTTCCAGCGCCACGACACTGGGCTCTCTGCCTTCCCAGACTCTGGCTACTTTTGAACGTCTGAACATGATTGAACGAATCAAAAATCAAAAATATATCATTGAATCTAACTCGGAACTGACACATGCCAGTATAATTCACAAAATTGAAAAGAATCAAAGCTGCTGCGGCTATTGCGTATTCCTGCTTCCTTCTATGGAGCATCTTACGTTCTATCAGCATCTCATGGAGAATTTTCTGGAAAATGTTTCGATCCTCTTGATTAGAAAACAGGAATCTTATCTCAATCATTCCTATATATACGAATCTCTGCTCAATGACCTGATGAATGAAACTGATTTAGACCTTACTTCATTAAAAGACCGGCTCTCTTATGTTGGTCTTCCTTTTGAATCGCAATTTTTCCTTCTGCAGCTAAAACTTGATGCCGCCTCGCAGCTGTCTAAAGATTTCTTTATTCGCTCTATACAGGATTATCTGGAAAATGCCTATGTATTCCGTTACCACAATCATATTCTGATTTTATTATATAACTCCTCTATACAAGAACATTCTTATCCAGAATCTTTTCCCCTTCTCTATCAACAATTTTCTGCAGATTTGAAGTTACATCATATAATATGTGCAGTCAGTCTGCCTTTCCGTCAGATTCTTGAACTCTCTTCTGCCCAGAAACAGACAGATGCCACCTTGAATCTTGTCTCACAATTTACTAAAAATACAAATCCTTTACTGTTGACTCCCCCAGGGGCCAATCCGCCATTTTATTTTTACAAAAACTACAGACTCTATGATTCCTGCAGACACCAGCTGGGAGCACTTTCCCGCTTATCCATCATAGACTCCCGCATTCTCCACATAAAGGAGCACGACAAGCAAAAACACACAAATTATCTAAAAATCCTAAGCAGCTATCTAGAACACAACCTCCAGAAAAATTCCTGCGCCGGACACCTTCACATGCATCGCAATAATGTTGTGTATCATCTAAACCGCATGGAGAATCTATTCTCGATTCATTTTGAAGATCTGTCAGATATCCTTCAACTATACCTCGGTCTGATTTGTCTGGATGTTGAGACCCTGCAGGCGGCAGATTCCTTTTCTTGACATGCCTTTTAATAACTGCTATATATAAAACAAGGGTAAAAGTGCTATTTTCTGTAGCCTTTTACCCTTCATTATCATAGAAGAAATTTTATTTACAAACTTCTCTTCACAGTCTCGTATAACCGAAAAGCTGCTTATTTTTTCAATTCTATCATTCTTCCATATTTATTTACTTCATCAATGTAAATTCCAAATTTGGATTCGTCTGTAGGAATATAATATGGAACGTATCTGCCCTTATTTACATACCGGTCCATTCTTGCTTTAATTTCAGCCCGAATCTCTTCTTCCGTAGAACCAGGAGCTTCCATTTTCTGGTTGTCCAGACCTCCTACTACTGTAATTTTATCACCAAAATTATCCAAAATATAGTCTACATCATTTTTCACCATTACCGGCTCTATACAGTCAACTCCAATTTCCACAAGATCAGGAATGATCTGCTGGATATATCCGCAGGAATGATGCATATAAATCATGCCAAGTTCATGAATCCGGTCTGCATATTTTTTCTCATTTGGCTTGATAAACTCTCTCCAGATATCCGGTGAAAAGAACATATTATCATTTGTTCCCCAATCATCGTGCATGTGAATCATATCCGGATGCAGATATTTATATGCCAGATCAATACATTTTAACTTATATTCACACATAGCGTCAAAAAATTTATGCACCTCATCCGGATATTCATAAAACGCACAGAGTGCATTTTCCATACCGATCATCTGATTCATACGTTCAAACTGACCGGACAGAAGGAGACAGCTGACCACATCTGTTTCAGGATTTACATGCATACCATGACACATTCCCTTAAAAATATCTTCAATAGGCATAAAATCCAATGGCGGAAATTTAACTTTCTCTTTCCATTCATCCATATCATCAAACAGTTTAAAATCTTTTGCTACCATATTTCCGTCGATCATAGGATTCGGGCCCTGATTGGTCCACAGAACTCCCCAGGCATCAGGACCGGTACCATAAGGATCAAACTTATCTCCTAATTCGATAAAACGTTCTCCTGGAAACACTACATCCTTCATGGTTGAATAAATTTCCGGAATAAAATCTGCCTTCTCTCCACGGAACAATGCCAGTAAAGCTTCTTTGTTTGTCTGCATCACATATTCTCCTTTTCTTATACTAGTCTTTGATTCGTTAACCCTTCATTGGATAATAACTTTTCAGTTACCTGATTCCTTTACTGAAAGTGTATCAAAAAAACGCTTATTTGAAAAACAGTTAAAAGAGAATAATTTGTAACTTCAGGTTGTAAAAATTTGCTCTGCTGCCACAACTTACGCGATGCTTATCTCGCGTTCAAAGAACGCTCGATACCGTGTAACCATGGTATACTGCCACGACTTACGCGACGCTTATCTCGCGTTCAAAGAACGCTCGATGCCGCATGACTACGTCATACGAAAACAAAAGAAAGGGAAATCCCCCTCATGAGAGTGAACTCTCTGATGGGGATTTCCCTTTCTTTTATTTTGTGCGTCGCTGGTTTTTTACCGATTACATCATGCCCATGCCTGGTGCTCCGCCTGCCGGCATTGGAGGTACTGGTTCTTTGATGTCTGCTACTACTGATTCTGTTGTTAATAAGGTAGATGCTACACTTGTTGCATTCTGTAATGCACTTCTTGTAACTTTTACCGGATCCAGGATACCCTGTTCTACCATGTCTACATATACTTCTTTTGCTGCGTCAAATCCAACGCCCGGTTCTGATTCACGCACTTTGTTGATAATCACTGCGCCTTCTAATCCTGCATTGGCTGTAATATAGTAAAGAGGTGATTCTAGTGCTTTTAAAATAACGTTAGCGCCTGTTTTTTCGTCGCCTTCTAATGTTTCTGCAAGTTTTGCTACTGCTTTCTGTGCATGGATATATGCAGAACCGCCGCCTGCGATGATTCCTTCTTCTACTGCTGCTCTTGTTGCTGCAAGTGCATCTTCCATACGGAGTTTGCTTTCTTTCATTTCTGCTTCTGTTGCTGCTCCCACACGGATAACTGCTACACCGCCTGCCAGTTTTGCAAGTCTTTCCTGTAATTTTTCACGGTCAAAATCAGATGTTGTCTCTTCAATCTGTCCTCTGATCTGAGCTATTCTTGCAGAGATGGAGTCTTTAGAACCTTCACCGTCTACGATAACAGTTGTTTCTTTCTGAACTTTTACGGATTTTGCACGTCCTAACATTTCAATAGTAGCTTCTTTTAATTCAAGACCTACTTCTTCGGAGATTACCTGACCGCCTGTTAAGATAGCGATATCCTGAAGCATTTCTTTTCTTCTGTCACCATAACCCGGAGCTTTTACGCCGACTACACTGAATGTTCCACGCAATTTGTTTACGATTAAGGTAGTAAGCGCTTCGCCTTCAATATCTTCTGCAATGATTAACAGTTTTTTGCCGGACTGTACAATCTGCTCTAATAATGGAAGAATCTCCTGAATGCTGCTGATTTTTTTATCTGTAATCAGAATATACGGATCATCTAATACTGCTTCCATTTTATCCATATCAGTTGCCATATATGCTGAAATATATCCGCGGTCAAACTGCATACCTTCTACAAGGTCAAGCTCTGTCTGCATTGTTTTGGATTCTTCAATTGTAATAACACCGTCATTGGAAACTTTTTCCATTGCATCTGCAACCATGTTTCCTACTTCTTCATCCCCTGCAGAAATTGCAGCTACTTTTGCAATGTGATTTTTTCCGTTTACTTTCTGGCTCATATCAGCGATTGCTGTAACAGCTGCTTCTGTGGCTTTTTTCATTCCTCTTCTCATTACGATTGGGTTTGCCCCTGCTGCCAGGTTTTTCATTCCTTCTTTAATCATAGCCTGTGCGAGAACAGTAGCTGTTGTTGTACCGTCGCCTGCTACATCATTTGTCTTTGTAGCTGCTTCTTTTACAAGCTGAGCTCCCATATTTTCAAAAGCGTCTTCCAGCTCGATTTCTTTTGCAATTGTAACACCATCATTTGTAATTAACGGAGCTCCAAAGGATTTATCCAGTACAACATTTCTTCCTTTTGGTCCCAATGTAACTCTGACTGTGTCTGCTAATTTATCAACGCCTGCTTCTAAAGCCGCTCTGGCTTCTGATCCATATTTTAATTCTTTTGCCATTTTATAGCCTCCTAATGAAATTTCAAAATATTATATTTGTATAAATTCAAACCTGGATTATTCAACGATTGCAAGGATATCGTTCTGTTTTACAATAATATACTCTTCACCATCTAATTTTACTTCATTTCCGGCATATTTGGAGTAAATTACTTTGTCGCCCTCTTTCACCTGCATTGTAACTTCTTTTCCGTCTACAACACCGCCGGGACCAACTGCCACTACTTCTGCTTCCTGGGGCTTTTCCTGTGAAGCGCTTGTAAGGATAATTCCTGATTTTGTAGTTTCCTCAGCCTCACACTGTTTTAATACAACTCTGTCACCTAAAGGTACTAATTTCATAATAATTCCTCCTTGATTCGAATTTGTCTCTCATCACTTCTGTTTATTAGCACTCACTTTTCACGAGTGCTAACCGTTGAACCTATAATAGTTTTTTTACCACTTTTGTGCAAACAGATTATATTCGGTTTTTTGGCATTTATTCTATTTATTTCTTTTATTTACTCTTTTAATCTCTTGTTTCCTCATTTTTTTATTTTTCTATGCAAAAATAACCTCCGGGCCTGTACAAACAGCAGACTCTCTTTCCAGTCTATGCAGCAATCTTTCTTTTTAGTACTAAATCAGCCCAAAATGTTCCAGGGCATGATAAATCCCGTCCTGATGAATATCATCTGTAATGTAATCTGCCGCTTCTTTTGCAGCCTCTGTACCATTTCCCATGGCAATCCCGCAGGCTGCATATTCCAGCATATCTCTGTCATTAATGCTGTCGCCAAATGCAACGGTATCATCCCGTGAAATACCAAGGGCTTCACAAACCTTCTGAATACCCTTTGCTTTGGAAAAACCCTTTGGAACAAGCTCCATCACCCATTTCCCATGACACAGCATTTGATAATCATCCTTCAAAAGATGCTCTGCCCGCTCAACATCCGCTCCCGGAATCATAACGGTAAGCTTGCTGGCCCTCCACTGATCTTCATTCCCGGTGAGAGGTTTTACAAACTCCCCAAGGGTCTCCTGAATATATCGTCCATAGGGATTGGCAGCAACTTCAGGATCCATAAACATATACGTCTCCCCCTCCATCAAAATGGGCATTCTGCATTCTTTTAAAATCCTCACGGTTTTTATCAGCGTCTCTTTTTCAATTTCATGGCAGAACAGACGCTCCCCCCGATATACAATCTGGGTGCCGCATCCACCTAGAATACCGTCAAACCCCAGGCCAAGCAGCTTCTCATCTCTGATCAAAGCTTTCGTTCTCCCACTGCATAAAAAAGACAGATGCCCCTTTTCCCGAAGTCTTAACACCGCCTCTTTTGTGCTTTCAGGTATCCGGTTTTCCCTGTCCCACAGCGTTCCGTCTATATCAAAAAATATCGCTGCCATTCTCATTCCCTCACTTTCTTTTGTTAACCATTCTTTTATCTATCTTTTTATCACACTTCTTGTCTGATAAAGTGATTTTAAAGTATTCAAACTGTTTTCCTGCTTTTTAAATATTTTTTTAACTGCTTCCATAAAAGCAGAAGGCAGATAGCTGCAGATGCCGATGAAATCAGGATCATAGCCGTATTCTCACTGCCATAATACCTGTACAGCCCCGTAAGATGCAGTACAACACTGATTGTATTCACCAGAGCATGGGCAAGGACCGCCATCAAAAGCTTTCCGGTCCGATGATATAAAAATGCAAATAAAAGTCCCAAAATACCGGCGTAAAATCCCTGAAGAGGATTCATATGCAGCAGCCCAAACACAAATGCCGATAAAAATACCCCCGGCCAGAACCCTGCAATTTTTTTCAGCCCCTGAAAAACAACACCTCTGTATAAAAATTCCTCCGCCGCAGGTCCTGTGATACAGGCCGCAAGTACAATAAAAACCGGCCGGTCTGAATACATCAGCGTCTCTGTACTCTGCCAGGAGGGAAACAGCTCCTGAAGGAACGATACCGACAGAAAATCATTCAGCACAACAGATGCGCAGACACAAATCACAATCCAGATCAGTGCCTCTCCTGTTCCCGGCGCCGCCTTTTGTTTAAAAAAAGAAAACATTCCCCGCCGGTAACATACCAGAAGCACCGCCAGACCTAAAACATTAGCCCCGGTCTGAGCAAGCATGGCATGTTCGCTGCCTGTGCCAGGGCCCAGCTGGGTAACAGCGGTATAAACTCCGGTTGTAACCAGGGCATAGCATAGTATGCTGATAAACATTCCTTTTACAATTGTAAATTTATCCTTCATCTGCATGATCTCCATTCAGATTTTTCATTTTAGAAGCAATCTGTTAGTTTTTATTTATATATCCTTCTGCCTCTTCAATGGAATCAAATACTGCTGCCGGTTCATATTCACAGAAATCCTGTCTGCTTCCAAATCCATAAGTAATTCCAATACAGGCAATTCCGGCCAGCCGGGCCCCCTGGGCATCATATTTTGTATCTCCAATCAAAACTACCCGGGAACGATCGTTCAAAGACATTCTGCGAAATGCCTCCTCTAAAACTTCCTGTTTGGTATCAATTTTTCCATCCAGGCTGGCTCCCACAATTGCATCAAAAAAATCTGTCAGCTTAAACTTTTCCAATATTTTTCTGCACATTACTTCCGGTTTGGAGGACGTTACAATCTGCCGATAGCCTTGTTTTTTTAATTTTTCCAGAACCTTCACAACTCCCGGGTACGGACGGCATAAAAACATCCCCCCGTCTTCGTAAAATTCCCTGTATTTTTCAACTGCAACTTCCGTCTGGTATCTATCCAAAGCATATCTTTGAGGTATAGAGTCCCGAAGCGGCGGTCCGATAAATGTCCTGATTATACTTTCATCTGTTTCCCGGATTCCGAAAAATGCCAGTGCATATTGAAGTCCCGCAGATATCCCCTCAAAAGTATCCATAATGGTCCCATCCAAATCCCAGAAAATATAATCATACTGTCTGCTCATTACTTTCCCTCTCCTTTTCCTGAAGCATCTGTAACACGGTTTTACCAAGAACCGGATGAACCTTTCCCGGGCACAGCTGCGCCAGAGGACGAAGCACGAAGTCCCGGTTCTGCATATCCGTATGGGGAATCATAAGATCATCACTTTCATAAATCAAATCATCCCAAAAAATAATGTCAAGATCCAGCGTTCTTGGCCCCCAGTGTATCGTCCGCTCCCTGTTGGCGGCCGCCTCAATCTCATGCAGCTTCTTTAACAGTTCTTCTGGCTCTGACAGCGTATCAAACCGGACTGCTCCATTAAAAAACTCAGGCTGGTCTGTCATACCATACGGCTGCGTTTCTATAAAAGTCGATACTCTGACATTTCTTGCAGAAGGCATCTGTCTAAGCTGCCCGATTCCAAACTCCAGATTTTTTCTGCGGTCTCCCAGATTAGATCCGATGGACAGACAAACATCGTGCCATGTTCTATGAATTTCTACGGAAACTGTCTCGATGGGAAGCCCAATGGGCGCCCAAGGCTTTTTTATTTCCAGATCAATAGCCTTTAGATGCTTAATATTCAGCAGCAGCGCTTCTGCCAGATGTTCAGCCGCCGATTCAATAAGCTTAAAGGTGTGATTCCGCATAAAATCTGTCATATAGTGGCAGATATCTCCATAGTGAATGGAGTCTGCCAGTTCATCACTCATCCCGGCTTTTCTGACATCGGTATACAATACTGCATTCAGTAAAAACTTTTGTCCCAGTGTATTTTCCTCCTGAAAGACGCCATGCTTCCCGAAAACTTCCAGATTTTGAATTTTAATTTTATCCATAATTATCCTCTCAATATTGCTTCTGTCATTTTAACAGCATGAAGATTTTCTTTTACATCATGAACCCGCACAAAGGCACAGCCTTTTAAAACTCCTAACACTGTAGCAGCCAAAGTCCCGGCCAGCCGGTCACCGGCGGGCACATCCAGAGTCAGACCAATCACAGACTTTCTGGAAACGCCAAGAAGAACGGGAAATCCAAGCCCTTTTAATTCTTCTAGATGATTCAAAGCAGTCAGATTCTGCTCATAGGTTTTACCAAATCCGATTCCGGGGTCCAAAATGATTTTCTCCTTTGAAATCCCTGCTTTTTGGGCTTTTGCCAGAGATTCTTTCATATCATCCAAAAGCTCTGGCATAAACCTTTTGTACCGGGCAGTTTCTCTGTTGTGCATCAGACAGCAGACAGCCTTTGATTCCGCAATTACATCCGCCATCTGGCTGTCATATTTCAGTCCCCAGATGTCATTGATTAAATCCGCCCCGGCAGCAAGTCCTTCTCTGGCAACGGCACTTTTATAAGTATCCAAAGAGATCGGTATGTCAAATCTTTTCCGGACAGCCTCGATTACAGGAACTGCCCGGTCTATTTCTTCCTGCTCAGAAATTTTCTGATATCCGGGCCTTGTAGACTCGCCGCCTATATCAATTATATCAGCTCCTTCTTCTATCATCTGCTGCACATGCGCCAGCGCCCGGTCAAGACTGTTAAACTTCCCTCCATCTGAAAAGGAATCCGGTGTAACATTTAAGATTCCCATGATATAGGTATGATGATCTGTATCAAATTCTTTATTTCCAATAAGCATATCTTTTTGCCCTCCTAAAATACCAGACAAATACTTTACTGATTTACAGCTGTTTTAACAATGAATGGTTTTGTTTCTCTCTTCTACTTGCCATTTACAGCTATCTGACGCCTCACACAAAAAACAGTTTCTGCTGTCATGATCGGCCTTTTTAATATAAATATCCGCCCAAAAACATTCTTGTTCTAAATCTGCCCCGTCTTTGTGATGCTCCGAAATCATTTTAAGAATCTTCAATTCCCGCTCTTTCGGAAAACCAATATCTGACAAAATACGCCGGGCAATCTCCTGGCCCACTACAGAATGATGAACACCGCTTTCATACTGTCCTGCCCGCCCAATATCATGCAGCAGGGCCCCTGTATAAATATCATCTTTTTTTTCTTCCAGAATCTTTTCCGGAAAAATCTGTCCCCGCCTGTGACAATCCTCCAGAAAATAAATCCATGCCATACGTGCCACATCCAGACTGTGTTCCAGCTCATGATGACAGTAGATCCTTTCCTTTTCCAGCCTGCGGATTTTTTTTTGCAGTGCTGTAAATTCAGGATGCTTTATAATTCGTTCTGCATATTTCATAATATCCTCGCCGCTTACTGCCCTGTCAGACCATAAGCATCTTTCACCTCTTTTAAATAAGACAGGGAACCAAAAGCAAGAATCATATCCCCGCTGTCCACCGTTTGAAGGGCAGCCTCCAGGGCATCCTTTACATGCTCTTTCACTACCGCCTCCACCTGCATTTCCAATAATATTTTTTCCAGACGAAAGGCAGCAAGCCCTCTTTGGTTTTCCGGCTTTATAAGAAAAACTTTATCATGGGGCCCAAACATAATGTCTGAAATCGCTTTATATTCCTTATCTTTTAATACTCCCATAATATAGACTATTCTCTTCTCTGTAAAGCAGGTTTCCAGTGTTTCTTTTAGTTTTTCTGCGGCATCTGTATTATGAGCGCCGTCAATATAAACATCTGGTCTGCTTCCAATCTTTTCTAGTCTTCCCGGCCAGAGACAGTCTTTTAGCCCTTTTACAATCTGCGCCTCATTCACCGGAAAATATTCTTTCAGCAAGTCCAAAGTTTCCAGCACGCAGGCCGCATTCTGAACCTGAAAGCCTCCGGCCAGAGGCAGTTTTATATCTTCATGTTCTTTATAAGAAAAAGAGGCCATTCCATTTTTAAATTTCAGCCCCCGGATCCATTTTTCTTCTGCAAAAATGCATTGGCTGTTCTTCTGCCGGGCCCTGCATCTGATCACATCGGCTGCCTCCTCCTGCTGCCAGGAACTAACTGTAGGACAGCCCTGTTTGATAATTCCTGCTTTCACAGATGCAATTTTCTCTAATGTATTTCCAAGAAACTGCATGTGGTCCATTCCTATAGATGAAAACACGCTGACGAAAGGCTTTGTTATCAGATTAGTAGCATCCGTCTCCCCTCCCAGTCCGGTCTCAATAATGGCAAGATCTATTTTCTCCTCCCACATCCAGAGCCAGGCCGCAGCGGTCTCCACCTCAAACCTGGTAGGATGAGGACAGCCTTTTCCTATGAGACGCCGGCAGGCATTTCTGACTGTTGTAAAAATTTCTGCCAGACGCTCTCTGCTGATGGGAGTATTGTTATATAAAAACTCTTCCTCATAAGAAAAAACATCCGGCGTGCAGAAACGTCCAACCTGATATCCTGCCTGCTGGTAAACAGAAGACAGCATGGCACAAACAGAACCTTTTCCGTTAGTACCCGCCACATGAATCACCGGAAGCTGTTCCTGCACATTTCCCAGTTCACTCATAAGATTCTGAATACTCATAAGTCCCAGAATGCTTCCGTATTTTTTTATCTCTTCTAAAAATTCCATTGATTCCTGATAATTCATATACTGCCTCATTTTCTTTATAAATCAAAGATTCAAGTCTCGCTCTCGCGGAACGCACGCTCCTATTGCATAAAAGAAAAAGGCGATATACATACCGCCTTTTCCCCTTTTGGTAATGTCTGCGTCAGCAAACACGCCCGTTTCATAAACTTTAAAGAAGTCCGCCAATCTGAAGGAACAATGGAGCGAATACTAAAGCAACGATTGTCATCAGTTTGATTAAAATGTTGATAGATGGGCCTGAGGTATCTTTAAATGGATCACCTACTGTATCACCTACAACTGCTGCTTTATGAGGTTCGCTTCCTTTTCCGCCATGATGTCCGCCTTCAATGTATTTCTTTGCGTTATCCCATGCACCACCTGCGTTTGCCATAAAGATCGCCATCATAACACCTGTTACAAGAGCTCCTGCTAACAGTCCGCCTAATGCTGCTGCACCTAAAACAACACCTACAATAATCGGAACAACAATTGCAATAATACCAGGAAGAAGCATCTCCCTTAATGCTGCCTGTGTAGAAATTCCTACGCAGGATTTGTAATCCGGTTTGCTTGTACCTTCCAGAATACCTTTGTCTGCTTTAAACTGTCTGCGCACCTCTTCAATCATCTTGTAAGCAGCTTTGGATACCGCTTCCATTGTGATTGCAGAGAACAGGAACGGAAGCATTGCTCCGATAAACAAACCGATAATAACGGTTGGCTCTAAAAGACTGATTGCTTTTAATTCTACCGCCTCTGAATAAGATACAAACAAAGAAAGAGCTGTCAGAGCTGCGGAACCAATAGCAAATCCTTTTCCGATAGCCGCTGTTGTATTACCTACAGAATCCAGTGAATCTGTAATTTCACGAACGCTGTCATCTAA
Organism: Brotonthovivens ammoniilytica; assembly: GCF_025566885.1. NCBI lineage: Bacteria > Bacillati > Bacillota > Clostridia > Lachnospirales > Lachnospiraceae > Brotonthovivens > Brotonthovivens ammoniilytica. Next base: position 192,818 of record NZ_JAOQJQ010000001.1, on the reverse strand, counting down.
TCCGGACATCTCAGCGATACCACCTGCATTATCAGCGATTGGACCATAAGCATCTACTGCTACAGTACTTCCTGTTGTTGCAAGCATACCTACTGCTGCAAGAGCGATACCATAAATTCCTGCAAATTTATAAGATGCAAAAATACCTACCGCAATCAGAATAATCGGGAAAGTAGCTGAATGCATACCTACTGCAAGACCGCTGATAATATTGGTTGCAGGACCTGTCTCAGACTGTTCTGCAATTTTATGTACAGGACCAAATTTGTCAGATGTATAATGCTCTGTAATAGAACCGATCAGGATACCAACGATCAGACCGGCGATAATAGCTCCACATGGCATGAAAGAACCAAGAATTGGTTTACTTAAAACAACTGCCATAACAACGGTAATAATATTTGCAATATTGCTGCCAAGCTTCAGTGATTTATGAGGATCAGACCCCTCTTTACCACGAACAAAGAACACACCGATAATAGAAGCAATAATACCTACTGCTGAGAGAAGCAGCGGATACAGTGCACCTGCCATTGGATTTGGAGCTGTCTTATATGCAAGCAGTCCCAGTGTAATTGCAGATACAATAGAGCCAACATAGGATTCGAACAGATCGGCACCCATACCGGCAACGTCACCTACGTTATCACCTACATTATCAGCAATAACTGCAGGGTTACGGGGATCATCTTCCGGAATACCTGCTTCTACCTTACCTACCAGGTCAGCACCAACATCAGCAGCCTTTGTATAAATACCGCCGCCAACACGTGCAAACAAAGCAATGGAAGAAGCTCCAAGACTGAATCCGAATAAAATAGAATCATTTTTGGTTATTAAATAAATGATACTTGCTCCAAACAGACCCAGACCTACAACGCACAGACCCATAACCGCACCGCCTCTAAAAGCGATTGGAAGAGCTGCAGTCATACCTTTTTCTCTTGCGGCATTTGCAGTTCTTACGTTTGCTCTTGTAGCAACGTTCATACCGCAATAACCTGCAACGGTAGAGAAAACAGCACCGATGATAAAGCAGATTGCTGTATCCCATCCGATACCAAATCCTACTACAACAAATACTACAACAATAAAGATAATCAAAATCTTATACTCGGCCATTAAAAACGCCTGAGCACCTTCATGGATCGCTGCTGCAATTTCTTTCATTTTGTCTGTACCTTCAGACTGTTTTTTAACATTTGCAGCTAATCCTGCGGCAACAAGTAAAGCAATGATGCCGACAATTGGAATTAACCAAATCATTTTCTTATTTCTCCCTTCTTACGACTATGCAGCAAATATTATGTCTCACAAAACATTTACTGCCACACTTTCAAACGTAAATGAAACCGACGCATGTCGGTTTCATTTATGTCTGTGTGGTATAATATCATAAAACCCCACATTATGTCAATCATTGATATTTTCTTAACTAAAGCCATGCAGATAAAATATCACACAGAGTCTTTGAGGGAAAAATTTATTTTCCAGAAAAAACTCCAGTTCACACGTCATCTGAAGACATGCAGCTTTGTGCTTGCACAAGGAGCTGTATGACCATCAGATGACGGATACAGCGCTGTTTTATGAGCAAAGTCTGCTGCGAAGCAGCAGGATTGCACCGCAGGTGCCTTTGGGAATAGCGCGGGTGGACTGTGGGGTATTTTAGCTATACGGCGCAAGCCGTGAGCGAAAAAACGCTTCGTTTTTGAGCTCGGCCGGCTAATGCCTACTTCCTTACCCCTTTGGTGTCTCTCCCCGCCACGTGCAGCCGGTTTAAATATATTTCTTTTTCTTTGACAGTGACAGTTTTTATATCATCCTCACCCAGAACATAAAATGCCGCCAGCCCGTCTCCCTGAGATAACTTCATTCCACGGACTCCCACTGCCGCTTTCTTCTTCTGTGGTATTTCTGGAACTGCAATTCTTAAAAACATATTTTTCTCAGACTGCATCACAAGAGTATCCTGTTCGGATACAGGTGTAATTCCAAGCAAGGTATCCTCCGGATTCAATTTTGTAGCCGCCGTGGTCCGTTTTGACACGTCAAATTCGCAGCCGTCCACCTGTTTTAGCATAGAAGCTTTCGTTACAAACAACAGCTTTTTATCCTTAAGGGCTAAAAGACTGCTGATAAATACAATCTCTTCTTCACTGCTGGAATAATTGCTGAGATTGTCTATGGGAATCCCCTTATCCCGGAACTTTCCAAAGGGAAGATCTAAAACTTTCAGCAGATGCATCTGTCCTGTGTTGGTAAAAATACAAATTTTGTCTGTATTTAAGCAGGTAAGCACTGTTTTATTCTCACTGTCCGCAGCCTCTTTGTTCCGCTCATAAACAGACACATCAATGGTTTTTGCATATCCAAACCGGTCCATAAGAAATACTACCGGCATCTCTTCCACTTTCTTTTCTTCGTATACTGCCTCTTTGGCATTTTCAATAACAGTCTTTCGAGGCATGGCATACTCTTTCTTAAAAGCCTTTAATTCCTTGATAATTACTCTTGCCATGGAGGCTCTGCTGCCCAGAACATCCTCATAAAACGCAATATTTTTCAGCGTTTCTTCATGCTCTTTCATTAAAGCCTCTATTTCCAGGCCAATCAGTTTATACAAACGCATTTCTAAAATAGCAGCAGCCTGACGCTCTGTAAAACGAAGCTGGGAAGCCATTTTTTCTGAAAGCTTTGTTTTAAATTTGATTCCGGCTGTATCCCCGGTAATCAGACAGTTTTTGGCCTGTTTAATATTTTTGCTGCCCCGGAGAATTTCAATGATCAAATCAATCACATCGCAGGCTTTTATCAGACCTTCCTGGATTTCTTTTTTATCCAGCGCCTTTGCCAGCAGTGTTTTGTATTTCCTTGTGGCAAGCTCATACTGAAAGTTCACATTGTGGCGGATGATTTCCACCAGTCCCATAGTCTCCGGTCTTCCTTTGGCAACGGCCAGCATATTCACCCCAAAGGTATCTTCCAGACGTGTTTTTTTGTAAAGCATATTGCACAGATTCTGAGCATCCGCACCTTTTTTCAGCTCAATCACAATGCGGATTCCATCTTTAGAGGACTGGTTGGAAATATCCACAATATCTGTTGTCTTTTTGCTTTCCACAAGACCATAGACATCATTTAGGAATTTGCCGATATTAGCCCCCACCATTGGATACGGAATCTCAGTAATTACAAGACGTTCCTTTCCGCCTTTCATCTTCTCGATTTCTACTTTCCCACGGATTTTTATTTTTCCGTTTCCGCACTGGTAAATCGCAGCAAGATCATCCTTATTTACTACAATTCCACCTGTGGGAAAGTCCGGTCCTTGTATGATCTTAAGCATCTCTTCTGTAGTAATATCCGGATTTTTCATATAAGCAATGACACCGTCAATTACTTCACCAAAATTGTGAGGGGGAATACTGGTGGCCATACCAACGGCAATCCCTTCGGCTCCGTTAATCAGAATATTGGGCACCTTCACCGGAAGTACTGCCGGCTCCTGCTCTGTGGCGTCAAAGTTGGGAATAAAGTCCACCACATCTTTATCTAAATCTGACAGATACGCTTCCTGCGTAATTTTCTGCAGCCGCGCCTCTGTATAACGCATAGCCGCCGCTCCGTCCCCTTCGATGGAACCAAAATTACCGTGGCCGTCCACCAGCGCCATCCCGTTTTTAAACTCCTGGGCCAGCACCACCAGCGCCCCGTAAATAGAGCTGTCGCCGTGAGGATGATATTTACCCATAGTATCGCCAACGATTCTGGCGCATTTTCGATACGGCCGGTCATACCGGATTCCCAGCTCATGCATATCGTACAGCGTCCGGCGCTGTACCGGCTTTAATCCGTCCCGTACATCCGGAAGCGCCCGGGCCACAATTACACTCATGGCATAGTCAATATAAGATTTCTGCATTAATTCCGCATAATCCGTTCGGATAATCTGCTCCTGCGTTTCCATTTTCCAATCTCCTGTCTATTAAATATCAAGCTCTGCATCCCCGGCATGTTCATAAATAAACGCTTTTCTGGGAGGAACATCGGTTCCCATAAGCATTTCTGTCACATCTGAGGCCATACGGGCATCTTCAATTTCTATTCGTTTCAGCATCCTGGCAGCCGGATCTAAAGTTGTCTCCCACAGCTGCTGAGCTGACATCTCTCCTAATCCTTTGTAGCGCTGCAGTGTAAAAGAACCTTTATGGCTTTTCCGGTAACGCTCCAAAGCCGCATCATCATACAGATATTCCTCCTCACCTCTGGCGGGAAGCACCTTATACAGAGGCGGCATTGCCACATATACATGGCCTTCAAAAATAAGCTCCGGCATAAAACGGTAAAACAAGGTCAAAAGTAAGGTAGAAATATGAGCACCATCCACATCCGCATCGGCCATAATTACAATCTTATCATAGCGGAGCTTCGTAATATCAAAGTCATTTCCATATCCTTCTGAAAACCCGCATCCAAAAGCATTGATCATAGTTTTTATCTCAGCATTGGCCAGCACCTTGTCAATACTTGCTTTCTCTACATTTAAAATCTTACCCCGAATAGGAAGAATCGCCTGAAAGCTGCGGTCTCTGGCTGTCTTGGCTGAGCCTCCGGCAGAATCTCCCTCCACAATAAATATTTCGCAGACAGACGCATCTCTGCTCTCACAGTTGGCCAGCTTGCCGTTGGAATCAAAGGAGAACTTCTGTTTTACCAGCAGATTTGTTTTTGCCTTTTCCTCTGTTTTCCGAATTTTTGCCGCTTTTTCCGCACAGGCAATTACCGATTTTAAAACTTCCAGATTTTTATCAAAATACAGCTGAATTTCTTCATTTGTTACCTTTCCGGTTACCCGGGCCGCATCCTGATTATCAAGCTTTGTCTTCGTCTGGCCTTCAAACCTGGGTGCCGGATGCTTTACAGATACAACCGCCGTCATCCCGTTTCGCACATCGGCCCCGGTAAAGTTAGAATCCTTTTCCTTTAAAATTCCAAGCTCTCTGGCATACTGATTTATCACTGTTGTAACCGTTGTTTTAAAACCTGTAATGTGAGTTCCGCCCTCTGCATTGTAAATATTATTACAAAACCCCAGAATATTTTCGTGAAACTCATTGGTATACTGAAAAGCAGCCTCCACAGCAATCCCATCAGCCTCTCCCTTCAGATAAACCACCTCATGTATCACCTCAGACTTTTTATTCAAATCCTTTACAAAACCGATAATCCCCTCTTCTTCATGATATTCCACATGCTCCGGCGTCTCCCGGCGCAGATCATCATAAATAATAGTCAGATCAGGATTCAAATATGCTGTCTCATGAAGTCTGCTTTTTACTTCCTCCCCTTTAAAATCTGTCCGCTCAAAGATTTCCGGATCCGGAAGAAAATTAATTTTTGTACCGGTCTTTCTGGTTTTAGAAAGCACCGGCAAAAGCCCGTCTTCTAATGCAACCACCGGAATGCCTCTTTCATAACGGTCGTGATGTACGGCTCCGTCCCTGCTGATCTGCACATCCATATAAACAGATAATGCATTTACAACAGAAGAACCCACACCATGCAGTCCGCCGCTTGTCTTATAAGCCGAATCATCAAATTTACCTCCTGCATGAAGTGTGGTAAATACCAGACGGGCTGCGGACATCCCCTTCTCATGCATTCCTACCGGAATTCCCCGGCCGTTATCTTCCACGGTACAGGAACCGTCTTTTTCAAGTGTTACATGGATTCTGTCACAGGCCCCGGCAAGATGCTCGTCCACTGCATTATCTACAATTTCATAAATCAAATGATTTAAACCTTTTCTGGACACACTTCCTATATACATACCCGGGCGCTTGCGCACTGCTTCTAATCCTTCCAGCACGGAAATACTGCCGGCATCATATGTTGTCTTTACTGCCATTTGTTTCCCCTTTGATCAAATTTTATCCAAACATTTGTTCTCTGTTTTTTCTCTTTTGCTAGTTTACCAGAAAAAAACCTTTTTGTAAAATCCTAATTTTCCCCGGAATTGGCAGACACATTCATCTTATTAAAAGGTCTTTGAAAGGTCTGTTTTCCCAAAAAACTGATCCGGTTTTCTTAATATAAAAAAGAACGGACTGCCTGTCAGCTATGATCTGACTTAAGCTGTCATCCGTTCTTTTTTATATCAACACCAAGTCTCGCGAGAGCGAGACTTGAATCACTGTTTTATTTTTTTATAAGTCCCACTGCCTGGCTGTACTGCTTTTCATAGCGGTCTTTTACCAGTTCTTTTGGATAGCGTATTACTCCGTTATTTTCCCAGGGATCGTTAAATATATAATGCTCTTCGTCGTATCCCACAAGCAGCATACAGTGTTCATTAGATCTCCAGGTAAATTTTTTCCCGGAACCAAAAAGCCGCCAGTCCGGCCCGGTTATCATATCCCGTAAATTGATGGTAGCCCAGAAAACCACAGGCATATCATGGTTGATATAAGTTTCCATTAGTTTCTCAATACTGCTTCCGGTCTCGTCAATCACATGATATTCATCACCGATTATTTTTTCAAGAGCCTTACAGATCACCGGAGCATAGCAGCCCATAGAATCGGAATCATAAGGATTTCCGGCAAATTTCTCATAAGGATCCGGTCCCCAGACTTCTCCGTCTATTTCTTTGAAATCTTCCTTTTCCAGATACTCATCCACAAACTCCTGAATAGATATCTGCCGCCCCAGATACCGAAGCAGCATCACTGCGGTAACGCTCTCGCATCCGGTTGGCGCTTCGCAGGTCTGGTCCAGATATGGTACATTAATCAGCTTCATTGACAACTGCACCTTTCCGCTTCTCTTTTGCATTAATAAACAACAGCACTGCCAGCAGTATCACAATAGAAACAGGCAGGGATATCAGCCAGGACTGTGTCAGTCCGGAAATAATATATCCCACCACACAGACAGCTACAACAACGGCCGCATACTGCATCTGCGTCTGCACATGGTTAATGTGATTACTCTGCGCTCCAGTGGATGACATAATCGTTGTATCCGAAATTGGTGAAACATGATCTCCACACACACAGCCTGCCATAATAGCAGCCACACAAATAACCATTGTGGTAGGAGCATTGTAACACATAGGCACTGCAATTGGAATCATAATACCCATGGTTCCCCAGCTTGTACCTGTGGAAAATCCCAGGAAAATGCTGATGGCAAACATTGCCAGGGGCATAAAGGCATTAAATGCAGCCCCCTGTCCAAAGATTCCGGTTACAAAGGCTGCCACATCCAGCTGATCTACTAATCCCTTAAGCGTCCACGCAAGTGTCAGTACCAGCAGCGCCGGAACCATAAGCTTAAAGCCTTCCACGAGACTGCCCATAAAGTCCTGAAACTTTACAATTTTACGGGGCACATACATAAAAAGCATTACAACAAGGGTTACAAAGGTTGCAAATACTAAAGACAAAGATGCGTTGCAGTTGGCAAATGCATCCACTACATTAGCGCCCCCATTTAAATAACCAGTATAAATCATTCCGAAAACTGCCGTACCGATTAATACAAAAATCGGTACTAAAAGATCTGTTACCCGTCCTTTATCACTTCCCTGCAGTTCACTTTCCGACATCTCTTTAAACTCATCCCCGGTGGTAAATAAATCACCATTTGCCGCATTGATTTCATGCTGTTTCATTTTCCCGAAATCCAGCAGCATGGCGCTGGTAAAGAACACCATTACTAATGTCAGAATTGCATATAAATTGTAAGGAATTGCATTTAAAAACAGCTGAAAGCCATTTACATCATATTCCTGGGGCACATAGCTGGATACAGCTGCCGCCCAGCTGGATATAGGCGCAATAATACAGACCGGAGCCGCAGTAGAATCAATCAAATACGCCAGTTTTGCCCGGGATACTTTATGTTTATCCGTAACCGGCCGCATAACATTCCCCACAGTCAGACAATTAAAATAATCATCCACAAAAATCAGAACTCCCAGCACCGACGTGGCGATCATAGAGCCCCGCTTTGATTTAATTCGTCTGCTGGCCCATGCACCGTATGCTTTAGACGCTCCGGACCTGGCTAAAAGTACAATAATCATGCCAAGCAGAACATCAAATATAATAATGTTCATATCAATATTGTTCACCGTTGAATCTACAATTGTCGTAAATGTCTCCCACGGATGAAACTTCGCCAGAAACAGTCCGCCTAAAAGGCAGCCCGTAAACAGCGAAATGTACACTTCCTTGGTAATAAAAGCCAGAATAATGGCTACCAGAGGAGGCACAATAGCCCACAAGGTTCCTACAAAATCCATCTCTCATTCTCCTTCGTTTTCCCGAAAAAAGAGACCTTCGCAAATCATTTTTGCAAAAGTCTCTCACTTTCTTTTTCTTCTGCAAAGCACTCCACACTATGTGACAGTCCGCACCGTATTTCAGTACGCCCCAGCACCCGCCGCCACACAGCCCGGCAGATGCTTCGGCAGATACCCCTTTTGGCCCCTTCCGCTGTATCGAAATTTCCGGAGCTTACTTATGATATCCGCGCCTCATTGCATTTATTGTTTTTATATTTGTACATCATATCATGATGGTATACCGTCGTCAATAGATGATATAAAACCTATTCTTTTACACCCCATGGTTCTATCAAACCCCTCCCTTTACATTTTCAATCTGCCAGTCTACCGGTTCAATTCCATGACTTTTTAAAAATTCATTGGTTCTGCTAAAATGCCGGCATCCAAAAAAGCCCCGGTAAGCGGACAGCGGACTTGGATGGGGTGCTTCTAAAATCAGATGCTTTGGATTATTGAGCATACTTTTCTTCATCTGAGCCGGTCTGCCCCAAAGCAGAAATACAATGGGACGATCCTGCTGGTTTACTGCCTCTATCACTGCATCGGTAAACTTTTCCCATCCGATTCCCCGGTGGGAATTGGCCTGGTGAGCCCGCACAGTCAGGACCGTATTAAGCATCAGCACCCCCTGCTTTGCCCATTTCACCAGATAACCATTGTCAGGTATGTAACATCCAAGGTCACTTTGCAGTTCCTGATATATATTTTCCAGGGACGGCGGAATCTCCACCTTGGGTTTTACAGAAAAACACAGCCCGTGTGCCTGACCGTCATTGTGATATGGGTCCTGGCCAAGAATCACAACTTTTACGTCATTTAAAGGTGTCAGATGAAACGCGTTAAAAATATCATCCGGCGCCGGAAATATTTTTCTAGTTTGATATTCCTCTAGTACTTTCTGATACAGTTCTTTATAATATGGTTTACGAAATTCAGCCGCTAACGGCTGCTGCCAGTCATTGGTAATCGGCGGCATACTCCCATCTCCTTTTCTTGTGCAATTGTAAGGAAACCGGGACAGCTTCCCGTTTCCTGCAGCTATTATTATATTCTTACAGAAACACCTCTGTCAGCCAGATAATGCTTTAAATCCATAATTTCCAGTTCCTTATAATGAAACAGTGACGCCGCCAGAGCCGCATCTGCTTTTCCTTCCGTCAAGGCATCATAAAAATGCTCTTTGATGCCGGCACCGCCGGAAGCTATCACCGGAACAGAAACATTTTCGGCAATGAGCTTAGTAAGTGAAAGATCATACCCTGCTTTTGTGCCGTCACAGTCCATACTTGTCAAAAGAATCTCTCCGGCGCCTAAGCTGTCAGCCTTCATGGCCCACTCCACCGCGTCAATTCCCATATCAACCCGGCCGCCGTTTTTATAAATATTCCAGCCCGAACCGTCCTTTCGGCGTCTTGCATCTATTGCCACTACTACGCACTGGCTGCCAAACTTATCCGCAGCCTGGCTGATGAGCCCCGGATTCATAATGGCAGAGGTATTGATGGATATCTTATCTGCTCCTTCCCGCAAAAGGACTTTAAAATCCTCAACTGTCCGGATGCCTCCGCCCACAGTAAAAGGAATAAAAACCTTTTCCGCTACTTTGCGCACCATATCAACCACAGTGGCCCTGGCTTCCGAGGAAGCTGTAATATCAAGAAAAACAAGTTCATCCGCCCCCGCTTTATCATAAGCTGCCGCGATCTCAACCGGATCCCCTGCGTCCTGAAGATTTACAAAATTGACACCTTTTACTACCCGTCCGTTATTCACATCCAGACACGGAATGATTCGCTTGGTAAACATCAGCAGTCTCCTCCTTTCAGTCCGGCAAAATTTTTTAAGATTCTCAGACCTGCCGCACCGCTTTTTTCCGGATGGAACTGGCAGGCAAATACGTTCCCCTGCTCCACAGAAGCATGTATGCAGGTGCTGTAATCAGTTACCGCCTTTACAATCTGTGAATCCTCAGCCTGAAGATAATAGGAATGAACAAAATACACATAAGGATTGTCTTCCATCCCCTGATACAGGCGTCCGTCATTTTGAAGTTCCAGGGAATTCCAGCCAATATGGGGGATTTTTAGCCCTTCCTTATCAGGTATTCTGACAATCTTTCCTTTTAAAACTGAAAGGCCGGATACCCCGGGACTTTCCTGGCTGCTTTCAAATAAAAGCTGCAGGCCCAGACAGATGCCAAGCAGCGGCGTCTTACGCCTTACAATCTCATAGATCACCTGGTCCAGCCTGCGTTCCCGCAGGCAGCTCATTGCATCCCCAAATGCTCCCACCCCCGGAAGGATCACCTTATCTGCCTGAAGAATCTTTTGTGCATCTCCCGTAATCAGGCTCTCTTCACCCAGATAATAAAGAGCCTTTTCCACGCTTCTTAAATTCCCTGCTCCATAATCAATAATCGCAATCATTGTTCCTCCCCTTACAAGCCAAGTTCCAGCCAGAATTCCACGCCATCTTCATGGTTAATCACACCGCATTTCTGATGGAAGGAATCCATAATAGCTTTTACAATGGACAGTCCGATTCCGCTGCCTCCGTATTCCCTTGTTCTTGCTTTATCTACTTTATAAAATTTCACCCAGATATTATCCAGATCCTCATTTGGAATCTGGCTTCCGGTGTTAAACACACTGATACGCAGCCGGTCCTCTTTTTTCTCATAAAAGATCCGGATTTTCTTTTCTCCATCCGCATGATGAATGGCATTGCTCAAAAAGTTGGTTACAACCTCTTCCACTTTAAACTCGTCCGCCCAGACGTATTCCTCCGGCAGATCCATTTCAACTGTAATTTCACTTTGTTCCAGCAGAATGGAAGATGCATTTACAATCCCGCAGATCAGCTCTGTTATATTGAACCGTTCCATGGAAACCTGATCGTTTCCAAACTCCAGCTGATTTAATGTCAGCAGCTTTTTCACCATCTTATTCATTTTATCTGCTTCATCAATAATAACGTCACAGTAAAACTCTCTGCTCTCCTCATCATCATTGATACATGCCTGCAGACCTTCCGCATATCCCTGAATCAATGCCAGAGGAGTCTTTAACTCATGGGAAACATTGGAAAGAAACTCCTTTCGCATCTCATCAATCTGCTCTTTCTTTTCAATATCCTGCATCAGCTCATTATTGGCAGATTTCAGCTCTGAAATGGTCTGTTCCAAGCGTTCAGAGAGCTGATTCATATGGATTCCCAGCTGATCAATCTCGTTTCCCTTTTCCATTTGCTGCATCTGCTTTTTATACCACTCCGCTCCCCGGTACTTATTCCATCCGCCCCGAATATATTTTGCATTAAAATCCAGATCCACCATCCGCTGGGAAATCTCAGACAGCTGCACCACAGGCTTCGTAATCTTCTGAGAAACTATGATACTGATAATAATGCTTCCGGCAATGGCACAGATCCCCACATACAGAAGAAACTGATTGGCAATGCTGGAACTTTCACGGATACCCTCCATTGCAGTCCGCATTAGAATCAGGTTTCCGTCATTTAAAGTCCCCCAGAGAATCAGATATTCCGCATTGTCCATACTGGCATCTTTGATGTGCTCTAGTTTATAATTGCTGGTCTGTTCAAGGACAGTATCACCGGAGCTTCCAAACAAAATATTCAGAAACTGGCGCTGAATGGTCCGGATATCATTTACGGAAGACCGAAGAGGGGTTCCGTCAGAGCTCATAATAATAACTGACATATTCTGATTGGAACACATCTGCTCAAAAGACGCATCAAACTGGCTGGAATACAAAATCCCGTCACTGCTGGCCGTCTGGATACTTTCAAAATTCTCCATTAACAAATGTTTCTTCTGAAAGGTATAGAACATTCCAAGAAACGAGGTGTTAATTATAAAGCAGGCCAGAATGGCTCCGGCCACCAGGCAGATAATGATTGCCATAATCTGTCTTGTCAAAGAACGTTTCATTCACTTATACCTCAAATTTATATCCCATGCCCCAGATTGTTTTTATATATTCACCTTTCCCGCCCATTTTACTGCGCAGTTTTTTCACATGGGTATCAATAGTTCTTGCATCTCCAAAGTAATCATAGTTCCATACATGGTTTAGAATTTTTTCTCTGGAAAGAGCCAGACCTGCATTTTCCACAAAATAAGAAAGCAGCTCAAACTCTTTAAAACTCAAATCAATGTCATTACCGTCAATAGTTACACGATGTGCCGCTTTATCAATTACAATTCCGCCGGTTTCAATGACTTCATTGGGGTTTCGGCCGCTTGTCCTGCGCAAAATCGCCTCCACTCTGGCCACCAGTATCTTGGGACTGAAAGGCTTTGAAATATATTCGTCAACCCCAAGATCAAATCCCTGAAGTTCGTCACTTTCATCTCCTTTTGCCGTCAGCATAATAATAGGCACCTTCGACGTCTGACGGATTTCCCTGCAGACTTCCCAGCCGTTCATTTTCGGCATCATCACATCCAGAATAATCAAAGATATTTTATTATCTTCATAAAAACAATCCAGAGCTTCTTCTCCGTTCTCTGCTTCTATGACTTCAAAATCATTCTTTACTAAAAAGTCTTTCACAAGCTTTCTCATTCTGCTCTCATCATCTACCACAAGAATTTTTAATTTTTCCACTTTAAGCACCTCACAATCTGATCAGATTATAACACAAAATTGTGCCCACAATGTGATAAAAATAAACAGAATTTTAAAGCCGGAAACTGACGTCTCTTTACAGCGCTTGTCAATTCCCGGCCATTTTATTTCCTGACTGTTATTTATTTATATAATTGGTGTCAATACGGTCCATAGGCACTTCCCGCTCTTTGAATACTTCTTCTGTCTCTCCGATTACAACGGAACCTGTTGGCACAAATCCTTCCGGAAGATTTAACCTTTTCACCAGTTCTTCCTTCTGGCTTAATGCAGCTGTCGCACCATAAATGGCGCAGCTTCCAAGTCCAAGATCTGTAGCTGCCAGACACATGTTATGCACGATCATTGCAACATTGGCACAAGGCACATTGTCCTGAGCCGCCACACCGGTCCTCTTTGTAGATACTACAATCAACACAGGGGCATGATACAATGGAGTTTTTGAGAGATCTCCGAAAAACTCTGCTCCCGCACGGTCAATTTCCTGAATCAGTTCCGGATTCTGAATTACGGTCATATGAACCGTCTCGTACTTTGCCATTCCAACCGGTGATGCATTGGCCGCCTTTAAGATCGTCTGCAGTGCTTCAGAAGAAACTGCTGTGTCTTTATAGCTTCTTACTGATTTTCTGCTTAAAATTGTTTTCATTGTTTCCATACTTTTACCTCCTATTTATGAACATCCGGCAGGGAAGCAAACCCCGGTTTCAAATCTTCATCTGACGGTATATAATCACTCATTTCCCCGTCATTAAATCTCTGATATGCTACCATATCAAAGTAGCCGGTTCCTGTTAATCCGAACATAATGGTTTTCTCTTCCCCTGTTTCTTTACATTTTAATGCCTCATCAATGGCTACCCGGATTGCATGGGCACTTTCCGGAGCAGGCAGGATTCCTTCGATTTTAGCAAACTGCTGAGCCGCTTCAAAAACTGCTGTCTGCTCTACAGAACGAGCTTCCATCAGTCCGTCATCGTAAAGCTGAGACAGAGTAGAACTCATCCCATGATAGCGCAGGCCGCCGGCATGGTTTGCAGATGGAATAAATCCGCTTCCAAGGGTATACATTTTTGCAAGGGGGCAGACTTTTCCTGTATCGCAGAAATCATATGCATATTTTCCTCTTGTAAGACTGGGGCAGGAGGCCGGCTCAACTGCAATGAAACGATAATCCTTTTCTCCTCTTAATTTTTCACCCATAAACGGGGAAATCAGTCCTCCCAGATTAGAACCGCCGCCGGCACAGCCGATAATAATATCCGGCGTAATGTTATATTTGTCCATAGCGGCTTTCGCCTCTAAACCGATAATAGACTGATGAAGCAGTACCTGAGACAGCACACTTCCAAGTACATAACGATATCCTTCTGTATTTACGGCAACTTCTACTGCTTCTGAAATCGCACAGCCAAGACTTCCTGTGGTACCCGGATGCTCGGCAAGGATCTTTTTCCCGATCTCTGTTGTTTCCGACGGAGACGGTGTTACACTGGCACCATAAGTACGCATAACTTCCCGGCGGAAGGGTTTTTGTTCATAAGAGACTTTTACCATGTATACTTTACAGTCAAGGTCAAGATATGCGCAGGCCATAGACAGGGCAGTTCCCCACTGACCGGCTCCGGTCTCAGTAGTCACGCCTTTTAATCCCTGCTTTTTCGCATAATATGCCTGAGCAATGGCAGAATTTAATTTATGACTGCCGCTGGTATTATTTCCTTCAAACTTGTAATAAATCTTTGCCGGTGTCTGAAGCTTTTCTTCCAGACAATACGCTCTTACCAAAGGCGCCGGGCGGTACATTTTATAAAACTTCTGAATCTCTTCCGGAATATCAATATAAGCATTGGTATCATCTAACTCCTGTTTTGCCAGCTCTGTACAAAACACCTGGGATAACTCCTCTAAAGTCATAGGCTCTAATGTTCCCGGATTCAAAAGCGGTGCAGGCTTATTTTTCATATCCGCCCGGACGTTATACCATTGTGTAGGCATTTCACTTTCTTCTAGATAAATTTTGTATGGGATCTTTACTTCGCTCATAGCTGCTCTCCTTTCGCACTTTCACATAACATGGTATCCTTCCCTCTGGCTATTGAGGGGCCCGGACACTTTACACAACGCCGCAATACCGTAAAGCAGTAAGAATATTTTTGCATGGTCACACAAAGTGTGTGTTTCTACCATAGGAGAATTCAGAAAACTTTCCTGTAGTACAAAAAAACACTCCTGTCTCAACATTAACTGCTGGGACAAGAGTGTGTAATATCTGCTCCTGCGGTGCCACCCGGCCTTGACTTAAAAAAGTCCGCTCAACGTATACCAACATATACATTCTTTGTTAACGAAGTCTGTTCTCCGTCTCACCTACTGTATTTCAGCTCGCCCTCAAAGTCCATTCCAAACTGTCTTTGCTGCTGCATTCCCACCCTCTGCAGCTCTCTGGAAACCAGTGTCAGTCTGTACTTACACTTTTTCATCGGTTTATTGACATAAAATTTAACACATTATCTTAGATTTGTCAATCATTTTCACAATTTTAAGCTGACGGATTTCAGATCAGATTTCAGATCATACGGTAAGCAGTTCCCTGCTTAAGGTTCTCCTGCAAACTTCTTAATAAGCTTCTTTTAGAATTTTTAATATATCCTCTCCGGATAATTTCCTATATCCGCCGCCTAACACTGTGGATTCTGCAATCAGCGGAAGCATTTCCTCCGTGGCATTAAGCTCCCTCAATGTTGTGGGAAGCCCAAGGAGTTTTATAAACTCAGAAAGTTTCTTAATTCCCTCTAAAGCTGCTTCCTCCTTTGTCATGGAAGCCGTATCTACCTTCCAGACTTTTTTTGCAAAACGTACAAATTTATCCAGTCCATAAGTATATATATATTTATAGTACGGAACTGACACCGCAGCCAGTCCGGCTCCGTGGGCACAGTCTGTATAAGCCCCCAGCTGATGCTCTATCATATGTACTTCCCAGTCCTGTGCCTTTGAAAGCCCTGTCATTGTGTTTAACCCCACTGCGGCGCACCACATAATATTGCTCCTGGCCTCATAATCACAGGGGTCAGACAAGGCTGCCTTGGCACTGTGAATCAGTGATTCTAATATCCCCTCAATAAGATAATCGGTAGTATTATCATCCTCTCCTGAAAAATATTGTTCCATAAGATGAGACATCGTATCAAAAACGCCGCTGGCCATCTGATATTTTGGAACCGTATAGGTGTACTCCGGATTTAAAATAGAAAACTTGGGAAACACATTGGACGGATAAACCCGGCCGGCTTTGATCTTCTCATCTTCATTGGTAATGACAGACCCGCCGTTCATTTCCGAGCCTGTTCCGGCCATAGTAAGCACACAGCCCACAGGAACAACCGGGTGATCTATTTCTTCAAAGTTTATCCAGTAACGCTCCCAGGGATTTCCCTGGCAATATGCAGAAACGGAAATTCCTTTTGCGCAGTCAATGACAGACCCGCCTCCTGCAGCCAGAATCAGGTCCACCTTATGTTCCCGCACAAGCCGCACCCCTTCCATCATCTGTACATAGGAAGGATTTGATTTTATACCGGACAGCTCTACTACCTTTTTGCCTGCCGCCTGCAGAATATCTGTCAGCTTATTATACAGTCCTGATTTTTTTATAGAGTTTTTTCCGTAAATCAGCAGAACATTTCTCCCGTATTCTGACAACTCCTTTTCCAGATTGTCAAGGGCCGTTTTTCCAAAATATATTTTTGTTGGGTTATGGTAATAAAAATCAATATTCACTGTTTTTTGCTCCTTTCATACTTTCATGATTCAAGGCTTCATATTCAGAATCTGATACAGGTTCACACCATTCATTACCGGTATTCTCTCCCGGGACTTCCACAGCAATATGACTGAACCAGGAATCTGCCTTTGCACCATGCCAATGCTTTACCTCTGCCGGAATCGTAATTACACATCCCGGTGTAAGACTAACAGCTGCTTTCCCCTCTTCCTGATACCAGCCCTCTCCTGCCGTACAGATTAAAAGCTGTCCGCCGCCTTTCTCTGCATGATGGATATGCCAGTTGTTGCGGCATCCCGGTTCAAACGTAACATTTGCCAGAAACACCGGGCACTGCTGGGGATTTGTCAGCGGATTCAGATAAGAATTTCCAATAAAATACTGAGCATAGTCTTTATTAAATGAACCGGTTCCAAATACATTCATCTGTTTAAATTCATCTTTATTTTCTGTTTTCATTTTATCAGCGTTCTCCTCTCTGATATAAAATACAGGCACCCGCCTGGAATGCCTGTATTTTATATCTATATTATTGTAATGTCTAATACTTATAAGGAATCCACAGAAATGCCTGATAAGCATCTCTTTAAACTTTGGAATCTGAAACCTTTGTATGCTGCATTCTCATATCTTGAAAATCCAGCCCCGGGGAGCTTGGCTGTTTATATATCTCTATTTATATATCTCTTTACCACATTTTTCAATTTCATCAATCATAATATCTCTCCACCACTGATTCCCAGGCAGAGGCATAGGCATGTAATTTCCCCCTTTGGCATTGACAGCCACATTTTTTTGGATTCTGCTTCTGATAAAGTCTTCCGTCAGAGTTCCTGACAGATCGCGCCTTCAAAATCCTGATACTGTGGTGTAGTATGGTAGGCAAGCTTATTTCCGGTCACTGCCTTTAACGTTGGAATATCATTAATCTCCTGTCCCTGCCAGGAATCCACACCAATTTCTGCAAACTCCGGCACAATCTGTTCCATAAACCCGCAGCTGTGAAGTTCAAAAATCATTCCAAGTTCATGAGTTTTATCCACTGCTTTTTTCAGCTGAGGCTTGAAAAATTCTCTCCACACCTCCGGCGAGAAAAACATATTGGTCTGCGTTCCATAATCGTCATGAAACATAATAACATCCGGGCGATAATCCGGAGCAAGGGCATTAATGTTGTCCTCTCTTTTCCACGGTACTCCAAACCAGTCAATACCATCCTGAACAAAAGGCGGCCTTTCATGAAACGTATTGCCTCTTACTACCAGCAGCGCCTTATCTGGCGGAAGCTCATCTGTCATTTCATGGTGAAAAAACGCAAGTACTCTTTCTTTGTCAGTCATTTCATTTCCCTCACTTTACAGTTTTATAACAGCTTCTCATGTCTTTTGACTAATCATCTCATGTACTGCCTCAGCAAATTTCAACACTTCCGGTTTCTGATTGTCCTTTCTATATTCCATCATTAATATTCCTGTGGATTGTTCTTATGCATACAAACCACCAGCGGAGACTTGGCCACCGGCTCGTGAACCAAAATATCTCCCTGATACTCTGACATATCATATCGAATCCGAAAAACAACGTCCAGCTTGTGGTGGAGAAGACTTTTAGATATATCGTACCCGTGGGCATTTGCCACAACAGTATCATAACCCGGATATTTCTTATGAAAAAATTCTGTTGCCGGAAGCACCATAAGATTGGGATTGTGAGAATCCAAAACGCCGATATTTACCGTTGTGCCAAGGCCGCCTGCCAGCAGTGAGAAGTATGAAGAAACTCTGACGCCCTTGATATACTTTTAAACTCCGCTGCCGCAATAAAATAGCGAATCTGCTGTAATGAAATATTTGACAACATATTTTTCAAACATCCTTTTTCTATTATAGTTTACTTTCAACACCCGTTAGTGAGAAAAATTTCGATAAGTTTATTCCTTTTCTTCCGACATTCGGCTGCACAGCTCCAAAACAGGACGAAACTTTTCATATTTTTCCCGTCTGCACACAGCTACGACTCTCACCGGTTCTTCCTCAGGAAGTGTAATTGCCTTTAAGAGCTTCGGATACTGTTCTGCCAGATAAGGGTCCAGGAAAGCAAAACCATGTCCCATCTTTACCTGATTGATCACACTGAATATGTTTGGATAACCACGCTCTTCACAGTTTCTGATTCCAAGCTTTTTCATGGCATTTTTCTCATACTGATAAATTCCCCGTCCGATTTTTTCATCCAGATGCACCCACACACTTTCAGAAAGCAGCTCCGCATCAAAGGTACCCTTTTTTCCGAGATCAGTCTGTCTTGCGCAGATCACGCATCTCTTAAATTCATCCAAGACGCCCCAGCAGACATCCCCGTACTGAGAAAGTTCATAGGCAAAGGTTACTACAATATCCAGCCTGTCCTGCTCCAGAAATTCATAAAGCTGTTTCAAATCATAATTTTCCACAACCCATTGGCTCTCCGGAAAACAGCTCCGTACCTGCCGTTCTATTTTTTCCCGCACAAACTCAAAATTAAAGGAGTTAAAAAATCCAATCCGAATCGTATCAGTTCCCGCTCCGGCCCGGCGCACATTCTCAAGGGCAGTTTCAATATCCTGAAAAATCACCTGAAATTCTTTCCACATCAGCTCTCCAGCTGCCGTCAGCCTTACTTCCCGCCGGTTTCGTTCAAACAGCCTGACACCGATTTCCTCTTCCAAAAGACTGATCTGTTTACTTAAAGATGGCTGAGCAATATACAACGCTTTTGCCGCCTCTGTAAAGTTCAGGCGCTTTGCCGTTTCCATAAAATATGCTATCTGATTTAAGTTCATAACATTCCCCCGATTTTTTATCTGATATCAGGCTATCATACTCTATAGAAAAACTCAATCGTATAGAAAACTATATACAGCCATAAAAATACCGCCCCCAATGGCCAGATTTCTCAATCTGACTTTTGGGAAGCGGTTCATTTTTAATATTATGATTTCACTTGGACTCAGATACAAATGCCATTCTATGGTTCCACAGACATTCCGTCATGAGCCAGAATCGTTTCGCCTTTATATCCCTGCTCCTTATATGCTTTGGAAACAGCGTCGATATCAACGGCACCTCCAAGGTGAGACAATACCAGCTTGCCAGGCTGCGCTTGTGCCATTAATTCTCCAATTTCTTCGCTGGTAATATGGGATTTTTTAAGACTTGCTTTCATCCCTTCTCTGGCTTCTTCGGGCAGATCTGAAAAATCACTGGTAAGCATACCATCCATAACTACAATATCAGCACCCTTTGCAAATTCCGCAAATTCTTTTTTATACATCATATCTCCGGAAATAACAATACTCTGTCCATCTGCTTCAAAGCGGTAAGCATAAGCTTCAATGGTATGAGGAACCGTCATTGCTTTAATTTTTACACCGTCCAGTTCAAACTCATCCTTTTCTTTTGTCAGATCACGAATCTCCACATTGGTCAGCACACCATCACTGGAAAATCCAACTCCATTACTGCGGTATTCCAGATCTGTCCGGTAGAAATCAACCGTCATATCATACAGATTCTGTACCCCCGGTCCGATTAAATCCAGCTGCCGGCGTCCTTTGGGATCTCCCCAGCCGCCTACAAAATAGGTCCAAAAATCTGCATTGTGATCATTATGCTGATGTGTAAATAATATATTATCAATACTTGTAATAGGCAATCCGGCATTGGCCAGTGTATAAGCAGACATTGCTCCGCAGTCTACCAGAAAATATTTATCCTTATACTGAACCAGTGTAGAATTTCCTCCGGCATTTGTATCAAATTTGGGATTTCCTGTACCAATTGTTACAATGCGGAATCCATCCGGCTGGGTTTCAAAAATATTTTCCTGCGCCTGCTTTTGTTCCGGCTCAGATGACACTTCTGCCTGAGACACAGAGGTCTGAGCAGAGGGTTTTTGCTCTTTCTGGCATCCGGTAAGAACTCCTGCCGCCAGGGTCAGGCAAAGTCCTAATACTAACAATTTTTTCATGTAAGTTTCCTCCTCTTTCTTCTTGGTCTTATAATTGTTTTCGTACCATAAAACCGGCAGGAACATTCAAGTCTTGCTCTCGCAAGACTGTGTGCGCGATTCGGGTCAGCTTAGCTGACAATATTCTATTCCCAAGCGCTGCACATCTGATATATCCCCGCCGCTTCATCTGTTTTATTATAAGTTACTTAGAGGAAACCGTAAAATATATAAAAGCTATCAACTGATAGCTTTTATATATAAGTATTTCTTATTTTCCATATTCTTTTAACACATCCAGCACAATTTCAATAGAAATAGCTGCCGCCTCGTTGGCAAAGGCCGGAAAATCTTCCGGAGCGCTTCCGTCTGCATCATCTGAAATTGCCCGGATAATAACAAACGGTACATGATTAATATAGCAGGTCTGCCCGATACTTCCGCCTTCCATCTCCGCCGCAATAGCCTGAAAATGTCCTGTGATAAATCTTTTCTGTTCCAGTTTATTAATAAACTGGTCACCGGTTGCAATGGTTCCCACCTGATAATTAACGCCCATAGCTTTCACGCAGTGTTCTACAATAGATACCAGTTTTTTATCACAGGGAATATTTACCAGATTAATTCCCCCTAACTCTCCCTGGGCATAGCCTACCGGCGTCAGATCCATATCATGCTGAACAACACTGCTTGCAACAGCCACACTTTTAATTCCCAGTTTCTCTGACAGATTTCCCGCCACACCTGTGGTAATCAGAGCATCTACCTGAAACTTCAAAATCATTGTCTGGGCACAGACTGCAGCAAACACCTTTCCCATTCCGCAGACTGCCAGTACTACATCTGTTCCGTGAATCGTTCCGGTTACAAAATCAATTCCGCTGACGGTCACCGTCTGTGAATTCTCAACCTTTTCCTTTAAACCGTCAATCTCTATCTGCATTGCGCCGATAACACCTATCATAATATGTATCCTCCAAAATTTTATACAAATCCTTATTACCTCTTTACAACGGAACCATGATAGCACAGAGACGCCAAAAAAGTCAATTTCAGAACCAATATCCCCTCCAACTATGCTATAATGTAACTGCTCAGCAAAAAATCAAGCGGCTGTGAAGCAGACATTTGATTTTTCCTGAGCAGTTAACGACAGAATCAAAGAGTGCTGAAAGCACGGCAGATGCAACGCAGATGGATTCTGGCGTCTTTTCTCAATCAGCAAAAAATCAAGCGGCTGTGAAACAGACATTTGATTTTTCC
Source organism: Brotonthovivens ammoniilytica (assembly GCF_025566885.1). Taxonomy (NCBI): domain Bacteria; kingdom Bacillati; phylum Bacillota; class Clostridia; order Lachnospirales; family Lachnospiraceae; genus Brotonthovivens; species Brotonthovivens ammoniilytica. The sequence goes on along the minus strand of NZ_JAOQJQ010000001.1, from coordinate 170,773 downwards.
TGAGTAGTTAACGACAGAATCAATTAGTGCTGAAAGCACGGCAGATGCAAAGCAGATGGATTCTGGCGTCTTTTCTCAATCAGCAAAAAATCAAGCGGCTGCAAAGCAGGCATTTGATTTTTCCTGAGCAGTTAACGACAGAATCAATTAGTGCTGAAAGCACGGCAGATGCGCAGCAGATGGATTCTGGAGTTTTCTCAATCAGCAGAACATCAAGCGGCTGCAGTTAACGACAGAATTACAAAATTGGAGAATTATTATGGCATATGATACTTATTTTTTAATGAAAGCAGAAGATGTTCCTGCCTATGTGCAGGAAAAGATCCACTATTTTAATGGAGATACACTGTTGGAAAGTAAAGAAATCGGGGACGGAAATTTAAACTATGTGTTTCGGGTTACAGAGCCGTCCACCGGCAGAAGCATTATTGTAAAACAAGCCGGACCTGAACTTCGGATTGCGAAAAGTCTTCACGCCTCTATTGACAGAGGCCGTATTGAAAGTGAAATACTCCGCATCCAGGATCAGTGCTCTCCCGGAAGCGTTCCCAAAGTCTATTTATATGACAGCATTATGAAAACCATTATTGAAGAAGATATGGTAGGCCATACTATGATGCGTACTGCCCTTTTAAACCATGAAATCTTTCCGCTTTTTGCAGACCAGATCACAACCTTTATGGTTTACAGTCTTCTAAAAACAACCGATGTCTGTATGGAACATAAAGAAAAGAAAGAATCCGTCCGTTCTTTTATTAATCCGGAACTGTGCGAAATTTCTGAAGATCTGGTTTTCTCAGAACCTTTTATGGATTATAACCACAGAAATAATGTATTTGCCCCCAACAAAGACTTTGTGGAAAAGGAGCTTTACCAGGATACTGCCCTGCAGCTAGAAGCCGCAAAACTCAAATTTGAATTTATGAATAATGCCCAAAGTCTGATTCACGGTGATCTTCACACCGGCTCTATTTTTATTAATCAGGAGCATACCTTTGTATTCGATCCGGAATTCGCATGTTACGGACCTATGGGATATGATGTTGGAAATATCATTGCCAACCTATTTTTTGCCTGGTGCAACGGCGATGCCGTCATAGAGTCTCCAGAAGAAAAAGATATCTTCTGCGGATGGTGTCTTTCCTGCATCAGCGATGTTATAGATCTGTTTATTTCTAAATTCTCTGTCTGCTGGGATGAAAATACAACAGATACTATGGCAAAAGTTCCGGGATTTAAAGATTATTACCTGAAAACGGTATTGTCTGATACTGCTGCCATGGCAGGTTTAGAGTCCATCCGCCGGATGGTGGGTCTTGCCAATGTAAAGGATATCACCAGTATTACAGATGAAAGCAAGCGGGCCCGGGCAGAACGCATTGTCATACGGCTGGCAAAAAATTATATTATGAACAGAACACATTTCTTATGCGGAAATGATTATATACAGGCAATCAAAAAAGCCATCGCAGCAGAATCATAACCTGTTATTACAAAATCCTCTCCCTGCCTGAGGCAGTACGTCCAATCTTTAGGTCCCTGCCGTGGCAGGATTCTTTTTTACTCTATAGGAAATACTGTGTTCCGATAAATAAAAGCACCTATTTTCCAATATCAATTTCTATTATTTATCAATCTAATAATTACAAGTGATTGGACGCTTCCCCTCTTCCATTCTAAGATAAAGATAACAAAAACAATTATTCATCCAAACTATAAAGGAGGTATCACAACATGCCATTTGGAAAATATGATGTCGATTATGAACAGCGTCTGGATATGGATCGTCTGCGTGCTTATCGTGTCATGCGTACACATCAGGCAATGGAATCTTTTGAAATGGACGGTTTTTTAACCTTTAATGCAGACAGTATCCGTTATGTCACATCTGCCTATGTCACTACTCCCATGAGGCCAATCGAACTTCAGGGAGCTTTTATCAGCCGCACCGGCGACCCGTATTTCTTTGGAGGCGGCACGCCTGCAGAAGAACGGAAACGTATGCCGTGGATGAAAGGAAATGTATTTCCGTCCCGGGGTACAGCTATGCCGGGTACCGGTTCCCACGACCCTGTCGTAGAGGCATGGGTTGATACAGTACTTAAAATTCTTGCCGAAGAGGGGCTCCCTGCAAAAACCATCGGTATTGAATCCAGCTGCATGTCATACTTTACGGACGCTTTTGCACGCAAAGGGGTAAAATGCGTATTTGCACGGCCAATGATTATGCAGGCGCGTTCTATTAAAAATATAGATGAAATCAACATTATGAAACTCACCTGCGCCAATGCGGAAAAAGCCTTTGCCCGTATTCAGGAGTTTATTAAACCCGGCGTAAGGGAATGCGATATTGTCGGCGTCGGAATTAATGCGCTTTACGAAGAGGGATGCGACCATACCGAAGATTTAGTATGTATGTCCGGACCGCATACTTACCCTTACAACTGGACTTTTACAGACCGCATGGTACGCCCCGGAGACCTTATCTATATTGATGTGGACGGAGCTTCTTATCTCGGTTACAAATCCTGTTATTACCGTACATTCAGCTGCGGAAAAACAACTCCGGAGCAGGATGAATGTTTTAACCAGTGTATCGAAATGATGGATAACGCCTTAAAGGTTGTAAAGCCAGGAAATACCATTTACCAGATGTTAGACCAGTTCCCGGAACCGTCTTTCTGGGGTCGGGAATCCTGGAATGAAGTGGACGCCCTGGCAATGGCGCACGGTCTTGGCCTTGGGCTTCATGAACTGCCCCATGCAACCAGAACTGTCCAAAAAATCTCTCAGGCGCCGGATATTGAATTCCAGCCCGGACATGTTATGGCGATTGAAACTTATGCCGGCTCAGAAAAAGGCAATTTCGGGGTGCGTCATGAGGATATGTTTGTCGTAACAGAAGACGGATATGAATTAATTTCAAAATGGCCCCGCAATCATATTACAGAATGTTTTGTGTAAGATCCGCACAGCGGCTAAATATACGATCTCTTCTCGTTTACAAAAATTTATCGTTCAGAAAGGAATGAAACAACATGAAAAATGCATTTGATTTAACAGGGAAAAAAGCGGTTGTCGTGGGCGGCGGAGGCGGAATCGGAAGCGCCATTGCAAAGGGACTCGCATTTTATGGCGCCGAAGTAGTCATTACCGGTCGAAATCTGGAAACACTGGAAAATGCTGCCGCGGCTATTAAAATAGAAACAGGGAAAAACGTTATGTGTATCAGCGCAGACGTTACTTCTGAAGAAGCAGTAAAGGAACTGTATGCAACAGCAGCTTCTATGCTGGGACAGGTAGATATTCTTGTTAATTCTCAGGGATATAACCAAAAATTTCCCATTAACGAAATGCCGCTGAATGTATGGAACGGCATGCTGAATACAAATATAACCAGCGTTATGCTTACCTGCAGAACATTTGCCCAGGGCATGATAGAACGTGGCTGGGGACGTATTATCAATGTTTCTTCTATCCGCGCCGTACGCGCCGTTAATCAGGGTATGGGAAATACCTGCTACAGCGTAACCAAGGCTGCCGTCTCTATGCTGACTGCATCTTTGGCAGCGGAATGGTCCAAAAAAGGCGTTACCGTAAATGCTGTCGGACCCGCTATTACAATGACAAAAACGATGGAAAATGTATTCGCTCAGAATCCTGGCGTTAAGGACAGTCTTCTTGCCAACATTCCGATGGGACGTCTCGGTGAAGCAGACGATAACATCACGCCTGTCATTTTCCTTGCATCGGAGGAATCCGATTTTGTAACCGGACAGTGTATATACACCGACGGCGGTTCCAGCGTAATCGTTTAACTAAAATTATCAGAAAGGAACTTCATTATGGCAAATATTAAAATCACGAAAAAAAACGAAGGATATACTTACGAGGCTCCCGGACATTTTGACTGTGTTCTGACCCGCCTCCATGATGCAGCTGATATTTCAGAAGGCAATATTACGGTGGGGCTTTCACGTTTTATGCCGGGAGGCGGCACAAACTATGGTCCGGTTCCTCTGGAGTCTGTCTATTATATAGCAGAGGGACAGATACTTTTTAAAGATGATACCGGCACGGAAACCCTCCTTACCAAAGGCGACAGCGTGCATGTGGGCGCAAATGTTCAAAAGAGCGTTGTAAATAACGGAACAGAAGATACCCTTATGCTGGTAATTCTTAAAATGAAATAAATACTTATTTTTCTTTATTTTTTACTACTTTCTACCTGTATATAACAGGCTATGCAATCAGAAAACAGCTGTCCGTTTTTTCGCGGCGGCTGTTTTTTGGGTTCTGGGAAAATTCTGCGAAATATGCTAATATCAATAGTAAGAAGCCCCGTATTTTTATACCATGATAAAGGATGTGAACGAAATGCAATTACGCCAGCTTCAATATTTTGTGGCAGTAGCTGAACAACTGAATTTCCGCAAGGCTGCCGAAATTTTATATGTAACCCAGCCTTTATTAAGCAAACAAATTGCAGATTTAGAAGCCGAGGTTGGATACCCTCTATTCACCCGCAATACCCGTTCGGTTTCTTTAACGCCGGCAGGTGAAATCATGCTGAAAGAAGCGAACAAGTTAATCCGCCAGTCGGATTCCCTGCTCTATTCGGTAAAGCGTGCCGCCAAATATGGAAACGCATACGGCTCCCTGCGCATTGGCTATGAAGAAGCCTTTGCCCAGGAAACATTGAGTCTTATTCTGAATCAGCTTCGGGAGCAATATCCGGCTATTGATGTAAATATCCAGCGTTTTTCCTCTAACGAGATAAAAAACGCGCTGCAAAACAATATTATTGATATTGGCTTTATTCTGCTTCCGGATAAATATCTTGGCACCCATATGGACTGCAGGATCCTTTCCTGCGACACCCTTAGTCTGGCAGCCTCCAGCAGACTTTTCAAGGACGACTGTACGCTGGAAAACTTTTTGCTGCTGGCGGAGCAGGCGCCTATCTGTCTCCTGGAAAAAAACGCAAAAGGACTGAATCTTATCAGCAATCTCTGCCGGCAAATGAATGTATATACAAATTTCATATTTGCGGAAACTATCCAGGACATGCTTGTATACGCAGAGTCCGGATATGGCATTTCTGTTATGCCGCACTCCTTTTTAAAATATCACAGCCATTCTCTGCTCTCGTACTGTGAAATCAAAAATCCAGACGCAGAACTCTGTATGGCCGCTATTTGGAATAAGGACAGTTCCTGTCCGCCGCGCAGCAGTCTGCTGGAAGTTTCCGAGTCTATGCATGTAGACTGTAATCTCTGTTCTAAAACCTGGTGCTGCATGAACAGACAAAAAACCCCCTAAATATTCTTTCTCTCTGCATTGATTATTAAGAATAATAATTGTGAGTAGAAAGAGTGATTTCTCCCGGAAAACAGCCTGCGCTATACTTATAATGAAAGCATTACCTTATAAAAAATATTTAACAGAATGGAGAAATCACTATGAATCAAAACGAGGCTGTCATTGTTGCCATTGGAAGAAGTCCTGTTACCCGGGGAAAAAAGGGTGGTCTTGCCCAAACTCATCCTATTGATTTTGGAGCACAGACATTAAAGGGCGTACTGCAAAAAATTCCGGAACTGAATGTGTCTGAAATCGACGACGTTATTGTTGGATGCGCTATGCCTTTTGAAACACAGGGATATAATATTGCACGTCTGATTGTTGAACGCGCCGGTCTGCCGGATTCCATTCCGGGAATGACAATTAATCGTTTCTGTTCCTCCGGACTTCAGGCAATCGCACTGTGTGCCCAGGCCATTATGTCCGGTCAGGAAACGATTATGATTGCCGGCGGTATTGAAAGCATGAGCACCGTATCTATGGCATTGGATTCCAATACGTTTGAACCATGGCTTGCAGAACACAAAAAAGGCGCTTACATGTCCATGGGATTAACCGCGGAAAATGTTGCATCAAAAAAGGGCGTCACCAGAGAGATGATGGAAATGGCTGCCGCTGCAAGCCACGAAAAAGCCTATGCGGCGCAAAAAGCCGGACTTTTAAATGAATATATCATACCGATTGATACGGTTTTTGACGGCGAAAGAAAAACGATTACGCAAGATGACGGAATTCGTCCGGACACTTCCCTGGAAAAACTTGCGGCATTAACTCCCTGTTTTCTGGAAAACGGATTGGTTACCGCGGCAACATCTTCCCAGGTCAGCGACGGTGCCGGCTTTGCTGTCATAATGTCGGCACAAAAAGCTGCCCGGCTTCATCTGAAACCGTTATTAAAATTTGTTGCATTTTCGACTGCAGGCGTTGACCCTGCCTATATGGGACTTGGTCCAATCGAAGCGGTTCCAAAAGTATTAAAAAAAGCAGGACTGACAATAAATGATATGGATACGGTAGAACTAAATGAAGCATTTGCCGCTCAAATGCTTCCCTGTATGAAAGAGCTGGAAATTCCATTTGAAAAAGCAAATCCATACGGCGGTGCAATGGCGCTGGGACATCCCATGGGAGCAACCGGAATTTTCCTGACGACCAAAGCGCTGACTTATTTGAATCACAATCATGGTAAATATGCACTGATAACCATGTGCATAGGCGGAGGCATGGGCGCCGCCTGCATTATGGAACGTCCATAAAAATAAGGTTATCCCTTATCTTTTCAAGATTCGGGATAACCTGTTTTTTGTATATTTATATTTTACCTTACAACATAATCTCCTACCTGATATTTAGGCGGAATAAATGGTATCTGCAAATATGCGTTATGCTTTCCTCCGGTATGAATTACCGCAGTTCCGTTTCCATTATCCGTATCATAATGCTGACGCGCATCTTCATACCACTCTGACTGAACAAAATGACCGGAAATTTCTATACGAATTCTTTCTCCCTTGTGCCAGATACGGGAATGGGGCCAGATTTCGATGTCTACAGGGTAAACCTCTCCCTCTTCCATAGGTTCTTCCCTGCGGTGTGCCTGTACCGGCTGGAAATCACTGCTCCATTTCGGATCCAACTCACGGTGCGTGCCTCTGAAATATCCCCAGGCTCCGCGATAATTTTCACCTGTACACCATTCCGGTACATATTCTCCATCCATGCTGTATTTCTTAACCCAGATAAACATATCCGTATTGTCATATCCTCTTACTTCCAGACCAAGGTGCAGCTTCATGTAACCAATAATAACCGTATCTTCCGGCACCTGGAAATCAAAAGATATAATATCTTTTTCCGGATCGTACGCGATTTCTGCTTCCTGTTCAAACGGCTCGTAACTGCCGGTTCCTGTTTTTGCATCCAGATAAATTTTCCGGTAATCCGTGCGGGCAATGGGGAACTCTCTTTCTTCATGATTTCTTTCAAAATCAAAATCATATGCGTCCATAATATCTGTACGAATCTTCGGCGTAAACTCCCAGCCATTGTGAATACCTTTGAGATAGCGGTCATAAAACCGGCGCAAATCTTCCAGATTTTCATAGTGATATGTATCCGGCCACTCCATTTCCCGGTGAATCCGCAGCCATTTTTTTGTAGAGCGAATACGGCGGAATCCCTCGACGGAGCCATGAAGATGGAAATGACATAATCCTGCGGTTACATATGCCGGAACGCGGATATTTTCCCATCTTGGGATTTTGCTTTCCCAGTAGTCGTCCATAAACGGATGCAGTACAGACATATTGCCCATGTCTTCTGCCCAGTTATTGCAGGCAATTCCCTCTACAATACCCTCATTAAATTTTGCGGCGGGAATGCCTCCCACGCATACGGATTCACGATACATATCTCCGGTTCCCTCCCACGGCGCAATACAAGCCAGATGAGGCGGCTGTTCCGCGGCAATTCTCCAGATAACCATAGCCACGCCGGAATTTCCTGTAAAGGATACTTTACCGCTGCACCATTCCTGCGCTGCTACCCATTCTGTAAAATCATATCCGTCCTGTCCGTCCTGTAATCCGAATGTGCTTACATCACCCTCGGAGTTTCCTACGCCCCGCGGGTCTACATTTGCCACCGCATATCCATGATGGCACCAGTAGCCGGGATCTGCAGATTCAAACTTTGCCCACTGGGATACCGTATGCGGCGGAACTCCCATTAATTTCCATGTACCCATGCCCTCTGACTGGCGTTTTCCAAACGGGCTCCAGGATACAATGACCGGCACTTTTTCTGTGGTATTGCCTGGACGGAAAATATCTGCATATATTTTGGTTCCGTCACGAAGTACAATACATACGTCCCTTTCACATAATATTCCCGGCTCCGCTTCAAAAGTATGCGGTTCAAGCTTCGGGCAAAAATTAGAAAATGTCATTTCACCCCGTTCACGCGCCGCGATTAATTTTTCCATTGTATAACCCGGATTTCCTTTTCGATACAAAACGTCAACTTCTTCTCCATTTACAAGCGTTTCTTTTTTAAATTTAAAACGTTCATTATTTGATTCCGGATTATATACCGGAATCCCTTCATATTTCTGCTCTTTCAGTCCCATTACATTTCCTCCTGTTTTTGATGGTAATATTTAGGAACGATTTCAACCGTCCTTTGTACATTTATGGTAGCATTCTATTCGCTGCCCAACAATGTTGCCAGCTCTCAAAATCTCCCTTTGTACCGCTCTATTTTTGTGTCTGATAACAAACAGATAAAATAATTATTTTTTAACATCAATGTTATAATCAACGCTAATTGGAATATTATAAACACGAATAGTATACTCACTATATGATAGTTCTGTTTTGCAGACACAACGTGAAAGGGGGATTTACATATGAATGTAAAGAAAAATATAACACAGGAAGAAGCCGGAAAAGCCCTTGCTTCAATGGGACCGCTTCCACTAAGTCAGAAAGTAGGTTACACATTTGACGGACTGGCTAACGTCTGGATGATGACAATTCCAATGTTTTTAATGACGTTTGCCACGGAAAATTTGAAAATTGCCGTGGGGCTGGTGGGCATGATTATGATGCTGGTTAAAATTTTGGATGGTTTTTCTGACATCCTTGCTGGTATTATCATTGATAATACAAAATCAAAAAAAGGCAAAGCAAGACCCTGGATTCTCTGGGTATCCGTTCCATATGCAGTTACTCTGGCGGCTGTGTTCTACATCCCCGAAACTGCAGGAATGGCAGTAAAAGTTGTTCTTTTAGCTGTTCTCTATGCATTAAGTATTTCTGTATTTGGAACAATCATTTCCGTTGCACGGACCGTTTTAATGACCCGTATGACTAACAATCCAAAAGAACGCGGACAGCTGGGCGTATTAAATGACGGCATATCCGCTATTCTCTGCGGCCTTTTAATGTCACTGACAAATATCTGGGCTATGAAAATAGGCTATGCAAAAATTTTTACCATATATGCCTGCGTAGCATTTCTGGCATGTCTGATTACCTATGCCCTCTGCCGGGAAAATGTTGGTGACCTGAATGATATTATGCTGGGAGAAAGGCGCTCTGTTAAAGTAAAAGATTTGTTTATTACACTTGGCAAAAATAAATATGCATTTATTTTATTAATCTATATCCTGATTCTCAATATAGCGAATACCATCATTCAGACCGGCGGCATTTATTACGCCGCAAATGTGCTTGGCAATCAGATACTTTATTCTAAATTTATGATATTTATGGTTATTGGAAATATCACAGGTTTTCTTATTGCCGCTCCTCTGGTACGCAGAATCGGTTCCAGAAAAATTTTTATCATCGGCTCTGTACTGGGCGCTATCGCTGCCGGAACCATGTTCTTTTCCGGCGGGAAAAGCTTTACAGTAATTTGTGCTTGTGTTTTAATCATTGCCGTTGCAGGTATTACATTTACTACAACACAGATCATGGCAATGACCGGCGAATGCGTGGATTATGGCGAATATAAAAATAATGTACGGGCAGAGGGAGTAACAAGCGCCATTGTTTCTATCGGAGTAAAAATCGGCGGTGCTCTCGGTTCCGCGTTATTAAGCGGAGCCATGTATGCCGGCGGCTATCAATCCGGCGCTGCCGTCCAGAGCACAGACGTTGCCGGCGCCATAAACTTTGCTTTTGCAGGTATTCCTATGATTTTCTATGCGGCACTCGCAATTATCTATATATTTACCTGGAAACTGGAAGGAAAACATGCCGAAATGATGGAACATATTATGAAAAACCGTCTGGCAGACATTTAAAAAAATTACTCTCCCAACCATATTTAAAATATCTGTGGTTCTGAAGCGGCCACAGATATTTTTGTGCGCAAAACCAAGGTTTTCCCCTTTCTTGCAGTGTTTTTTTGAATCTGTTCCAATGACACTTTTTCCTTCCGATAGTATGATTAAACCAACAAATAGAGATATGGCATATTTCATTTGAAAGGAGACTTTTTATTATGGGAACAAAAATTTCTGCCGACATCGGCATTATCGCTGCAGGACCAGCCGGTTTGTGTGCTGCTGCAGCAGCCGCTGAATCCGGCTGCAGCGTAGTTGTATTTGAAAAGGCCGCCGGTCCGGGCGGCGCCGCCAACATGGGAATGGGGCCATTTGCCGTAGAAAGCCGCATTCAGCAAAAATCCATGGTAAATCTTACAAAGGAAAAAGCGTTCCGACAGTTTATGGACTATGTACACTGGCAGGCAGACGCCCAGCTTGTACATGATTATATCTGGAAATCCGGCGATACCATTAACTGGCTCGAAGATATGGGCGTCCGTTTTGCCGCAGTCATGAAAAATTTTCCGGAGTCTGAGCAGACCTGGCATGTAGTTATGCCGGAGGGCGGCGGAATACCGGGACCACGCTCCGCTTCTGCTATGAATAAAGTAATTCACGAATACTGTGTGGATAACGGCGTTAAATTTTACTTTAATACACCGGCAAAAAAATTAATAAAAAGCGGCGATTCTGTTACCGGCTTTTATGCTTCCGGGACAGACGGGGAAGAATATGAAGTAACAGCCAAGTCAGTCATTATTGCCACCGGTGGTTTTGGAACAAATCCGGATATGATTCAGGAACATTGCGGATATACGCTGAACAAAGATTTATTTGATTTTATGATTCCCGGTATTATGGGAGACGGCATCCGCATGGCATGGGAGGCGGGAGCTGGTCACGGCCGCATGGAAATGGAACGTATCGGCGTTCCAAATCTCCCCGGAGCATCTCTCGGCGAATGGCCGCAGACTACTTTATTTATGCAGGCAGGTCCTTTGGCAGTCAATAAATCCGGTTATCGGTGCTGTGATGAAAGCGTTCTGCAAAACGGCTCCATTTGCGAAAACATTATTGATTACCAGCAGGATAAGGTAATGTACAAAATCCTGAGCGATGATATGGTAAAATATTACCGCAGAAACGGCATGGATTTCCCAAGCGAAGTATTCCACGGTAATCCTGCCGAAAATTTCGACGACAACATGCAAAGAGCCCAGGAGCAGTATCCGAATCTTGCCTTTGTAGCAGATTCCCTGGAGGATTTAGCGGAAAAAATGGGCATTAATGCCGACAATCTCCTTAATACGGTTGAACGCTATAATGATATGTGCGACGAAAACTATGACGACGATTTCGGGAAAAACCGAAACTATCTTCATCCTGTTACCGGTAAAAAATTCTATGCCCTGGAATTTCGTTGTAACGCCTATGGCTCCTTGGGCGGCATTAAAATAAATCATAATTATGAAGTTATTACCGATGATTACCAGGTAATTCCGGGATTGTATGCGGCAGGTACTGATGTCTGCGAAATCTACAACGGAACTTACTATTATTACTTCCCCGGCAATACAATGGGATTTGCATTAAATTCCGGTCGTATGGCAGGTGAAAATGCCGCAGACTTCGTTCAGGACTGATTTTTCAGATCATCATTAAAACTGTTTCCGGTGCAGCAAAAGAGCTTCTGTATCGGAAACAGTTCACTTATTTAGGAAAGGAAAAAGGATGTTAAAAGGAAACGAATATAAAGAAACCGTTAATCTGGACAATAAATTCCAACTGGATATGCTTCTTCATTATAATGAAACGGAATGGGAAATTAATTATTTTTTTGAACCCATGAAACAGGATGTGGTTGTTGCCGGCACCATTACAGACGGAAAGCTGGCAATCACGACAGACAGCTGCGGTTATTGTGAATCTATGCTGCCTGTTTTTCAAACACTCTATGAAAATGCACGAAAAGCATAGCTGAAAACGCTCCTTCCATATGATGCAAACCTGTAAGTATCAGGACAGAGTGACTTTTATAGGAGGATATGATAATCAGTTCGTTTTTGACCATCCCAGGGTAACAAAGGAGGAAATTCAGGCGGAAGTATACCGTACTATGGAACTGCTGGCACCTGGAGGTAGCTTTATTGTTTTTCCTCTGTCAATGAATTTTGAAATTGTTCCCGCTTTTATCGAAGAACATATGAAACACGCGATTTGTCTTTGGAGGAACAGGCAACTAAACCGTAGATATCAGAATTGTAATTCGGATAAAAAATGAATAAGGAGAATGGATATGAAAAAAAAATATATATTGTTCTGTGGAATTCTTACCCTAACCTTCTGTATGGGAATTCTGGCAGGATGCGGAAACACGGAAAACAACGGAAACGCACAGACAAGTAGTTCATTGTCGGAGTCGATATCAAAAACAAGAAACACGACAGAAGAGAATGAGATCGAAACCAAACAGAAGACGGTTGATTTTTCCGTTATTCCAGACGGCTTCCGAGTGGTAACCATCGGCTCCGGATCACCGGGAACAGATTTGGAACGTGGGAATGCATCCACGCTGGTACAGTATCAAGACAAGTATTTTCTGGTGGATTGCGGATACGGAACTTGTCAGACACTAACAGAACTGGGACTTGGGGTGGAACAGATTCATAATGTGCTATTTACACATCAACATGAAGATCACAACGCTGATTTTAATCATTTTCTTTTATCGGGATGGTATCACACGCCGGAAGGCAGAACTTCTATTACAGTTGTCGGTCCTCAGACACAGCTTCTGTATGACAGCGTGTATATGATAAATAAAGATGATATTGACGGAAGGATTGCTGTAGGGTCAATGCAAGAGGCAGGAATATCCGAGGCAGGAATCAGTGAAAATGTTCAGATTTATGATGTTACTGATACAGATTATAGTATGGAGCTGGACGGTGTCCAGATTGATATGCACAAAGTAACCCATGGAAATATGCAGGCTTATTCCATCCGATTCAGCGCCGGAAACCAGTCAGTTGTGGTAACCGGGGATTTGGGATATACGGATGATTTGTCCTCTTTCTATAAAGATACGGATATTCTGGTGGTGGATTCCATGACTCTGACCGGCTATTTCTCTCAAATGCCAGAGAAACAGGTGGAAAACATAATGACAGGAAACCATATGACAAAGGGACAAATGGCAAAAATTTTTGCGGATTCGGCAGCAAAAAATGTAATTCTCAGCCATGCAAACGGCGAGTATGATGATCTGCAAGCTACTATGCAGTATTTCAAGGAAAATGGATGCCAGGGAGAAATCTATGCAGCTTATGACGGGTTCACCCTGGAGCCATAAAACTGAAACAGAAATCATGAGAAAATCTCATCACAATAAATGAAAACTGGATGCTGGCTATATTCTAAATAGTGGTATACTAAAGGTGTAGAAAAAGATCGGAAGGGAATTATTGCTTCCCGGCCCGTGCGACGGGCTGATTTTCAGTTCCTTAAGTGTACCACTATTTGTTTCCATTAAGTTTTGATGAAGACGCAGTACAGCCGATAATTAAACAAACAGCTCAAGACTCTGCTGGTCGTCTGATACCTAAAAATGCTGCAAATCCAACAACTACAACACTTATCATCATTATTATCGTACTAAAATAGGAACCGCTGGTATCATAAAGCTTTCCCGCAATCGCGGACGCAAAAGAAGCAAATAACAGATTTGTATTAATCATCGGCAAATTCACAGCATAATGTGTTCTCCCAAAAAAATCACTGATAATAGCAGAATTTACAGGAGTCACCGCCCCATAGGCCAGTCCGCCTACAACAAATCCCATGATGATAAGTTTAAAATTATCATTTGCCAATGCCGCCAGCAAAATCAATGCTGCTAAAACAAATATTATCATATCCAGAAGCATTGTCATTCTATAACCCACTTTGTCAAAAAGAGTTCCGAAAATCACACGTCCTATACCATTGAAAACAGAAATTAATCCTACAGTTGTTGCAATAACCGCGGCGCTTACCTTTGGTCCAGCCTGCTGTGCAATTCCGCTTGCCTGTGCTATTAAAGCCAGACCCGCCGCACTTACCATAATTGCCCAGATATAATACATCCAAAACGCCTTTTTTTTAATCATTACGCCTGTCGCTACATCTGATGCCGGTTCCCGCACCTTTTCCCCATTTTCTCTGAGTGTCGGAGGAACAAAATCTTTTCCTGGCTTCACAAGAAAAATTCCTCCTATCATTACAATCACAAATATCAGTATTGCAAGAATACGAAAAGAATTCCTCCATGCACCTGTCTCTGTCGAAGTAAAGGCAGTATAAATTTTTCCAATAATAAAACTGCTCAGGCCAAAACCCATTAACAAAATACCAGAAATCATTCCCTGTTTATCAGGAAACCATACAGATACTGTACTCATAACGGTATTGTATGCTACTCCGCCCGCAAGTCCGCTTAAAATCCCAAACCCCAAATATAGCATGGATAACGTCTGCATATTGGAAGTAATAAGAAATCCGCACAACAACAATATTGCTGAAATCCAAAGTAAATATCTGCCTTTTATTTTTCTATTTAAAAAACCGGCGATTAATCCCCCTGCGCAAAACATCATCATTGTAATTGTAAAGGTCATAGACAACTGTGCTTTTGTCCATTCTGTAAATTCCTGCGCAATGGGAACAGACAATACACTCCAGGCATAATTAACGCCTACAAGCAATAATACTATCACACCTATTACTGCATAAAACCACCTGTTTCTATTTTTCATCTTCCCGTTCCTCCGTTTACAGCAGTCCGTGTAATTTCAATAGTTCCGCAAACATATAGTCCCGAAACCCGCAGACACTTTCCACCGTATTTCCCTGTTCCGGCAGACGATTTAAAATTTCCTGTTCTACGCCGGCTGCATAGAGTTTATCCTCCGCACTGGGCTCTTTTCCGTATTTCTCTGCCAAAGCCAAAAATCCTCCCTCGCAGCCAAGACTGATGGTTAGAAGCTGCCCTGTAACAGCCATACGCATACCGGGGCCAAACATAATTGCCTTGTCTATATCTTCCACGCTGCAAAGTCCGTTTTTTACCGCTTCCTGCGCTGCAGACATACATGCCCAGGACAACTTGTTTACCAGAAATCCCTCTACTTCTTTTTGGCAGATAATCGGCACTTTTCCAATCTCACAGAAAATCTCTTTTGCCTTTTCGATATTTTTCCGCGAAGTTTTCTTTCCGCCGCAAAGTTCAATTAAAGGCAGCAAATAAGACGGATTATACGGATGCGCCGCCATAATTGCCTCCGGATACAAAGCCCCCTCCTGCAATTTTGACGGAAGCAGTCCGGATGTGGAGCTGGCAATTAAAGTTCCTGCTCCTGTGATTTCCTGGATTCTGCCATAAACCGACTGTTTTAATTCCAGCCGTTCCGGCAGGCACTCTTCCACAAGCAGGGCTCCCTCCACAGCTTCTTTCATATCGCCCGTATAAGAGACAAGCTCCATTGCCTGTGCCGCCTGCTCTTTTGCGGCCGCTCCACATTTTACCATGATATCCATAATGTCTTCCATTCTCTTTTTTACAATTTCAAGATCACACACATCGTATAGTATGGTTCTGTATCCGTGCAGCGCGCTGTTGACGGCTAAACCCGCTCCTATCATACCGGCTCCAATAATTGTAATTTTTTTCTCTGCATTCATACTTATCCTCCTATGGAGCAGGAAAAGGACAGTATTTTGACTGCCCTTTCCTGTTTTGGGTCTCTTAGATTATTCTATAGCTTCATTTAAAGGAATGATTGGCAAAAGTAAGTGAGATGAGTATTTCGCATTCCTGTATATTTTGTGAACTGTGGTCTTGCTGCTGCATATATGATATGGTATATATTCTGCG
Organism: Brotonthovivens ammoniilytica; assembly: GCF_025566885.1. NCBI lineage: Bacteria > Bacillati > Bacillota > Clostridia > Lachnospirales > Lachnospiraceae > Brotonthovivens > Brotonthovivens ammoniilytica. The sequence goes on along the minus strand of NZ_JAOQJQ010000001.1, from coordinate 154,664 downwards.
TTAAACAATCCGCCTGTTCCTGTTGCCATATCCATGCTGGTAATTTCCAGGCATATCCTGTGTCCTTTTTTAAAACAGTTTGCCGTTGCCAGTATCTCTACATTATATTCATTGATTTCTCCCGGCACGATTTTCTGCTGTGCCTCTCTTGTATACAGATGCCATGGCTCCCATGCTTTTGAACGCTGGGCGTCAATCGCTCTGTGGGACGCCTTTAACCATCCTCTTGTCACTTCCCGTTCCGGCAAATCTTTTGGAATCTCTTTTTCACCCTCCCGTCCGGTTCGTACGGATTCATCCGGGCCGACATCTTTCAAAATTACAATCCAGTTTGTGTCTTCCTGGTCAATAGACGCATAGAAATTCAGGGAAATCGGGCCTGCCACAAGGGTATCTTCCGCCAGTGGTTCTGTCATATAACGCAGCTTGCTGATTTCATTTGTCTGTGTCGGAGGCATCTGCAAAAAGGCGTCCGGCTGCTCATACGCATCGCTGCCATAAGGATTAAATTCTTTTGTCCGCAGACGTTCCCAGCTGTCCAGATAATATTTTGTCCACTGTGTTTCAGGCAGCGGCCAGTCTTCTCCAGTACGCCACTGGTTACTTCCCATAACCCAGTATTTTACAGCCGCCTCTTCCATAATGCCGGTTTTAATCCCTTTCAGCCAGTAATCGTACCAGCGCAGCATTTCTTCTCTCAGGGAGTGGAACGGTCTTTCCATATGGGCCGGTCCTGTAAATACCAGTTTTTTCGGAACATCAATTCCATGATACCAGTGCTGCGCACCCTGAATGTGCGCCTTATAGGTATAGGCATACCAGCCGGAACCGGTGTATGCCGGGATCTGAATCCGTTTAAAATTTTCTTCCCCTGCTTTTGTAGATTCCGGATTGTCATAGGGATTTATCAGGCTCTGGAAAAGATGCGGATTTTTCTGCCCTTTCATTGTTAAAATATTATATACATGTCCATACATCCGATAATCCGGGTTTTCCATTGCCTCTTCCCACCACTGCTTCATTGGTTCTGACAGTTCGCCCGGATTTTTCTGCTGACTGTGGCCTACGTCCAGCAAATCCATCACATAATCCATCATCGGCAAAACGCCGCCCGGCTTTACATCGCGAAAAGACATTGGCCCGCCATATGCGCCCGCCGGGTCAAACGGAAAAATTGCTTTCAGGTGAGGCGGCTGCGTCGCGGCAGCCATAAACTGATTGGCGGCAAAATTTGAAATGCCTATCATTCCCACATTTCCATCACACCATGGCTGCTTCGCAATCCATTCAATGGTGTCATACTGGTCTGTCATTGCAAAGGGCCCGTCTTCTGATTTCCCGACATTGCGGGGATTCACTACAACGTGCGCATATCCCCGCGTTACAAAATACGTTGTGTCTCCTCCCTCAATGTTTCCAATCCACAATGTTGACCATGCCGGCTGTGTGGGCACGTTATGAAACATATCCGGTCCCAGCAGTTCTTTGTTATGAATACCGAACGACAGCAATGCGGGTACCGGTTCATTCATATCCGGGCGATAAATATCCCCGCACACGGAAATCCCGTCTCTCATGGGAATCATAACATCTTTTTCCCGGAGAATATTTTCACAAACCGGAATCCTGTCATAGGATGCAGACGGGGAATCCGATGGATCATATTTGTTAAAATAGTTGTTCATAAGCTCCTCCATTCTCATTACATTATCATCCTCTTATTGTTCCGCCGGTTTGATACTCCTGTTTGATTTTTTAATGCGAGTCGGTTTTACTTTCGCTTTCTCACCATTTTTACGCCGCACATTATATGGAGTATCCCATCCAACTTCTTCAACCGGAACCAGTCTTCTGAATTTTCCCTCAGCCTCTTCCTGATTCAGCGTCGCTTCAAAGAAATCATGATGTTCTTTCAAAAAGTTCAGGCCGTATTCAATATCGTCATCCGTAATATAGATGGCTCCGGTTGGACAGATAAGTTCGCAGTAGCAGCATTCATTTGTTTTGCAAATATCACAATGGCTTCCAAACTGCCTTGGTTCTTTGGAAAAATCAATAAAGCCCTCCGGACAGTTGTCCATGCATAAATGACATTTTGGATAAAGGCATTTGGACGGGTCATAACGCCGATCGCCGTGGATTCCTCTTGCCTGGGTATCATCCTTTCCCGTATGGGGCAGACTATATGGCTTTGGCGGTTCAAGAGGCGGCACCTCAGGAATTAAATCCGTCTCTCCGTTTGCAATTCTCTCTGCCCGCGCTGCCATATCTTTTCCAAACTGTCTGGCGTCTGCAATATCCTGTTCATCCGGATGTCCATCTGTATAATAAGGGCTTGGGAAACACTGAATATGTACAGACGCATAAAAGCCCTGCCAGCCGATTACATTAAATTCACGGTCTTTCATTCTGCGTATTGCTTCCGGAAAATAACGCCGCGGCAAAGAGCCGTGCGTGTTAAACAGGAAACACATCTGCCCTCCGGTCAGCGGGATGCTGTAGACAAAGCGTTTTACAATATCCGCTTCCGCTCCAATGGCAGGTCCCCCTACTCCAATCAAATCATAGGTTCGAATCATCCGCACATCCACATCCCGGATATCCATCAAATCGCATTCTGCCACTTCTGAAATTCCGGCTGCAATATGCTCTGCAATTAATTTCGTATTTCCTGACTGTGAAAAATAAGCTACCAATATTTTCATCATTTTACCTCCAATATTTTTCGTTTTTATATGCTGCCTGCTTACGAATATTTATAAAAGTTATAATGTGTTTTCTGTTCTTGCAATCAGCTCGTCCTGAATACTTTCATTTAATTCACACCACAGCGCGCTGTATCCTGCAATACGGACGATTAAATCTCTGTGGTTTTCCGGATGCGCCTTGGCGTCAATCAGGACGTCTCTGTCCACAACATTAAACTGAATATGTTTTCCGCCGTAGGTTCCGAAATATGTCTTTATCAAAGCCAGCAGTTTTTTTCTGTCTTCTGTCGTCGCCAGGGCTGCCGGCATAAATTTCATATTAAACAGGGTTCCGAAAATTCTGGTATGATCAATACGCCCCGCAGAATTTACCACTGCGCTGGGACCATTAACATCGCTTCCCTGATTCGGTGATACCGCCCCGTCTGCAAGGGATAACGCAGCTTTTCTGCCGCTGGGGAGCGCTCCTACTTTCAGTCCCATGTTTGCATGGAACGCAATACTGTGAGGCGCCACTTCATACTGTACGCCGTACCCGCCTTTAAACTTGGGAATCTCGTCGCACATCCATTCATACAGTTCCGCTGCAATTTCATCCACTTCCGGAACATCATTGCCAAAATCCGGGCATTCATCTACTTTCATCCACAAATCGTCATATCCCTCGAAGTTTGCTGCCAGCGCATCCATCAATTCCTGTTTACCAATGGATTTGTCGCCGCCAAATACTTTGTTTTTCAGAACAATCAGCGAATTCGCCACATCTACCACACCCACGGGGATTACGTAATAGCAGTTAATGAGATATTTTGCGCCGCCCTGGTTAATACTTTTTTTCTTTTTAATACAATCATCGAAAAACAGGGAAACAAATGTTTCCGGAAACATCTCGCCGCGATAAATGCTGACTTTATTTAAGTATTCTGTGGTCTTTTCCATAAAAAACAGAATCTGTTTCTTATACGCCTCTACCACATCTTCATAGGTTTCAAAGTCTGTAAATTTCCCGGTATGCAGCCCGAACTGTTTGCCCGTCCGCGGATCCATACCGTCATTCAAAGCCAGTTCAAACAGCTTTGCAAAGTTCATAACATCTGGCCAGGTAGTGGGGGTTTTCCCAACCACATTGTGAAGTACGCATCCGCCAATCGCATAGTCGCGGGCTTCTTTCAGCGTTACGCCTCGTTCCAGCAAATATTCTATGGTAGGCGTATCATTAAAGAATGCCGGGAATCCCATTCCAAGTTTTACAATTTCCAGACACCGCAGGGCAAACTTCTGATTTATTTTTTCATGCCACCTTACAGAGATTGTAGGATGAGGCGTTCGAACCCGCTCTGCCGCATCCAGCCATAAGAATGAAAGTTCATTTACGGCGTCCTGCCCATCTGTCGTCTGTCCGCCTATTGTACAGTTATGGAAATGAGAATCATTTGACAGGGCGGCGCGAATCGTCACATTAAATACATTTCTTTTAGAAGAAAGTTTGACTCTTAAGCATTCCAGAATCTGAGTTGCATATTCCCTGTCAATTCTGCCCTCTTCTATATCTTTTTTATAATACGGATATAAATACTGATCCACACGGCCAAAACCAAGTCCTATTGTGCGGCTGTCCCAATAAATCATGATATGGCAAAACCACATGCTCTGTACGGCTTCCTGAAAAGTTCTTGCAGGATTTTCCGGTACCCAGTCGCAGATTTCCGCCATCTGCAGCAATTCCTGCTTTCTCTCTCCTTTTGCTTCTTTTGCCAGTTCCCGGCACAAATCCGCATACCGGTGCGCATAATGCACGGCAGATTTTAACATGCTCTTTAACGCTTCCAGAAATGTCCGTTCTTTCAGGGATTCATCCGATACAATCGGCGTCTCTGCCAGGGTGTTTTCCACTTCTTCCAGCAATCCTTTCAGGCCTTTTTTCAACACTCTGGAGTAATCCGGAATATTCCAGCCTTTTTCCGTCTGCGCTTCAGTGGAGGCTGCGTATATCCATGCACCCGCCTCGTTTTCTTCATAGAGGCGCTGCACTTCTTCCTCTCCCAAATACCGGTAAAAACTTTCCCTTGCCGCATTTTTAGTCCAATAATCACAGATTTCATTAATCTGTTCTTTTCGGTTATGTTCAAAGGTATACCATCCCTCATCCGGCTGATTGTCATAATCTCCATTTTCCATATACTCTTTGATCCACGCCACTGTCATCTCCGGAAAAATCTCCGCGCACATTGGGCGCGACGCGAAATCACCAGCCAGCAGCTGCCCCTCGTCCAGGTAAATCGGAATATTTTTCATGACATTCTCATATGCGGCGGCGCGGCGTAAAAAGACAGGCATTCCCTCGGTTTCCTTATAGGATTGTGTTACCAGCCATGCGCGCTCAAAGGATACCGGTTCCGTATCCCGCAGCGGTCTGAGTCTTTCCCAAAGTATCTGTCCCCTTGTTTTTGTATTCTGTTGTTTTTCAGTATTTTTCGTTCCCATATAAATTCCTCCCATTTTAGTCGTATAATAAAGATTTCAAATATTCAAACTTCTCGTCGGACTGCGTTTCCATAGATTTTTGCTCATCCAACCTGTCCAGCTGACCGAATTTATCTTCTGCCAGTTTATTGTATTTCAACAGCTCCACATGTTGTTTTACCGGCAGTTCCAGTACATCCTCCACATATTGCTTCAATGCGGTTATACTTTTTTCATCATCATTAAATCCCGGAATCAGCGGCATGCGGAAATGAATATCTTTTCCCATCTTTACAATCCGTGCGGCATTTTCAAGAATCAGCTCGTTGGGGACTCCGGTTCCTGCCTTATGCTTTTGAGAATCCATACACTTCATATCAAAAAAAATATAATCGGATTCTTCTGCCAGTCCCCGCAGCACATCCCATCTGACATATCCTGCCGTTTCAATGGCGGTATGAAGCAGTTCCTCATGGCTTCTTTTTAAAACGGCAAGGGCAAATTCATGCTGAAAAACCGGATCTCCGCCGGAAAGCGTAACCCCGCCGCCGGAATTTTCGTATGTATATACGTCTTTTAATACTTCTTTCATTAACGCGTCTACCGTAATACTTCTGCCGGCCAATGTTCTTGCTTTCTGCGGACAGCTTCTGACACAATTCCCACATCTGCTGCAAAGCTCCCGATTCATTTCAATGTATACTCTATCCCGTGAAAGCGCTTTTTGCGGACATGCATCAATACATTTTCCACAGCCGATACAAAGCTTTTTGCTGTAGAGCAGTTCCGGACGGATAGATTGAGATTCAGGATTCTGGCACCAGAAACATTTTAAAGGGCATCCTTTCAGAAAAACCGTTGTCCGGATGCCTGGTCCGTCATGTGTGGAATATCGTTGAATATTAAATATTTCTCCATAAAGTTCTTTTATCTGTTTCATAATTTAACTCTTTTCTGCCAATAACTTTTTCTAATCAGTCCAATAGTAATTACTAATTTCCCCTAAACCATTCCAGATTCTATAATGTTCTCAAAAAATGAAAGAAGGAATTGGAATATGGAATTACATAATTTTACTGAACTTACGAACCTTGCATCCAATGCCAGCCGGCAGCGTACGGTTGCGATTGTTTCTGCCGCTGACAGGCATATTCTGGAAACGGCGCTGAAAGCAGCAAAAAAACAGATTGCCCGCCCTCTGCTTATCGGAAGTAAAAGCAAAATCTCCGCTCTGTTAAATGAGCTCCAGGCAGACCCGAAAGATTTCCAAATAGAAGAACCCTCCGCTCATATGACCGACGCCGAATTGGCTGTACAGCTCATTCATAGTAAAGACGCCGATTTGCTTATGAAAGGAATGCTGGAAACTTCTGATTTTCTCCGTCCTGTTGTAAATCGCCAGACAGGGCTTGGAACGGGACGCATCATGTCTCACATAGCGCTGCAGTCCATTCCCGGTTATCACAAATTAGTTATTAATACCGATGCCGCTATGTGCGCGCATCCGGATTTAAACCAGAAAAAGGAGATTCTCCTGAATGCCGTTCACGCGCTTCATAAGCTGGGTTATACATCTCCAAATGTTGCATGTCTCTGCTGTAAGGAATCCGTGGATGCTAAAATTATCGAAACCGTCCATGCGCGTACACTTCAGGAGATGTGTGAAAAAAATGAGCTGGGCAGCTGCCATGTAGCAGGTCCCATTTCCTACGACATTGCCATCAGTAAGGAAATCGCCCGGTTGAAACATTTTGATTCCCCTTACTGCGGAGACTTCGATGTATTGCTTCAGCCTAATATTCATGCCGGCAACATCCTGGGCAAATGCCTGGAAGTAACCTGCAGGGCATCTATGGCCGGAATTGTAGTCGGCGCCAAAGCTCCTGTTATTCTGACCTCCAGAGGCGCTAAAGCAGATGAAAAACTGAATTCTATCGCATTCGCTTCCGCCGTTGCTTAAAGATACGCCTGCGCCCGCACAACAGAGATTGCTACATTTCCTACAATCTCTGATACCGGGGCGTTTCTGGAGCAGTCGCATACAATTTTTTTAAATCCCTGAAGACAGGGGCCGTATGCGTCCGCCTTGCCAAACTGCTGCATCAGCTTTACGCCAATATTGCCGACATTTAAGTCCGGCCAGATAACAATATTGGCTTTGCCTGCCACTTCACTTGCACGCTTTACTTTTTTTGCAGCAGTTTCCGGTACAACCGCGGCGTCAAACTGAAACTCTCCGTCAATTTTCAAATCCGGCCTCTGCTCATTGGCGATTCTTTTTGCTTCCAATACTTTATCCACCAGTTCTCCCTGTGCACTTCCGTCTGTTGAAAAAGAAAGAAGCGCACATCTCGGTTCCCATCCAAGCAGATTTTTTGCCGTCTCACAGGTTGAGATAGCAATGCTTGCCAGATCTTCTGACGATGGATTCTGGCACACGGCGCTGTCTCCAAAAATTAGCAGATTTCCCTCCGACGTGGTATAATCCGGAAAGTCTCCGATACCGATACTGGACGGCGTTGTGATTCCCTCCTGCATACCGATAAAGGTCTGGGCGCCCAGAACCACATCGCCGGTTGTGTGCGCCATTCCTGCAAAGGTTACGTCTACCATTCCAAGCGCCTGCAGCATCAACGCCACATTCATAGCGTCTTTTGATTTTCGTTTCATAGATTTTGCACTGAAAATACTGTTTATTTTGACATATTCTGCGATTACGCCATCCAGCCATGCCTCATCCGAACTGTCTGCAATTTCCATATCGCTTATATTTATTCCGAAACCTGCGGCATGTTCCAGCACTTCTTCTTTTTTTCCTACCAGCACCGGAATACAATAACCTTTCTGCTCGCATTCTGCTGCCGCCAGCAGAATTTTTTCTTCTTCCGTTTCGGGAAACGCTACCCGCAGAGGTTTTTCCTTTGCTTTTTTATATATTTTGTCCATGAGATTCATTCGTCTTTCCTCCCGTCTGTTCTGACTGATAATTTTTCATAATACAATTCTAGCCCCGGATTTTTAAAAAAGCACTGGACGGCTCTCCAAATTACTTTTACAATAAATACATGTTTTTGGTTCTGCTCACAAAGATGGGAGGTATTTATGATACACGGTACAGGTACAGATATTTTGCACATCAAACGAATACAAACGCTTTACGAAAATAACCCCGACGATCCATTTTTCCAGAAAGTTTTTACGCAAAAGGAGCGTCAGTTTATCTTAAGACAGCCGGCTCCATATTGGGCGTATGCCACCCGCTTTGCAGGAAAAGAAGCGGTTTTTAAAGCTCTGCAGATTCATCCGGACTCCATCCAGATGAATGATATTGAAATTCTGACAGATGAAAAGGGCATTCCCTCTGTCACTTTACACGGGAACGCCCTCCAGTTGGCAAATCAGTTTCAGATTCACCGTATCCATATTTCTTTGTCTTACGACACAGATTATGCCATCGCCTATGCCCTCTGCGAGACTGTCTAATGCCTTTTTAACCTGCCGCATTTTGTAAGCCGGGCGGGCAGTTTTGGCAGTCTCCCCTCAACGGTTTTAACAGCCTGTTCCTCGCATGCTTCCATGCAGTTTCCGCATTTTGTACATTCAAACTCATCAATCATATGAATATATCCCGCCTTTCCCTCAATGGCGTCTGCCTCGCACACATCCATACACTCCATACATCCGGTACATTTATATGGGTCAATATAAATCTGCAAAAAGGCGCTGCACTTCTGTGCACGGCACTTTTTCTTCACAATATGCGATTCATAGTCGTCTGCAAATTTTTCCATTGTTCCAACCACAAATTCTGCTCCGCACTGACCCACGGAACACTGATTGGAAAAACTCATTGCCTGTGCAATTTCCCGTATAATATCCAGTTTTTCCAACTCGCCTTTTCCCTGTAAAATTCCTTTGACAATACTGTGTATCTGAATCAGACCCTCTCTGCAAAACGTACATTTCCCGCAGCTTTCCGTCCGCAGCTTCAACAGCACTTTTTCCGCCTCCTGAATCACACAGCAGTTTTTGGACCAGCAGGTAATGACACCGTTTTCAACAGGTACTTCTTCTGTAAGCTCCATATCTGCTTCCTCCGGTTTATAAATACGCTGTCCTATACTGAAAAACTCTATATTTTCCGTATCTTTCAGGATTTGACGCACGGTGGTGCCATAGGGTACTTTTTCTGAAATTTCGCATATACCGTCTCTGCAAAGACTCAGATACGTTCCTACTTTATAATTTCCCGCAAAAACCTGTGCTATATCCAGGGCTGCCGCTATATGCACCACCATCTGCCCGCGGCACTGCCGCATATCCGTCATTCCATACTGTACACAAATCCCCCGGCTTTCTGCCCATGCTTTTACTTCTGCCGTCGTCTGCCGCCATCTTTGAGGTAATTGCAAAATCATTGCTTCCGCCTGGATTCCCCATGCCAAAATCGCCATCCCGTCCAAAATTTCCTGTGTGTTCTGCAAAAGCAGCCGTAAATATGCATCTGTAAAATCATTATTATGAACAGCAGTAATGACTGTCAGTGGACTGCTGCATCTTTTTTTCCTTTTTTCAGCAGCCAGTATTTTATCTTTCAACCGCTTCGGATATACGCCAAAATCGCACAGATTCGCTGCTTCAATCGTTTTTATAATTTCCTTTGGCGGGATATTCTGAATGTCTTTCGGTAATTTCATCGCCTACTCTCCCTGCCTTTCTGCAAACTGATTCCATAACTGCGCATCCTCTATCTGCAGCCGCAAATCACACTGAAGACACCGCTGCGTTTCTCTGCAGATATCTCCGTCGCAAATACCATAATCTATCTGTCCAAAATTATCTGCACGCTGTTTTGGGGCTATTATTTTGGATGTTACCCTGGGGATCTGAGGGAAGTCCTCTATTTTCCCAATCCATGGGTTTGGAGATTGTTCCGGTGCAAAGCGCTCCGAAATGTCACCGTCTCCTCCAAGATATTTATCAATTTCCACTGCTGCATTTCTGCCGGCGGCAATCGCCTGTACCACAGATTTTGTCCCGTATACTGCATCTCCCGCCGCAAAAACGCCCTCTGTATCTTCTGGAACTTCCATTGCATTTCGCTGTCCCACGGCAAAGATAACCGTGTCCGCCTCGATATGATGTTCCGAATGCTCTTCTTTTTCAATTACGGCTTTGTGATCTTTATCAAAGGTAAAAGTTTTCACTTTCATAAAATCCACGCCGGTTACATTTTCTGTTCCCGTAATTTTTTCAAAAGTCCGCGCCGGATATATGTTTATTCCCTCTTCTTTTGCCTGCTGGATTTCTTCTTTATCGGCCGGCATATTGTCCAGGGATTCCAGACAGGCAAGAGATATTTCTGTTGCTCCCAGACATCTGGCTGTTCTGGCACAGTCAAAAGCCACATTCCCGCCGCCAAGAACAATTACTTTTTCGCCGATATCCGCCTTTTCACCCATAGAAACTTTTCTTAAAAAGTCAATATTCAGCAGAACGCCCGGCAGTTTACTTCCCTCTATCGGAAGTCTTATTCCCTGATGTGTTCCTACTGCCAGCAGTACCGCATCATACTCTTTTTTCAAAGTTAAAGGCTGCTCAATTCGTCTGTTTGTTTCAAGGATTACTCCCTGGTTCAAAATAACCTGTATTTCTTCCGCTATTATATTTCGTGGAAGCCGATACTCCGGGATTCCATAACGCATCATTCCTCCCGCTTCCGGAAGTGCTTCTGCTACTTTTACCGTATGTCCCTGCTTGCGCAGATAATAAGCTGCCGTAAGACCTGCAGGTCCGGCGCCTGCCACGCAAATACTTTTCCCGGTATCCGGCAGCTGTTTCCCCTTTCCTTTCCAGTATTTTCCGGTATCTTTTTCCGCCGCATAGCGTTTTATATTGCGGATGGAAACCGGCTCGTTTACCTCGCCCCGTCTGCATTCACTTTCGCAGACATGACTGCATATATATCCCAATACTTTTGGGAAAGGCGCTTTTTCACGGATTACGGCTGCTGCCGCATCATAATTTTTTTCTTTTACAAAACGAATATATTTAGGAATTTCTGTATGTATCGGACATGTGTAACGGCATGGTACATACGCGTCTTCTTTTTTAAGGCCCGTGTTCATCAGCTGTACCTTGTCCCGTATCGTCCCTGTAGGACAGACCTGCGCGCAGGCTGTACAAAAACGGCAGTTTTCTTCTTTCAATAATTTGCCGTGAAGTGTATCCACACACAGTTCCAGCTCCTTTTTTGTATATTGCAATACTCCCACGCCCCGCAAATCATTACACGCTCTCACACACCGTCCGCATAAAACGCAGCGATTCATGTCATGAATCAGCAGCGGATTTTCTTCGTTTATTTTCATACCTCTGGAACGTGACTGCAGCCGGCTGTTACTTGCGCCAATATATAAAATTAATGTCTGCAATTCACAGTTTCCATATTTGGGACAGCTGGAACAATCTTCCGGATGTCCGGAAAGAAGCAGTTCCATCGCCAGCGTCCGCAAATGTGTCAGTCTTTCACTTCTGGTGATAATCTCCATCCCATCTTCTGCCTCAAGCAGACAGGCTGCCACAGGCTGCGCTTCCCCTTTTACTTCCACTACGCACATCCTGCAGGAGCCGTTTTCCGGCAGCGCCGGATGGTGACACAAATGCGGTATATATATCCCATTTTCCAGAGCGCAGGTCAAAATATGTTTTCCCTCTTCTACTTCCAGCCTGCGCCCGTCAATCGTAATTGATACCATTTTCTCCTCTCCTTGTAATCCTGCGCATACAGCATGTTATACTATTTTTAATGCCGCTATATGCCCTGCGCTTACTGCGTCCCCGACTTTTCCTACATGCTCGCAGTCCCCGATTTTCATATACGGAATCTGCCCGCACATTTTTTCAATATCTTCGGTTGCATTTGCGCTCATTCCGCATGCATTTATTACCGTATCCGCCGGATAAAATAATTCCTGATTGTCTCTGCCAACTGCTTTTACACCTGCGTCGGTTATTTCCGTACATCGAACTTCGGTTGCATACTTTACTCCCCGCTTATCCATTTCATCAATCATTGCCGCCCGGTAACATCCCATACAGGATGGAGACAGTCGATTCGCCATCTCCAATACAGTCACATCTTTCTTCATTTCAGCCAGCAAAATTCCTGTTTCGCAACCGGAATTACCGCCGCCTATAATGACTACTTTTTCACCAATCACAGGATTTTCTGTAAATACGTCCAGTACATCCATCATTTTTTCACTTCCTGCGATCTGCAGCGGAAAGCAATGGGAACCGATTGCAATCATTACATAATCGGGACTTATATTGTCAATAGCTTCCTTTGTGACCGCCTGATTCAGGTACAGCTCATCTGCCGCTTCTTCTGCCTCTTTGATTAACAGCTCCTTAAAATTATGCAGGTCTGCTTTGCAGCTGTCATAATCCGTAAAATTCAAAATACCCCCAAGCCTGTCGCTGCGCTCAAATATTATTACCTTATGCCCTCTTGCCTTTGCGGTTATCGCCGCCTGCATACCGCCTGCCCCGCCGCCGATAATCAATACTTTTCTGGAGCGCTCCGGCGCTGGATATTCATCTTCGTATAACGCCAGATTGCTGTGCGGATTAATCGCACACTTTCCCATTGACGCCGGAGAGGATGCTTTCGCCGCTTCTTCCGGTGATAAATCATGGAAAATATCTACATCCGTTTCATGTTCCGGGGCTCCCGGATAACACTGGAAACATCTGACACATCTGCGGATCGTATCCGCTTTTCCGGCAGCCGCCTTATTTGCAAATTCAGGATCCGCAAACGCCTGTCGCCCCAGAACCACTAAATCTGCCGCGCCGGCGGCAATGATTTCTTCACACTGCTGCGGGTCGTTTAATCCGCCAATAACGGAAACCTTTGTCTTTTTCATGACAGCCTTAATTTGTCTGGCATACTCTACATTCACGCCATGAATGTCATACATATCAGAAAATGTATTGGTTCGATTGCCCATCAGCTTGATTCCGCAAGATACCTGGAATACGTCTACTTTTCCGTCAATCAGTTTTGCAAATTCTACAACGTCTTTTATTGTCATTCCTCCCGGAAGCTTATCTTCCGCACTAAGCCGGAGTTCCAAAATCATATCTTCTCCAAGCCCTTTGCGCATAGCTTCAAAAATACGGATTGGAAATTTGGCGCGGTTTTCTATACTGCCGCCATATTCATCTTCACGCTTATTAAAAAGGGGGGATATAAACTGCTGAATCAAAAATCCATGTCCCCCGTGCAAAAGAACTCCGTCAAACCCGGCTGCTTTCATAAAAGAACAGCAATGTTCCATGTCCCGGCACAAAGCCTCCATGCTTTCTTCATCAAATGCTTTTACCACGCCGCCGTCCGGTCTCACCAAATCTACCGGTCCGTATGCCACATGACCGGAAGAATTGTCTGTTCCTCCCCAGATAGCATTAAACGCCAACTGATTCGCATCCTGTCCCTCATGACTGAATTCTGCAAACGCCAAAGCGCCATGCTTTTTTATTCGCCGCGCATACTGTGCCGCAGCATCAAAAAATTTTCCGCTATGTTCTTTATAATCTACCGGCACCAGATTAAAACAGGAACCCTCTTTGCTGTTAACCCCTACTTCTCCAACACAGACCGCCGCGGCTCCGCCAGCCGCGCGGCATTCTATCATGCGCATAACATTTTCTGCTATATCCGGCATAAAACATGCCTGGGCAAACATCGTAGGCGCTGTCTGGATACGATTTCTGTATGTATGATTTCTTATTGTCAATGAGCGAAATAAATTTGGATAATTCTGATTCATAATATTCCTCCTATTAAAAACGGGACCGCCAAATGCGGTCCCTGATAAATTATGTTTATGCTTTCTGTCTGGACGGCGCCGTTGTTATACACGCATTATAATCTTTATATGGCTGCCACTTTTCCGGAATTTTTTCTTTATTCGGCTCATAAATTTCCCTTTTTATCCGGAAAATCTCCTGTCCATGTGTCAGTTTTCCCGCCGGAGCCAGTCTGTCATTGATATCGGTGTCTTCAAAAACAAAAGACAGCTTATTATCAGTCATGGAAACCGTGCCAAATTTCCCGCATACCGCACACTCACATTGATTAGTGCCCGGATGCATAATTAACAGATTCTGATGGCAGTTCGGACATGCTGTGGGCGTGTCGTCTCCCATCCATTTTGCAGGTTCTTCGTCCATATGGAGCACTGCATATGCCAGATGCTCTCCCAGATTTTTGGCACGCTCTATTAAATCATCACGAAGTACCGCAGCTCCCATATCTGCAACTTCCGTTACATTCATATGGTCTACCACATTTGTCTGAGGCGTAAATGTTGTTGTATATAATGTTGGAAGTCCCAGACTCGTCCAGTTTTCAGTTCCCGCGCCACCTACAGAAATCAGCGCGCCGGGACGTTCTTTTACTCTTCCTTTTACCCATTCCGGAACTCTTCCAAACATTTTAAATCCCTGCGGGTCCAATTTCGGACCAATGACACGATCCCGAAACACAGATACAATTCCCGCCGGTGATAGGCACCATACCGGCGCTGCCATCAGGTATCCGTCACAGTCCAGAAGTTTTTCCACCAGCCAGGCTCCGTCGTCATGATGGGGACAGCAATCAGGTCCTTTTACCAGACAAGGTGCTGTGGGGCATCCCAAACATGGTTTCAAATCACATTCATTCAAACGGATTAATTCTACCTCCACTCCCGCCTGCTCTGCGGCCATCAACGCCGCCTTGGTAAAGGTTTCACTGTTTCCGTTTCTGCGTCCAGCGCAAAATGCCGTAATTTTTTTCATTTTTATCTTCCTTTTTCCTTTCCATTCTGCCGCCGATTATTTACATTCTGCTTTTAGTTTTGCGTCCAGATCCCTCACAATCTGCGGATTATATTTAGCGCCAAAAATAATAATTGTCACAATCAAAAGAACAATATATATCGCATATACCGGCATATAATTATGTACTTTTCCGCCTATCAGCAGATACATTTCATTCACTCCCATTGTAATCAAATGCATAACCGGCTGAATAATGGAAAATGCCCTGCCTGACGAATCTCTTGGAAATGCATCGGAAGCCAGACTTACCACCACATTGGAAGCGCCTCCCATTACAATACCAAAGAAAATCATACCTATCATAATCGAAGTATAGGTTCCTGGAAGCTGCAAAACAGTACATACCAACGCTAAAATACAGATAAAGACAGCCGATACCTTAGTGCCGAATTTAGAATCAATCACTCCGCACAACGGAGAACCGAAAATTGCCACCACGCTGGCGATTGTCATCAGTACCATTGCTTCCGGCATTTCAAGCGGTCCATATACAACCAGTCGGTTCATGGACTGCATCATAAAGATTCCGTTGGAATTAAAAGTAACAAAGCCCAGCAGAACAATCAGCCATACCTGCGGCGTACTTAAAATTCTTTTCAAATTCCACGGATTCCTCTTCTGCATTTCCTGCATTTTGGCAAACTCTTTTTTCATTGCCTCCCTGTCCAGTGTCTTATCATTATCCGGATACGCGCCTACCTGTTCCGGATAAGAACGGATAAAGAATATGCCAAGCGCACAAATGACCAATCCTGCCAGTGCATAAATAAAGTATACATTTTGCGGACCTGCTATTTTGGCAAATGCCATGTAGAAACCATTTCCAAAGGCGCTTCCCACAGGTACCCCCACCGTCGTAAGGCCGATTACCATTCCACGGCGTCTTGGCCACCAGTTTCCTACCAGAACACCGTTTACCATCATACTTTGTCCGTTTGTCGTAATATAACAAATAACGAACATCAGGTTAAAAATCACGACATCTGTAATTGCCAGCCGCATAATCAGACAGGCAATTACATAAATGGCAAACATAATAATACCAACTCTGGCAATATTCACCTTTGCTTTTATAAGCATTCGGCTAAGCCACATCTCAAATAAGCACATGATAATACCGGCCACATTTGTCAGAGAAAATAATGCTGTTGTATTCCAACCCAATGTCTGCGCATTTTCTGTGATGGTGATCTGCCAAACTCCAAGAAACGCTCCCCCGATTACAAAAGATAAAAAACAGTATATAATAACCAGCCAACCACGGATTCCAAAATTTAGACTAACAGAACCTTTTGATGTATTCATTTTTATCCCCCAATTCTTTTATATTAATAATACCTTACACTACTTTTATCTCCATGAAACACAGGTGCACAAGAAAATCCTGACCATACAGGAATACCTGTATAGACCTTTATCTCCTCAACTCCTTCCATAGCACGTATGGCTCCTGACGCAAGACCTTCCATTTCTAATTCTCCCGGGGAATCCTCAACCGGAGCAATCCAGCTGATATATTCTTTTAAATGACCTGTCAGATATGTGTCATAAGCAATACCCCCCGTCAAAATAATTGCGTCAACTTCTCCTTTCATTGCAGCCGCACAGCCGCCAACTGCTTTGGCAATCTGCCAGATAAATGCATTATAAATTAACTCCGCATACTTGTCTCCCTCTTTTATTCTGGAGACAATTTCTCTAGCATCCGCCGTTCCTAAATGGTCTATTAATCCTCCTTTCTTTGTAATGCGGTCCATAATTTCCTTCTCTGCATAATCTCCCGAAAAACACATTTTAACCAATGATGTCGCCGGAAGCCATCCTGCTCTGGTAGGCGCCATCGGACCGTCGCCGTTAATGCCATCGTTTACGCAGAACATCTTCCCCTTTTGGTGTGCCCCTACAGTAACCCCACCGCCAAGATGGCACACAATCAAATTCATTTCCTCATAGGTTTTTCCCTGTGTCTGTGCATACCGAATACAGTTTTCTTTATGATTCAACGGGTGCCCTCTGCTGACACGGGCAAATTCATGAAAACCGCAGACCCTTTCGTAATCACATAATTCATCTACATCCGGAGGATTTACGCAGAATATTTCTCCTCCGTATTCTTCCTGCAGTTTTTTCGCAATCGTAGGTCCCAGTGAATTCGGATGTTTTACATATTTATTTGTAAAACTGTCCTCCAACAGCTTCTCATTAACAGAATATACGCCGCCCTCCAGGCCCGCAAGACTGCCGGAACGCGTTGCAATGGCGTCAATTCCATCCAGGCTTACGCCGGCATCCGTCAACGCGTTTTTTATCGTCCCCAGCCGAAGGGGCAGCTGATCAGGTATTTCCTGGCATTTATCCAATTCACTGACAGGATGGTCTACATTCGTCTGAAAAATTTTCTTCTCATTCTCAAACATCGCAACTTTTGTTGATGTGGAACCCGGATTGATTACGAATACCTTATAGTCTTTCTTCATTGCTGTTTTCTCCTCTTCGGTATCCTAATCAAATAAACTGTTAATATATTCTCCTGCTTCTGCAAAAGTTTTCTTTCTGTGAAATTCCATATATGGAACTTCCAGGTCGTACATGTCTTCCAGCATCGCGCTCAGCTGCACGTAGTTTGTTGATTTTGCTCCCAAGTCCTCCACAAATCTGGTTTCCGGCCCCAAATCCGCTTCATTCACATTAAAAATTTCCGCGCATTTTTTTGCCAGCGCCTGGCATACTTCTTCCTGGATTGTCATATCACTTACCCTTTCCTTTCATTTTTTCAATGTATAAATTTACATTTTTGTTTTTGTTATTCAAAATATAACATTGAACATTAGTTACAACAATGTAACTACATCTTAAAAACTCAAGGCATTACCGCTTATTTTTGTGCAGAAAAACAATGTCTGCCGTTCATTTCATACAAATACAATTCAAGTCTCGCAAAACAAAAAAAGCCCCGACAGCATTTCTTACAGTATTCACTGTTTCCTGCTGCCGGGGCATTTTTTATTTTTTCTGATTATTCATCAGGCTGAAACAATTTTAAATATTTTAAAATCTCAAATGATAACATTAATTTCATTACAGAAATTCCATTATTCAAATCAAAATTCATTCTTTGATGAAGTTTATCTACACGATAGAGTACCGTATTGCGGTGCATATGAGTTTTAGCTGCAACTTCATTTGTGTTTCCTCCATACTTCAAATACCAATACAGAGTATTAAAAGATTCATGCACATTTTCCTTCCCTTCATTCAACAGCTGCATCAGCCCTGGATCAACATACACCATGGGATCCATGTTTTTTTGAATCAGCTGAAACATTGAAAAATGAGATACTTCTTCAAACTTAGTCAATCGCTTTCCTAAAAGTTCATGTCCAAACTCTGCGGCCTGCTTTGCCTGCCAGTATAATTGTCCTGCTCCTGCCAGGGAATAAAACTCGTAACTCATACCTGCTGAAATATTATTATCCTTTGTCAATTTATATAAAAAATTATAATCTGCATCGGAAATATCTGCATTCTTTTCAATATTAAATAACAGTACCAGTTCATTATTATGTATAATCCATAATACATGAGGCATTCTGGCAGCAACCTGTGAACTTATAATATCCAGCATATCATTGATATAAATTAATTCATCATTGTCATTAACAATATGAAGCACACAGATTCTGCATTTTCCTTTAAAGGAAATTCCCAGCTCATCCATAGAACTTTGAATAGCCTGCATATTTGGATATTTTCCCTCCAAAATCATCCACATAAAATTTATATATCTCTGCCGCCTTCCGATATGATAATTGTTATGTCTTTGCAATTCATCCCCAATCACCAAAGACAGTCTATACAAAAGTTCACATTCTAAACCTGGAAATTCTCCAGGTTCAAAAAAACCAAAAAGCTTTCCAACCTCAATTTTACTGATCCGAATTGGAAGTACAATCACCATTATATTTCCATCAAATAATTGAAAAACACGAGCTCCCGGAATTCTTTTCGAAGATAAATATTCGGTATCTTCTTCACAATTATCTGCCAGAGATATTAATCCATCTGCCGTATTCTCTGTCCAAAAGCGCTTAAATTGCCCGCATATATTCTCTGGTACGATCCCAATATTTTTTTCAATAATTTCACCAGAGCTTTTTACCAGCATCAAAGGACATTTAATCTGCTCAGCTCCAACCTCTATCATTTTTTTCAGCCCGGATGCAAACAAAGCTTCTGTAATACGTCTCATAGCAGACTCTATTCTGCGCTCATCAAATAATATATGTTCTACTTTAGACAAAGCTTCATCCTTTTTCTGCAGTGTAAATAATATATTGCACCTGGATTTGATCATATTAGAAAGATCAAGGTTTTTACTTAGATCATTTACACATATTAAAAAGTTATAATATCCTGTTCCCTGCAGCTTTTTAGGAAGTTTCTCAGTATCTGTAACATAAATTACATTTTCCATTAATTCCCCAATGTTCTCCGCTTCATACTTCAATGTCCCAAAGATGTTTACTTCCTGGTTTGCCAGGGAATACTTTTGGCAAAACTGATCTATTTTACTGCTTCTATCTAAAATTTCTTTTATTGTCACTTTCTGCACCTCATAATTTTACCAATTCCCGATAAACTGCTTAAATACCACAAACCAACTGGTACTATATACTTTTCTTTTTACTTTAATTATTTTATCAGAAACAAATCTTTTCTTTAAATCCCTATTGCTTATCACACTAATAACAGAAAATCATAACAGCTTTTATCCGGCAGCACTTTTTATCGTTTTGCTTTTCGATATCCGGCGTCTTTCGCCTCCTGTTCCGAGGAAAACACCACCAGATTTTTAGAGTCTTCCATCTCTTCATAAGCTGCCTGGCCTTTACAGTGATAAATTTTGGAATTTTTATTTCCTCTGATTTCCACCTTTTCCTGGGACTGACCGGAAGTATCCTTTTTTTCTTCTATTTGCTTTTTATCCTGACCGGACTGCTGATTTTCATTTTTTTCACTGCTTACACTGCTGTCCCCATCAGAATAGTCTATGGTAATTCCCGGCTGTACATTATACACATATACATTGAAACTGATATCTTCTCCCTGATCTTCCACAGACATCGCTTCCATATGTACGCCGCTGGCAACCAGATCATCCCCCTGATATATGGGTGTCACACGGTACATCACGTGATTCCCGGTTTCCTTTACATAGTCTGCCACCATATTTTCAAAAGGAAGCATTCCATCTACATTCATATATCTGGTACCGGTTATCAGATTTTCTTCATTGGCATTTTCCGCTGTCAGCTGATAGCCGATAAGGTGGCACCGATTATAAAGATATTTGCCATCTACAATATCATATTTCACCGTATGCCATCCAGAAGGCTTTACCTGGCCGATACTTCCCCGTTTTTCAGTTGGCATCAGATCTTTCCCGATACTTGCATTTGCTTCACCGCATCTTCCAAGTTCATCCAGATCGCTGTAGTCTTCAAAAGATTGCGTTGTTAGTTCATCCTCTGTAAAATCCGGCTCATTGCTGTTAATCTCAATATAAGGTTCTCCGTCATATTCCGGGATCTCAGATAAAGAAACTGCTTCTTTCTCTATGTCTTGGGATGCTTCCCACTGGTTCTTATTTCCGCCTGTATTAGCGGCATTTTTTGTATGTTCCAAAGAACCACAGCCGGCCAAAAGCCCGAAACTGACAATTACAGCTGCAAGTCCCATCCATTTCATCCTGCGTATTTTCATATCCTACCTCTTTTTTATATATCTTTTTTGTG
The DNA here is from genome assembly GCF_025566885.1 of Brotonthovivens ammoniilytica. NCBI lineage: Bacteria > Bacillati > Bacillota > Clostridia > Lachnospirales > Lachnospiraceae > Brotonthovivens > Brotonthovivens ammoniilytica. The sequence goes on along the minus strand of NZ_JAOQJQ010000001.1, from coordinate 133,807 downwards.
TAATCTTTTCATGGGAAAAACCCGGAAAGTCTTCCTGCTCTGCCAGCTTCCATTCAGACAAATTCAGATTCAGTCTCAGGTCTGCAGGATAAGTCCGGTTCCACTCAAACAATATCAGTTCCTCTATTTTTTCCACTGCTTCATTGGGAGAAATTCTCTCCGTAAAACAAACTTCTCCGTCACCTGCTTGCTTTAGAAACCCTTCACTGCTCTGCCACACCTCTGGCAGCTCCTCTGCAAACAGTTTTTCACTGTACGGCTCCATCCACAGCTTTTTCTTTCCACAGATCTGAAGAATTCGCTTTGTCACTTCACGATCGCGGCTCTGGCGGCGGTTATGAAATGCCATACCAAGATTTTCATCCACACATGCGATAATAATTATATGGAATCACCTCTTTCACTCATCAATCTGTCAATATCTTCATATGCATTCTCAATCCGTTCAATATGTTCCAGTAAAAAAATCCATCTCTTTTGGCATTTCAGTCTCTCCTAATATATAAAAAACACCGCCAAATTCAGCGATGCCATATATGCAGGATTTCCTCCTGATATTATTTTCAGCGGGCATATGTCCGGTACCCTATATGATACCCCAATGATACCAAAATTTCAGAAACCCCCGAAAAATCAGGGGTTTTCAATGGAGGTGAGGGGAATCGAACCCCTGTCCGAAATTCTATCTACTGTCCTTCTACGAGCGTAGTTTCTGTTTTAACATTCCCTTGGCCAAACACCCAGAAACAGGTTTTTGGTTTCAGTAGCTTCATAATACGCCCTTATGCGCAAAGCTTTGCATAAGTCGTTTCCCACATGGTCGATACCTGATTCTTAAAGTGCGGGTGCTCTAAGGCAGGCAAGCTGCAATTAAGCTGCAGCTAATGCTAATTTTTCGTTTTTAGCGTTTATATTTAGGTTTGAGATTTGACGCATCTCCTGCGGCTCGCTTCTAAAGCTTCTAAAACCCCGTCGAAACCAGTACACCCCCGGAAAGATAAACAAAATTTAATATAAATTCTGTACTTTAAAACTGCGTTCTGCCTCCCGGCGCTGATCTTTTTTGGCAATATCCTGTCTCTTGTCATACAGCTTCTTGCCTTTCGCCAGCCCGATCTCAACTTTGATAAGACTCCCTTTAAAATATACTTTTAAAGGAACCAGAGTATAACCCTTTTCGGAAATTTTCCCGGATATCTTGTTAATCTCTGATTTGTGCAGCAGCAGTTTTTTGGGCCGAAGAGGATCCCGGTTAAAAATATTTCCCTTTTCATAGGGACTGATATGAAGCCCATATGCGACTACTTCACCGTTTTCAATTCGGATAAAAGACTCTTTCACACTGCACTTTCCCATCCTGACAGATTTGACTTCTGTTCCGTGAAGGCTGATGCCGGCTTCATAAGTCTCTTCAATGAAATAATCATGATATGCTTTTTTATTATTTGCTATTAATTTTACGCTGTCTTTTCCCATATCAATTCCCTTACATTCCTCTGTTTGGCTATTCAAAACTAACACGATTTACAAAATTTTGCAATGGTTTTTATTATATTTTCATATTTTGATGATTCTTTTAAAACCAGGCTGCTGCGCTGTCCACAAAATGTTCATACAATACAGCTGTCTTGCTTCTTTTGTATTTATTCTATTCATCCGCCAGCTCAAAATCTATAGTACGCAGCAGATCATCAGTGCCCGTTACGCGGATTTTTACCCGCTGGCCCAATTTATAACAGATTCCGGTATTCTCTCCTATCATTTCACTGGTCTCCTCCCGAAATTCAAAATAGTCATCCTCCAGCGCAGTAATATGAATCATTCCCTCTACCGTATTAGGAAGCTCTACATACAGCCCGTATGCCGTTACCCCGGAGATTACTCCTTCAAATTCCTCACCGATGCGTTCTGACATATACTGAACCTTTTTCAGTTTTATAGTCTCCCGCTCCGCCTCGTCGGCTCTCCGTTCCAGACTGCTGCACTGCTTTGCTACTTCCGGCAGCACTGCCTGATAATGCTCCATCCGATTTTCTTTCATTCTTCCCCGGAGTGTCTCCTTAATAATCCGATGAATCTGAAGATCCGGATACCTGCGGATGGGAGATGTAAAGTGACAGTAATACTGGGCTGCCAGGCCAAAATGTCCCACACAATCTACTGAATACTGCGCACGTTTCATGGAGCGCAGTGTCAGTCTGGAAATCAGGTCCTCCTCCGGTGTATCTTCAATCTTTGTAAGAAGTTTCTGCAGCTCTTTTGGATGAACATCATCCCCCCCGGTATGAATATGATATCCAAAATTATTAATAAATGTGCTAAGCCGGTGGATTTTCTCGGGATCGGGATTTTCATGGGTCCGGTACACAAAAGGAATCTCTCTCCAGAAAAAGTCCTGAGCTACCGTTTCATTGGCGATTAACATAAAATCCTCAATAATCTTAGTGGCCGCATTTCTCTCATATGGCTTAATTTCTACAGGTCTGCCCTGTTCATCCAATATCACTTTGGACTCAGGAAAATCAAAGTCAATGGAGCCCCGCCCTTTACGCTTTGCCCGAAGGACATCCGCCAGCTCCTTCATCAGCTCAAACATAGGAACAAAATCTTCATATTCTCTGCAAAGCTCTGGGTCATGCTCTGAAACAATCTTATTTACAACTGTATAGCTCATTCTGCGGTCTACATTGATAACACTTTCCGCAAGTTTATAATCTACCACCGTACCCTTTGCATCAATTTTCATTATGCAGCTTAAAGTCAGCCGGTCCTCTCCCTGATTTAAGGAACAAATCCCGTTGGAGAGCTGATGAGGCAGCATGGGAATCACACGGTCCACCAGATAAACACTGGTTCCCCGCTTTAATGCCTCCACGTCCAGAGCGCTGTGCTCCTGAACATAATTGGCCACATCTGCGATATGAACTCCCAGCTGATAGAAGCCATCTTCTTTGGAAACGGTTACCGCATCATCCAGATCTTTGGCATCCTCACCGTCTATGGTTACCGTAAGCAGATCTCTGAAATCAGCCCTTCCGCTTCGGTCCGCCGCAGACACATCTTTGGCCACGTTTTCCACCTGATGGTAGATTTTATCTGAAAACGCCATGGGCAGATCAAATTCTTTTACAATAGATAAAATGTCAACCCCAGGATCATTTCTATGACCAAGGATCTCCACAATCTTTCCCTCGGGTTTCTTACCCGGTTTTCCATAAGAAGTAAACTCAACCATTACTTTGTGCCCATCTACCGCTCCCTTAGACCTTTCTAACGGTACAAAAATATCCATGGCAATCTTTTGATTATCCGGGCGCACAAAACCAAAATTCCCACATTTCTCAAAGGTTCCTACCACACTGGTCAGTCCATGGGAAATGATATGAACAATCTCACCTTCCCGGCGTCTGCCCCTGGAGGGGCGCAGAGCCACCTGCACGGTATCATGATAAAGCGCTCCGTGGACTTTGCTCTCCGGAATAAAGATATCCTCATCTTCCCCCTCCACTGTCACAAAACCAAAGCCTCTGGAGTGGGACTCAAACACTCCGGTAAGCAGTGCATTCTGAGCCTTCTTGTATTTCCCCTTAACCGAAACTTCAATCTTACCTTCCGCTTCCAGCGCATCTAGTACCTCCTGCAGCTCATACCGCTGTTTCTTTGGAATGTTCAGCAGTACCGCCATCTCTTTTATTTTCATAGGTACATACAATTCATCGCAGATAAAATCGTAAATAACCTTTTTTCTCTCTTTTAATAACTCCTGATTCATTTATTTCCCCCTGTCAAAAAAAGACTGCCGCATCCACGACAGTCTCATCTATTCTCTATGCAAATCTTGCGATACATAAAAATGCAGCGATCAAAAGAAATAATACTACAAACACTCTGGTAAGCTTCACAAGAACACCTTCCATGGAACGTCCTTTGTTTTTCCCCCAGTAGGAATCTGCTGCTCCGGCAATGGCGCCAAGTCCCCCGGACTTTCCTTCCTGCATCAGAATGATAACTGTTATTGCGATACTCAAAATAATAAATATAATCATAATAATCGTTCTTGCGATTTCCATTATTTTTACCTCCGGTAGATATCTTCTACATATAACTGTTATAGTCTAACACAAAAGGGAAAAATATACAAGTCCTATTGCTCTAAAAGTCTTTGCAATTATAACTGTAACAATCTTTCACAAAAATTCTGCCGAATTAAAAGTCTTTCATAATACTTCCAACTTCTTCTTCAATTCTCAGCAGCTGATTATATTTGGCGGTGCGCTCACCCCGGCAGGGCGCTCCGGTTTTAATCTGCCCACAGTTTAACGCCACTGCCAGATCTGCTATCAGCGTATCCTCTGTTTCTCCGGAGCGATGAGAAACTACTGCATGATATCCCGCCTGCTTTGCTCTGACAATGGTTTCCATAGCCTCCGAAAGCGTACCGATCTGGTTTACCTTAATAAGAACTGCATTGGCCGCTTTCCTCTCGATTCCATACAACACTCTTTTTACGTCCGTTACAAACAGATCATCTCCCACAAGCTGCACTCTGTCTCCCAGCCGGGCCGTCAGCTCATGCCAGCCGTCCCAGTCATTTTCATCCAGACCATCTTCAATAGAAATCAACGGATACTTATCCACCAGTTTTTCATAATATTCGATAAGTTCCACTGTACTTCTCATAACAGAGCCTGATACAGTATCCGGAAGCTCTTCCTTTCCTTTTTGCAGCTCTTTTACTTTACACTGGCTCTCCCCCGGAAAATGATACATCCCGGATTCTGAATGATACAGCTCACTGGCCGCGGCATCCATGGCAAATGCAATCTCCCTTCCCGGTTCATATCCGGCGGCTCTGACCGCTCTCATAAGATAGGAAAACACCTCATCAGCATCTTTAATATCCGGGGCAAAACCGCCTTCATCACCCACCGCAGTGGAAAGCCCCTCCTGTTCCAGAATTTTTTTCAGTTCCTGATAAACTTCCACACACCAGCGCAGCCCCTCCCGGAAAACAAAAGTTCCGTGCTCATCTACAGCGCCAACAGGCATAATCATAAATTCCTGGAAATCCACTGTATTGGCGGCATGTCTGCCTCCGTTTAAAATATTCATCATAGGTACCGGCATACGAACCCCGAATACTCCCCCAAGATAACGAAACAAGGGCAGGTTCAGCGCTTTCGCAGATACGTCTGCACAGGCCATAGAAACCGCCAGAATTGCATTGGCTCCCAGACGGTTTTTGTTATCGGTTCCATCCGTAGTTCTTAAAATATAGTCAATCTTTAACTGATTACAGGCATTCTCCCCTAAAAGTACTTTTTTGATTTCTGTATTGACATGGGTCACCGCCCTGCGCACACCCTTTCCATGATACCGGTCTGCCTCGCCGTCTCTGAGTTCTGCGGCCTCATGAGAACCGGTGCTGGCCCCGGAGGGAACAGCTGCTCTGCCGGTAACAATATGCTCTCCGTCCCTGACCTTCACCTCTGCTTCTACTGTAGGATTTCCTCTGGAATCCAAAATTTCTCTGGCATATACATCCATAATCTGCAAATTTACTGACATAAAAAATCTCCTTCATCTGATATACAAAAATAAGTTCTGAGCCTATGTAAGCTCCGTTATTTTTAGTATAAACAGACAAAGGAGGTTTTATGTGTCAGGTTTTATGTGCCCGATTTTACATACCGGATTTTATACATTAATTTCAGCTTTCATTCCAAGCTGCTCCCGATTTGCTTCCAGAACAGGATTCACTACATTTTTTATAAACGCATCCACCTGAACTTCTGCACGGCCCGTATATCTTGAGGGTTCCATAGCGGCTTTCAGTTCTTCCAGGGACAGATTGAAATCCGAATCATTGGCAATCAGTTCCAGCAGATTGTTGTCAAGGCCATTCTGTTTTACATTGGCTCCTGCCTCCATAGACAGCTGACGGATTTTCTCATGGAGTTCCTGGCGGTCTCCGCCTTTTTTCACTGCATCCATCATAATATTCTCTGTTGCCATAAACGGAAGTTCGCTCATAAGACGCTTTGTAATTACTTTATCATAAACAACCAGGCCATCCACTACATTCAGACACAGATCTAAAATTCCATCAATAGCAAGGAAACCTTCTGCAATGCTGAGCCGTTTATTGGCAGAATCATCCAGCGTTCTCTCAAACCACTGTGTCGCAGATGTGATTGCCGGATTTAACGCATCAATCATCACATATCTGGACAGGGAAGCAATTCTCTCACTGCGCATAGGATTCCGTTTATAGGCCATAGCGGATGAACCGATCTGATTCTTTTCAAATGGCTCCTCCACTTCTTTTAAATGCTGCAGCAGACGGATATCGTTTGACATTTTATGAGCGCTGGCTGCAATCCCGGCCACTACATTCATCACACGGGTATCTACTTTTCTGGAATAGGTCTGTCCGGAAACCGGATAACAGTCTTTAAATCCCATTTTTTCCGCAATCATAGGATCAATTTTATCAATAGTCTCCTGGTCTCCCTCAAACAGTTCCAGAAAGCTTGCCTGGGTACCTGTGGTGCCCTTAGAGCCTAACAGCTTTAGGGAGCCTCTGACATAATCAAGATCTTCCAGATCCATGAGAAACTCCTGGAGCCATAAGGAAGCCCGTTTTCCAACTGTTGTGGGCTGTGCAGGCTGAAAATGCGTAAATGCAAGGGTAGGCTGGGCTTTATATTTATCAGCAAATGCCGCAAGCTCTCCAATTACATTCAGCAGTTTTTTCCGCACCAGCTTCAACGCCTCTGACATCAGAATAATATCCGTATTATCTCCCACATAGCAGGAGGTGGCACCCAGATGAATAATTCCCTTGGCCTTTGGACACTGCACGCCATAAGCGTACACATGAGACATAACATCGTGGCGGACAACTTTTTCACGCTCTTTTGCCACTTCAAAGTTAATATCATCCTGATGTGCTTTTAATTCTTCGATCTGCTCATCTGTAATATCAAGTCCCAGCTCTTTTTCCGTTTCTGCCAGAGCGATCCACAGCTTCCTCCAGGTCTTAAATTTCATTTCCGGTGAAAAAATATACTGCATTTCTCTGCTGGCATACCGCTCAGACAACGGGCTTGTATATCTGTCATTGCTCATAATGTTCTCTCCTCATATGTTTGTCGCTATTTTTCATACTCACCGCGGATATCTTCTTTTGGGGGCTCCATAGGATATTCCCCGGTAAAACATCCCTTACAGATAGGAAGTCCGTCAACAAGCTCACTTAAACGCTCAACCTTCAGATATCCAAGAGAATCCGCGCCAAGCTCCTGACAGATTTCGTCAATGGTTTTATTATAGGCAATCAGCTGCTCTCTGGCCGGAATATCCGTTCCAAAATAGCAGGGCCACAAAAATGGCGGCGAACTGATTCTGACATGCACCTCTTTGGCACCGGCTTCCCGGAGCATACTTACAATTCTTCCGGAGGTGGTTCCCCTGACAATAGAATCATCAATCATAATAATCCGTTTGCCCTCCACCGATTTTTTCAGTACATTTAGTTTAATCCGCACACTAGACTCACGGCTGCTCTGTTTTGGCTTAATAAAGGTTCTTCCCACATAACCGTTTTTGATAAAGGCCGTGCCATATGGAATCCCCGATGCCATGGCATACCCCTGGGCGGCGGGATTACCCGACTCCGGAACTCCCACTACCAGATCTGCCTCCACCGGTGAATCCTGGGCCAGAAAGGCTCCGGCTCTTGTGCGGGATTCGTAAATACTGATGCCGTCACACCGGCTGTCCGGTCTGGCAAAATAAATATACTCAAAAATACATCTTGCCTCCTGGCCCTTGGGCAGACAATTTGATGTATCTGAAGAGATCTGTCCATCCTGTGAAATCGTCACAACCTCTCCCGGCAGCACGTCTCTGACAAACTCTGCACCAATGGTATCCAGGGCGCAGGTCTCTGAAGTAATAATATAAGCGTTATCCCGCTTTCCGATACAAAGAGGTTTAAATCCATAAGGATCTCTTGCACCAATCAGTTTTCTAGGACTCATAACAACCAGGGAATAAGCCCCCCGCATTTTTGAGGCTGCTCTTCGGACTGCCTCCTCAACGGTTCCTGTTTTCAGACGTTCTCTGGCAATATGATAGGCGATAACTTCAGAATCAATGGTTGTCTGGAAAATAGCCCCTGTATATTCAAGGTCATGCCGCAGCTCATTGGCATTGATCAGATTACCATTATGAGCAAGCGCCAGTGTTCCTTTCACATAATTTAAAACAAGGGGCTGCGCATTTTCAATGGTAGATGCGCCCGCGGTGGAATAGCGGACATGTCCAACACCAATATCGCCTTTCATTTTTTCCAGATTCTCCTGGGTAAAGACCTCATTGGCCAGGCCCATTCCCTTGTAGGACTGTACTTTTCCCTTGGGTCCATACGTATCGCTGACTGCAATACCACAGCTCTCCTGGCCTCTGTGCTGCAGTGCAAACAGGCCGTAATATATTGTGGAAGCCACATCATGTCTGTCTAGATCATAGATCCCAAATACGCCGCACTCCTCATGAATTTCATCGCAAACTTCCGTATTCATTACCAAATTGTTATCCATAAACTTCTCCATCATCTGCATTTAGGCAAACTTTTCGCCAGTCAGCAGTTCATAAGCTTCTTTATATTTATCCACTGTTTTTTCAATAATTTCCTCCGGAAGCAGATAATCGCTGTCAGGATTTTCTTTCAGCCAGTTTCTCACAAACTGTTTGTCATAGGAAGGCTGTCCCTTTCCTGCTTCATAGCCTTCTAATGGCCAGAATCTGGAGCTGTCCGGTGTCAGCATCTCATCTCCGAGTATGATATTTCCTTCTTCATCCAGACCAAATTCAAATTTTGTATCAGCTATAATGATACCTTTTTTAAGAGCATATTCCGCACATTTTTTATATAAGCCGATGGTATAGTCTTTCAGGGCTTTCGCATACTGCTCTCCCCTGCCCGGATAAATCTTTTCAAGAATTTCAACACTCTCTTCAAATGTCACATTCTCATCATGATCCCCAAGCTCTGCTTTTGTAGTAGGAGTATAAATCGGTTCCGGCAGCTTTTCAGACTCTTTTAATCCTTCCGGCAGCTGGATTCCGCAAACAGTTCCTGTCTTTTTATAGCTCTCCCATCCGCTGCCTGTTATGTAACCCCGCACAATACACTCAATCGGAAGCATATTCAGTTTCTGACATTTCATGCTGTTCCCATCGTATTTTTCATTCCTGAAAAATTCAGGCATATCATTTACATCAGTAGAAATCATATGATTTGGAAGAATGTCTTTGGTATAATCAAACCAGAACTTAGACATCTGTGTTAAAATCGCGCCTTTTTTCTCAACTTTATTTTTCAAAATCACATCAAAAGCTGAAATCCTGTCTGTTGCAACAATGATAAGGCTGTCCCCATTATCATATACCTCACGTACTTTACCTTCTTTGATTGGTTTTAATTCCTGAACACTCATGGCTGATCCTTCCTTTTTATCTATATTATATAAATTTAGTTTCCCATGTAAGTACAGTATAATACATGTAAAAATCAGAAGTCAACGAGCATCCCTTTCCATCTGTGTAGAAAAAAACAAATGATTTATAATCTCTTTTTGTATATATTTTTATTTTTATAAGTATTACTAATAAATAAAACACATTCTGCTTCTTGAAACAAAATGTGTTTTATATTCAGATTCTTTCATCTGTGTATCAGTTTTATGCACAAAGCTTAGGGCATTTCTCCTGCCAGAGCAGGTCTTTAAAATACAACCACCAGCAGCATCTTAAAAGCCTCTTCACCATGTACCGCATGGGGATGGCCTGCAGGCATAATAATGGATTCTCCCTGCTGAAGCAGATAATCCTCACCGTCAATGGTAATCCTTCCCACACCATCCAGGCAGGTAACAAAAGCATCACCGCCGGATTCATGGGTGCTGATCTCCTCCCCTTTGGCAAAGGAAAATAAAGTGATACTTAAAGCATCATTCTGCGCCAGTGTTTTGCTGACCACCTGTCCGTCCTGATAGGAAATCTGATCTTTTAACACCAGCACTTCTGCCTGGCTGATATTTTTTATTTTGACACTCATAAATAACCTCCTGATTTTTCATACCTATAGTTTTATACGTTTTTCTGCGGCTTATTCCAGACAAACAGCATATCATACAAATTTCTTTTTAGATTCCCGATTTTACATTTTCCACTATGCTTCACATACCGGCTCCTCCTTACTGCGCTTCTCCTGACGGGCATGAATCAGTTTCATAACTTTTCTGGCTGCAGGCTGAGCCAGACAGATCTCACACCAGAAGGCCACGCAGAAATTTCTCGGCCAGTGAGACGGAAATGCCAGAAGAACATCTAAAAATGATTCCCCGGAAATCAATGGCCCGATCACAGTCATAGAAGCCGACATTCCAAGAACTACAAACAGAATATTAAATAAAATTCTAGCATTAAACCCGTCAGAAGCTTGGGAAAAACATTTTACTAAAATCCCCGCCAGGCGCCCGATCACAAAGCTTTCCAGCAGCATAGCTACAACCCAGATCAAGGGAAGTGCTTTTAAAATAGAAATCCACACTGCTTTTTGATTTAAAGTTCCAAAGGATGTTCCTATGTTTAATATCAGCATAATACATACTGTAATGATACAGATCACACTTCCATACAAAATACCTTCTTTGCCGCTTTGCGGCAGCCTATTTTCTTTCATTCATAATACCTCCATTTTGCATTACCTTCAGCAGTCCGCCAGTGCAGGCGGCCCTGCCGCTGTAATTTCAAAGTATAACATCTTAAAAATTTCTTCGTAAGCAAAATTGACGGTAAAATTGAAAATTCAGCAGAGTGCACGATATAGTATGGATAGAAAATTAGGCAGAATTACCAGTGTTTCACATACCACTGGATGGTTTCCTCCATCCCCCTCTGAAAGGAGATCTCCGGACGCCATCCAAATGCTTTTTCTATTTTGGAAAAATCCACTGCATAGCGCAGATCGTGTCCTTTCCGGTCCGGCACAAAAGTAATCAGACTGTCCGATTTATTCAGATATCTTAAGATAAATTTTACAATCTCTATATTTCTGATTTCACAGTTCCCTCCGATATTATAGACCTCCCCCGGACGGCCGGAATGTACAATCAGATCAATGGCTCTGCAGTGATCTGTAACATGAATCCAGTCCCGGATGTTCTGACCATTTCCGTAAACAGGCAGCGGTTTGTCCTTAAGAGCCTGTTTAATCATCAGAGGTATTAGTTTTTCTACAAACTGGCGGGGGCCATAATTATTGGAACATCTGCTTATGGTAATCAACAGCCCATGTGTTTTGAAATAAGAAAGCGCCAGAAGATCCGCAGCAGCTTTGCTGGAAGCATAAGGACTGCCCGGGTGCAGAGGCGAATTTTCTAATAATTGTCTTTATATAGAATTATAATGAAACTTCAGGAATGTGTAAAGAAACGCTCATCGAAAGAATACTGCGCAGGTATTTTAAAAATTGTACTGCCTTTCTTTAGCTTCCAAAGAGATTCATTCACTGTGTATACTTTATCATTTCTCTGGAAAGGCTATAAAAAGAATGTGCAAAGTACATTTTCCGCCTGCGGCGCCGGTCCGCAAAAACTATTATTGCGAGGAGATCGTACATGAAATTATCAGTCATTATGCCTGTCTACAACGTTGAAAAATATTTATCTGAAAGCCTCGATTCCGTTCTGGGACAGACATTAAAAGATATTGAAATTATCTGTATCAATGATGGATCCACCGATCACTCCGGTGAAATATTAAATACTTACGCGAAGGCATACCCAAACATCGTTTTGATAAATGAGACAAACCACGGGGTGGGATTTGCAAGAAATGAGGGAATCCGAAACGCCCAGGGAGAATTTATAGCATTTATGGACCCGGACGACTATTACCCTGAAAATAATATTCTGGAGCTCCTATATACAAAAGCCAAAGGGCATCAGGTACTGATCTGCGGCGGCTCTCTCTGTGAGGACCATAACGACGGTAAATGGATTCGAAAAACCTTTGACGGCCTCTACCAGAAATACACCTTTCACCGGGAAGAACTTATTGCTTATGATGATTATCAGTTTGACTTCGGCTTTTACCGTTTTATCTATAATAGAGACTTTCTGATTGAAAATGAGATCTTTTTTCCACCCTACATTCGATTTCAGGATCCGCCTTTTTTTGTCAAAGCAATGATTCTGGCCCGGCAGTTTTACGCTGTTCCTGATTACACCTACTGCTATCGTTATGGTCATCAGAATCTGGTCTGGTCTGAAAAACGTACAGCAGATCTGATCCGCGGCCACATTGACATATTAAAGCTGTCTGCCGTAAATCATTTAAAAAATCTTCATCTTCTGACTTTATACCGTCTCTGCGTCATCAGCCAGAAAATATTAGATGAAGGTGTCAAATCAAAAAGCAGGCTGATTATAAAGTTATTAAAGCAGGCCGATGCTCAGGTGAATCCCAGCTGGATCCAAAAGGAGAAAAAAGACAGAGATATCTGGAAAAGCCTGCAGTCCTATTTTCCTGACCACAAATTAAAACAAGATCAAAAGTTAAAGATTTTGTTGTCCTATCATAAACCGGACCATTTATTTAAAGATACCGTTTTAACTCCCATTCATGCCGGCAGAACCAATGCCCAAAATAAGCTGGAACCAAATGACAATGCTTTAAACTGGCTGATGCAAAATACCATCGGGGATAATTCCGGCAATCATATTTCCTACAAAAACGACACCTACAACGAAATGACCACTGTTTTCTGGGCCTGGAAAAATTATGAAAAGTTAGGGAATCCGGACTATATTGGTTTCATGCACTACCGCCGCCACTTTTTATTTAATGACCAGATGGAGCGCTCCGTATACGAATACGATGACATTGACGATAAATATTTTGAAACCATTCAGTATTCCGAATACAGTATTCCACATATTATGGATGACTGTGACTTTATAACCGTCAAACCCCAATGGCGTTCTTCCATGTATGAGCATTACAAAAAAAACCACGACATTGCAGATCTTGATATGGCAATAGAAATATTAAAAGAAAAATATCCCTCTTATAAAGAAGATGCGGACACCTACTTAAGTGGTCCAAAAGCGTACTTCTGCAATATGTTTATTTTTCCCAAAGATCTGTTTTTTGAATATGCAGAATGGTTCTTCAGCATTGTTTTTGAACTGGAAAACCGCATAGATCTCACAAAAAAGCGGCTGTTTGTATCTGAATGGCTCACCGGTATTTTTATTACCCATTTAATCCGCACAGGAAAAAAAGGGAAATTTTTCCCTACCATGATTGTAGAAGGAATGCACCAGCTCCCGGTAGTTATGGCCGCTGACAACAACTATGCTCTGCCAATGCTGGTAAGCTGCGCTTCTATCCTTCAGCATGCTAAAGGAAATACCCACTATCAGTTTTACTTTCTGGTACCGGGAGACTTTTCCGATAAAAATAAGCAGTACTTTGAACAGCTTTCCAAACACTATGGAAAAAGCAGTCTTTATTTTATCAATATGGAGGATTCCTATAAGACAGAGAAACTAGTGATCAGTCACATAACAGCCGCCACCTATTACCGGCTTCGTCTGCCCGGATTGCTGCCGGATGTCAAAAAGTGTCTGTATCTAGATGTGGATACGATTGTGAAAAATGATCTGTCCATTCTGTACCGCACAAGCGTCGACGATAAATACCTTGCCGGGGTCATAGCGCCCGGTTATCTGGAAACAGAAGAAAAAATAACATCAAAAAAAGAAGAACTGGGAATCACCAGCCTTGACACCTACATCAATGCCGGTGTTCTCCTTATGAATCTTGCAAAAATGAGAAACGATCATTTAGAGCTTGTATTTGAAAAGCTGTTAAAAAAGAAGTTCAGCTCCCAGGATCAGGATATTTTAAACGCAGGATGCTATGGAAAAATCAGGGTTCTTCCTTTTAAATATAATGCTATGACAAAATATGCCCTAAACAGTGATTATGCCTATAAAAATACCCAGAGCCTGCAGCGGTCCATGTCTGAAAAAGAATGGAATGACGGAAGAAAACATCCTGCCATCATCCACTATGCAGACCGAAAAAAACCATGGAATGATCTGTCAGTAATCTATGCAGAACAATGGTGGGATACCGTAAATAAGCTTCCGGAAAATATGTGCGCAGATATCTACAAACATTATTGGTTCAAAGCTATACGTTCTGCACAGGAGCTGAATGATTTGTTTAAACTGACTGCCTCCCATAAACGTGATCTTTTGGGCACAAAGGATCAGAATCTGGAAAAAATAAAGCATCTGGAAAACTCTCTAAAGAAAAAAACGCAGGAATATCAGGCTGTAAGAGCATCCAAATCCTTTCGTCTTGGAAGATTTCTGCTGGCAGTTCCTATCAGAATCAAGAAGCTTTTTAAGGCACGCAAAAGCGGGTAAGTCTATCACCTGAGCAATTCTTACTGCTAATACCATCCATTCTGCATTTTTGATTTATGATATCTGGTGCGGCGGCACCCTTCGATTCAGGAGCATTCATCCTGACTTTAGATATTTTAATTCTTAGACTTGATTGAATTTTAGATTTGCATTTAATTTTCATAAGGATCAGCTCCATAAAAAGGAATGTGCAAAGCACATTCTCCGCCTGCGGCGGGTCGCTTTTGCGGCATGACTCCACTCCGCCGCAGTGCGAGCCACAGCGGAGCGTTTTTTGCTCTATAGGAATCGGTACTTTTCAGCTTTATCACAACACAGTATTTCCTATAGAGTAAAAAAGCTGATCCTTATATTATTCTGTTAAACATTAGAGATGAAATTCCCGAAACATCTCATGCAGATATTCCTGATCCTCTGCTGCCTTCTTCAGATCCTCATACCGATTCTGGCTGATTAAACAGGCAAATAACTCTCTGATCTGTTCCTGTCCCTGAATCTGCCCTTGAATTATCCCCTCTTCTAATGCTTCCTTTCTTTCATTCGCAAGTATTTCCTCAAACCGCATATACTTTTCCTCCCATCTCCTGCTTTGTTTCAGGTTCTGGATCCTTTCCCGGACAAGTCCGGCAACAGAGCTATTGGCTCTGTCAGGAAGAAAACAAAACGGATTATCAACATATCTTAAAAAATCCGCCAGACTCTCCGAAACATCTGATAAATTATTTCCCTGTGCATTCAGAAAGATTTTTCTGGTTCCATTTTCTAATGCTATATCCTCTTCCAGGCAACGTTCTTCAAAGGTATAAACACAACGCTTCATTCCAAATGGATCAAAGGTACAGATAAATATTATCAGACTTTTAGGGAGATTGATAAAAGGATCTCCCGGTCTTAATGCTGCTGCATCCAGCTGTGATTGATAAAACCGGCTTCTATAAGGCAGATCCTGCTGATTGGTTGTCTGCATCTCAATATTATACACACTGTCATCTCCGGTCAAACAAACATCCATGCGAATCCCTCTACAGTCACTATTTACCAGCAAAGATTTTTCTACCTCTACCTTTATAGATTCCACTGACTTACCCAAAATCACCTGCAATACTTCTCTGCAGATTTCTTCATCTTCCATTACAGCTGCAAATAAAAATGCATCAGTATACTCCAGTTCCTGAAATTTTTTTCGTTTCTTCAAATTACTTCCTCCATTCATATGTACAGAATGGATGTATATTAGCAACTATTATTATAGACCTTTTTTAAACAGAAGTAAATGTATACAGCATGTTCTTTTACCATTTACCACTAACTCTTCTGACTAAAGAAAATATTTGAAATAATTGATATATCTTCATCGTCATTTATAATTAAAGCTCTATTTTATACACAAAAATCACTACAGTGTTTGTAAAATTTCTATCGTTTTCTGATCCTTCTCTCCATGAAAAAACTTATCCAAAACTTTCTGAAATACTATATATTCTGGTTTTACTAATGCAAATAAGGTCATGGAAGATTTAAGTTTCAAATCATCAGGACTTCCCATAACAAAAACAGCATCTTTAGAATCTGTCTCTAGTAACGCCTGGGAAATTTCTATTAAATTCTTTCCAAGAATGTCGTGCTCTATATATTCCTTCGCTTCCTTTAGATCCTTAATAGCATAATATTGTGAAATTTCACTAAAGCCAAGCCCTATAATCTGGGGAAAAACATACCACATCCAATGACTTTTTTTCTGTCCATCTCTTATTTCTTTTAATGCCGTTTTGTAATGCTTCTGCTGTGCGGCAAGAAAACGATCCAACTTATGATTCATATACGTCTCCCAGTATGAAATATTCAAGTCTAGCTCTTGCGAGACTTGGTGCGCGATTCGGATCCGCTTTGCTGACAACATTCTATTCCGAATCGCTGCACCTCCTCGCGGATCTAATTATATAGAGGAGTCTTATAGATTCCTTTTTTTATTAAATCACTGAATGCATCAATAACCGTCTGCTTATCCTCCTGGTACGTTACCCCAAACCATTTATCTGTTGTTTCCAAAACCTTAACAGAAATTTTTTCCGCTTCCAGCAAATCACCAATAATTGTAGGAAGCAAATACTCTGCTTTTATATCGTCCTCTGACATTTGGGATAAAAATTCTTTGAACCCTTTGTCTAAAATCTCAATAAATTCCGATGTAAGTCCCCACATATTCATAGAAACATGGGTTCCAGTTAAAAGCTCATTATCATTTTCATCCCGAATGATTCCATCAGCATTTTTCTGAATCCCCTTTGTCTCATCAATTTGAATCAGATTTTCTTCCTCATCCACCCTGCAAACACCACGGGTTACCGTTCCATTATCACTCAATGTATTATCCAGTATAAATCCCGCCATACAATATTCATGTTTACTTTCGGTATGAGAATTTAAATATGTGTACACTTTTTTAAATGCTTCTTTTCCATAATAGTCATCTGCATTGATAACAGCAAACGGCTCTTTTACTACATTCTTACAACAAAGTACTGCCTGACCAGTTCCCCATGGTTTCGTTCTGTCAGCCGGTTTTTCATATCCATCCGGAAGCATGTCCAATTCCTGAAATACATACTCTACGTTGCAAATCTTTTCAATTCTGTTTCCTATAATTTCACGAAAATCTTTTTCCAGATCTTTTCTGATAATAAATACCACCTTATCAAATCCAGCCTCTAAAGCATCATGAATGGAATAATCAATAATAATTTCTCCATTTGGACCAACTGATGTCAGCTGCTTGATACCTCCCCCAAATCGTGAACCAATTCCAGCTGCCATAATAACTAATGAAACTCCCATAGTACCCTCCTTTAATATATTAATTGACTTTTTTATAACTCTTCATTAACAAGACCAAGAGCTGCTTCTATTACTTTATCCATATCATAATATTTATAAGCTCCTAAACGACCGCCAAATATTACGTTTTCCTCTTTTTCAGCAAGTTCCTGATACTTAGCAAATAAAGCTGAATTTTTATCATCATTAACCGGATAATATGGTTCAATACCTGGTTTCCATTCAGAAGAATACTCTCGAGAAATAATTGTAAAATCTTGTTTCCCAAACTCAAAATGTTTATGTTCAATAATTCTTGTAAAAGGAACTTCTCTATCTGTATAATTTACAACAGCATTTCCCTGGAAATTTTCTTCTTCTATTCGCTCTGTTTCGAAACGTACAGAACGATATTCTAATGCGCCAAGCTTATATTCAAAATATTCATCAATCATGCCTGTATAAATAATTTTATCAGCAATCTCTGGATTCCCCTTTATCAGCTCAAAATAATCCATATTAAGTTTGACATCTACTCCATCCAGCATTTTCTCTGCAATACGTGTATAACCGCCTATCGGAATCCCCTGATAACGATCATTAAAATAATTATTGTCATAAATAAAACGGAATGGCAGTCTTTTAATAATAAATGCCGGTAATTCTGTACATGGACGCCCCCACTGTTTTTCTGTATATCCTTTAATCAATTTTTCATATACATCTTTTCCCGCTAATGATAACGCCTGCTCCTCAAGATTTTCTGGATTAGTTATATTTAAATCTGCAATCTGCTGCGCAATGATATCTTTAGCCTCTGACGGTGTCTTAATACCCCACATTTTACTAAAAGTATTCATATTAAAAGGCAAGTTATATAATTCATCTTTATAAACCGCAACCGGGGAATTGATGTAATTATTAAACTCAGCGAACTGGTTAATATAATTCCAAATTTCTTTATTACTTGTATGAAAAATGTGAGCACCATATTTATGTACATTAATTCCATCAACATCTTCACAATATACATTTCCGCCAATATGATCACGTTTGTCTATTACGAGACATTTCTTTCCTCTTTTGTTTGCTTCATAGGCAAAGACAGAACCAAAAAGGCCTGCACCTACAATTAAATAATCGTATTTCATAATCTAATTTACACTAAAAATACTAAAACTTGTATTTCCTTTCTTTATTTTAAAATATTCCTAATTTAATTATATCATGATTTCTAACTAATCCAACAACCACCAGATCTTCTCTTACCACAGGTAAAACTGATAATTGTTTTTCTCTATTTTCCATCATTGCTAATGCATTAATAGCCAAAATATTTTCTTCTGTCACAATGGGATGGCTTGTCATAACATCCTCAACGTTAACTTTGTAGACATCCTCCCTTTTTCCTATATATCTTTTTAAATCTCCATCTGTAATCAATCCTAATAACTTTTGGTTTTCATCTACAATTGTTATCGCTCCTAAACCAAATTCACACATTTTAATTATTGCTTCTCCTAAATTAACCCCCGCATTTACGACAGGATTTTCTTCATTTTTGTGCATTATATCACTAACTTTAACAGTCAATTTTCTCCCTAATGCCCCCGCAGGATGAAACAAAGCAAAATCTTCTTTTTTAAATTTTCTTAATTCGGATACAACTACAGCTATCGCATCTCCAAGCACTAAAGCTGCAGTTGTACTAGAGGTAGGTGCCAAACTCAAAGCACAAGCTTCTTTAAAAATAGGTAATGCTATCACATAATCAGAATACTGGGCTAAAGTGGAATCCAAGTGCGAAGTTATAGATACTATCGGTATATTTATCAGCTTTATATTCGGTAGAATATTACAAATTTCTGATGTCTCTCCACTATTACTTATTAAAATCAATATATCTTCTTTTGACAATGTCCCTAAATCCCCATGTAACGCTTCGGCTGGATGTAAAACATACGATTGTATACCTAAACTGGACATTGTAGCTGAAATTTTCCTCGCAATATGTCCAGGCTTTCCCATTCCACACAAAATAATCTTTCCTCTACAATGATTTATTAACTCTATAACTTTGACTATATTATCGTCCAAATAATTACTTACTTTTTGTAATTCTTCTATTTCTATATTGAATATTTTTTTTACCTCATTTAAAATATCCATACAACTCTCCCTCCTGTCGTTTCAGAATAATATAAGTATATGTACGTTTGACTGATTATACAAAGTGTTAAAAATATCAATTTATCATTATAAATAATTTTTTACACTATGATCTCTCTTCTAACTAAAATTTCATTTATTTCTAGCATTTGACTCAAAACTTCTTCAAACTTTTCAATAGTTATCATATTAGGACCATCAGATAAGGCTTTATCTGGATAAGGATGTACTTCAGCAAAAACACCATCAACACCTACTGCAGTAGCTGCCCTTGCAAGATATTCTACATATTCTCTATTCCCGCCTGTTGTTGTACCATTTCCTCCTGGCATTTGTACACTATGTGTAGCATCAAATATAACAGGGTAACCAAATTTTTTCATTTCTACTATTCCAGTCATGTCCACAACCAACCTATTATAGCCAAATGTAGTACCTCTTTCACACAGCATAATATTATCACAACCAACACCTTTTAATTTCTCTATAACATTTTTCATATCCCATGGTGCCAAAAATTGTGCCTTCTTCACATTAATTATTTTATTTGTTTTCGCAGCAGCAACTAATAAATCAGTTTGTCTACATAAAAATGCTGGAATTTGTATAATATCTGCAACTGATGCAACTTTTGATGCCTGACATGATTCATGTATATCAGTTACAATCTTCACATTATATTTACTTTTAACTTTTTCCAAGATTTTAATTCCTTCATCCAAACCCGGTCCCCTATATGATTTTAGTGAACTACGATTGGCCTTATCAAAAGATGCCTTAAAATAAAAATCCACATTATAGGTATCCATTATAGACTTTAAGTTTTCTGCGATATACATGACACTTTCTTCTGATTCAATAACACATGGCCCTGCTAATACTTTAAATTTCACCATTTTTCCTTCTTTCTAAAATTATTTTATATCTATTCTTTTTACCAAAATCCAATAAATTTAAATAAATATTATCTTTTTGCAAATAGTATTTCAAATGACACATAAATAACTTAATTTCCGATGGCCTGCTCTTTCTCCAATTTAGGTATTTTTCATCACAAATCAATTCATATGGTACTAAATATGCTAGTAATACAAAATTCAAAAACTCTATTGGTACATTTTTTCCTTCCAAATTAAAATAATTCGTCTCACACCAATTAGTAAACGGAGAAATATCATGAGTATAAACTTTTTTCCCCCATAGCATTGCTTCTAAAAGAATATTAGAACCTTGAGCCGCAATTCTATTACTTTTCAATATAAATTCGGATGAACTTAGAGAATCATCTAAATTTTTTGCCGTATATGTAGCACGATATGGCTCATCACCTGGATGCATTCTAAATAAGATATCACTTTCCGGATAAACACACCTGAGATCTTGCAATAATTCAAGATCAGTATACTTTGACTTGACAAAAAATGTAGGTATCAAAGGATGACATCCTGCCATCCCCATTTCATATTTAGCAGATATTTCATACATATCTAATAAATTTAATTTCTCAGGGGCTAAAAATAGAGCCAACAACTCCTTATTAGAAAAAAGCTTAAATTTACAGTCAGGCAATTGCTTAACAAAATTTTTATACCTTTCCTTAATTTCTTTTGAAGTATAAATTTCATCATAACAAAAATATGCTGTTGGCCTATATTCAGGGAATCTAAGACAGAACTCATTAGTAATTACAGGTATACCCATTTTTTCAGCAACATATCGTATACTAACAAAATGTGCATTCCAATTTAATATCCCCTCTATTCGCTGATTAAATTTCTTCTTTAAATTCCTTAAAAGATATTTAATTTCTTTTTCTAGTGGCATATACCTATTTTCTAAGAGGAAAAGCCTCACTGCAAGTTTAGACCCTAATTTTCTCTCCAGATTAGTAAAAATATCATTAGACAGTGAACATCTAACTACACTATTTTCTTCCTCTTCGCTTAATAACCTATATTGATGTAATGAATAAAAATCCTTCTCATATACATTACTTTCAATTATATTTTTCCTATAATTAATAAAATATTGGGTAGAAATAATAGGCCAATTATTATTATAACAATGATATAAATACTTTAAATATTCCCACAAATATCTAGATTCATAAAATGAGCATGGATCAATGATTATCGGAATATACATTTTGATTCCTTTCTAAAATTCGTTCAGCCATTTCCCTAAATGCACCTTCTCCACCTTTTCTTATAGTTATATAATCTGCAACATTACATACTTTTTCTAAAGCATTACATGGCGCACAACCAAAACCACACAATTGAATCGCTGGAATATCAAAAAAGTCATCTCCAATGTAAGCAATCTCTTCCATGGATATTTCTAAAAGCTTACTAAGTTCTTTTAGAACTTTCAATTTATTTTTGGATCCAGTATATAAATAATCCACTTTCAATTTTTCAGCCCTTTTCTTTAAAAGAGGATTATTTTCTGCCGTTATTATGGCAGTCTTTAAACCAGCTTCTTTTAATCGAATAAACCCCATACCATCAATTACATTAAACTTTTTCATTATATCCCCACGTTCAGTATAGTACATTCCTCCATCGGTTAATACTCCGTCACAATCTGTTGCGACTAGCTTAATTTTTCCTAAATCATTCATTTTTAAACCTTTCTTTTTCTATTACATTCTCCACAATATTAATATGTTCTGGTAAGTCTACACCAATACTATCATGTTCTGTTTCAATAACACGTATTTTATAATCATTTTCTATAGCTCTTAACTGTTCTAAATTTTCACAAATTTCCAATTTCGTTTTTGGAAGTTTCACAAATTTAGCCAAAAATTCTTTTTTATATCCATACACTCCAACATGCTTATAATAAGATATCTCATCCAATTGATCTCTATTATATGGAACTATACTTCTAGAAAAATATATGGCATTATCGGATGAATTTGTTATAACTTTTACAATATTAGAATTATTGATATCATTAAGTTGTACTATTCTCTTTTTCAATGTAGCCATATATACATCAGGATCATTAAAGGCACTAATTAAATCCAAGATCATTTCTTTTTTTATTAACGGCTCATCCCCTTGGATATTTAACACTATATCTGCTTCAAGATACTGACAAGCTTGATATACTCTCTCACTGCCACAAGTACAATCTCCTGTCATAATGACTTTTCCACCAAATCCTAATACTGTATCATATATCCTTTGATCATCAGTGGCCACATAAACATCAGAAATTTCCCTAACGCTTTTTACTTGCTCATACACCCATTGAATCATAGGTTTGCCACATATCTTAGCAAGGGGCTTACCTGGAAAACGACTTGATTGATATCTTGCTGGAATGACTGAAATAATCTTTCTTTCTTTTATTTCGTTTATTAATTTACTTTCTTTAGATGAAAAATTATGATATTCCCATCCATGTGGCCTATTGCGTTTCCAGATAACATTTCTCTTTACGATATGAGCTGGGTTTCCACTAATTATGCAATTGCTTTCTGATATTGAATTAAAAACAACACTTCCTTCACCAATAACACAATCATTTCCTATTTGCACATCTTTATTAATAGTTACATGGGTCCCAATCCATACACGATCACCTATTTTTACTTTTCCAATAGATTTATTAAGTAATTTTTCAGTATTCTTATCAATTATTGCATGTCCATCAGATGCCCAAATAGCAACATTTTTTGAAAACATACACCCATCACCTATATCAATCTCACTATAATCATCATTTAAAAAGAAATATGTATCTTTCCACATAGAGATGTCTTTCCCGAACCGTATTTTCATATTTTTACCATTTAAACAAGTAATTATAGAAAAATTGTACGAAAATTTACTACTATTTATTTCAATAGCAGTTGCGATACCCCTCAAATCTATAACTGTTCCTTTAGAAAATCGAGCTGGTGCATGTATTTTTATAATATTATCTTTAGTGACTTCATTTGTTATGATATTTAAATTTTCAATTTTTTCATCCGCACTGAGCTCGCGTTCTTTCCCATTTTCTATCCAAATTATTTTATATTTATGAGCCATTTATTCTTTACCTCTCATCCAAACTATATTCTCTTTTACTATTTTTGCCGGAACTCCCTCTAGCATAACCTCACTACTATTAGAAAAATCTTTAGTTATTACAGAATTAGACTTTACAACAGACCCCCCCCCGATTTTCGCTTTTTTTAATAAAACAACATTATGCTCTATCAAAACTTTATCGGAGATCTCCAAATTCCATTCATTGCAATTAAGCGCATGCATATTTGTTTTATTTATAATTGCATGTCCATCGCCAACCCATATCTCTACATTTCGCTTAAAATAACAATTAGCTCCTATTAACAAAGAACTAAAATCTGTAGTTAATGCAATTTCAAAATTCTTTTCAAAATAATTGTTATTTTTAACAATCAAATTTTGCTCAAAGCAACCTGGGCCTGTTCGTATTTCAACTCCTTCAAAAATTGTATTTGGCATAAAATAAAAATTTCCCCGAATTCCTTTTAACATAAATAGTGATTTTTCTTGAAATTTAACTGTATCATAAATATGAATAATATTATCTTTTGTATTTTCATCTGTTTCAATTATTAAATTAGGGTAACTATCCACAATATATTCACGATTATTTTTATGAATGATTATAATATATTTCATTTTTTATACATTTTTTTCCTTTCTTTAAATCTTTAAATCTTTAATTACAGAATCAATTTGTTTATAATAACGATTTTTAAATTGCACTTTCGAGAAATAATTATTATAACATTTCAGATTTAATGCCTTCCAATATTCTTTATCTTCATTCATAATTGTTTCAGCCAATTTTGTATAGTTATTATCTTCTAAATATATCACATTATTTTCACAATTATATTCTAAGTTTCCGCCTGTTTTTGAAAGTATGATGCCATTCGAATTCTGCATAGCTTCCAGTGTTGCAAGATCAAAAATAGAAATTCTATGTAGCATAATATAATAATCACAGATGTTCTGTAAATATTTAACTTGTCTAAATGAGCATTTTTCAATATATATATATTCAAAATTATCACATATGTCCGCTAATTTATTAGCTCTCTGATTAATCTCTTCAGCGTAAGGCCCCCTTCCAACACAAATCCATCTATATTTGTTTATTGTATCCTTTTTTAACAATGTTTCTAAAAAAGTACATACGTTATCTTGACCTTTTGCGTAAGTTAAGGTTCCCACTGAAAGGAAACTACATTTTTCACTTTCTTCTAAAATTTCTGGTATCTTATCTTCGCTTACTTGAGCATATACAGTATTATACAATATATCCCCTAAATTAATGTCACTCTTATCAGTAACACAATATTTACTATTAAAAAAGTATTCTTGACCTCCAATACTTGGAAAACATACTTTTTGTGCATGTTTTAACGCATATCTTTCACAACTAGAAATAATTTTTTCTTCTTTATTTGTCATTCGTTCTCCAAGATTAGTTTTCTCTTCAATTCGAGGTCCCTGGGTATGAATAACTAAAATATATTTCTTACCCATTAATCCTAGCGCAAAAGCAGTAGAATACTCATGACAAATATATAATGTATCTCTATCATCTTTTGTCTCTTCTATTACAAATGCAATTGCAGCCCAAAGCATTATAAGGTTTGAATTTTCATTAATATAATTTGGATAGGTAAATTCGTTAAAATAACGATTTCTTAAAGTATGCCATATACCATCCTTTTCACTATAGACATATTTAATAGGTAGATTTTTATATTTATATTGAATAATCGATTCCATTGCTGAGAGAACAGCACCACCGCCTCCCCTTCCTCCTTTTGGAGCCTTTGGCCGATAAGTAATACATTTTATATTTTTTACTGAGGTAAATTTATCTCCACAAAGCAGACTCATTCTTCGCATTTTTTTCATAACCGCATAAGAATTAATCGATGTATTATGTTCTGAATAATAAAATAACAATTTCTTTGCAATTCTTTTTAATATATTTTTCTCAAAAATCACATTGTTTTTCATCATATTTATCTGACTACTTAACATGCTTACCTGTTCTTGCAAATATTTAATCTGGGTACTGTAATCTTCTTGATCCAATATAAATTGTTTTTCTTTTTTAACAGTAATTACATCTGGATCCAAAACTGTATTTCCCCAATAATCATTTAAAGCGGCACGCATTCTATTAGGTCTAATGGGCATATTAAAACTTTCACAAATATCTTTAGTTGGAATCGTACCTGTAAATAAATCATTCCAAAAATTAGGCTCATAAAAATCATTCATAATCGTCAAATATAGATTTGGCGAATAATTACTATTTTTATCATATGTATAGTCTAAATATGTTTTAAAAAATGGATAAGCTTTTTTTTCAAAATATTTTGCTTCTGTAAGAACTCCAGAAGATATAGCATAGACAGCTTTTATATTTTCATTTGCCAAAAGATAATAAATATTTTGATTAATTATTTTTATAAACGGGAATTGCTTTAAAAAATCATAAACTTTTTTCAAATCTCCATTAAATGGGTGCGGTTTATAATATACAGTTTTGTATTCTTTGCCAAGTTTTTCAATTTGATTTTTATATTCAAATATTGTATGTACCTTTCCATTCTCATATAATGCGGAATCTACATTTGTCTGCCCCACTATTAAAGCAGAATTTTTATCAATATTTAAATCATAAAAATCAACTGTTGTTTTATATAAATTGGCATAAATATAAAATACTTTTTCATTTACTAAATATTTTTTTAAATGTTGAAATACTTGCGGATGATTAGTGGCCATACTAAACATATGATCATCTAAAAACCTTACTGGATGTATCCTAATATCTATATAATAAAGATTTAATTTATCACAAATTTTTTTAAATATAGGGGGCATTTCATGGCATATAATAAAACTATTATCAAAATATTTACCAAAATAATTTATTGCATCTCTAGGTATACTATCTAAATCATAAATTTCTAACCAGCTATTTGTATTTTTAAATGTCACATTACATAATCTATAGAATACAAAAAAATTAAATTTACTATTTTCTGTCGATATTTTTTCAACCGGAACATTTACAGCCTCTTTTAATTGTCCTGATAAAAAATCAAAATATTTATTAATTCTTACTGTTTCTTTATTTTTAGCCTTCCCATTTATCCATACAGGACGTAACAAGTCACTTGTAATTACAATTCTCTTAATATTCTCCATAATTTAAATTCCTCCATTTCAAAAAATCACTTTAATTCTGTTTTCTCACCGCACTCCTCTGTTCTTCATCTATTCCTTCCGTATTCTCCTTCTGGAACAAAATCCGAATAGTTAAAAATATTAATTTTATATCCAGCCGCAGTGAATAATTGTAAATATACATTAAATCATATTTTGCTTTTTCTTCCGGTCCGGTATTATACTTTCCATAAACCTGTGCATACCCGGTTAATCCACCTCTGACTTTAAGCCGCTCTGTAAATTCCGGAATAACCTTGGAATACTCCTGGATAAATTCTTTTCTTTCAGGCCGTGGCCCCACCACAGACATATCACCCTTTAATATATTTATTAATTGCGGAAGCTCGTCAAAATGAATATTTCGAATTAGTTTTCCTATTCTCGTCACACGGCTGTCATTTTTAGCAGCCAGTCTGGCTCCATCTTTTTCAGCATCCACATGCATACTGCGGAATTTCAACATTTTAAAAGGCTTTCCATTTATTGTTACCCGATCCTGCTTATATAAAACTGGCCCTCCATCTTCCGCCTTTATACAAATCATGATGATTAGCATAAATGGTGACGCTATAATAAGCATTAATAGTGCCACTATAATATCCATACTTCTTTTAACAACCTGTTTCTCCGCTGTCATCCCATTCTCTCGAAACTTTAGTAAAACTTTATCATGAAGCTGCAGTACATCTGTATTTTGAATATAGATATCTGAAATTTTAGGAACACAGTAACATGCAATTCTGCTCTTCAAACAAATCTTCATTAATTGATTTCTTTCCTCATAGGGAATGTCTCCAATATAAACTGCTTTATACTGCAATATTTTAACAGCAATTTTTTCAATACCTATATCAAAATGTACAAATTCCGTTACTTTAAAATAACTGTTAATACTATTATTCACCTGAATCGTTTCTTCGCAATCTTCCCTGTTTCCATAAACAAAAAGTGCATTCTTACAAGACTGACATCTCATATAAAAACTAAAAAAACAGATTACCCATACAATACCAATTCCGGCTTCAATTATCAGCAATTTCACGAAAGTCAAAATAATCGATATGATCTCCATATCGGTCACTGCCCCCAGGAGGACACAGAAAAAAACATTTGTACAAACAGAACCGAAAAACTGACCATAAATTAAATCCATCAGGCGGCGCTGTTCTACATTATATGCTTCAAACAGAACCCAGAAAATAAACAATATCGCTAAATAAAGTATGCTGATTGCAATATAATTCTTTTGGCTGGCAACCCAAAGAGCACCGTCTGAAAATGGAATTTTACTTAAAAGCCCAAAAGATAGAAAATAACATAAAAGCAAAATCGCATATCTGAATATATTTTTTGTTATTTTAAACAACAACAACTTTGTTTCCATGTATATATCTCCACCCCTACGCTATTTATCAGAAAGTACTCTCTCTATCTCCGTTCTTGCCTGCTGTACAGAATCCATATCCGGTACTACTACTGATGCCGATCTATTGGGCATAGAATACGTAGTTTTTCTGGCACCGGTACCTGTTACATCAATAGATGAAATCTTCCAGGATGTTGGATTTTGTAACTGCTGCCGAATCAGCTCTTTCATATCTGCATCCGTAAGGCTTGTCTGAAAACAATCCTCCATGCTCTTCATAACATCTGTATAGTTATTCAGCAATGCAGTAGATGTAAGTTTCTGGACTACAGCCTGTATAACCGCCATCTGATTTTTCCCTCTCTGGAAATCTCCATTAGAAAAACTATAACGTTCTCTTGCAAACGCCAGTGCTTCTAAACCGTTCAAATGGTTATATCCTACTTTATATGAAGCAATCGGATCTACAGTAAATTCCTTTTCAGAATAAACATCCACACCGCCCAAAGCGTCGATCATATCAATAAATCCGGAAAAGTTTAATCGGAAGAAATAGTTAATATCCACACCGTAAAGCATTTCAAGAGTCTGCATAGATACATCAACTCCATAGATCCCTGCATGGGTCAGCTTATCCTTCTGGCCATTTGATACAGATAAAGGTATATAATAATCTCTTGGTGTAGACACCAGTAAAATTTCATGGGTATTTCGATTTACCACTGCCATAATATTTACATCACTTCTGGAACGTTCTGTCACGCCTCCATACGTATCAATTCCACTAATATACATGATAAAGGATGACGGAAGTTTTTCATTGGCATCAGATAAATCCAGCTGTTTCTCGTTTACAGTTGTTTTTAATACCTTTGTTCCCTCTGCAAACCATGCATAATCCTCTTCATCTTCATACATGGACACAAATGCATCATTCAATATAATTGCCTGGGCTTCCCCATCTTTTAAGGCATCCGCCAATGCAAACTGTTCTGAATATTCTGTTACATCTAAGCTGTCAGAAGTTTCTTTCTTTACCTCTTCCAATAATTGATCCGTATTTTCCCTATCTGTCTCTTTTAAAATTCCATAGCGATAACCTGCCGTATCCTGAATATTTTCAGCCAGATCATCTTTTAAAACATATACTGAAATAGATTCTTTCTCTACTGTAGTATTAGAAACATTTTCTAACGTATCTAAAGTTGTCAATATATACTTATTGCCCACAATCATGCCTGCAATCATCAAAACTGCAAGGATACACGCAATAACTCTCCTTGCAATGCCTTTCCTGCCTTTTCTTTCCTTCAATAAAACAAGCAGACCAACAATCACCGCCAGAATCCATATAATTACAAATACAATTCCAAGCAGCAATGCCGGCAGTACACCAGCCTTCAGAACCAAAACAGTAAAAATGATTGTTGCGGCAACCTGAAGCAGCCAAAGTACCAAAGAAACTAGTTTTAACGGTTTAAATCCTTTTTTTCCCTCTTTCATTTGTGCTCCTCTCTTTTTATTCTACATTTGCATTTAAATGAAATATATGATTAATTTCTTTCAGATATTTTTTATGGTTCAGCATCACAATCAATGGCGCATAGGCATCTCTGCCTGAAATCCGTGCCATACGCTTATTATCACCAAAATGTCTGATCCACGCTTTCGCAAAATCTATGATCCCACTTTGAATCTGTTTCATTCCATCTATATTTACATCGGTATCTCCAAACTGTAATTTTACTTCCTGATCTTCATCAAAGGAAAATCCGGAAAAAGTAGGTGTAGGTGAACTTAACAAAAGTTCAAGATACAAATTGTGATCCTGATTCAAATCATGAAATTTCCACAGGTCACGGTTCTCCCGCTGAGAATACAAATAACTTATCAGCTGTCCTGTCTGCAGAAACGTTTCACTGGTATCCGGCTCCGCATTATGGCACGTATTTGTACCGGCAATTACCCCAAGCACCTCACAATTAAGCTTCCATTCCTGTTGTACCAGGTAGTTCAGTGAAATCGCACCGCTTCCGGCCCATCCAATATCTACAGCCAGAACTTTCTGACAACCGGATAATATCTTTTGATAATATTGTTTACCTGCATTTGATTCTGATTCATAATGTTCCAGAACCTCAGCCCAGTGCTTTAGTAAATATTTTTTACAACAATCTGCTGTCTCCTCTTTTAAAATATTACTGCATTCATATCCTGCTTTTCTGCAGAAATCTTCCAGCAAATCCTCCAGCTGCATACTTTTAAATATAGATTCCACTGTATAATCCTGATTGATTTTATGATATAAAAATCTGCGGAAATAATCGTACCTGAAATGATCTGCTGTTAGTTTTGTTGCTGCTTTTCTTGACCAATACACATACTCTGATGCTTCCTTTGGATACATCATCTGGTACACTCTCCGAAGGATATCTCCGTCCCTTGCCAGAAATAATATTTTATCTGCTTTCTGCTGTTTAGCGCACTGATGAATAAACTGGCAATATCCCACTGCAAATAATCCACCGAAAGTAAATCCCAGTTCATAATCCTTTTCATATTTATGTAAACCATTGTGCAGATATGAATTGACAATCCCTCGATACATAGAACCAATAATGGCAGACATATCTTCACAGCGATATTCTTCTCCAGCATCATTTACATTTTTATATGGAATGCTGGTAAATCCGGCTTCCCTGGCCTTTTTCTGATCAGAATACTCATTATCCCCCACATGTGCATAAGATAAATGTTCTCCAAAGCTTGTTTTTATTAATTGGTATAAACCTTTATCTCCCTTGGACTTCCCATATTCGCAGGAAACAAAATAAGCATCAAATGTTCCATATCCACAGTGCTCTAAAAGCTGTCTGATCTGCGCTTCCCGCAGATACATATCTGAAGTGATTATAATCTTCTTATTCAAGGAGCTTAATATTGAAATCACCTTCTGCATATATGGATTAGCAAAACAATGCTCTGTTTCACAATCAACCTCCACCTGCATTCCCAGCGTTTTTGATATGCCTGTCTCCTGCTCCATTAATGTCCAGATATCATCCAAAGTTACTTCTTTACTTTTCTCTTCTATATATTTCTTTTCCCGGGCCCGCCATTCCATTTCTTTTCGTATGCGTTCAAAATCCGGATACTTTAATTGTTCTCCTATAAAAAAGAATAAATCTACAGGCTTGTTAAAAGGCCGGAAAATCAATGTATCAAACACATCAAATGAGATAATATCAAACCGGGCCAAGTACTGTGCAAGCTCCTGAGGATCTTTTTGATGAAAAGCCGAAGATTCACTTTGTGATACATCCCACGTTTTCTTCTCCAGCCTCTCTTTTTGTGACTGTTCAAAAATATACCTCTGCCTCAAAACATAATAGGAAAAGTTCCAGCCAAGTAATGCAAACCAGCATTTAATTCTTCCGGCCCCGGAAACCTTTTTTCTCAGACTCTGATATCTGCTTCTAATTCCCGGAACTTTATTTACCAAAGCATTATAAAGTTTCACTCTCATGGTTTATCTATCTCCCTGACCGTATGCCTGATAAGCAGCGCATACTTCCTTTGGAGCTCCCACCATTTTCTGAACTCCCTTTTCTATCCATACTGCTTTTGTACAATTTTTTAAAATGGTATCTGTAGAATGAGATACAATCAGAACGGTGGCCCCGCTGTGTATCATTTCCTGGATTCTTGCATGACTTTTCTTCCTGAAAAACATATCGCCTACACTTAATACCTCATCCAATATCAGTACATCCGGTGTATCCCGCATGGTGGCGATTGCAAAACCCAGTCTGGATACCATACCCGAAGAAAAGTTTTTCACTCTCTCCTCCATAAAGCCTTCCAGCTCTGCAAATTTAACAATCTCATCATACTTTTCATCTATATATTCTTTGGTATAGCCGATAATAGCTCCATTTAAGTATACATTTTCTCTGGCAGTCAGTTCCCGGTCAAACCCGGTTCCTAAAGTCAACAGCTGAATTTTCTTCTTATTCGCTATTACCTTACCTGAAGTAGGCCCCATGGCCCCGGAAACAATTTTCAGCAACGTACTCTTTCCTGACCCATTGGTCCCTATGATTCCTACTACTTCTCCCTGGTGCACATCAAAACTAATATGATCAAGAGCCTTTAATTCTCTGAACTTATTCTGATGCTTTAAAGCACGAATCATATATTCTTTCAGACTGTCAGAACCATCAAGAGCAATTTTAAAGTACATACATACGTCCTGGACTGAGATCACCACCGGAGTTTTCTTTGCAGATTTTTTTTGTTTTTCTGCCCCGCTTCCTGTTTTTTCCGTTTTTCTATCCGTTTTCTGTCCGGAAACTTTTGGCACATTTTCCTGAGCTTTCCTTCTGGCAGAGGCTCCCATTAATTCCTGCTTCTGCCGTTGTCTTTCTTTTATCCTCTGTCTGCGTTTTCTGCGCCGTCTTATGGCCCGTATATGAAACATCGCAATAACCGCCGCAAGCAGAAGCAAAATCGCTATACCGCCAATGACATACATCCATTTGCTCCCAGGAAGCCCATTTAGTACATTTTTTATCTTTTGAATCATCCCTGTATCGGAATTATAATCTTCTTCTGCCGGAACCTGATCCGAAGTTACATTCTCTTCCGGCTCCTTTACATCTGATTGCTCCGGCTTATCTTCTGCCGGATCTGTCTGGGGTTCCTCCGCAATGGCATCCCCCAGTGATACAGGCGCCGAAGCCTGTGCTGTAACAGTATGACGTTCCCCGTCCTCTGATTTTATAATCAGCTCCGTGAGTTTTAACTCTGTGGCTTCTTCTTTCAGCGGATTGAAATAAACCATTCTCTTATAAGATTCCTTTTCATCTCCGCCTTCTATATATACTTTTCCATCCTGATGACTATCACCGCCGCTATGGTACTCCAGAATTTCAGGATCATACTCAATACAGACACTGTAACTCCCTATTGGTTCATCTGCTTCCACATACACCCCGATAGGAAATGTCTCTCCCATTTCATAGTGATAGCTTTCCGACCCAAAATGCACATTACTTTCTGCCGCATATACGTTTGGACAAATGACTAGAAACAAAACCACAAGTAATGTCCAGATTGAAATTATTTTCCTTTTTCTATGCAAACTAACCATAAATCTCTTCTCTCTTTGTTTAAATTTTCTGAATGATCTTATCCTGCATCTTTTTAAAGCAGAACCAGCCAATCAGATAAGCTATCCCTGCAGATAATACCATTCGTAACCACTGCCCCAAAGAAGGAGTAACTCCATACATCATACAATTTCGAGCCGATGCAATAAAAATATAAATAGGATTTAACACAATTACCTTATATGCAAAATCAGGAAGTGCATCCACTGGATAGAAAATTGCAGACAGGTACATCCACAATGTCAGGATTACACTATATAAATGTTTTATATCTCCAAAAAACGAAAATGCTATTGTCAATATATAGCTGACTCCCATGCAGAACAAAAGCAAAAAAGCAACGATAACCGGAAACCATAACATATGTATATCCGGTTTTACTTTAAAAACAATTAGCATTATTGCATATGCAATCAGAGAATATAAAAAATTGACAAATGCAGTATATACCCTTGCCACAGGAAATATCACTTTCGGTAATTTCACCTGAAGCAGCAGAGTTTTATTATCCACCAGGGAAGTCATTGCCGTATTTGTGGCATTTGTAAATAAATTCCAGATCGTATAGCCCGTCAAATAGTAAATAGGATAGTTTTCAATGGAGCGACTGAACATGGTTGAAAATATCATTGATAACACTGCCATGGACAATAATGGATTTAATACGCTCCACAATATCCCAAGCTTAGATCTGCTGTATTTTCTTTTTATTTCTCGGGAAACCAGCTCTCTTACCACAAAAAAGTACTGTTTTCTCTGACTGTTATCACTTATATTTTTACTCATTTTACTTTCGTTTCTCCAAAATTTCTTTTCTTAGATATAATACATACTTATACCATCTGATTTGACGCAGATGCTTTCTGATTCGTCTTCCACATCGTACAGTGCTGCCCTCTATCCAGGCACTTTCATGAACCGGCCCTTTTTTCAATCCAAGCATAATCAGGCTTTTGTATAAAAAATGATTTTTTGACAATTCTTCTTCACTTAAATTTGCTGCAACAATCTGCTGCTTTTCTTCCAAAACGTCATCTGTAAATTTCCAGTTTCCAAATTCTTCAACTTCTTCCCGTTTAGGCTCTCCCATAAACCGGGATAAAACACGCTCCACATCTTCAGCTGAAATAATTCTCTGTTCCCTGGCCAGTTCCTTCACATACTTACAGACAGCGTCTGTTGTCTGTTCTATTTTTATCCGATTCCGGTTTTCTTTCTGCTCTAATACCGCTTCATACCCCTGAGTATCTTTCTGATAACGCAAAGTCATCCCTTCAGGGGCACCAAATATACACTCAAATAAACTATTGCTGAAGTATACCTTTCTTCTTATCTTTCCATAAGGAGAAAAGTAAAATGCATCATACATCTGTGGTTCAACATTTTGAGGAAGTTCATACAACCCAAAATAAAAACCTCTAAGAACCTCAGCTCTTCCTTCATTTTTTAATATCTGCTGCAAAGTCTGCTGTAAAGTGCCAATCCAGCCGCTGTCCACTATCGCATAAGATATTGGCTCTAGCAAGCCCTCCTGGCGCAGATATCCCGCAGCATCTGGATACGCTTTTTTTGAATTATCAAAAATCCACTCCATGAGTTTCGGGGAATTACAAAAATACCCTTTCAACTGCTGAACTTCCTGATAGGACATAACTTTATCAAATTCTTCTGTCTTCCCAAGCCTTTCCGCCATAGCGGCCGCTTCCTGCTCATTCATTCCTGTACGTTTCAGTACTTTTCTGAGAGTAACATCTATTCCTCCCTGACAGATAAACTCCAGACAATTATTCCCCTGGAGATGAAATGCCGGGACCCGCAGGGCAAACCTGGAACATTTCAAATATCTGCATTCCACCGGGTACCCCTGCTCTGCACACAAAATTCTGGCCGTAAGATACATTTGATATCCATCTCTGGCCAGAAAATAAAGTCTCTTTATTTTTTCCTGCTCAGCCTTCTTTAGTACCCAGCTGACAAAAGCATACATTACCGGAGCAAATACCTCTCTAGCTGATGCTTCAATCATTTTATTTATCTGCAACTGATATTCCATGACTGTTTTCTCTCTTCTTTAATTCGTATAGCATTTTTCCCGGAACCAGACCGGCAATCAGAGGCTTCATTACCCAATATGCACTTCTCACATTAAAAAGCCCAAGTTTTCTAAAATATGTACAGCGCAGACGAAATTCATCCACCCGATACTTGTACTTTCTTTTTTTGAAGGCATTCTCATCTTCCCGATACTGGAATAATGGTTCCTGAATATTGTATCCAATACAACCTTTCAGAAAGAAACGCATAAATAATTCATAATCTTCACACCGCAGATTACTTTTGGCTTCCGAATACAACCCGTATTTTTTAAAAACTTCTCTGCGAAACATAACAGAAGGGTGAATATATGGAGAAAAGGCTAGAAAATTTTCTGCCTTTGGTTTTTCAGGCATCAAACGCAGTCCCCGGGCTCCACTTTCTCGGAGCAGCTGTGCATTACATCCCACAAATCCATATTCCTCGTGGTCCTCCAGAAAATCATACTGCCGCTGTAAACGCTCCGGCAGCGATATATCATCTGCATCCATACGCGCAATATACCTTCCTTTTGCATGTTTAATGCAAAAGTTCAACGCGTACGCAAGCCCCCGGTTTTTCTTTGCACAAAAAAGACGGATTCGTGAATCACGGGAAGCTATTTTTTGCAAATACTCTGTTACCTCCCGGTCCGAACCGTCATTATATATTAAATATTCAAAATTCCGGAAACTCTGCTTTAACATAGAAGCCACAGCCTGTTCCAGCTGATTAAATTCCCTTTGATTGTACACTCCCATGATGATACTGATTTCTGTTCCATTCATAGCCTTTCATCTCCCCTTGTATTCTCTGATACACCTGGCTCATGATTACTTCTGTTTTAGCCGTACCAAACTGCTCTGCCGTCTGTCTCCCCACAGCTCCCATCCTCTGGCAAAGCATCCGGTCTGCTTTTAGTGTTTCAATGGCGCGGGCAAATTGACCGGCATCTTCGCCCTCACAAAGAAAACCGTTCTCCCCATTTTTCATATACTCTCTTGTTCCCCGATTTCCAGCCGCAATAACCGGAAGCCCACAGGCCATCGCTTCTAGAGCGGCCATTCCAAGACCTTCTCTGAGAGACGGAAACACAAAACAGTCTGACGCATGAAGCAATTCCTCCATATGTTCCTGAAACCCCATAAAATAAACCTGTGTTTCCAAATGAAGCTTCCGAACAAGCTTTTCCAAATATTCTCTCTGAGGCCCATCCCCGCAGATCAGATAACAAATCCTTTTATCTGGTATCAGGGATATTGCCCTTAATACCGTTTCATGATTCTTTTCAACATCCAGAGAAGCCGCCGTTATAATGCAGAAACAATTCTCAGCAATCTTAAGCTTTTCTCTCTGAACAGATCTTTTCTCTGAAATTGGAAAAAAACGCTTTAAATCCAGTCCGACTCCCGGAATCTTATATACACAGCCATTTGTTTTCAAACGAAATTCTGATGCATAATTAAAATCTTCCTGATTTATTGTAATAATCATATCCGTCTTGCGCGCAAGCCATCTTTCCGCCTGATAATAAAGAAGCCAGTTCTTCCACGATGCTCCTTTATAAAAATGAAACCCATGAGCTGTATAAATAACTTTTACATTATGAGCTGCTCTTTGTCCGGACAGACGCCCCAAAACTCCCCCCATAGGGGTATGGCAGTGAATCAGAGATATCTGTTCTTCCTCTAGAATATGCACCAGCTGCCTGAATGCCTCTTTATTCTCTTTCAGAGACCTGGGTGACTTTTCAATAGGAACATGATGCGTAACGATTCCCATGGATTCATATTCAGTTTCATCATATGTATAAACCGGAACCTGAAAGTTCGATGCATAGTGAACTTCGTATCCGGCTTTCTGCAGCAGTTTCACATTATTCATTTCAAACTGGTGAAGAAATCCACTGATGGTCGTAATAATTAAGACTTTCTCTTTCATACCCATTTTCCCTTAGAATAATCCGTCAAACTTCTTAACACTTTTTTCACAACTTACACATGTCGAATTAATCACACAGTTGTCACACTTTATACCTTATAGGTATGATTTTATACCATTTTTGTTGATTAATCAACCTCATAAGTGTATAAGAATGAACTCCTTTTGTCTCCAAAATTAGACTATTCATCTAATTTTTACCTGTTTTCGGGTTCAGTTTTTTTGCACCTTTCACACGGTTTTTTAGATTTGAAAACTGAAATATAATATTTATAGAAAACGGATGGTGAAACATATGCAGAATATGCCAAAGATAAATGCACTAAATTTACAGATTGGAAAAAGAATTGCTCTGCTGCGCCGGGAGAAAAAGCTGACTCAGGAGCAGCTGTCTGAAGCCCTTGATATATCCATTAAACACTGCAGTGCTGTGGAACGCGGAAAATCCAGCCTTTCCATGGAAAAGCTGATTATGCTGTGCGGCATCTTTGATGTAAGTATGGACTATTTAATTGGCTGGAAGGATGACCGGAATGTACAGTATGTTCCAAAGTTTGTGATAGATATGTTTCACAATGCCTCTCCCGAGACCAGAGAAGCACTGATTGATCTTATGAAATCCCTGCAGCAGCTGACAGATGATAAAAATTCCCTGTAAAGAAACCCAAAACCAGGTTCCTTTACAGGGAATTTTCATTTTTTTACGCTATAAGAAATACCGTGTTGTGATAAAACTGAAAACCGATTCCTAAGAACAACAGACTTCTTTGACCCATTACCTTCTTATTAATAAGGAATGCCCGGTCATTTCTTCGGGCTGCTCCATGCCCATCATTTCTATTAAAGTCGGAACAATATCAGCCAGACATCCGTTTTCTTTCAAAGTATAGGCAGGATCATAGTTAATCAGAATAAAGGGAACCGGGTTGGTTGTGTGTGCTGTAAAAGGCTCTCCGGTGTTATAGTCCACCAGCTGCTCTGCATTTCCATGATCGGCACACAAAAACATCTGGCCCTCTACTTCTTTTAAAGCTTCCACTGCTCTTCCCACACAGCTGTCAACGGCTTCTACCGCTGCGATTGCGGCTGATTCCACGCCTGTATGTCCCACCATATCCGGATTTGCAAAGTTGATAATAATTACATCATACTTTTGGGATTTAATGGCCTCCACTAGTTTATCGCAGACTTCATAGGCGCTCATTTCCGGCTTTAGGTCATAGGTAGCTACCTTCGGGGAGTTTACCAGAATTCTGACTTCGCCCTTATTTGGCTCTTCTACACCGCCGTTAAAGAAAAAGGTAACATGGGCATATTTTTCTGTTTCCGCAATCCGGGCCTGAGTTTTTCCGTGGGCTGCCAGGTATTCTCCAAATGTATTTTTTAACTCTACTTTATGGAAGGCAACTTCTTTATTTGGAATGGTCACATCATATTCTGTAAAGCAGATATAGGTTACATCTTTTCTGACTCCCCGGTCAAATCCATCAAATTCATCTGCACAGAAAGCGCGGGTAATTTCCCGGGCGCGGTCGGGACGGAAGTTGTAAAAGATCACCGTATCTTTATCCTGAACAACGGCAACCGGTTTTTCATTTTCCTGAATTACTACAGGTACTACAAATTCATCTGTTACATCAGCATCATAAGAAGCCTGTATGGCTTCTAAGGGCTCCAAAGCTTTGTTTCCTTCTCCAAGGGTCAGGGCACGATACGCTTTTTCCACACGTTCCCAGCGGTTATCCCGGTCCATTACATAATAACGGCCCATAACAGAAGCGATTTTTCCTACACCTATCTCCTTCATCTTCTGCTGCAGCTCTTCAATAAATCCTTTCCCGGATGTGGGCGCAGTATCTCTGCCGTCCATAAAGCAGTGAACATATACCTTTTTTATTCCTTCTCTTTTGGCAAGTTCCAAAAGACCGTACAGATGGGTGTTATGACTGTGCACGCCTCCGTCTGACAAAAGGCCGTACAAATGAAGGGCAGAATTGTTTTTCTTTACATTGGCGATGCCTTTCAACAGCGCCTCGTTTTTAAAGAAGTCACCATCTTGAATTTCTTTGGTAATTCTTGTGAGCTCCTGGTAAACGATACGGCCTGCTCCCATGTTCAGATGGCCTACTTCAGAGTTTCCCATCTGTCCCTCCGGAAGACCTACTGCCAGACCGCTGGCATATCCTTTTACAAAAGGATAATCTTTCATCAATCCGTCGATGACAGGTGTCTTCCCTTCAAAAACTGCGTTGGCCTGATGTTTGTCATTTAAGCCAAAGCCGTCTAAAATCATTAAAACTGTAGGTTTTTTACTCATACTATTTCCTCATAGAAACCACCAAGCCCGAAAATAAATTATTTTCGAGCTTTGGTTTTACATTCTTATTCTAATTCTTATTTGTTATAGTTTACAATATCTCCGAATTCAGCTTTTAAAGAAGCTCCACCAACCAGACCACCGTCAATATCTGGCTGTGCGAATAATTCCGGAGCTGTTTTTGCATTAACAGATCCGCCGTACTGAATACGGATTGCTTCTGCAGTTGCATCATCGTAAATTTCTCTGATGCACGCACGGATAGCTGCGCATACTTCCTGCGCCTGCTGAGTAGTTGCTGTCTTTCCGGTGCCGATTGCCCAGATTGGTTCATAAGCTACCACAGCTGTTTTTGCCTGATCTGCTGTTACATTTAAAAATGCAATTTTAATCTGCTGGCGGATCCAGTCGATAGTAATTCCCTGCTCTCTCTGTGTCAGAGATTCACCGCAGCAGATAATAGGTGTTAAACTATGCTCAAATGCTTTTAATACTTTTGCATTTACCGTCTCATCTGTTTCCGCAAAATATTCTCTTCTCTCAGAATGTCCGATAATTACATATTTTACGCCGGCATCTACTAACATTGCAGGTGCAATTTCACCTGTGTAAGCACCTTTTTCTTCATAGTACATATTTTCAGCCCCAATACAGATATTGCTGCCTTCTGCAGCCTGCATAGCAGGGATAATGTCAATTGCCGGTACACAGAATACTACATCTACTTCTTCATTTGCTACTAATGGCTTCAATTCATTTACAAGGGCAACTGCCTCGCTGGGTGTTTTGTTCATTTTCCAGTTTCCCGCTACAATTTTTCTTCTGGCCATGCTAATATTCCTCCCGAATTTTCTTTCTCTCACAGACTTTTTGTCTCTATATTTTGTCTTTAAATTTTGTCCTATATTTTATCTCTATTTATTATTTATCGTTTGCTGCCACAACTCCCGGCAGATCTTTTCCTTCTAAAAATTCCAGGGAAGCGCCGCCGCCGGTTGATATATGCGTCATTTTATCGCCAAATCCCAGCTGGTTTACTGCTGCCGCAGAATCACCGCCGCCGATAATGGTTGTTGCATCTGTTTCCGCCAGAGCTTTTGCTACTGCAATGGTTCCTTTTGCCAGAACCGGATTTTCAAATACGCCCATAGGTCCGTTCCATACAACAGTTTTTGCACTGGCTACTGCATCTGCGTAAAGCTTTGAAGTAACCGGTCCGATATCCAGACCCATTTTATCGGAAGGAATTTTATCAGCTGCTACATAAGATACATCAATTCCTGCGTCAATTGGATCAGGGAATACTGCCGCAATGGCTGTGTCTTCCGGCAGAAGCAGTTTCTTTCCAAGCTTCTCTGCCTTCTCCATCATTTCTTTACAATAGTCGATTTTTGTATCGTCTACCAAAGATGCTCCCGTCTCATAGCCCTTTGCTTTTAAGAAGGTATAAGCCATGCCGCCGCCGATAATCAGCGTATCGCATTTCTCCAGAAGGTTTGAAATTACGTTTAATTTGTCAGCTACTTTTGCGCCGCCCAGGATTGCAACAAATGGCCTCTGAGGATTATTAACTGCATTGCCCAGGAAATCAATTTCTTTCTGCATCAGGTAGCCTACCACTGCTGTATCCACAAGCTGTGCCACCCCGACATTGGAGCAGTGTGCCCGGTGTGCGGTACCGAAGGCATCGTTTACAAATACATCGCAAAGAGACGCCAGATCTTTACTGAATGCTTCTCCGTTTTTAGTTTCCTCTGCACGGTAACGTGTATTTTCAAGCAAAACAACGTCTCCGTCTTTCATTGCATCCACTGCTGCTTTTGCATTTGCACCTACGACTTCCGGATCTGCCGCAAACTTTACTTCCTGTCCCAGAAGCTCTGAAAGGCGTACTGCCACCGGCGCCAATGACAATTCCGGCTTTGGCTCTCCCTTTGGCTTTCCAAGATGGGAACAAAGAATTACTTTTCCTCCGTCAGCCATGAGTTTTTTAATTGTGGGAAGAGCTGCAACAAGACGGTTTTCGTCTGTGATCTTTCCCTCCTTTAAAGGTACGTTAAAATCACATCTGCAAAGCACTTTTAATCCCTTTACATTAATATCGTCAATTGATTTTTTATTTAACATGAAATTCCTCCTAAAAAAGAATGTGTCTCGGCACATTCCCGCGCCGAGGGCGGTGGTTTACGACAAGTTTCATCTTTGTGCCAGTGTGCCTCCTCACATAGCGTTTTATACAGCTAGAAACAACATTTCCTGTTGTATAAAAAAGAGGCCCGGCCCTCTTTAGGCCGGACCTCAAGCTTGTCTACCATATTGTCCTTTTATGGTTATTAAAACAGATTATGCTAACTCAGCAAAGTATTTAATTGTACGAACCATCTGGCTTGTATAACTGTTTTCATTGTCATACCAGGAAACAACCTGAACCTGTGTAGTTCCGTTGTCTAATGGAAGCACCATTGTCTGTGTTGCATCGAATAAGGAACCATATCTCATACCTACAATATCGGAAGATACGATTTCATC
Organism: Brotonthovivens ammoniilytica; assembly: GCF_025566885.1. Lineage (NCBI taxonomy): Bacteria > Bacillati > Bacillota > Clostridia > Lachnospirales > Lachnospiraceae > Brotonthovivens > Brotonthovivens ammoniilytica. Next base: position 91,664 of record NZ_JAOQJQ010000001.1, on the reverse strand, counting down.
TGTATTGTATCCGAAAGATTCATCGGAAGCTGCTTTCATTGCTGCATTGATATCATCAACTGTTACGTTTCCTTCTACAACAGCATTTAAAATAGTTGTAGAACCTGTTGGTGTAGGAACACGCTGAGCTGCACCGATTAATTTACCTGATAATTCAGGAATAACAAGTCCGATTGCTTTTGCTGCACCGGTGCTGTTTGGAACAATATTTACAGCTGCTGCACGGGATCTTCTTAAATCACCTTTTCTCTGTGGTCCATCAAGTGTCATCTGATCGCCTGTGTAAGCGTGGATGGTACACATAATACCGGATTTGATTGGTGCAAGATCATTTAAAGCTTTTGTCATTGGTGCAAGGCAGTTAGTGGTACAAGAAGCTGCTGAGATAATTGTGTCGTCAGCTTTCAGTGTTTCATGATTAACGTTGAAAACAACCGTTGGAAGATCATTTCCTGCCGGCGCTGAGATAACAACCTTTTTAGCACCTGCATTGATATGAGCCTGAGCTTTTGCTTTTGATGTATAAAATCCGGAGCACTCTAGTACAACATCTACGTCTAATGCTCCCCATGGGCAGTTGTTTGCGTCTGGTTCTGCATAAATTTTAATTTCTTTTCCATCAACTGTGATAGAATCTTCACCGGCAGTTACTGTGTCTGCTTTCTCATATTTACCCTGTGAAGAATCGTATTTTAATAAATGAGCAAGCATCTTCGGGCTTGTCAGATCATTGATTGCCACGATTTCATAACCTTCTGCTCCAAACATCTGTCTGAATGCAAGACGACCGATACGTCCAAAACCATTAATTGCTACTTTTACTGCCATGTTTCATTCCTCCTAGAATTAGAATTTTGAATGTTTTATTTGTCTGAGCAGTCACTTTTAAAATCTTTTGGAGTGATTACCCATCTGAAACTATTGTAACGAATTTAAACTATAAATTCAATAGATTTTAATCGTTACTTTTAACTTTGTTAATTTTTTCACTATATGTTCTTTTCTGCCTATATTTTCAATCATTTTTTACAATCAAAAAAATAGCCTTCATCCAGTTTTTGACAAATCCGTCAGTGTCACTTATGATAATATGTGAAATATATCCAAATATTATACTTGTATCAGAAAAAATACTTCGTTATTTCAGAACATTTTTACGAAAACAGGAGGTAACCTTTATGCTGTGGGACACGCATATGCACACGAACTTTTCCGGAGACAGCGACGCTGCCCCGGAGCTTATGATTCATCAGGCACTAAAGCTTGGTCTTTCCGGTATCTGTATTACCGATCATCTGGACTATGATTATCCAAAGGAGCCGGAGCTGTTTTTACTCTCTCTTGATGAATATGCAGAGTGTCTGCCCCGGCTGAAACAAAAATATAAAAGTCAGATTACAATCGGATTCGGTATCGAAATCGGTCTGCAGCCTCATCTGGCCCAAATACACAGTCAGATTACTGCTTCCAATACGTTTGATTTTGTCATTGCCTCCTCGCATACTGCCCAGGGGATGGACCCATACTACTGCGAATACTTTTCCGGAATCAGCCAGGAGGAAGCATATATAAAATATTTCTCTTCCATCCTGGAAAACCTATCCTGCTTCAGCGACTTTGACGTCTATGGACATCTGGATTACGTCACAAGGTATGGAAATCCGCCGGTACCGGCATATACTTATCCTTCCTGCCAAAAACTCATTGACGATATCCTGAAAAAACTAATTTCTATGGAAAAAGGCCTGGAAATAAATACAGGCGGGTTTTCTTCCGCCTGCAGACAGGAAAATCCTCATCGGGAAATACTGAAACGATATTATGAGCTGGGCGGCCGTATCATCACCGCCGGTTCTGATGCACATTCACCGGAAGAAATTGCCCGGAATTTTCACAGAGCCGGCAAACTTCTGCAGGACTGCGGATTTAAGGAATACTGTTATTTCGCAAAACGGTCGCCGGTATTCCTTCCCCTTTGACCTATCTGTTCTGTACAGACTGACAAAGATATGTTGAGCTGCCGGATCAAAGCTTTACAAATTCAGGCCTGCGCTCTTTAAAATAAGTATAATAAGAAAAACCGCAGGATTTCAGGATATTCTGTGCTTTTGTAAATTCATAAGAAAAATATTCCGGACTGTGGGCATCTGATCCGATGGTTATAATTTCTCCCCCCAGCTCATGATAACGTTCCAGCACGTCTTCATGGGGGGACGGGTGCCCAAGGCCATACCGGAATCCGCTGGTGTTAATCTCCAGTCCGATTCCATGATCAATCAGATACTTTAATATTTCATCTATAATGTCTTTGTGCTTTGCATAAGTATAAAAACGATTCCGGTTTGGACCGTACCGCACCACATAGTCAAGATGTCCAAGCACATCACAGTCAGAAAACGCCTGTACATTCTGATATACACATTCAAAATATTCCTCATATGCGTCCTTTTCCGTCCGATTCAAGAAGAAGTCCGGGTAATAAGGATCTATCCGGTTAACAATATGTGTAGACCCAATAATAAAATCAAAAGAATACTTAGACAGCAGCTGCTCAAACCGCGCCTTAAGATGGGGCTGCAGACCAAGCTCCACTCCGATATTCAATATGATTTCAGAAGCATATTTTTCTTTCAGCCGGCCCAGTGTTTTAAAATACTGATCCACATCCAAGTGAAACTGGCCCCCCGGATAGTCATACTCCAGATGATCCGTAAAGCAGATATAGCGGAAACGCTTATGAATTGCCTGCTTAATCATCTCTTCCGGATCCGCCTGACTGTCTGAAGAAAAAGAAGAATGCATATGAGAATCAATTATAATCATTTTTATTTCCTTTCATAGTATCCTCAGTTAACCTGTATGTATCAACTGCTGATTACTTCTCAATTACAAAATTTCTTTCCTTAATCGACTATACAATATTCTCACCAAAAAAGAAAGTATTCACTGACATAAAAAGTATCCCCATAAAACACATTTTTGTGCCTGACTATAGGGATACTTCCTTTCGTATTTCTATTCAGTTGTATTTGCCCAGTCAGCCGGATATGTAATATACAGAAATCTAGCATGTTCCTCCACCTGAAACTGTATGGAAGAACCATGAGGAATCAGTATAATTTCTCCTGGTCCCGCCGTCACTTTCTTTCCGTTTTTAATAATTGACAGCGTTCCTTCTATTATATAATCAATTTCATCATAATTCAGCGTCCAGTCGAATGTAGTGTGATCCATTTCCATATTATGTACCTCTTTTATCTGTTATACCAGTTTTGCAAAAATCTGTTCAATCTCCGCCAGAACCGGCTTTCTCGGGTTTGTTTCCGTACATGGATCCTTCAGTGCAGTTTCTGCCATTTCAGGTACCGCATCCAGAAATTCCTTTCTTGAAATACCAAGAGAAGTAACTTTTTCCGGAATACCAATCTTATCCCTCAGCTGTTTTACTTTTCTGGAAAGATTTAATGCAGCTGTTTTTCCGGTTGGACTTGAAATCCCCAGAACTGACGCTGCCTTTGTATACCGTTCCGCCGCCGTTTCCGCATTATAAGCGATAATATGGGAAAGCAGCATGGCGTTGCTTCTTCCGTGTGAAATATGAAATTTTGCCCCCAGGGCATGTGCCATTCCATGACACAGTCCAAGTGAAGTGCTGTTGAATGCAACGCCCGCCATGCAGGATGCATTGTGCACCCGTTCTCTCGCATCCTGGTTTTCTCCATTTTTCACTGCAGTTTCCAGATAATCAAAAATCAGTTTCACCGCTTTTTCTGCAAATGCATCGCCAAAATCGCAGGCTTTCTCTGAGGCACAGGCTTCCAGAGCATGTGTCAGCACATCCATTCCTGTATCTGCTGTAACTGCTGCCGGGACGCTGACTACCAGCTCAGGGTCAAGCAGTGCCACATCCGGTACCATTGCATCATCCCGCAGCGGATATTTCACATTTTTTTCTCTGTCTGTGATCACTGAAAATGATGTAACCTCACTGCCGGTTCCGCTTGTTGTTGGAATGGCAATAAGACATTTCTTTTTCTCACTGGTTCCCTGTTCGTAAATATAGCGGACTGCTTTTGCGGTATCAATGGCAGATCCCCCTCCCAGGGCAATTAACGTATCCGGGGCAAAGGCTGTCATATGTCCAATTCCTTTTGTCACCACATGGATATCCGGATCAGGAACAACTTCAGAAAAAATCTCATATACTGCCTGCTGTCTGTCAAGGCAGTCCGTAATCCTTTTCACCATACCGGATTCTGCCATAAACGGGTCACAAATGATAAATGCCCGCCGTATCTGAAAATCCTTTAAATGTTCAAGGGCGGATTTACCCATATATACTTTTGTTTTCATTATAAACTGTTCCATTTGCTGCCTCCGTTACTGCATATCCAGATATTCTTTGACTTCCTCAATACCCGTTCTCTGTGTATTACTGATCTCAAATATTTTTTCACATCCTGCCATTTCCAGCAGTTCTCTTGCACCAGAAATCTGTTTTTCATCTTCTGCCAGATCTGTTTTCGTTACAAGACCGATGGTTGTTTTCCCAAACATACTTGCGAAAGCCGGCGCAAAAATACTCTGTTCATTGGTGCAGTCCTGCAGAAGTACAATCAGATCCGCATCCACGCTGCTGACGATCAGCGCTTTATACAGCGCCCGGTTCTCAACATATTCTCCCGGCGTATCAATGGCATTGTTTACAATTTCAATTGCCTGGGTTTTTTTATACTCGATAGCCCAGTCATTGATAGCCTGACAAAAACTTGTTTTTCCGGCTCCGCTTCTTCCTACTAGCATTATTTTCTTCATAATTTAAGCCTCATCAGGTTTTTGTAATTTCGGTAGAAGAAAAGGCCAGAATACTTCCAAGAGTTTCAAGTACAGCTGATAATGCAGCCTCAACACTTTCCACATCTCCGTTCACCACTACAGAACCGCTGAAGCGGTCCACAAATGCGATAGACACTCCCGCTGCTTTGGTGGCTACATCCGCAGCGATAATAGCCGCCTCACTGGGGGTAATGGTCAGAATACCGATTGCTCCCCGGTGGTCTGAGGGGATACCCAGTTTCTTATATAAATCCTCTTCCGGATTTGCTATGACATGAGCCAGTGTCACCTGTTTACCAGGGACAAACTCCTGTATGATCCTCTGCTTTTCTTCCATACCTTTATTTCCTCATTTCTGTTCTTATGCTGCAAATTTTAATCAGGTTTTAATACAGACTCTTAAACAGCTCCACATCCGGACTTGGAATCACAACCCGGCTGACCAGCATTCCGGATTCTTCTGCCTGAGCCGCCGCTGCGTCCACTCCGGCTTCTACCGCTGCCACATCTCCTGTTAATGTTACAAATGATTTGCCTCCGATTCCGGTTCCAAGCCGTACTTCCAGCAGCGTTACCTCCGCTGCTTTCGCTGCGGCATCCGCTCCCAGAATAGATGCTGTAACACTAAAATATTCTACAATCCCCACTGCGTTCATCTGTTCCGGTAATGTAGACATATTCACAGCTTCAATTACCTGGGGATGAACACGGGGAATCACCAGGCTGTCTACCACACAGCCATCTGCAATCTGAACTCCTGCATCTACGGAAGACTGTACTGCAGCTACTTCCCCGGAAACAAGAACATGATATTTTCCCGGACAGCTTGCTTTGGCGCTGATCAGAGAAACTTCCGCCGCTTTTAGCATTGCATCCGCTGCTTCGATTCCTTTTGCAATACTGTTTAATTCTAAAAATCCGATTGTCTCCATTTTTCCACCCCTTATGCTTTCTTAACTGTCACAGATGTATCTGCTTTTGTAACTACTCCTGAAATACCGCAGTAAATATTAGCTCCCAGCGCATTTTCAGCTGCCCTGCCCACCAGACTTCCTGCCTGTACGGTATCATTTACTTTGACCGCTGCACTGGATGGCGCACCGATATGCTGTTTTAATGGAATTACTACAGTGTCCGGAGAAAGTTCTACAAGTCTGTCAATCTGGTAATCATAATACTTATCTACTCCCAGACGTGTCGCTATCCTTTTAGAAGATACTTTCCGGTATGCCCGCGCCTCCCGCTGAGAATAGGTATCCTCACATCTCTCATAACGGATCTTTTCCTTTGCCAGCGCCTGTTTCACATAGGCATTTACCTGACGTGGGAACAGTCCCATCGGACAGGCAAAGGTCTCACACACTCCGCATTCGCTGCAGATCTGAGCCTGACGGACGTCAAAATCATTCAGAATTTCATCTACAGACTGTGCATAAGCCAGCTTCCGCATGATTTTATGCGGTTTTAACGGATGGCCGGACAAATATCTCGGACACAGATCTGTACATCTGGAGCACTGAATACATACCGATTTAGCTCTTCGCAGAATTGTGTTCATCGGTGTGTTTCTAAGGGTTACCAATGGTACATCCGCCGGTATTACAACAATACCTGAAGTTGTTTTTGTTACTGCCTGTTTTAATGCTTCTTCTTTGCTGTAAACTTTTCCCATCAGAGGTCCCCCTGAGATCACATAGTAATCACTCAGAAGACTGCCTCCTGCCGCCCGGATACATTCTTCAAAAGATGTACCTATAGGCGTATGTACAATGACCGGTTCCTTTACTTCCCCGGTTACCGTCAGATATTTATGCGTAAACATCATTCCCTGCATCGCCTCATATATGGCGTACACAGTTGCCACATTTGACACAACCGCCCCTACATCCAGCGGAATACCCGCCGGCGGTACCGTCCTGTCTGTCACCTCCAGCACAATGGCCTGTTCGTCACCTGCCGGATAAAAATTGGGCAGAAGGTGCAGGGAAACTCTGCTGTTTTCCTCTTTAATTGCCTGCTGCAGACAGCTTATTTCATCCTTGTAGTTTTCTTTCAGCGCAATGTTCAGATGGGAAGCGCAGACCATAGTTCCAATTGCTTCCACAGCCTTAACCAGCTCTTTCGCTTTATGGCGCATCAGCCAGCGGTCAGTGCGCAGCAGCGGTTCGCATTCCGCCCCGTTTATAATCAGGTACTCAACCTGACAGTTCATTTTTACATGTGTGGGGAATCCGGCTCCGCCGCAGCCTGTGATTCCTGCCTGTTTTATGATTTCCAGTAAATCCAACTCCATCTTTCTCCACCTCACATCTGTACGCTGTCAATAATTCCCACAATGGTGGCGTCCACAGCAGGTTCTCTGTCTCCAAAAGCCTTTCTTGCTGTACTGCCGTTTACTACCAGCACCCGTTCTCCAATTCCAGCACCAACAATATCTGCCGCCACAAATGTATGGTTCGTTTCCTTATCATCCTGTGCCAGTTCACGCACCACCATTAATTTCATACCGGATAATGTATTCTCTTTTTTGGTTGCCCAGACGTGACCGGTTACTTCACATATCAGCATAGCAATTCCTCCTCTGGATTATGTTTCATACACGATTTTGATCTTTTTCTCTCTCAGAATATCTTTTGCCAGAGGAGTAATCAGAGTACCCTTAAAAACCTTAAGAGTTGTTTCTCCCTTTCTGGCAAAGCTTCTTGCCATATCTGCAGAGAACAAAGATACTTCTTTTTTCTGTGCAGGTTCCTGTTTTTTTATACTTTCTTCCCGGTCATTCTCTTTTACAGAGAGAGAACGGGAGATTTTCTCAAAAGGCATTACTGCAATGCCATAGCTTTCCAGCTTTTTTAAATATTCAACAAAAAGCTGGTAATAACGGGCATTGGCAGTGTGTCTGTATTTCATAAACGTTATGCCTTCTTCAGCCGCATATACATTTTTTCCAAGTAATAATGCATCGGACAAAATCTTTGAATCTTCCAAACGGCAGGTTCCGAGAGCCAGATCTGCCAGCAGCTGTGTATCCATAGATGTGATGACAAATGCTTCATATTCAGCCGCATTCACGCAGCCCTGCCGGTCTTTGGCTGTCTCAATTACAAATTGTCCCGTCAGACAATCGGCTGTATTTTTTTCTCCTGCAACAAACAATTTTGCACAGGCATCTCTGCCTTTTTCTTCTGTTTTCAGGCATCCCATAACCTGCTTTGTAATCATTTCTATTAATTCGGGTGTCACCTGCATATCCGTACACCTCCTTATGCTTTCAGTGTACCTGTATTATTTTTCTCAAATGCACAGGCATTTGCCTCGTCAAAATCAATATGCATAGCCAGCTGGAAGCTGTCGTTTACCCGGATTACTACATCATCAAATTCCAGAGGGCGCGACGTATTCATTCTTACTCTCACCCGCTGGCCATCAAAAACCCCGTAAACTGCCGCATCCTGAGGCGTCATATGTATATGATTCTGAGCTACAATTACCGCTTCCTTCGCCTGAATCATGGCATTTTTAGAGAAGATGCAGATATCCGGACTCCCCTTTACATCACCGGACTGTCTGATAGGTGCCGAAACACCCAGAGCCTTTGCATCTGTCATAGAAAGCTCTACCTGTGTTGCCGCTCTGGCCGGACCAAGCACCGCCACATTCCGGAATTCTCCTTTTGCAGTTACAATTGACACTCTTTCTTCAGCCAGAAACTGTCCCGGCTGGGAGAGCGCCCGTTTGCTTGTAAGGGTATGTCCCGGTCCAAACAGGCGTTCCACATCTGCCTGACTTAAATGCACATGTCTTGCCGACACTTCTACAGGTACTGTGTCAGCCGTTTTCAATTCCCCGGTATTTATATTTGCAATTACACTTGCAACAATCTGTTTGATAGCTGCTTCATTCATTCTTTTTATTCCCCTGTTTTATCATAAATTTTTGCCGCCGCCCGGCACATCATAATATAAAACACGCTGCTTAACCGATTCATTCCCTGCAGAATATCTGTGCGCTCTGCCTTTCCGTCCTGAGAAACAAAAGCCGCTATAGCGCCAAGTTCCACCTCTCTTGACCGGGTGCGCAGCAGATTAAACTGAATACACCATTCATTCATCTGATAATCAGGCAGCAGATGTCCCATTCCGAAGTGCTTCTGGGGATGATGAGAAACATCTCTCTGCTGCTGCTCATCAAACCCCAGCAGGGTCACCTGAGGCAGCGGTTTTCCCGTCACTTCACAGGCCAGCATGGTACGGCAGTAGGAAAGAATTTCATCCAGTTCCTGAACAATCTGTTTCTTACCTGCCTTTGCCGCCAGATACTGTACCTGTATAATCTCAGCTTCCAGAGAATCCAGCCTGCCTCTGAGCGCAATCACCGGATGATTCTTCATCACCAGGGTATTGCCGTGTATATGTGTCATATACTCCGGTTTTTCAAACAGAACGTTTCCGTCTTCTGTGACATATTTCGCTGCTCCCGTCTGGCGGGGAGGATGAATATCTGTATTTTCCTTTGGCAGATTTTCATCTGTTTCATCCTCCACCAGTTTCAGCCGTTTCTCACGGATATAATCTTTCGCCTGCTGCGTGACAAGTGTGTTTTTATCTACATGAATTTCTCTGATACCTTGTTTTAAGTACATCTGCCTGACGGTATCTTCCTGAATCACACGCATGCCCTACGTCCTTTCAGCCTGTCTTTTCCAGGTCTTATTTTGACTGTGCTTCCGGCAGAATAACTTCTACTTCTCCGTGAGGACGTGGAATTACATGTACGGAAATCAGTTCTCCAACATTTGCTGCTGCAGCTGCTCCTGCGTCTGTTGCTGCTTTTACAGCTCCTACATCGCCGCGGACCATAACTGTTACAAGACCTCCGCCTACATGCTCTTTTCCGATTAATGTTACGTTTGCTGCTTTTACCATTGCATCTGCTGCTTCAATAGATCCGATCAGTCCTCTTGTTTCGATCATTCCCAATGCCTGAAATGTATTTGCCATTTTTTGTCTCCTCCTGCTTTTAGTCTGTATTTTTTATGCCTCGTTCATGTGTGGTAAAATTGTCTCTACCTCTGCATGGGGACGTGGGATTACATGTACGGATTTTAATTCTCCGACACGCTCTGCAGCTGCTGCTCCTGCATCTGTTGCTGCTTTTACAGCTCCTACGTCGCCGCGGACCATAACTGTTACAAGACCTCCGCCTACATGTACTTTTCCGATTAATGTTACGTTTGCTGCTTTTACCATTGCATCTGCTGCTTCTACAGATCCAACCAGTCCTCTTGTTTCAACCATTCCTAATGCCTGCATATTACTCATCTGTCATACCTCCGTTTATTTATTTAAAATGTTTGCCAGTACTTCTCTTGTCAGTCTTTCAATATCTGCATTTGTAAATGAATTACATCCGCTGTTTCCGGCACATGCTGCCGGTGCTGCCTGGCCTGACTGAGTTCTTAAATCTTCTAACTCACGTCTTCCATATGCTACTCTTCTGATGTTAATCAGATTCAGAGGGCTTACATTGTCAGAAGTTGCACTTCCGCCTACGGAACCACAGCCCAGTGTCAGCGCCGGTGCAAGATTTGTAGATGCACCTACACCGCCCAGAGATCCGGGTGTATTTACCAGAAGTCTGGATACCGGTTTCTTTAATGCAAACTCACGAATTACCGCATCATTTTCTGAATGAATTGTCATTGTATGTCCTGCGCCTTCGTTTTCCAGAATCGCAATACATTTGTCACATGCAGATTCCCATGTATCTTCTACGAAAAATGCAAGAATCGGACAAAGTTTCTCTCTGGAATACGGATGAGTCGGTCCTACTTCCGTCTGTCTGGATACCAGAACTCTGGTTCCTTCCGGTACTGTAATGCCGGCCATCTGAGCAATTCTCTGTACGCTCTTTCCTACAATTGCAGGATTCATCGTATTGTTTGCTCTCATAATCATTTTTTCCAGTTTTTTGGACTGCTCTTCATCCAGGAAGTAACCGCCCTGACGTTTTACTTCTTCAATTACCTGAGCTTCAATCACTGATTCTGTTACAATTGACTGCTCGGAGGCACAGATGGTTCCGTTATCAAATGTTTTGCTGTCCATAATGTGCTTTACAGCTTTTTTGATATCTGCAGAACGTTCAATAAAGGATGGTCCGTTTCCTGGTCCTACGCCCAGCGCCGGATTACCGGAACTGTAAGCTGCTTTCACCATTGCAGAACCGCCGGTTGCAAGAATGATTCCGGTATCCGGATGCTTCATTAACGTGTCTGTAGCCTGCATGGTTGTTGTCTCGATGCACTGAATCAGTCCGTTTGGAGCTCCCGCCTCTTTTGCAGCTGTCTGAATGATTCTGACAGTTTCCAGAATACTCTTCTTTGCATTTGGATGAGGACTGATGATAACTGCATTTCCGGCTTTTACAGAAATCAATGTTTTATACATTGTTGTAGATGTAGGATTGGTAGAAGGAATCAATGCTGCCACAATCCCCACCGGAACAGCGATTTCCATCAGACCTTTTTCTCTGCATTCTGAAATGATTCCTACCGTTTTCATATCTTTGATATAATCATATGTGATCTGGCTTCCCAGCAGGTTTTTGATTACTTTATCCTGCCAGATGCCAAAACCTGTTTCCTCTACAGCCATCTTTGCAAGAGGCTCTGCCTGGGCGATACACGCCTGGGCAATTTTTTCCACCAGTCTGTCAATCTGCTCCTGGTTCCAGCTTTGCAGCTCCTTCTGCGCTGCTTTTGCCTGCTTCATTAAATCTCTAACTTCCTGAATAGACTTCAAATCTTTATCTAATGCCAATGTTTTCCCCTCCTAGCCTTCTATTGGACATTCTGCCACCTGGCAGACTTTTTCTGCGAACGCATCGCAGGCTGCCTGACATGCCGCCTGATCTCCGGTCAATAAAGCACCTGCAAAGTTTGTTTCCGTAGGCGGACCGTAGAATACTTTTAATTCCACATCTGCAGCTTTTAACGCTTCATCGATACCCACCATGGCTTCCACCGGAGGCGCTACCAGATATGCAATCGCCTCTCCCGCCGGTATTTTCGCCTGTTTTGAGAGGTAACTTCCTGTTCTGGAAATGCACTGTGCATAATAAATAATAGAATCATCTTCATTTGCACTGTAAAAATGCGCATCATTTTCAATAAAGGAAATTGCCGCCTCCATGCCGCTCCTTACTTCTTCCGGATTGGGTCCGGCAAGAATTCCGATAAATTCTCCCGCCAGTTTTGTAGAGGCATTTGAAGCGCCTGCATACATAGATTTTGCATATACAACACGTACATCCGCTTTTTTTGTGGCCTCATCCAGCGCGGAATAAGCAACGTCATCACTGTCTGTTGTTATAATTCCAAGGCTGTTGTGCCCTTTTAATGTCTTTAAACTCTTTAACAGAAACGGATCTGCATTGGGAATATAACGGACACTTAAAATACCTGATTTAATCTGATCACCTTTCATAAGTTTCCTCCTAAAGCTGCAAATCTACACCGCTCTGTTTTCGTTCCAGCATGGTTTTAATCACCTGTGCAATATGAGCTCCCGCCTCTGCCGCCGGAATTCCTCCGCTGTGAATATTTGATACAACGGTTCGTCTTGACTCCGGCATTCCTACAGTAGCTTTATAAGCAATATAAGCACTCATACTGTTTGCAGTGGCAAGACCCGGACGTTCACCAATAAGTACGCAGGTTACTTCTGCTCCCAGCGTTTCAGATACCACATCCATAGCCGGAACCCGTCCGTATCTCATATAAAACGGAGTTCCTGTTCCAATGCCAAGTCCCTGAAGACCATCCATCAGCGATGGCAGAATATCAGCGATATTTGCCTCTACTGCCTGACTGCTTAACCCGTCTGATACGTAAATCTGCACCGTTGGGTTTAACTGGCATTTGGATTTTAATTCTTTCTTTGTATCGTCACTTAACTTTCTTCCCAGATCCGGCCGGGTAAGATGCTCGTTTCTGCTGGTACACATGGACTCTATGGAAAAAAGCCCCATCTCCTGAACCAGTTCCGGATTTACATCCCGAAATACTGCATCTCTGGCTCCCGCATGATCTGCACGAAGTGTCAGATAAGTCTGTGTTTTTAATCTGGCTCCCGCATTTCCAATCCCGATTCTCGCCGGTGTCTTCTCTTTCATCTGACGCATCATCTCCGGATTTTCCATGCGGTCCAGTGTAATCTGATCTTTCATCTCTTTTGTTGTCAGATCCGGCAGTACACCGTTTTGTGCTTTCATCCCATATGATTTTTCAGTGGATTCGGATACTGTCTGATGCGCTGTCATCTGCCGGATTACTTCTGCGGTAATCCGTTCTATCATTTTCTCATCAATCATTTAGTATCTGCCTCCTTTTCCGGTAAAAATCGTAGGATCACCGGCCCGGTCTGTAAGCCTGCCGTTTTCCATAATTCCCATTTTTTCCAGCCAGATTTCATATTCACGGATAGGCTTTAATCCAAGAATCTCTCTTACTGCCGCCGCATCCTGATATGCATTGCTCTGGTAATTCAACATAACGTCATCACTGGCGGGAACGCCGATGACATAATTACACCCTGCTGATGCCAGAAGCAGTGTCAGCGCTTCTAAATCATTCTGATCTGCCAGCATATGGTTGGTATAACAGCAGTCGCATCCCATAGGCAGCCCGGAAAGTTTTGCCATAAAATGATCTTCCAGTCCCGCTCTCATTACCTGCTTGCTGTCATACAGATATTCCGGTCCGATAAATCCTACAACGGTATTTACCATAAACGGCTGAAACTGTTTTGCAAATGCATAACATCGAGCTTCCATGGTAAGCTGATCTGATCCGTAATGAGCATCTGATGAAAGCTCTGATCCCTGACCTGTTTCAAAATAAAGGACGTTTTCTCCTTTAGCTGTTCCTTTCATACGAAGCAGCTCCTGAGCCTCACGGACTGTCTGTGTGGAAAATCCGAATGCCTCATTTCCTTTTTGAGATCCTGCGATACTCTGGAAAATCAGATCTGTAGGAGCTCCCTGTCGTACTGCTTCCATTTGAGTTGTAATGTGTGCCAGCACACACTGCTGTGTTGGAATCTCAAATCTGTTTTTTACCTGGTCGAACCGTTTCAGAATTTCCGCACAGCTTGCAACCGAGTCATTTACCGGATTCAGTCCAATGAGCATGTCGCCGCATCCGTAACTTAACCCTTCAAACAGAGATGCTGTGATCCCTTCCACATCATCCGTAGGATGATTAGGCTGAAGCCTGGTGGAAAAGATTCCTCTGCTTCCTGCAGTTGTATTACAGGTGGTTTCAATCCGGATTTTGTTAGCTCCGTATACAAGATCCAGATTGGACATCAGCTTTGTAACACCTGCTATCATCTCCGCAGTTAATCCTTTGCTGATCTCTTTTAAATCCTGCTCTGTTGTATGAAGATCTAAAATCCATTCTCTGAAATCACCAACAGTCATATTTTTTATTTTGTTATAGGCCTGTTCATCGACTCCGTCCTGATCCATTCGAGTTACATCATCAATGTCATAATCTACTGCCGGATGATTCCGCAAATCGGACATCAGCAGATTGGCCAGCACTTCTTTCGCTGCAATTCGTTCACTGTCGCTTCCTGCGGCTACTCCGGCGAGAATGTCGCCTGACTTTTGTTCATTTGCCTTTGCCAGCACTTCCTTTACAGAAGCAAATTCATATGTCTGGCCGGCTAATATTGTTTTTAAAATCAAAGGATGTTCCTCCTTATCCAAAGATTAATGTTTTTACTACTACCGGTACAACCAGGCCGTTCATCAGCGGTTTTCCAAAGTCAATATAGTCACCGGATATGGCGTAAATATTATCCAGGCAGACGATATCCCTTTTTCTCCCCGTCTTTCGAATCAGCGCCATTCCAAGTACTTTTGCAAAATCCTCTTTACAGACGATTAACAGCGGCTGTTTCTGAGGCAGCGCCTCTGCCGCCTGCATCATGATATCCGCAAGGTGCAGCACTTCTTTATAAGAAGGATTCTGAATATGAGAAAGAGCGAATATTATATTTTCTGTGCCGCTTTCCCTGCGAAACCACTCTGCGCTGCTTAGGTAATCTCTTCCGCTTCCTGATAAAAGATCTGTCTCCTGCTGCTCCGAAACCGTATAGGCCGGAATATTTTTTAGCGGAAAAACCGATTCGTCAGAAAAGGAAACCGTGCTTCCGCTTACAGAAGTAGTATAAGAACCTGCCCCGATCACAGTTGCCCGGATGGTTTCCTGTGGCTGCCATAGTCCGGATTGTTTTACCCACTGGCTGCATCTTATACTGTCTGCCAGCAGCGGACCGATATCCCCATGCAGAAACCAGTTATCGGAAGGATGATAGATGTAATCGGCAACCCCGCCGGAAAATGTAACATGATCAATTTTTCCGTCACTTTCCAGATCGCCGCTCTCTACACTTTTACTGAGCCGGCACAGATCCGTTTCCTTCAGGATCCCCACACTCTCTCCTAGAATATCCGCCATCCGGTCTGTAATCCGCCGCAGCTGTACGGCATCCGCCGTTCCCTGTAATTGAATGTCTGCGCCTGTTTGTGCAATAATGTGTTCCAGCCTTGGGCTGATATAAGTGATTTTCCCCTCAGAAACACGTATCAGCCGGCCGCCAATGTCATAGCAGCCCCGGGCCTTCAATTCCCCGCTCTTAAAAACCGCAATATTTGACGTTCCGCCTCCTACATCAAAATTCGCCACCGTACAGGCGCGCTCTTTGGAGTACTGCTGTGCTCCGGCTCCTTTCCCTGCAATAATAGATTCCAGGTCCGGACCGGCGCTGGCTACAACAAACTCGCCTGCAAGACTGCTCATTTTTTCAGTTACCAGCCTTGCATTTTCTTTACGGGAAGACTCTCCTGTAATGATAACAGCCCCGGTCTGCACCATTTCGGGGGTAATACCCGCACGCTTATACTCCTGTTTTAGTATTTCAGCAACAGCATCCGCATCAATCCGGTTGCCATCCGCCTGAGGCGTCTGATATATTTCCCCCCGGTATATAATTTCTTTATCTGTAATTGCAACATGAGGTACAGTGAAGCAGGATGCAGTATTTTTAACAAAAAGTCTGCTGACCACCATACTGGTTGTGGATGTACCTATATCAATTCCTACACTTAAAATCGCATCTTCCATCTTCCTGCCTCATATCTTTCTTAAGCTTTCGCCTGCTCCTGATTTGCCTTTTTCTCTTCCAGTTCCCGGGCTGCAGCCAGTTTCTCAGCCTGAGGCACTGCCAGGAATTTCGCAAACAGAATACCGATCACTCCTCCTGCAATCTGTCCCACAAATACTGCAACTACAAGATTTGGCTGGAAGTTTACATCAAAGGCGATAAAATCACCCAGGCAGTATCCTCCGCATACCAGAAATGCCATTGCAATTACTTTATCCTTGGGCTTCATATTTTTAATCAGCGGGAATAATGCAAGACCGTTTGCCATGCAGGCAACCAGACCCACACTTCCTTCTCCGCTTAATCCCAGAAGTTTTCCGATCTTCTCCAGTGGTTTCCTTAAATATTTCTGAATCAGATGTACCATTGGGAACGCTCCCGCCAGCATCATGGCGATGGTTCCAAGCAGTTCCACTGCCCTGAACAGTTCCTTATCATCTGCAATCAGCGGATCCAGAATATATCCGCCAAAAATGTTGGAAAATACTCCGGTATAATGTTCTACAATACTTATCACCACAAAAGCGGTCATAATAGATGTAAGAATTTTTCCAAACCATTTGAATCCGATAAGCATCTTGCGGGGAGCAAGTTTTAACCCGATTGCAAGTAATGCACAAATAACAATAATCGGAACCAGATTTACCAGAATCATACGAATGGTAAGCTGGGGTATGTAATCTGCCGCTGCTGTTGATGAAAATACCGAGCGCAGCGCAGGGCTGGTAGCCATAGTAATCATACAGGTAACAAATACTCCGAATGGTACAGATAAGAATCCGCTCATTGTTCCCAGAGCCAGATAATCAATATCTTTTTTATCAAGAATAGATAATCCGATTGGAACATTGAATGCGATGGTAGATGCGCACATGAAGCCCACGGCAATTACAATCACCAGAATTTCAGTAGTCTGCCCCATATCCATGGCCAGAGCATAAGAACCGCAGTCCGGAGGCATAATCATCGCCCCTACCACTGTAGGATCTGCTCCAAAGCTGCGGAACAATTTACCAAACACAACTTCAATAATAATTTTGATAACCGGTACTGCTGCCATTAAACCACAGATGGGAATGAACATAGATGCCATGGTGCTGATACCATTGTGAAAGGATTGCGCCAGTCCGGAATCTTCTTTTACAATTGTTGCGATACCGCCAATGACACAGCATGCCATAATAATATAAAGAATAGTATCTCCTACTACTGCCATTTTTCTTCTCCTTCTCTCCTCATTTCATTCACTTCCGGGCCGGGTATTTTCCCGGCCCCCTTTCGGATTATTCACATCCGATTAATTTTGCATATTTTTCGAAATTTGGATTATCAAGGAAAGAACATGCATCTACAGCCCGGGTTCTTCCGTATTCCCAGTAGAACTCTTCATCTTTGCCGTAGCAGATCTGAACCAGAGACCATGTAGACCAGTGTGTTGTAACAAGGAATTTGCTGATCAATACTCTTGCTTTCTGCTCTTCTGTAGGTTCTCCTCCACAGTATGCTTCCAGATATTTTGCTTCACATTCTTCATTCAGCGGATTCTCCACGCAAACACATGCAATATCATAGTACCCGTCATTCATTCCGCCGTATTCCCAGTCAATCACGCGCATTACACGGCCATTGTACATAAAGTTTTCTGCCAGTGTATCATTATGACATGGAACCTGTTTTGGCGGATTTACTGCATATGCTTTTTCGATGCGGTCAAGAGCTTCGCTCATTCTGTCCCAGCCTTCATACCGTTTGTCATATCCGTGCTCTTTTAAAATCTCAAGGTACTCTTTTGTTTTTGCGATAGGATTAAAACGGCTCTTGAACTCGATTCCGCTGTCATGATATCTTCTCATAACTTTAGCGGCACTTGTGAGTACTTCGTCTCTTGTCTGGAAATCTTCCGGATGCATCGTATCTGCTTCTATGAATTCACAGATCTGAGAACCGCTTTTTGGATCATAATAATAAATTTCCGGAGCAATTCCGATGCCTGCCATCTGAGCAGCATTATGTTTCTCTGCCGGACGGTTAATATAATTTGCAGTACCCTGTCCTGCCATGCGTACTGCTGCCAAAGTTCCGTCTTCCATAAAAACTTTAAAGTTTTTATTTGTTAAACCTCCCGGCAGTGTCTCTACTCTGGATAATTTCTGATTCAGAGTCAGTTTTGTCAAATCCATCATTCTTAAGAAATCAGTAATCTCATCGTCGTTAACAAATGGTGCGAAAATAGAAGTGTTCTCTGTATTCATAAATGCTTCTCCTTTAATGTCTAAAAGTATGTTTACTGGATATCAGTCAGAATGTGCTCTGCACATTCACAGCGTCGATGCGCAGCCGCTTTGGCAGCCTTCTCCAGCACATCGTGCGCTTCCCCCGAAGGGTTTTTATTTACCGGGAAAGGGAGATCTTTCCTGTGTAAAATAATAACGGTTATGCATAACATTTTCTTGTTGATTAGACCTTATACCTTTGTGTTACACAAAGGTCAACAGAGATTTCTTAATTTCTTTCATTTCGACTTTTTGCACAATTTTAATGCCGAATTTTCTACACTTAAAACAGGAAAATATGTTAGAATAATGTTAAATAAAATAAGCCAAAGGAGAAAATAATCCATGAAAAGAGAGGATCTGCTGACAATTACAGAATTGGCAAAACTAAGGAAGGTAACAAGCGAAGCTCTTCGCCATTACGACAGAATTGGTTTGATTAAGCCGGATTATATTGATCCCCGCAGCGGATACCGTTATTACTCTATCCGGCAGTATGAAAAGCTTGGCACCGTGAAAGAGCTGCGGGCTCTTGGCATGTCACTCTCAGAGGTTCAGGATTATTTCAACAACCGGAATATAAAGAAGTCCACCGAAATACTGTCCGACTACCAGAAAAAGCTAGAACAACGGCTGCTGGAAACTATGGCCTTAAACAAGCTAATGAAACGGAAACTGAAATTTCTTCGGAATCTGGAAAATCTTCCTCCTGTCAATACGCTTTTTGAGCAGATACATGAAGAACGTTACATGATTACTTTCGGAGAACCCACCGGCGGCCCCCGGGAACATGCCTTTGCTTTTACAAAGCTGGAAGGTTATTTAAATGAAATTGCTCCCATTCTTGCCAGCGACAGGGTGGGGGTATATGCAGATGAAAGGATACTAGAACAGAACGATAGCCCGATTCCCGCAGTCCCCATGATCTTCGTTGATAATGGCAATATTAACTCCGAATACCTTCAGATTATCCCCGCCGGAAAATATCTTTGTCTCTATTACCCGGAAGGCCGGCTGGAACAGTATCATCCGTCTTTTGAACTGATTAAGTCCTATCTTCAGGAACACAATCTTGAAATATGCGGAAAAATTTTGCAGATATATAAAGTTGATGTGACAATCACAAGCAACCGGAGTGAAACAATATTGGAAATTCAGGTTCCGGTACAAAACAAATAAAGACCGCATACCTATTAGAACAATAAGCACACAGTCCTTATATAACACATTTAAGTTTTCTCCGCCGCAGGCGGAGAATCCTGCCGTGGCAGGATTCTTTTTTATAGAAGAGTTTTGATATGGCATTTTTAGAATATTAATCAAATGTAATATTGTGTTTCTTTTTCCATGCGATATGAGACATAAATTCCTGCATTAAGCCGGCTGCAGCGATTGCAGTAATGCCGTTTGGATCGTATGGCTGAGAAACTTCTACAACGTCATATCCAATGATGTTTAAGTCTTTCAGTCCACGGATAATTTCCAGAGCCTGAGCTGTTGTAAATCCGCCCGGAATCGGTGTTCCTGTTCCAGGAGCGCAGGATGGATCAAGGAAATCAATATCAAATGTCAGAAATGCCTTTGCATCACCTACACGGTCTTTGATGCGTTTAATAATTTCTTCGCAGGTCATCTTATGACAGTCTGCCGCATAGATGTAGTCATATCCAAGATCAGAAGAGTTCTTTGTATCTTCAATGCTGTATAATCCTTCACGGATACCAACCTGAATAGACTTGGATGTATCTACAAGTCCTTCTTTGGCTGCATGATAAAACGGTGTTCCGTGTGTATATGGTTTTCCAAAATACTGGTCAATGGTATCAAAATGAGCGTCAAAATGAATCAGCGCTACCGGTCCGTTTACTTTAGCGCAGGCACGCAGCTCCGGTAATGTTACGCTGTGATCTCCACCCATGGCAATTGGAATTACCCCTTTTTCGAAAATCGGAAGCATACCTTCTGTGATTACTTCGAAAGATTCTTCTACATACCCCGGTACAGAACCTACATCACCGTAATCAACGCCGGAACAATAATCGAAAATACCAACTTCCAGAATCGGATTATATGGTTTTGCCACAACTGCAGACATCTCACGGATTGCAGCCGGGCCGAATCTTGTTCCAACACGGAATGTAGCGCATGTATCAAAAGGAATACCTACTACAACAAAGTCCACATCATCTGTTGTCTGAATATTCTCCATTCTCATAAATGTCTTTACACCGGCAAATCTAGGTGATTTTAAGGAATTTTTTACCTTGTACTTAATCATAAAAATCTTCTCCTTTTTCCAGATATTATTAACTTTTTTAACAGATCTGTTTTGATGATGTCAGTATATACCTTTGTGTAAGACAAAGGTCAAGCATGATTTTAAAAAAATTTAAAATCATGCCTGACCAGTATTTTTTGATTCTTATGCTATTTTCATCTGATTAATCCGCCGCCCAGAACAATGTCTCCATCATATAACACAACAGCCTGTCCCGGCGTAATGGCCCTCTGCGGCTCATCAAACTCACAGCTGACGCTGCCGTCGGGATTTTCTTTCACCAGACAGTCCGCCCCTTTGTGGGAGTAGCGTATTTTAGCGCTGCAGCAAAGGGGTTTTTTGGCGCCTTCCCATCCCATCCAGTTAAAGTGATCTGCCGTAAGCGTCTTTCGAAACAGTGATTCATTGGTACTTAATACTACCTCATTGGTATCCGGCCGGATTTCTGTTACAAACGCCGGGCGCCCCAGCGCAATTCCCAGTCCTTTTCTCTGACCAATGGTATAATGAATAATTCCTTTATGCCGTCCCAGAATCTCACCTTTTGGTGTTACAAAATTTCCGGGCCGAATCTCTTGTCCCGTTACTCTGCGGATATATCCCGCATAATCATGATCCGGAATAAAACAGATTTCCTGACTGTCCGGCTTTGACGCCACAAAAAGCCCTGCCTTTGCCGCAATTTCCCGTATCTGCTCTTTTTTATAATATCCCACCGGCATCAGTGTCCGTGATAATTGCTCCTGGGTCAAATTATACAGCGCATAAGTCTGGTCTTTCTCCCCCGACGCTGCACGCTTTAAAGCATACCGGCC
This sequence comes from Brotonthovivens ammoniilytica, assembly GCF_025566885.1. NCBI lineage: Bacteria > Bacillati > Bacillota > Clostridia > Lachnospirales > Lachnospiraceae > Brotonthovivens > Brotonthovivens ammoniilytica. The sequence continues at coordinate 70,228 of NZ_JAOQJQ010000001.1, read as the reverse complement.
GTTTTTAAGACGGGTAATTCCCCCATAATGTCCCGTTGCGATTTTAGAAGCTCCCAATTCTGCCGCCCGTGTCAAAAGTGCTTCCCATTTTACATAGCGGTTGCAGACATTGCAGGGGTTTGGAGTCCTTCCCCGCAGATATTCATCTACAAAGTAGTCAATAACATGGGTTTTAAATTCCTGCTGAAAGTCCAGCGTGTAATGTGCAATCCCCAGAGTTTCAGCCACTTTTTTTGCATCCTCTGCCGCCTGCAGGCTGGGACATAATTCTCCCTGTTTTTCTGCCTGTTCATCCATCCAGTGAACCATAGTTACCCCCAGAACCTCATACCCCTGTTCCTTCAATAAATATGCTGCCGCCGAAGAATCTACCCCTCCAGACATTCCAATTACAACTTTTTCTTTCATAAAAATCTAAAATCCTTTCTCTGGTCAGACTTCTGCTGCTGTGAAAGCCCGCTGGCTCCAGCCGTAGCAAATGCCGACTGAAACAC
>NZ_JAOQJQ010000001.1:0-69418 GCF_025566885.1 Brotonthovivens ammoniilytica | reverse complement strand
TCTTCTTTTGTATTCTCTTCTCCCAGCGTCATGCGCAGGGCTCCGTATGCTTCCTGATCTGTCCTGCCGATGGCCTTTAATACATGGGACGGTTCACTGCTGCCGGTGGAACATGCAGAGGCAGAAGAAACACAGATTCCTTCTATATCAAGCATGGCTGCCAGCGCCCCGCCGTCGATTCCCGGAATACAGATATTAACATTTCCCGGAAGCCTCCGGATTGGATGCCCGTTCAACACTGCCTCAGGCACCTCCTGTCTGATTCTTCGAATTAGGTAATCTCTGTGCTGGCACAAATGCGACACTTTCTCCGGCAGATTCCGGCAGGATAACTCTGCAGCCACTCCGATGCCCACAATACCCGGAATATTTTCTGTTCCTGAGCGCATCTGCTGCTCTTGTCCGCCGCCGGTCTGATACGGGCTGATTGTATTCCGATTTCTGATATACAAAAAGCCGATTCCTTTCGGCCCTTTAAATTTATGTCCGCTGGCAGTTAAAAAGTCTGCACGGCAGGCCCCGGGATATACCGGAAGATGTCCATATGCCTGCACGGCATCTGTATGAAACAAAACTCCCGCTCTAGAAGCAACCGCCCCGATTTCTCTGACCGGCTGCAAGGTGCCGATTTCATTATTTGCATACATAACAGAAATCAGAATTGTTTCCCTGCATATGGCGCGTTTCAGCTGAGCCATATTTACGCTTCCATAAGCATCCACATCCAGATAAGTTACCCGTCCTCCCTGTTTTTCCAGCTCCTTACATGTTTTTAAAATTGCCGGATGCTCAATTTTTGTAGTTATTATATGGTTTCCCTTTGTTTTCCGATCTTCAAAAACCCTGCGCAGCACCCAGTTATTACTCTCGGTTCCCCCCGAAGTAAAATAAATTGTATCCGGCGGCACCCGCATGGTATTTGCAATTTTTCGTCTGGCACTCTCCAGCGCTTCTTTGCTGTCATCCCCCAGCTCATAGCCAGAAGACGCATTCCCATAATATTTTCCATAATATGGAAGCATGGCTTCCACTGCTTCCGGATAAGGCTGAGTTGTGGCCGCATGGTCCAAATATATCATTCTGTCCATAGGATTCCTTTCTGCCTGTTCTTAATTTATCACATCTTCATATACTGTAAAAAAACGGAGTTTTTACGTGAAGAATCATTCTCTTTTTAAAAGCAGCCTGCTGGCCGGCACGATCCTTTTAACACTTACAGGAATCGTCAGCCGGCTCATTGGCTTCTTCTATAAAATATTCCTTTCAAGAACAATTGGTGCGGAGGCCCTTGGCATTTTTCAGCTGATATTTCCCGTCTTTGTATTTGCCCTGGCCATTTCCTGCGGCGGTATCCAGACTGCCATTTCACGATTTACAGCTGCCAGCGAAAGCAGAAAAGAAGCACGGCTTTATCTCTACCTTGGAACTGTGCTTTCTGTTGCGCTGTCGTTTCTCTGTGCCTTTGCAGTATATGAAAACGCAGGATTTTTAAGCCGTTATCTGCTGGAGGAACCCCGCTGTGAAGATCTGCTGCGTATTATGGCTCTGGCTATCCCTTTCGCATCTATACATAACTGTATTAACGGATATTATTATGGGCTGAAAAAAACCGCCATCCCTGCTGCTTCCCAGCTGCTAGAACAAATCATCCGGGTGGCGGGGGTCTATGTCATCTGCATGATCCTGACAGAGGAAGGAAAGGCTTTGACAGCTACCACTGCCGTCTGGGGGCTTTTCATCGGAGAACTGGCCTCCTCCCTGTTTTGTATCACAATGCTGCGCTTTAAAAAAGCCTCCGGCCAGGTCAGGCGTTCCTTTAAAAATCTGTGCTCCATGGCCTTTCCATTTACGGTTAACCGTATTGTACTAAGCCTGGCCCAGAGTCTTGAAACGATTCTGATCCCCATGAGCTTAAAAGACTTCGGATACAGTACTTATGATGCATTAAGCGTCTATGGCATCCTTACCGGTATGGTTCTTTCCACCATTATGCTTCCGGCGGTACTAAGCAATTCCCTGTCCGTACTTTTGCTGCCTGAGATTTCCAGAGCCCAGGCTTCCCGCCAGGAACGCCAGATTCAGCGCATTATAAAAAAGACCGTAGAACTTTCTGTTATTCTCGGTCTTTTGTGTACTTTTATTTTCCTGATCAGCGGTACTTTTGTAGGCCAGCAGCTGTTCCATAATCATCTGGCGGGCATCTACCTGAAAAACCTCTGCTGGATCTGTCCGTTTTTATTTTTAAGCAGTACCCTCTGCAGTATCCTCCACGGCCTTGGGAAACCCAAAACCGTTCTGGGCATCAACATCGGCGGCAGCTGTATCCGGATGCTCTTTATCCTGTTTCTGATTCCGCAGATGGGAATGAGAGGCTACCTTTGGGGCATGCTTGTAAGCCAGATTTTTGTATCTGCACTTTCCTACCGGAATTTAAGAAAAAGCTGCTTTTAACCGTTTCATGGCCTCTTTCAGGGTTTTGCGGGGAACGGCTATGTTCATCCGCATAAATCCCCGGCCTCCGGCTCCAAACATCGTTCCTGCATCCAGCCAGAGATTTGCACCATGCCGCATTTTTTCCTCTAATTCCCGGTCACTAAAATGGTATTCCCGAAAGTCCATCCAGATCAGATATGTGCCTTCTAGTTCTGTGAGTCTGATTTTGGGCAGATATTCGGCGAGAAACGTTTTTACATATTGATAATTCTGCTCCAGATAAGCAAGAAGCTCTGTAAGCCACACCTCTCCGGTCTCATAGGCCGTCTGGCAGGCTGCCAGCCCAAACATACCGGCTCCAAAGCTTGCGCAGGCATTTAGCTCCGTAAGGTACCGTCTCCTGAGCTCAGCATTGGAAATTATAATATTTGAGGCCTGCAGACCCGCCAGATTAAAAGTCTTGCTGGGTGCCGTACAGATTATGGAGCGTGCGGCAAACTCTTCCGGAAGGGTTCCAAAGGATGTATGCCAAAAACCTTTCCTCACAAAATCACAGTGGATCTCATCTGCCGCTGTCAGCACATCGTATTTTCTGCAGATCTCCGCTGCCTTCAGCAGCTCCTCCCATGTCCATACCCTTCCCACAGGGTTGTGGGGACTGCACAGCAGAAACAGTTTCACATGATGTTCTCTAATCTGGCGCTCCATAAGCTCAAAATCCATTTCATATCTTCCGCCAACCAGCTTTAACTGGTTATTGACAACTGTTCTGTGATTCCTCTGGATTACAGATTCAAAGGGATAGTAGACAGGCTGCTGAATCATCACACCATCCCCCGGATTCGTAAAAGCCCGTACTGCTGCTGCCAGGGCAAATACAATTCCCGGTGTGCTGATGACCCACTCCCGGTCAATCTTCCACTGAAAACGTCTGGAAAACCAGCTGCAGACAGCTTTATAATACCCATCTGTCCTTCCCGTATATCCGTATATTCCATGTTCCACCAGTTCCTTTAGTTTCTCCTTTACTTCCGGGACGGTTTCAAAATCCATATCCGCCACCCACATAGGAAGGGTATCCTTAGAAAAACCGTTTTTCTCTAAAAAGTCGTACTTCTCACTGGCAGTGCCCCTCCGGTCAATGATTTTATCAAAATTATAATCCATGATTCTCCCTTCCGCCGCAGTGCGATCCACAGTGGAGCGTTTTTTTACTCTATAGGAATCAGTACTTTTCAGCCTTATCACAACGCAGTATTTCCTATAGAATAAAAAGAATCCTGCCACGGCAGGATTCTCCGCCTGCGGCGGGTTGCGTAAGCAACATGACTCCCTTCCGCCGCAGTGTGATCCACAGCGGAGCGTTTTTTTACTCTATAGGAATCAGTACTTTTCAGCCTTATCACAACGCAGTATTTCCTATAGAGTAAAAAAAGAATCAGCGCCTTCAGACATTGAATCACTTCTCCGCCTGAAATCCGCTGAATCTGATTTACTCTGCCATCTGTCTGTTATCCTTAAACACGTGACAGATAATCGCCGCTTCTTGTATCAATTTTAATCTTGTCCCCCTGCTCTACAAACAGCGGTACATATACGGTAGCTCCGGTCTCAACAACTGCCGGCTTTGTAGCACCTGTTGCTGTATCGCCTTTAAAGCCCGGCTCTGTATCTGTAATTTCCAGCTCTACAAACATTGGAGGCTCTACCGCGAATACATTTCCGTTGTGGGAAAGCATTGTTACGTTCTCGTTTTCTTTTACAAATTTTAATGCGTCGCCAATGGCATCCTGTGCCATAGCAATCTGATCATAGGTATCTGTATCCATAAAATAGTACAGATCTCCATCATTGTACAGATACTGCTTCTCAGTTCTGTCAATACGTGCCTGGGGACATTTCTCTGTAGGACGGAATGTTTTTTCTACTACACCGCCGCTCTTAATATTTTTTAATTTTGTTCTAACAAATGCAGCACCTTTACCAGGTTTTACATGCTGAAATTCAATAATCTGAAAGATATTGCCTTCTAACTCAATTGTAATACCATTTCTGAAATCTCCTGCTGAAATCATCTGAAATCCTCCTTGCCAAATAATGGGCATAAAACTGCCCCTACTTTTAAATATTCTATAATAAACCCCTGGATATTTCAACCTTTTTCTTCAATTGCATGAATCAGATCAATACGCTTTTGGTGTCGTCCCCCTTCAAATTCAGCCCCCAGATATGCATCCACTATATCCTTTGCCGTTTCCATTCCTACGATTCTGGCGCCAAAGGCAATCATATTGGCATTGTTGTGCTGTTTCACCAGCCGGGCGGTGGTTGCCTCTGAACATACAGCTGCCCGTATCCCCTTTACCTTATTGGCCGCCAGAGAAATACCCACGCCGGTGCCGCAGATTAACACTCCGCAGTCTGCCTCTTTTGCCGCCACAGCTCTGGCCGCCCTCTCTCCGTATTCCGCATAATTGCAGCTTTCTGCAATATCCGTGCCCATATTAATTACTTCATGTCCTGCTTCCTGCAGATAAGAAACCAGCTCCCGCTTCATTTCCACTGCCGCGTGGTCATTCGCTATAACGATTTTCATACCCTTGTCCCTTTCACACTCTCATCTGATTTTGTTACATTATTTCCGGTATCGTTCATACAGGCTTATAGGTGTATCCTTACTCTTTTTTCCAAGCCGCTTCATATAGGAACGGTATCCCAGCAACACCACTGCCTCCAGCCGGCGTTTCAGCACAATTTGAATTTCCTCTTTCCAGTGTATTTTTTTTACCATAATTGTCCGGATCCCCGTCCTTTTGGCTCCAAAAATATCGGTAAAGATCTGATCACCGATAAATACGGTATTATCCTTCTTTGTATGCATCAGCTCCATAGCTTTTTCATAGTTTTTTACGGAAGGCTTGTGGGCATCAAATATATAATTGACATTTACACTGTCATTAAACATCTTCACCCTTGGCTCCTGATTATTAGAAAGCAGGCAGCAGCAAAATCCAAGCTCTTTTAAATGCAAAAACAACTTTTTTGCACGGTCATCTGCTGGTGCCCCATGAGTTACCAGTGTATTATCAATATCAAAAATCAATCCCCGGAATCCGTCCTCATACAGCCGGTCAAAATTAATCTTGTATACAGATTCAATATACATATCCGGATAAAACTTTTCAAATCCCATACGCTTATTTTTAACGTTCTTTCCTCTCTTATGGTTTTTTTCATAGATTTAGCCTAAACAGACACCCTATGGTATCTGCTTAGGCTACACGAAACAAATCTATTGGTTCAGCATTTTCTTTAATTCATTCATAAAGGTATTCACGTCCTTAAACTCCCGGTAAACTGACGCAAATCTGACATACGCTACTGCATCAATATCCTTTAATTTGTCCATTACCATCTCACCAATGACATTACTTGGAATCTCTTTTTCTTCTCTGTTAAAAATCTCCACTTCCACATCATCAATCAGCTGGCTGATCTGTTTGACAGAAACCGGACGCTTATGGCAGGCCCGCAAAACCCCGGCTTCTAACTTTGCCCGGTCATACTGCTCTCTGTTGTCATCTTTCTTAATGACAATTAACGGAATGGTTTCCACTTTTTCATATGTAGTAAAACGTTTTCCACATTCATCGCACAGTCTTCTGCGGCGAATAGAATAATTGTCATCAGCCGGCCTAGAATCAATGACTCTTGTGTTATCATTGCTGCAAAACGGACACTTCATCTGGTTATCCTCCTGTACCTTACTATTAAGTTCATTTTACATCCTGCACCTGACTTTTTCAAGACATACATCCACCAGAATAATATCCGGACCGATTTTTACTATCTTATCCCATCCAATGACATATTCGCAGTCTCTTCCAAACATTCCGAACCACCGGGCCGGCCCCCGGATCACCATAGCATAAATCTTGCCTGTACATTCATCAAACTCCAGGTCGTCCACGCAGCCAAGATTTTTGCAGTCTTTTACATTTACTACTTCTTTGTTATGAAACTCACATAATCGCATAAAAAACCGCCGTTTTTTATTATTATATGATACTACACGTTAAAACGGAACAGAATTACATCCCCGTCCTGCACAACATATTCCTTTCCTTCCAGTCCAACCAGACCTTTTTCTCTGGCTGCAGCCAGACTTCCCCACTCCAGCAGGTCTTTATAATTCACCACTTCTGCGCGGATAAATCCCCGCTCAAAATCAGTATGAATCTTTCCCGCCGCCTGAGGCGCTTTTGTTCCCTTTTTAATAGTCCAGGCTCTGGTCTCATCCTCACCGGCTGTCAGGTAACTCATCAGTCCAAGGAGGCTGTAGCTTGCCTGAATCAGCTTCTCAAGCCCTGACTGCGAGAGCCCAAGATCCTCCAGAAACATGGCTTTCTCATCCTCGTCAAGCTCTGCAATCTCCTGCTCGATCTGCGCGCAGATTACAAAAACACCGGAGCCTTCCCCGGCTGCCAGCTCCCGGACTGCCTGCACATGTGTATTCCCGGCTCCGTCATCCGCAAGATCATCCTCTGTTACATTTGCCGCATAAATAACAGGCTTTGCGGTCAGAAGATTATAAGAAGCAAACCATTCCTGCTCATCTTCATCCTCACTGACCTCATACGTCTTAGCAGGCTTTCCGTCTTCTAGATGTGTCTTTATGCTCTCAAGCAGCGCCAGTTCCTTAGCAAGCTTTTTATCCATTCTGGCGCCTTTAGCTGTTTTTGCAATTCTTCGTTCCAAAATCTCAAGATCTGAAAAAATCAGTTCCAAGTTAATGGTCTCTATATCTCTTGCCGGATCAATGCTCCCGTCCACATGTACTACATTGGTATCTTCAAAACATCTTACTACATGTACAATAGCATCCACTTCACGGATATTTGCAAGAAACTGGTTTCCCAGCCCCTCTCCCTTGCTGGCTCCTTTTACAAGACCTGCAATATCAACAAACTCAATCACAGCCGGCGTCACCTTTTTGGAATGATACATATCTCCCAGCAGCTTTAGACGCTCATCCGGTACCGCCACAATCCCTACATTGGGATCAATGGTACAGAACGGATAATTGGCTGACTCTGCTCCCGCTTTTGTCAGAGAATTAAAAAGGGTGCTTTTCCCCACATTGGGAAGTCCCACGATTCCTAATTTCATAATTCATCTATCTCCTTTGGTTTTATTTTCGCATTTCAGAGCCTGAAGGCTCCTGTTATCATATACTACAAAATCAATTCATTTGCAATGATTTACCAGTTCTCACAAATCAGTCCCTGGACTCTATCACAATCAGCAGTCCGCTGGTAAAGGTAATTTCAGCCTGTTTTTCTGTAATTTCATTGCTGACGCATCTTCCGTTTCCGGATGCCAGACAGAAATGCTCCAGCCCATAGGCAAAGCCGGTAAGAGTCAGTCCTTCTACCAGGGGAGTAAAAGGAATCAGTGAAACATAAGTTCCAAACTGTTCATCCTTTTTTAATACCAGGGGGCTGTCTATCATCCGTATCCGGTTATTTGCATCCACAAAATAACAGACTGCTCCGGCATCCAGGGCAGCCTTTAACAGCTGTATATTTCCAAGCACATGATCCAGCCTTGTCCCCGTTGCTCCCAGAACAGTAATTTCTTTACTGTCCCGCTTTAAAGCTTCGTGCAGAGCCAGCTCCGTATCTGTTTCATCTTTTTGAGAAGGATACCTGACAATCTTATGGGGACAGGTTCTTTCATATTCAGATAGAACTTCACAGGACACCGAATCAAAGTCCCCCACAATTAAATCCGGCTCCACTCCTGCTTTTTGGCAGAAAATAAGCCCTGCGTCTGCCGCAATGATAAAGTTGAATTTTTGTTTTTGCAGATAATCACCGGCAAATGCTTCATCTATGGCACCGCCGGTAATAATAAGTGTTTTTATACTTTTCATTTTTCCGCTTTCTAACTGCCTGTTTTCTATATCCAGACAGCATCACTGTTCCATAATTTTCAGGAAAGATTCTACATTCCGCCGGATATCTCCCTTAAAAACAGCAGTTCCGGCTACAATAATATTGGCTCCCGCATCCATGATCTCCCGGACATTGTTTAGGTTTACCCCTCCGTCCACTTCAATATCAATCTGCTGGCCGCTCCGGTCAATTTTCTTTTTCAAATCCCGGATTTTTTCTGTTGTATACGGAATATATTTCTGCCCGCCAAATCCTGGATTTACACTCATTAACAGAACCATATCCAGTTTTGGCAGAATATAATCCAGAACAGACAGCGGTGTCGCCGGATTTAAAGCAGCTCCTGCCAGCACCCCGGTCTCTTTAATTGCCTCAATGGTCCGGTCCAGATGGCCGCACGCTTCCGTATGTACGGTGATAAGATCCGCTCCGGCATCCACGAAATCGTCAATATAGCGAACCGGCTCTTCAATCATAAGATGTACATCAAAAATCCGGTCACTGCAGGGACGAATGGATTTAATCACCGGAAGCCCCATAGAGATACTGGGAACAAAATTCCCGTCCATTACGTCAATATGCACATACTGGGCGCCGGCTTCATCTAGCAGCACCACCTGCTCTCCTAAGCGGGCAAAATCGGATGCCAGCAATGATGGTGATAAACAATTCATGATAATGATATTCTCCCTGTAATTTTAGTATCGTTTTTTATCTTTTAGTTCCTGAAAAATTTCCACATAGTTTTCATAGCGGATCCGGCTGATTTTTCCTTCAGACAGTGCCGCTTTCACTCCGCAGTCAGGCTCGCTGATATGACTGCATCCGGTGAATCTGCATCCGGACTCATACCGGGCAAATTCCGGAAAATATGCTCCAAGCTCCTCTTTTTCAAAACGGTCTACAGAAAGAGAGCTGAAACCCGGCGTATCTACAATATAGGTGCCTTCCTGAACAAAAATCAGCTCCGCATGCCGGGTGGTATGCCGTCCCCGCTGAATTTTTTCGCTGATCTCACCGGTTTCCATTTCTGCCTGGGGCGCTAACAGATTAATCAGCGAAGACTTGCCTACTCCGGAAGGCCCCGCCACGGCAGAAGTCTTACCAACCAGTGCCTGTCTGATTTCTGAAATACCTTCCTCTTCCTTTGCGCTGACAAACAGAAGCTGATATCCGCTTGTCTCATAAGCTTCCTTCAGCTTTACAAGCTCTGTCTCTTTTACCAGATCCATTTTATTAAAACAGATGACAGCCGGTATCTTTTGATACTCCATCATAATTAAAAAACGGTCCAGCAGATTAAAATTCGGCTTTGGCTTTACTGCCGCAAATATAACAACTGCCTGGTCAATATTAGCTGCCGCCGGCCGGATCAGCGTATTTTTCCTGGGCAGAATCCGGATGATATTACCGGTTTTTTCTGTCTCACTGATAACAGTAAATTCCACATCATCCCCCACCAGCGGTTTGATATTTTCTTTCCGGAAAATGCCCTTTGCTTTACATTCATAGATACCGGATTCTGCTGCATGTACATAGTAGAATCCGGCAATTCCTTTTATAATTTTTCCCTGCATAAAATGATCCGTGTACTGTTAATTTAAACGAGTAAAAGTTACCTTCTTCTCCTGAACATCCGTCTGGCTGCGCCCGTCTTCCGTTGTATAATACCAGATAATCTGCAGCGTTCCGCCGGACTCTCCTTCAATATCTGTTACATTGATGCTGTACGGGAACTTAGTAACACCATCCCAGGAACGAATCGTATCACCACTGCTGTCCAAAAGCTCAATATCTGCAGATGTAACCGTTACATTGGACGGCGCGCTGATATTGGCTTTATAGCCGTAAATCGGAGTTGTATCCTCCGGTCCTTTGCTGACAACCAAGTCTACCGTATCCCCTTTGTCCAGATATTTTCCGGAAGATGTGCTCTGCTCCATAACCTGGCCTGCAGGATAATCATCACTGTAATCCTGTGATACCTTGCCCACATTCAGTCCTGCATCTTTTAAGGCCTGTTTTGCCGCATTCTCTGTTTTTCCAAGAAGAGACGGCACTTTTACTGTTTCAGATCCCTGGCTTACATAAATCGTAACTGTTTCACCCTTTTTCAGACTGGTTCCGCCTTTTGGATCCTGGCTGATTACTTTTCCTGCCTCCACATCACTGTCATACTTAAATTCTCTGCTGGCTTTAAATCCCGCATCGCTGATTTTCTGCATGGCAATTTCTGAAGCATCGCCTGCAACATCCGGCACCTGGCCTTCCTCTTCTTCGTCAGAAGCACATACTACCACTTCTACTGTGGTTCCTTCTTCTACCTGCGTGCCTTCCACCGGATCCTGGCTGATAATCTGCCCCTCTTCATATTTATCGGAAGGTTCTGTATCTATCTGCTTCAGTTCAAGACCCATTCCCTTTAATTTTGTTTTTGCTTCATCAAAATCCATTCCGGTAATGTCAATCATCTCCACTGTCTCTTTTTTCTCTTCCGATACAGAAACAGGTTCCTGATTTTTATTCTTAAACGGACTGAAGTGGAAGACACCCATAAAGGAGCCTATGAGATAGATAACAATAATGGCGATAACAATAGCAGCTACAATTCCCATAATGGTAACTGCTTTTTCCATTTTCGGATTTAAAAATCCGCCCTTTCCCCCATCCTCTTCTTCGTCCTCTTCATCCTCGTCTGTATCTTCTTCCTCCTCATATTCTTCATCGGCGGGCTGTCTGGATGTTTTCTGCTGGATTTCATCAACCTCATCTTTGCTGATTACCCGGGTCTTATCATTGGCCAGGGGAACCATTGTTACAAAATCTTCATTGGGGCTTAGCAGAGCCTTTCTTAAATCAATTAACAGGTCGTCAATGGTCTGATAACGACGGTCCGGGCTTTTCTGCGTACATTTTAAAATAATCTTTTCAAGACTGATGGGCAGCTCTTTGGCATAAGCGCTTGGGGCCACCATCTCATCCTGAAGATGCTGGATGGCTACCGCAACCGTGCTGTCCCCGTCAAAAGGCACTCTCCCGGTTACCATTTCATACATTACAATTCCAAGAGAGTAAATATCGCTTCTGTTGCTGACATATCCGTTTCTGGCCTGCTCCGGCGATGCATAATGAACAGAGCCCATAACATCTGAATGAATAGTATTGCTACTGGCCGCTCTTGCAATTCCAAAATCGGTAACCTTTACTTTTCCTTCTGTAGAAATAATAATATTCTGAGGCTTGATATCTCTGTGTATGATATTTTTCGCATGTGCAGCCTGAATCCCTCTGCCTACCTGGATAGCAATGCTCAATGCTTCTTTAAAGGTCAGCTGTCCTTTCTTTTCGATATAAGTTTTCAGCGTAATTCCTTCTACATTTTCCATAACAATATAATAATTGCCGTTCTCACATCCAACATCATAAATATTTACGATGTTTGGGTGCTCTAGTCCCGCTGCAGACTGAGCTTCCGTCCGGAACTTTGTCACAAATGTACTGTCTTCACTAAATTCCTGCTTTAATACTTTAATGGCAACGAATCTTCCCAGTGTGTGATCCTTTGCCTTATATACATCAGACATTCCGCCTGCGCCAATTTTGCCGACAATCTCATATCGGTCCGCTATAAACATCCCATTCTCTAACATTCTGCCACCTCATCTGAATTCGGTTGAAATACTATTACGGTTATATTATCTTTTCCACCATTCTTATTCGCCGTATTTACAAGACTTTCCACTTTTTTATCCAGGCTTACGCCAGGTTCATTTAAAACAGAAAGCATGTCTGTATCCTCTATCATATTCGTCAATCCGTCCGTACACATCATTACCTTATCTCCGGGCTGCAGCGGCACTTCAAAAAAATCAATTTTTAACTCCTCCTCCGCCCCTATGGCCCTGGTAATGATATTTTTATCCGGATGGCTCCTGGCTTTTTCTTCATCCAGCTCTCCCATCCGAACCATTTCCTGCACCAGGGAATGATCTTTTGTGATCTGTCTGATCTCATCTCCTACGACATAAAGTCTGCTGTCACCAACATTGGCTACATATAACTGAGCCCCATTTGCAGCAGCCGCTACAATCGTCGTTCCCATTCCCGCCATTTTTTCATGCTCCTTTGCATAGAGAAGCAGCGCTTCATTGGCAGATAGAATGGCAGATCTTAAAATACTGACCGTATCCTGTTCTTTACATTCTGCTGCTGTTTTCACAATAGTTTCTACTGTAAAACGGGAAGCAAATTCACCGGCGTTGTGGCCGCCCATTCCGTCCGCCACAATAAAAAGGTTCGGTAAATTTCCAACAGGTTCTTCAGAGGTAAAGAAATAATCCTGATTCATTTCACGGGCAATCCCAATATCTGTCAGGGAATATGTCTCCATAATTCTGATCGCCTACCTTTCCGTATATCTTTTCCTTAATTGTCCACAGGCACCGTCAATATCCCGGCCCATTTCCCTTCTAATAGTAACATTTATTCCGTATTTTTCAAGTTTATTTTGAAACCGCCGGACTGCTGCCTCCTCAGGCTGGACATAGGTTCTTTCTTCTACCGGATTCACAGGAATCAAATTTACATGACAGTTTATATCCCCGATTAGTTCTGCCAGCTTTGCGGCATCCCCGGGACTGTCATTGACTCCTGCTGCCAGACTGTATTCAAAGGTAATCCTTCTTCCGGTCTGTGCAAAATAATATCTGCAGGCCGAAAGGACTTCTGACAGCCCATAGCTGTCCGCCACAGGCATCAGACGCCTTCGTGTCTCCTGGCTGGAGGCATGAAGAGACAATGCCAGGGTAATCTGCAGTTTCTCATCTGCCAGCTGAAGCATCTTAGGCACCAGTCCGCAGGTAGATACCGTAAGATTCCTCTGGCTGATGTTCAGCCCATTCTCATCTGTTAAAAGCTGTATAAACTTCACAAGATTATCATAGTTATCCAGGGGTTCTCCCATTCCCATGACAACTACATTGGAGACACGCTCTTTTGTATCTTTCTCAATCCGGTAAATCTGGTCTAACATTTCCGCCGGCGTTAAATTCCGCACAAGACCATCCAGAGTAGATGCGCAAAAACGGCAGCCCATCCTGCATCCCACCTGTGAAGAAATGCAGACAGAGTTGCCATGCTTATATCTCATAAATACACTTTCTATTCGATTTCCGTCTGATAATTCAAACAGATACTTTTTCGTTCCGTCAATCTTTGAGGTCTGGACAGTTACAATCTTTAGACAGGTAAATTCACAAACCTGCCAAAGATGCTTTCTATATGCTTCTGATATATTAGTCATCTCATCCAAAGATGCAATCTGTTTCTGATGAATCCACTGATAAATCTGTCCGGCCCTAAACTTTTTCTCTCCGGTCTGAAGAATAAATTCTTCCAGTTCCTTTTTATTCAGTGATTTGATATCTGTTTTTTTCATATGTTTTCTTTCTTAAATTTAGCGGTAAAAAACCCGTCGGTAAAACGGTCCGGAAATGTCTGTTCCATAGCAAGCAGCCGAAACTGAGGATACGTTTTTTCAAACCACCCGGCATTTTCTTCATTCTCCTGAGGATTTACCGTGCAGGTGCTGTAAAGAAGCATCCCCCCGGGCTTTACATAGTTATGTACCACAGATAAGATCTGCCGCTGCAGGGCGGCCAGTTCCTCCATTGTTTCCGGTTTCATACGGTATTTAATATCCGGCTTCCTGCCAATGACACCAAGGCCTGAACAGGGCAGATCTGCAATTACGATATCTGCTTTTTCCATAGAATCCGGATCCGGCTTTAAGGCATCCTGACATACCGCCCGCATATTGGCAAGTCTGCACCGCCGGATATTCTCTTCTATCAATTCTACTTTATAAGGCGTCAGGTCTCTAGCCTCCACCATCCCGGTGCCCATAAGCTTTTCCGCCATATGAGCGCTCTTTCCTCCCGGCGCCGCACAGACATCTATCACATAATTATTTTCAGAGACTTCCGCCTGCTCCACCGCCAGCATAGAGGCAGTATCCTGCACATAAAACTTGCCTTCCCGGAAGGATGGCAGGCTGTCTAGTGTATCATAACCAAAAAGAAACATTCCATAATCCACCCTGGGATTTTCCAAAACCGTAACCCCTTCTGCCAAAAGCTGTGCTTTTAGCTTCTCTGGTGTTGTCAGCGTCAGATTTGTCCGCACGGAAGTTACGGAAGGTGCAAGAAAGCTTTCAAAACTCTGTCTGGCATTCTCATATCCGTAATCTGTGGTCCACTTTTCTGCCAGCCACATTGGCACAGAATATTGCACTGATAAATATTCCAGCGGATTTTTATCCGGATCCGGAAAATGGAGCTGTGAAAGATTCCGGCTGATATTGCGCATAACGCCGTTTACAAATCCCTTCAAACCGCCAAACCCTTTTCTTACCGCAAGCTTTACCGCTTCATTGCAGGCTGCCCGATCAGGCACCGCATCCATATATTTCAGCTGATATACTCCCATCCGGAGAATATTGCGGATTACCGATTTCATTTTATTTACTTTTGTTTTAGAAACCTGATTGATCATATAGTCCATTTCAATCAGGCGTTCCAAGGTTCCTTCGCTGACTCTTAAAATAAATGCCCGGTCCTGCTTTGGCAGATACCGGTATTTATCAAGCACCCCACGGATTGCAATATGAGAATATTCCTGTTCCCGTGTCACCTGCAGCAAAATCTCCAGAATCAGCTCTCTTGTATTGACACGATCAGTCATCCCGTCTTCCTCCAAACAGGATCAGCAGTCTTAATAACTGCAGAATAATGGCCGCCGCGCTTGCCACATAGGTCATAGCTGCAGCTCCCAGAACTTTTTTCGTCTGCCTTAGCTCGCTGTCGCCTAAAATACCTGTTTTCTCCAGTATCCTTACTGCCCTCCCGGACGCATTAAACTCAACCGGCAGAGTTACAAGCTGAAACAGTACTGCAAAGCAGAAGAAAACAATTCCTACCTTAATCAAAACCGGGCCGCTGAAAATAATCCCGATAATAATCAGCGGCCAGGCCAGTGTAGATCCGATATTAGCTACCGGAACAATGGCTCCCCGGATGGTCAGCGGGGCATAATTGTTGTGATGCTGTATCGCATGTCCGCATTCATGAGCCGCCACCCCAACAGCCGCCACAGAGGCAGAATTATATACGCTGTCTGAAAGGCTTAAGGTTTTATTTCTAGGATCGTAATGATCATTAAGATTTCCGGATATATGCTGCACCCGTACGTCTCTGATTCCTGCGTGGGCAAGAATCCGCTCCGCCGCCTGGGCCCCGGTCATCCCGGACATACTTCTCACCTGAGAGTACTTATTAAATGTTGTCCGCACTCTAGCAGATGCAATCAGGCAGATCACCGCTCCGATAATAATTAAAATATAGGTCGGATCCCAGAAAAAACCGTATCCGTATCCCAAACCGTATCCATACATATTTACACATCCTTTTCACTTTGTAAGCCAAGCATCGCTCCCGGTTCTACCGAATAGCCCCGCAAAAATGCATCTGTGTGCATTCTTTTTTTTCCTTCCAGCTGCACTTCCAAAAGCATCAGCTGGCCGTCTCCTGTCTGCACGGCAATCATGTCTTTTTCAACTGCCGTAACCATGCCGGCAGGCTTACCGCTGTTCTCCTCTTTTACCTGTGCCCGCCAGATCTTTAACGTTTTCCCATCCAGCATAGTATATGCACTGGGCCACGGATTTAATCCCCGGATCAGACATTCAATTTTTTTTGCAGGCTGGTCCCAGTTTATAAGCCCCAGCTGTTTTTTTATCATTGACGTATGAGTAGCCGCCTCATGATCCTGAGGGGTATACCTGGCCGTCCCCTGTTCAATTTCCTTTACTGTTTTTATACAAAGCTGTGCTCCTGCATGGCTTAAACGCTCAAAAAGACTGCCGCCGGTTTCATCCTCATTTAATATAATTTCCGTTTTTAAAATCATATCTCCTGTGTCCAGACCTTCGTCCATGCGCATGGTTGTAACACCGCTTACCGTCTCTCCATTGATCACTGCCCACTGAATAGGCGCTGCTCCCCGGTATTTGGGCAGCAATGAGGCGTGCACGTTCACACAGCAGTATTTAGGCATATCCAGTATTTCTTTTGGAAGAATCTGTCCGAATGCCACTACTACAATCAGATCGGGATGAAAAGACTTTAAATATTCTACACATTCCGGTTCACGGACTCTTTTGGGCTGGTATACTAAAATGCCGTGAGCCAGGGCAGCCTCCTTTACCGGCGGCGCCTGCATGGACTTTCCTCTTCCCTTTGGCTTATCCGGCTGGGTAACTGCCAGTACAATTTCATGTCCCGCATTCAGTAAAGCTTCCAGCGTTCCAACAGAAAAATCCGGCGTTCCCATAAATATAATCCGCATATTATGCCTCCTCTTCCTCCTGTTCAGGTTCGTCTTCCACATCGTAGTTCACATCATGAACTTCGCCCTCTACTTTTTCCACATACATATGACCGTCCAGATGATCTGTTTCATGACAGATTGCCCGGGCCATCAGTTCTTCCCCTTCGATCTCGCACAGCTGCATTTCTTCATTATAGAAACGGGCTTTTACATAAAAAGGTCTTGTTACTGCCCCTGATTTTCCCGGCAGGCTCAAACATCCTTCTTCACCGGTCTGGCTGCCGGATGCTTCCATAATTTCCGGATTGATCATTACAACAGGACCTTCTCCGATATCAATGGTAACAATTCTTCTAAGCACCCCCACCTGTGGAGCCGCAAGCCCTACTCCATTGGCCTCATACATCGTTTCCAGCATATCCTCTATTAGTTCTCTGATCCGCGGGGTAATCTCTTTTACCGGTCTGCAGGGCTTTGTAAGCACCTCATCTCCCATAATCCGAATCTCTCTTGTCGCCATTTTATATTTCCTCCTTAAAAACCATTCATTGGATTAAAATCAAACTGTACAGCGCCCTTCTCAAAGGACCTGCTGTTTTTTATAAATAATTCCAGGGTATCCTTGACAGATACCAGACAAGAATAATTTTCCTGTTTTAAATAGATTACTTTTCTGTAAATATCATTTACCTTCGCCACCGCAGGATCCGCCGGACCTATGATCTGCAGAAAACGGATATTCATATCCAAAATCCGCCCCTTTAACAGTTCTGCCAAAGCCGCTGCTTCCTCTTCTTTTGGCGACGAAATATGAATAACCAGCAGGTTCCATACCGGCGGATACCGCATGAGACTCCGGAACGCAATTTCCTGCTCAAAAAACCCCTGATAATCCTGTTTCTTTGCTGCCTGTATACTGTAATGCTCCGGCTGATACGTCTGTATCACCACTTCTCCGGGTTTTGAGCCTCTTCCGGCTCTGCCGGCGGCCTGGGTCAGCAGCTGAAAAGTCCGCTCCGCCGCCCGATAATCACTGACATGCAGGGAAAGATCCGCCGCCAGCACACCTACCAGTGTCACATTGGGAAAATCGTGCCCCTTGACAATCATCTGGGTGCCAATGAGAATATCCGCCTCCCTGTTGGCAAAAGCAGATAAAATTTTTTCATGTCCGTCCTTCTGTCGTGTCGTATCCAGATCCATCCTAAGAGTAACCGCCTCCGGAAACTGCTCTTTTAAATATGCTTCTATTTTCTGAGTTCCCGCCTTAAAGGTCCCGATATATTTAGAACCGCATTCCGGGCAGGTATGTATGGCAGGCTGCTCATATCCGCAGTAGTGGCAGACCATTTTCCCATTATTATGAAGGCTCAGCGACACATCACAGTGAGGACACTTTACTACAGCTCCGCAGGAACGGCAGGACACAAATCCGGCCACACCTCTCCGGTTAATAAACAGCATAATCTGTTCCTTTACTGCCAGCCGCTGCTCTATCAGTTCCCGCAGCCTGTCACTTAAAATCGAGCGGTTCCCTTTTCTTAATTCTTCCCGTAAATCCTCTACATATACTTTTGCCATAGGACGGGACTGTATTCTACCAAGCATCTCATAAAGCTGATAACGGCCCTCTTTTGCGCTCTGGTAACTCTCCACAGAAGGCGTCGCCGACCCAAGAATCACACAGGCGCCGCTTACAGCCCCCCGCCATACAGCAGCTTCCCTGGCGTGGTATCTGGGCACGGTCTCACTTTTATAGGAGGCCTCATGCTCCTCATCAATCATAATAAACCCAAGATTTGAAAAGGGTGTGAACAATGCGGATCTAGGACCGATCATCACATCCAGCTCCCCGGCCTTTGCCCGTTCATACTGGTCATATCGTTCTCCGGCGGACATTCTGGAGTTCAGAATTGACACTCTGCTGCCAAACCGGCGGTAAAAACGCATAACAGTCTGAAAGGTTAACGCAATCTCCGGGATCAAAACAATGGCCTGCCGGCCCTCCTTTACTGCATTTGCAATAAGCTCGATGTATACTTCCGTTTTTCCGCTTCCTGTCACCCCGTGAATCAGGCTTGGCCTTGTATCTCCCTCCGCCTTTCTGGCTAGAATATCAGATACAATCCTTTTCTGAGTATCATTTAAAGACACTTCTTTTTGATTGGTCTTTACTTCCCTGATCGGATTTCTGTAAGTGCGTATAACTTCAATTTCCAATACATCCGCTTCCTCAAGAGCTCTGACCACCGCCGCCGTCACATTGAGTTTTCTTGTTATGACCTCATAGGGCAGCTGTTTGTTTTCCATCAGCTCCTTTAAAAGCCTTGCCCGGGCCGTCCGGTGTTTTTTCTGAAACTCTTCTAGCAGATCTAAAGCATCTGAAACAGACATTTTCAATTTAACAATCCGCCGTTCTTTTTTAGTTTCTATCTTTTTCACCGGAAGGACTGTTTTTAAAGCCTGGTTCATGGTTCCTCCATAATTTTGACGAATCCAGGCCGCAAATGCAATCATCTGTGCTTCGGCAGCAATGCTGCCTGAAACAACCTCCGCTATTTCTTTTATTTTAGATCTCTCAAACTCCGCCTGATCCGTGACTTCCACCACGTATCCGCACCTTAATCCGTTTCCCCGGCCAAAGGGAACACGCACCTTAACCCCTGCCTGTATCTGTTCCTGCAGCTGCTCTGGTATCTTATACTGAAAGGTCTTATCTACCTTTTCGTGTGATATATCTATAATTATATTGGCAAACTGCGCCATTTACTCACCGCCAGTCATTATTTCAGTTTATTATATGATAGAAACCTTCCGGTGTCAAAGGCCCCGTCTTCTGCTTATTCACGGCAGAAAATCAGAACCGGGAAAATTCAAACATTTCCCGGTTCTGATTTTTTTAATACTGTATATCATCTGCTCCGTACGCATACGGTTTAAACTTCTTTTCTTTTATCAATCATATCAACAGCTACTACAATTACAAGTACGGCACCGATTACGATCTTTTGGTTGGAAGATGTAACGCCCATAATATTTAGTCCTGTGCTGATGACACAGATAACGAAGGCTCCCACCAGTGTTTTTCCGATTTTTCCTTCCCCGCCGGAAAGGCTGGTTCCGCCGATAGCCGCCGCTGCAATGGCCAAAATATTGTACCCGCCGTCTGCCACATTAGGACTTCCGGTTCCCATTCTGGAGGCAAGCACCAGACCTGCAATGGAGGAGGCCAGGCCACTTAAAGTAAAGATCAGCATAGTATATAAATCTACATTTACACCTGACAGACGGGCTGTTTTCTCGTTGCTGCCGATGGCATATGTATAACGTCCCATTTTTGTATTTTTCATAATATAAAGACAAATTATGAAAAATATAATGGCAATGATAAACTGAGACGGGAGAATGCTGATAGTCTCAGAACCCCAGAAAGAAAAGGGAATTCCAGAATCACCTTTCCGGATACCGATAGATGTCTCATGAGTAATTACAAGAGCTACACCGCTGGCTGCGTACATCATGCCGGCTGTCATAATAAAAAACGGTACTTTCAGTTTTGCAATGCAGAATCCGTTAAGCAGACCGCATCCTGTACCGATGAGTACAGAAATCACAGAAGCTGGAATGACTCCCATGCCCCCCTGCATAAGCAGCGCCGCAATACATCCTACCAGCGCCGCAATAGACGCCACGGATAAATCAATACGCCCGCTGATCATAACAAACGTCATACCGCATCCGAATAATATATAAACCGCCGCCGTACGCAGAACGTTTGTCAGGTTTCCCACGGTAAAAAATCCGTCTCCTGAAATTGAGAAGAATATAACAAGGGCAATTAAAATAATATAAGTTCCATACTTGTTATAAAACATTTTTCCTTTCGATACTGTCATAGTTCCTCCTTGTAATGCCGCGCCTTAAATATTCAGCATTAACTTCAACATTTTTTCTTTTAAGTTCTCTTCCGTGTCTTCAAATTCACCCACTTTGTGTCCTTCGCGCATTACAACGATGCGGTTGCACAGGCCGATGAGCTCATCCTCCTCTGAGGATATGACAATGACTCCGATCTTATTTTTCACCAGATCCTGAATGATCTGATAAAAATCTGCCCGGGCGCCTACATCCACACCTCTGGTAGGTTCATCTAAAAGCAGGAGTTTTGGCTGGGACATAATCCACTTTCCAAGGCAGACCTTCTGCTGATTTCCACCGCTTAAATCTGTAATGCACTGATCCATACCGGTAGTCTTGATTTTCAGCCGTTGAATCTGCTCCTGCACATCTTTTGTCTCAAGCCCGTGCTGGATATGGAAATTTTTTCCCAGACGGTGCATATTTGCAATCCCCATATTCTCTTTGATGGAACGAACCCCAAGGATTCCTTCTGCTTTACGGTCCTCGCTGACATATCCGATCCCTTCATCTACTGCTTCCGCGGGACTTTTCACATGCATCTTTTGTCCTCTATATCGAAACTCGCCCTGATCCGGTTTGTAACAGCCGAAAATCGTTTTGGCGATTTCGGTTCTTCCGGCGCCGGCCAGACCGGCAAAGCCAAGTATTTCTCCCTCTCTTAGCTGAAAACTTACATCCTCATACAATCCTTTTACAGACACATTTTTAGCTTCAAAAATAACATCTCCGATGTTACGGTTTTTCTCCGGAAACTGGTTGGTATCTTCAGATCCTACAATTCCTGCAAGCAATCTCTGATTATCTACATTTTCAATCTCATCTGAAAAAACATTCTTTCCGTCCCGCAGCAATGTGATGCGGTCGCAAATCTGATATACTTCTGACATACGGTGGGTAATATATACCATACCTACACCCTTTTTCTTAAGCCTGTCAATCAGTGCAAATAAATGATCTGTCTCCTGCATGGTCAGTGACGATGTGGGCTCATCAAAAATAATAATATCCGAATTCAGATTCAAAGCCCGGGTAATTTCAATCATCTGCTGAGTAGCCACAGGCAGATCTCCGGCCCGGTCTTTCAGATTCAGGTCAATGCCAACCTCCGCCATAACCTCTCTGGCGCGCCTTTCCATAGCCTTCCAGTCATATCTTCCATGCTTTACAATCTCGTTGGCAATAAAAATATTTTCAAGAACATTTAAGTGGGGCAGGATATTTAACTCCTGAAATACCATGGCAACGCCGTCTTTCTGGGCGTCCGCCACACTTGCCTTAATAGGTGTATTTTTACCGTTATGGATAATTTTCCCGGTATCCGGCATATAAACCCCCGCCAGCACTTTCATAAGTGTAGATTTTCCCGCTCCATTAGCTCCCATCAGGGCGTGGACTTCACCTGCCCGCAGGTCAAAACAGACATCCTCAAGGGCTTTCGAACCGCCAAATGACTTACTGATATGCTCCATGCGTAAAATTTCTTTATTCATAGAACTCTGCCTTTCTTTTAAGGTGCTGTAAAAATCACCTGGTTTTTTACAGCACCTGTACTTTACTTATTTGCTTTCCTGCATTGCTTCACCTTTTTCAATGAAGTCTCTCATATAATCTGAAATTTCACTGACTGCACTTCCCATCTGCCACTGAGAAAGTTCCTCTCCATGAGTCAGATACTCATCAATATTTTCAGATGTAATAACGGTATCCGGTGTCATTGTTGTTTCCGGAACTGTTTTTCCGTTAATCAGATCAACTGCCTGAACCACTGCGTAATAGCCCTGTAAAATAGACCAGTCATATGCTGTGGCATACATTTTTCCGTCTTTGATCGACTGCAGTGCGATAACATTTCCGTCCATACCTGCAACTTTTACACCGTCTGCTCCAACAGTAAATCCGTTTTCTTCCAGGGCTGTGATTGCACCAACTGCCATCAGATCGTTACAGCAGATAACTGCATCTACATCTTTGTGGGCCTGTAAAATATCAGCCATTTTTGTAGTTGCGGTATCCTGATCATAATTTGCACTCTGCTCCGCTACCAGTTTTACGCCTTTGCTCTCGTATTCTTTGATTGCTTTTTTAATACCTTCTGTTCTCTCCTGAGAAGAGCTTGCCGCATCTACACCTCTTAATACAACAACATTTCCTTTGCCGCCCATGGATTCTAAAATCTGGCAGGTCATATCATATGCCATCTGGGTATGATCTACACCAATATAATTTGGCATATAATCTTTTACGTCATCTCCCCACTGATTTTCAATCTCGGTATCCACAGTTACAAAAGGAATTTTTGCTTCGTGGGCACGTTCCACTGCTGTGCTGACTCCCTTAGAATCATTAGCGGTCAAAATCAGGGCATCTACACCTGTGGAAATCATATTTTCACATTTCGTGATCTGTCCGTCGATATCTGACTCTGTAGCGGTATTATCAATTTTTACTTCTACTCCAAGATCTTTTCCGGCAATAGCTGCGCCATATGCGATATCCTGGAAATGGGCATTGGTTGCAGTCTTCACAACGATACCAACGGAAATATCACTCTTTGCAGCTTCATTTGTGCTGTTTTTATCGTCGCTTTCCTTCCCGCAGGCTGCCAGCCCCAAAGCCATAACTCCCACCAAAGATACTGCCAATAACTTTGTTATAAATTTTCTTTTCATTCTTTTCCTCCTTATTTTTCCACAGCAATTTTGCTAAACCCTTACATGTCTTACTGCTATTCTTTGTTGTAAGTAAACTATATCACTTTTTTTTATACCAAATAATTCCGTTCCTATATTCTTTAATTCATTTTCGAAATCAGCGTATACGAATGGCTCTAGTTTCACTATTCCATTTACAAACCACTGGTATACCACTTTTGCGGTTCCCCCCTTATAAATTCTCAAAATAAAACCTTTCCATTGACTTTTAAAATCAGAATGATTGAATTTTAATGCTGATTATTATATGATGGTAAAGACAGACAAAACAGATTCAAGGAGGAACATTCATGAGACATCTGATGACTCCACTGGACTTTTCCGTGGAAGAACTGAATAAATTACTCTGCCTGGCCAATGACATTGAGCAGCACCGTGACAAATATGCTCATGCCTGCGCCGGCAAAAAGCTTGCAACCCTGTTTTATGAGCCAAGCACCCGTACAAGACTGAGCTTTGAGGCTGCTATGTTAAATCTGGGGGGGCAGGTTCTGGGATTTTCCAGTGCCGACAGTTCATCCGCCGCTAAAGGTGAAAGTGTTTCCGATACCATCCGCGTGATTTCCTGCTATGCAGATATCTGCGCCATGCGGCACCCAAAGGAAGGTGCTCCGCTGGTTGCATCTCAGAAATCCAATATTCCTGTTATTAATGCAGGAGACGGCGGACATCAGCATCCCACCCAGACACTGACAGATCTTCTGACTATCCATCAGCTCAAAGGCCGTCTTGGCAATCTCACCATTGGACTGTGTGGAGACTTAAAATTCGGACGTACCGTGCACTCTCTAATCCGGGCGCTGGTACGCTATGAAAATGTAAAATTTATTCTCATATCTCCGGAGGAACTAAAAGTTCCAAGCTATATCCGGGAAGATGTTCTAGAAAAGAACCATATCGAATATCAGGAAGTAGAACGGCTGGAAGATGCCCTTCCGTCTCTGGACATCCTCTATATGACAAGAGTTCAAAAGGAACGTTTCTTTAATGAAGAAGACTATATCCGAATGAAAGACTTCTATATATTAAATAAGGCAAAAATGGAACTGGCGCCAGAGGATATGCTTGTGCTTCACCCCCTTCCCCGTGTCAATGAAATTGCCACAGAAGTGGATGACGATCCCCGCGCCGCATATTTTAAGCAGGCTCAGTACGGTGTCTATGTCCGTATGGCACTGATTCTTACATTACTGGAGGTGGATGTAACATGTTAAACGTTGGCGCAATCAAAGAGGGATTTGTACTAGACCACATCAAAGCCGGCATGAGTCTTTCCATTTATCATGACCTGAAGCTGGACCAGCTGGATTGCTGCGTTGCCATTATAAAAAATGCCCGCAGCAATAAAATGGGAAAAAAGGATATTATCAAAGTGGAGTGCGATATCACTTCCATGGATCTGGATATTCTTGGTTTTATTGACCACAATATTACGGTAAATATTATTAAAGATGAAAAAATTGTGGAAAAGCAGGCGCTAAAGCTTCCTGACGAAATTCATAATGTAATCCAGTGCAAAAACCCCCGCTGCATCACCTCCATTGAACAGGAGCTAGAACAGATCTTTTATCTGACTGATGCAGAAAATGAAATATACCGCTGTAAATACTGCGAAGAAAAATATTCCAGAAAAAAATAAAAAAGAATCCTGCCACGGCAGGATTCTCCGCCTGCGGCGGGTCGCTTTTGCGACATGACTCCATTCCGCCGCAGTGCGATCCACAGCGGAGCATTTTTTGATCTATTCTATCTATTTCTTTTTCAATTTATTTTTTACTATTCCAGTTCAAATGCTCCGGTATAAAGCCGGTAATATACTCCTTTCTTTTCAATCAGACTGTCATGACTGCCTCTTTCAATAATACGTCCCTGATCTAATACCATAATCACATCGGAATTTTGCACCGTTGACAGC
This sequence comes from Brotonthovivens ammoniilytica, assembly GCF_025566885.1. Taxonomy (NCBI): domain Bacteria; kingdom Bacillati; phylum Bacillota; class Clostridia; order Lachnospirales; family Lachnospiraceae; genus Brotonthovivens; species Brotonthovivens ammoniilytica. The sequence goes on along the minus strand of NZ_JAOQJQ010000001.1, from coordinate 44,096 downwards.
CGGTGTGCGATTACAAATACGGTTCTGCCCCGCATCAGATTATCCATTCCCTGCTGTACTAACGCTTCCGTTCGGGTGTCAATGGAAGATGTGGCCTCATCCATAACCATAACCGGCGGATCTGCTGCCGCTGCCCTGGCAATGGACAAAAGCTGGCGCTGTCCCTGGGAAAGAGCCGCACCATTTTGTGTCAGCATAGTCTGATATCCTTCCGGCAGGCTTTCGATAAACTCATGGGCATTAGTAAGCTTTGCAGCCGCAATACACTCTTCGTCTGTGGCCTCTAACCTTCCATACCGGATATTATCCATAACCGTCCCCGTAAACAGATTGACATCCTGCAGCACAACCCCCAGAGACCTTCTAAGATCCGGTTTTTTAATCTTATTGATATTAATACCATCATATTTTATTTTTCCGTCTGCAATATCATAAAACCGGTTTAAAAGATTTGTAATTGTGGTCTTACCCGCTCCGGTAGCTCCCACAAATGCGATCTTCTGTCCCGGCTGCGCATAAATATTAATATCATGCAGCACAATTTTTTTCTCATTGTAGCCAAAATCCACATCTGAAAACTGAATATCTCCGGTCAGAGGGGTATACGTAACTGTTCCGTCCCCATGGGGATGCTTAAACGCCCATATACCCATAGGACTTTTCGCTTCCACAAGTTCATGAGCCTGGTTATATTCTGCACGGACCAGCGTTACATAGCCTTCATCCTGTTCCGGTTCCTCATCAATCAGGGCAAAGATACGCTCCGCACCTGCCAGGGCCATGGCCATCATGCTCACCTGCTGAGATATCTGCGATATAGGAACACAAAATGTTTTGGAGAGACTTAAAAATGCCACAATCAATCCCACTGTAATGCCTCCTACTCCTCCCAGGGCCAGAAGTCCTCCCACAAGAGCCAGAAGCACATACTGGAGATTCCCAAGCTGCAGGATTACAGGCATCAGCACGTTTCCGTATTTATTTGCATTTGTAGCATCCTGACACAAAACAGCATTTCTTCTGGCAAATTGTTTTTTTGCCTCCATTTCATGGCAGAACACCTTAATTACCTTCTGGCCGTTGACCATTTCCTCAATATATCCGTTCACCGCTCCAAGACTGGCCTGCTGACGGATAAAATATTTTGCACTTGCTCCGCCGACTTTTTGTGTTACCACAATCATAATAACAGTAAAACCCAGAACAATCAGCGTAAGGGGGATACTGCTCATAATCATGGAAATCAGAATTACCACAATGGTAATTGCCGAGGATATCAGCTGTGGAAGCGCCTGGGAGATAAACTGCCGTAATGTATCCGTATCATTGGTATAATGGCTCATAATATCCCCGTGGGTATGAGTATCAAAATACCGGATGGGCAGCTTTTGCATATGCTGAAACATATCGTCCCTGATATCCTTTAAAGTTCCCTGGGAAATTCTCACCATAAGCCGGTTATAAAACAGGGTGCAAATCACACCGCAGCCATAAACACAAGCCATTATACAAATTACATATAACAGTTTTCCAAATCCCGGACCGGCATCTCCCAGCATAGGCGTAATATAATCATCAATTAATACTTCTAAAAACATGGAACTGACAACAGTAGCGCAGGAGCTGATAATAATACAGAATAAAACTGCTGCAAATATCACTTTATGCCGCCCCGCAATATAGGACATCAGTCGTCTGCAGGTAGCCCATGTCTTGTTTTTATTCTTCATTCCTGTCATCTCCTCTCTGTCTGCAGTCATCCTCTCTGCATCCCGCATCACCGGAAGCCTGCTTTGTCTGAGACTCATATATTTCTCTGTAAATTTTATTATTCTCCAACAGCTCTTCATGGGTTCCGCATCCGTCAATTCTTCCTCCCGACATTACAACGATCTTATCCGCATCCTGCACAGAAGAAATTCTCTGGGCAATAATAATTTTTGTAGTATCCGGTATTTCCTCCCGAAATGCCCTGCGGATCATGGCGTCTGTCTTCGTATCAACGGCGCTGGTGGAATCATCTAAAATCAGTATCTTTGGATTCTTCAACAGTGCTCTGGCAATACAGAGTCTTTGTTTCTGGCCGCCGGAGACGTTAGTTCCTCCCTGCTCAATATAGGTGTCATATTGATCCGGAAATGTCTCAATAAAGGAATCTGCCTGTGCCAGCCGGCACGCATGAACAATCTGTTCATCAGATGCATGTTCATTCCCCCAGCGGAGATTTTCTTTAATGGTGCCCGAAAACAGCTCATTTTTCTGAAGCACCATAGCCACCTGATTTCTCAACGCATACAAATCATAATCTTTTACATTTACACCGCCTACCAAAACCGCACCTTCTGTAGCATCGTAAAGTCTTGCAATTAACTGTACCATCGAACTCTTTCCTGTTCCTGTTCCTCCGATAATTCCCAGAGTAGAGCCGGCCTGCACAGTTAAATTCAGATCATGAAGACATTCTTTTTCTTTATCATCCCCATAGCTAAATCCCACGTGATCAAAAACAATGTCTCCGCCGGCAACCTTTTGCACCGCATCTTCCTTATTGGTAATGGTACTTTTTTCATCTAGAATCTCAACAATACGCCTTGTGGATGATCTTGCCATATTAATCATAACAAGTACCATAGACAGCATCATCAGACAGGTAAGAATACTCATGGCATAAGCGATCATACTGGACAATTCCCCGGTGGTCATCTCTGTTGCATTGCTAAGCACAATCAATCTTGCTCCAAACCAGGAGAAAAATAACATACAGGCATATACTACTACCTGCATCAGCGGCATATTAAAAGCTACAATTTTTTCCGCTTTGCTGAAAATTTTATAAATTGTTTCAGATACTTTTGAAAATTTCTTTTTCTCATAATCCTCTCTTACAAAGGATTTTACTACACGGATACCGTTCAAGTTTTCCTGTACCACACCGTTGAGATCATCATACACAGTAAATACTTTCTCAAAATATGGATGAGAAAAATGTACAATCAGATACAGTCCTATCGCTAGTATAGGTATGGCCGCCAGAAAAATGAAAGACAGCCGGGCATTTACCGAAAAAGCTGCTATCAGGGAAAAGACAAGCATAAATGGCGAACGTACTGCAATTCTGATAATCATCATAAAGGCCAGCTGCACATTGGTAACATCCGTGGTCAGGCGGGTGACAATACTGGAAGTGGAAAATTTGTCAATATTGGTAAAGGAAAAGTTCTGTATATTGTCATACATATCCTGACGAAGATTTTTAGCAAATCCCGCAGATGCATTAGCTGCAAAACTGCCGGATAAAACGCCTGCCAGCAATCCCGCCAGCACCAGAATAATTAATACTGCTCCCTGCTTTTTTAACAGAGCTGCATTACCTCCGGTAATTCCCGCATCAATCATTTCTGCCATTACCAGAGGAATCAAAACCTCCATAATCACCTCTATTACAACAAACAGAGGAGTAAGAATACAGTCCCTCCGATATTCACCAATGGACCGCAGTAATTTACGAATCATATAAATCCTCCTTTCACAGCTTATTGCTGTATGTTTCTTATTTCATAAATGTTCAAATATCTATGTATTTATATCTGTTTCATTTACTTTCTGACAGTAAGGATTCTATCATGCATTTTTTTAATTGTGAATTTCAAATAAAGAAACATTATTAGATATTTTCTAATAATAGTTGAAATCAATAAAAAATCACTATAAACTAAAGAGGAATCCTGCTGCTTTAGGATTCCCCGCCAAGTACCTTTATCTAACACTATATTTATTATTAAGAAATCAGGAGAATGCTTATGAATACCCAGCAGCTGCAATGTTTTTTGTATGTGGCGGACCGCTTAAGCTTTACGAAAGCCGCCGATGATCTTTACCTTTCCGTGCCAACTGTTACCCACCACATAAAAAGTCTGGAGGAAGAGCTAAATACCAAGCTGTTTTTCCGTACCCGGCAGATCGTCCGCTTAACGGAAGCCGGCACTATCTTTTATGAGGACGCCAAGGAAATATTTAACAAAATCATGTTTACCCAGCAGCGCCTGCAGGATATTGCCAAACAGGAACTTAAATTTCTAACAATTGGCTGTTCTAGTAATTATGAACTAGAAGAGCTTACGGATGCTGTGACAGCCATACATCAGGAATTTCCCAGGCTGCGCTGTCCTTTTACGATTACTGATCCCTTTACGCTGCGGCATCTTTTTGAAAGCGGCCAGCTGCATCTAATCCTTTCTAGCTATACGGCATCGAAAGATATTAAAGACTGCAGCTTTCAAAAAATAAAAACATTTCAAAATTATGCCCTTGTACCACCGGAACATAAACTATGGGAAAAGGCCGAAATCACACTAGAGGAACTAAAAGGGCACTGCATAATTACACTGCATCCCCGGCTGATTCCTTTTTATACAGATCAAAAACTGCAGAAATATCTTCTCTTCCACGTTCAGGATCACGCAGATCTCATCTGTGAAAATGAAGCCGTCAGTATGCTGATGGCCAAATGCGGCTATGGGGTCTGCGTCCTTCCGGATATTCTGATCCCCTCAGATTTAAAAGATCTCAAAGTACTTCCCATCCGGGATGTTCAAAAGCTGGATTACGGAATCACCTTCCGGCATAACAATATGGAGCAGCAGATACAATATTTTCTGGATTACTTCAAATAAACACTGGTTATCGTATAGAAAAACCAGGCTCCATACATCAGCCGGCCAGACAGCCATTGTATGAAACCTGGTTCCTTTATTTTTTCTATTTTATGAAGGAATCAATTGCGTGATTTAATTCCTCCAGTTTCTGAAAATCATCCTTTTCCACTGCCTCTACAATGCAGTGGGAAATATGGTCCTTTAAAATCACCTTTCCGGTATTATTAAGGGCTGATTTTACTGCCGCAAGCTGCACGAGAACCTCTGCACAGTCTCTTCCCTCCTCCACCATACGCCGAACGGCTTCTAAGTGGCCCATAGCACGTGAAAGGCGGTTTAATACATTCTTGGTTTCCTGATGGGAATGGGTATGGGTATGTTCATGCCCGTTCTCATGATGATGTTCATGCATCTGTGCCTCCTTTAAAATCTCCGAAGCCCAATGGACCCGTCATCTTCTGTATTTTCAATTTTTTGAATGACCACGTAATATCCGCCGCCTCCCATATCCACAAAGACCCGCTCTCCTGCTTTATGGCCAAGGAGTGCCCTGCCAATGGGAGACTCTGTGCTGATATATCCTTTCAGAGAATTGCCTCTTACCGTTGTCACCAGCGTATAGCGCTCTGTCTCATCATCATCCTCAAAATACACTTCCACTGTATTATTAATTCCTACCTCATCACTTTTGGAAGTATCAGATACAATTTTGGCTGTTTTTATCATACGTTCCAGATAACGAATCCGGCTTTCGTTTTGATTTTTATCTTTCTTGGCGGCATGATATTCAAAATTTTCACTTAAATCTCCATGGGCTCTGGCCTCTTTTACCGCCTCTAAGGCTTCTTTCCTGACAACCAGTTTCCGATACTCAATTTCCTGCTCCATGCGCTCTATATCTTTTTTTGTTAATTCATCATACATAAAACCGACTCCTTTAAAAATTGTACTGTGTTACAGTATAACAAAAAAGGCCGGTAAAAAAAACAGAAGTTCCAAACATTTCTGTCTGAAACCCCTGTCTTTTCATTTACAATTATAAACTATCTCTATTTCATTTTTTATTCCGCATTTTTATATACACGATAGGAGACTGGCAGCTCCTCACTCTAGCATCCTTCCTCAGGCTGAAAAAAGTCTGTTACATTTTTAAGTTCTTCCCGGATTTTGATATGCTGCGGACAGGCCTTCTCACATTTACCGCATTCCCTGCAAGCTGTAGACTGTGTCTTTCCCATTCCATAGTATAATCTTCGTGACCTGGCGTCATCAAACAAACTGCAGGCATTATAAAACTGAAAGTTCTCCGGAATATTCACTCCAAAGGGACAGGGCATACAATAGCCGCACCCGGTACAGCGGGACTTCACTCTGTTTAAAAGCTCTTTTTGAACATCTCTGACAGCCGCAGCCTCTTCTTCCCCCAACGGCTTATATTCTTTAAATGTATTGAGATTATCCAACACATTTTCATAGCTGCTCATACCGCTTAAAATCACTTTTACGTTGGAATGTGACGCTGCCCACCGCAGCGCCCAGGAAGCCAGGGAAGCTTCCTTGTCCACCTGATGAAATCTTTCCGCCAGATCTTTTGGCAGATTTACCAGCATACCTCCCCGGATAGGCTCCATAACAATCAAAGGGATACCAAGCTCCTCCGTCAACCGGTATCCACGCTCACCCGCCTGAAAATCCGTATCCATATAATTCAACTGAATCTGGCAGAAATCCCAGTCTTCCGCTTTTATAATTTCTTCAAATACCTCATATCCATCATGAAATGAAAACCCAAGGTGCCGGATCTTTCCTTCCCTCTGCCACTGACGACATAAACTGACAAGCTCCAGCTTTTTAATATGCTCCCACCGCCTGGCATCTAATGCATGAAGAAGATAAAAGTCAATATAATCCGTCTGCAGCTTTGAAAGCTGCTCCTCTAGTATCTTTTGTGCCTCTTCTTTAGAGTCCAAAATCCAGTCTGGAAGCTTTGTAGCCAGCTTATAAGAAGATCTGTCATACTTTTTCAACAGCTTCCCCAAAGCATCCTCACTGGTTCTGTTATGATACAGATAGGCGGTATCAATGTAATTAACACCGCACTTTAATGCTTCATCCAGCATTTTTTCTGTTAATACCTCATCAATTTCTCCCTGTTCATCTTTGGGGAAACGCATACAGCCAAACCCCAGAAGAGAAACCTTCTCTCCTATTTTATCCATACTGCGGTATTCCATATGCTGCACTCCTCTCCTGCTTTTATATTCTTTTATTATACCCCCGGGCCTGCACAAAGTAAAATAAAAGCGGACAGAAGCTCCGTAACTTTGGAGCCTCTGCCCTGATATTATTTCTTCTTTTATTTAGTTTTTCTTAGAACTCAACGCCCATTTCTGCAAGCTCTGCTTTTACTTCTTCATACATAGCCAGCCACTTTTCTGTGGGCTCAATGGTTTCCATATTATAAGCTTCATCAAAACGGGAGCCTTTATTTTTATCTTCCATTTTGAAAATATGCTCATATTTCTCCAACAGTTTTAATACGATTTCATTGGCTTTTGCCCGTGTCATACCCTGGCGGGCTACTGCTTTTCCAACTTCTCCCATAAGTCTTACTTCCAGGCCTGTTCCATTTGGTTCATTCCCGTTGGCTGCTCCAAGACCTTCTAAATGTCCTCCGCAGACACTTACAACAATGGCATTGGCTGCTGTCTCATATAATAATTCTTTGGTAAGACTTCCGCTGGAGGGCCAGATATCGCAGACGATAATTGCCGGAGCTTTCTTTGCAAAAGTCTGGCATAAAACAGCCTGAAGCCACAGACATCCTCTGGCTGTGGTTGCCACATCCTGAATATGAATGGGGTGGCAGAGATGATAATCAGCCATACAGATCAGATTTGCAGCCAGAATAGAAGCAATCATAACCACAGTACTTCCCGGAGCGTCTCCACCCATACCGCCTACCATGGTGCAGGCCAAAGATGCATTTTTCATACCGTAATCCAGCTTGCTTGCCGCCCGGACCAGATTTCCGTTATCAATAATCAGTTCATTAAACATAGCAACCAGATGGGAATCACATGGACGCAGACGTTTCTCCCCAACGGATGCCAGATCACCGATTTCTGTTACCGCACTTTCCGCAGCTAAAAGGCCAAGTCCCGGTCTTCCCACTTCTTCTAGTGCTTTATGCAGATATTCCATCTCTCTTCTAACAGCTACTACTTCGGAAGGTGAACCGCTGGTTACTTTAAATCCGTCCACATCTACCAGGGAGCCGCAGGTCATCAGATCAATCACAGGCTCTTTGGCCACACTTTTTACAATAGGAAAAAACAGTTCTTCCGGCGTGGGGCACCCAGGATTGCCGGCCCACACAGCTGGTTCTCTTTTGTCCTCCACTTCTCTTGCAACCAGTGTATAGGCATCTTTTCCTTCTCCCATCACCAGTTCCTTTTTCATATCACGGATTCCGGCCTCAATTTCTTCTTCTGTAAAAGAAATAATTCTCTGTGTGGACATATTATAAACGCCTGTTTTTAAAATCAGCTTTTTGGCAGCTTCAAACATATCGTCAAACAGCTGATCATCTTCCGGAATAATCACCTGCTTGTCCCATTCAAATTCATATTCATCCACCAAATCCATCACATTTTCTACAATATAATCCATATCCCAGTCATCTTTACTGACTTTAGTTCCTGTATTTCCACGTTCACATAATTCAAGATACTTTTTTACATCCATTTTAATGATCCTCCGCTTCTTATGTTTTTTATCTTTTACCTGTCTATCTGCCTTCCAAAAACGGCCGGAGAAGACGAAACTCTTTTCTAAGATTTCAATCGGTTCTCCGGCCGCTCTATGTTATTAAATCTGTGGGCTTATTTCAATCTTATTTGGACCATGCACATTCTACGTTAGATACGAAGAAGTCCTGTAATAAAATTGTGTTATCATCCATTGTCTGACCGTCTGCCACCAGCTCTTTGCCTTTATCATCAGATAATGGTCCGGCATACACCTGTACTTCACCGGCATTGATTTTTTCCTGGAGTTCTTTTCCTTTTTTCTGGATATCTTCTGGAACCAGATCGCTGAACTCCGTTAATTTCGCACATTCGCCGCCTTCATAGTAAAGCGCTTTTAACTCATTTCCGTTTGCTTTATCTGTGAAAATCTCTTCAAAGATCGGCGCAAAGTTCCATGTAAAGGAGAATAGTACCGCATCCGGTGCATCTTCCTTTTTGTCAACATGATAGCCTACACAGTAAGCGCCGTTATCTTCACAGGTCTGTGCAATGGATGGGGATGTTGCTTCCATACCCATGTACTTGATACCTGCGTCAATTAAGGACTGCGCACACTGTTTTTCTTTGTCTACATCATACCAGGAATCTGCACATGCAACTTTTACAGTTGCTTTTTCATTGGCATATTTTGCCCCAAGTGCATAGGAGTTAATAGCAGTTCTTACAGAGAATTCATTCATACTTGCAGAGAAACCAAGCTGTGTATTCTCATCCTGTGACATCAGTTCGCATACATAGCCTGCTACAAACATTGCCTCATAGCTTCTAAGCTCATAAGCTACCAGACCTTCTGTTTCTGTGCCCCACTGAGCAAATGTAACTTCCGGATATTCATCTGCAATTTCTGATAAGTATCCTGCATAACCTGTAGATGCGCCGATGATTACGTTACATCCGGCATCAATCAGCTGCTCTGCCGCTGCCTGAACAGAAGCCTGATCCTCTGCAATGTTTTCCAGAGTAATCAGATTTTCTTCCGGAATCCCGCAGTTTTCCATTGCAGCTACAACACCTGCATGTGTCGCCTGGCACCAGCCGCCGTCTTCTAATACGTAAGACTCAATTTCACCAATTTTGATGTCAGACATATCTACTGCGCCCGAAGTATTTTTTCCTTCTGACGGAGCAGAGCCCTCTTTTGTGTCTTCCTTACTGCCGCATCCGGCAAGACAGGTAACTGCCAGCGCCGCAGCAAGTACGATACTTAATAACTTCTTCTTCATGTTTCATCCTCCTAAGATTTATCTATTGTAATGCCCGTTTTTGTCTGCTTGGAAGGCATAACAAACACATTAACGTTCTTCCCTGTTATATGGAATACACAGGGCGGCCGGAGCCGTGGACCTCTTCTTTCGGAAATTTCCGGTTGTAAAAATCAGTGCAACAATGGTTGCCACATAGGGCAGTGCGGAATAAAACTCCGAAGGCAGTGCGGAAAATACCATCTGAATATCTACACCGATAACACTGATTGCCCCAAACAGCAGTGCTCCAAACACCGCAAGCAGCGGATTCCAGGAAGCAAATACAACCAATGCTACTGCAATCCAGCCTTTTCCGCTGGTCATATTATCACTCCAGAAATTCGTATATGCCAAAGATACGCAGGCACCACTGACTGCTGTCATGGCACTTCCAAAGATCACATAACCATAACGAAGTGCAAAAACATTATAACCTGCAGAGTCCAGAGTAGCCGGATTCTCTCCAAGTGCTCTTAAAATCATACCCGGTCTTGTTTTATAAATATAAATCATAGAAACCGGTATAATAATATACATGGCATAAACCAAAAGATTCTGATTAAATACGCTTGGCCCGATAATAGGGATTTTACTTAATCCCGGAATGGCAATGGACTCAAACGCCAGATTGGCATTGACACCACAGACCTCTTTTCCGATAAATCCGCTAAGTCCCGTACCAAAGGTCAGCATCGCCATACCCGCAACTGTCTGATCTGCCTGCAGCGTCACCGTCACAAAGGCAAAGACCAGTCCCAGGACGGCTCCCACAGCAATTACCACAAACAGGGCAAGGGCCAGATTTTTCATATGTACTGCTACCAGATAGCCGGATACAGCTCCCATGAGCATCACACCTTCCAGCCCAAGGTTCATCACCCCGGCCTTTTCAGCAAAGATCTCACCGATGGCCGCGTAAAGTACAGATACGGCATATAAAATCGCGGTAGATATAATGGATACAATTAATGCACTACTCATGACTTACACCGCCTTCCTGCTTCTTTTCCGTCTTCTCTGGAAGCGTTTTTTCTGTCTTTTGAATGACAATTTTATAGCGGTTGAAGAACTCCCCTGCAATTACAAAAAGCATAATACTTCCCTGAATCATCATGGCGATCTGCGAAGGCACTCCGGTAATCTGTACCGCCACAGCACTGATCTGCAGCGCTCCAAATAAGAAGCCTACAATCAATACTACCAGAGGATTTAAGTATGCAAGATATGCGATTACAATTCCCGTATAGCCGGCGCCATTTGGAAGGTCTGCCTGCACACGGTGGATAATTCCCCCAACCTGAGCAAAACCTGCAAGACCTGCAATGGCTCCGCTCACCGCCAGAACAAAAATAATATTGGCTTTCACGTTCATCCCGGCATAGCGGGCAGCCGAAGGACTTCTTCGGATAACTTCCATCTGATACCCTCTGGCCGTTTTTTTATGGAAGAAATAAATCCCTACCGCCAGAATAACCGCAATAATCAAAATGGAATTAATTCCTGTGTTCCCAATATCCGGGAGGAAATAGCGCTCGTCAATTTTGGCAGTCTGAGCAACCATCTGTCCCTCCTCTTTCCAGGGACCGTACATCAGATAGTTTAAAAACAGCAGCACTACATAGTTTAACATCATGGTCAGAATGGTTTCATTCACATTCCACAGTGCTTTTGGAATGGCCGCAAGAAGAGAAATAAATGCTCCTCCGGCAAGGGCCAGTATAAACATAATGATAAGTTTTGGAACCGCAGGCATATCCGGTCCGTAAAGAGCAAACCAGACACACAAAATAGAACCCATGGCATACTGGCCGTCCGCACCGATATTATTCATATTCATTCGATAGCCAAAGGCTACTGCCAGCCCGGTAAACATCAGCGGAAGCCCGGCGACAATACTTTTCTGAAATCCTTTCACAGAAAAAATCTTTTCCAGCATTTTTCCGTACACTTCAATGGGATTAAATCCTACAATGGCAAGAAAAATCCCGCAGAACACCAGAGCCAGAAGCACAAAAACAATGGGATTCAAAATTTTTCTTGTCATAGATATGTCTGTTCGTTTCTGAAACCGGATTTTACGCATGTGCCGCCACCTCACTTCTTTCTCCGGACATCATTTTGCCAATTTCATTAAAATCTGTCTCATGCACCTTTCGGACGCCCATTAATTCACCGTTGCAAAGAACCCCTACACGATCACACATTTTAAATATTTCTTCCAGCTCTTCTGAAATCAAAATGACGGCCGTTCCATTTCTGCTCTCCTCCATAAGAATCTCGCGGATGGCATCTGCCGCTCCGATATCCAGTCCCCGGACCGGATAAACCGCTACAATCAGGGAAGGCTTTGTGTCTACTTCCCGGGCAATCAGAAGTTTCTGCTGATTGCCGCCGGACATTAAACTTACCGGCAGGTCAATCCCCCCGTTTTTGATCTCATGTTCCGCCACAAAACGGTTCGCCGCATGTTCCGCCACACTATAGTCAATCATCCCATGACGGCAGTATTTCTTTGTATCAAATTCTTTTAAGATTACATTCTCTTTGAAATTCAGTCCGGGCACCAGTCCCATATGAAGACGGTCCTCCGGAATAAAAGAAATTCCATTCTGGATCCTTCCTTTAATGGAATCCTTTGTAACATCCCGTCCTTTTAAAACAACACTTCCGGATACAGCTGGCCGCAGTCCTGCAATCACTTCAGAAAGTTCCCGCTGTCCATTTCCTGCAACACCGGCGATTCCAAAAATCTCACCTTTATGTACCTGCATAGTAATATTTTTCAAAGCGGCAAGTCCCTTATCATTTAATGCCTCAAGGGCATTTAATTCCAGGACACATTCTTTAGATACCCCGCCATCTTCTTTCGGAAGGATTTCCTCAAATTCCCTGTCTCCTACCACAGCCTTTGTGAGACGCTCTACTGTGGCATCCTCCGCAAGCATCGTATCCTCTACCATTCCGCCTTTTAAAACGGTAATCCGATTGGCATGGTTCATTACTTCGTTCATTTTATGTGAAATTACAATAACCGCTTTTCCGGCATCAGCCATTTTTCTGAGAGTCTTAAACATTTCCTCTGCTTCCTGAGGCGTCAGTACTGCAGAAGGCTCGTCCAGAATTAAAATCTCAGCCCCCCGGTACAGCAGCTTAATAATTTCCACCCTCTGCTGTTCTCCTACAGACAGCTGCCAGACTTTCGCTGCCCCGTCCACAGACAGATTGAACTTTTCTGAACATTCTAATATCACGTTCTCCATCTTTTTTTGGTTCAGCATAAATTTCCGGTCTTCCGAATACAGATATACATTCTCTGCAACAGAAAGTGTGGGAATCAGTCTGAAATGCTGATGCACCATACCAATTCCCATATTTACCGCCTGTTTCGGACTGCGGATTGAAACTTTTTTTCCTTTATAATAAACCGCTCCGCCATCCGGTCTATAAATTCCTGTCAAAACATTCATCAGAGTACTTTTTCCGGCCCCGTTTTCACCTAACAGAGCATGAATTTCTCCTGAGTATAATTGCAGGGATACATCCTTATTTGCGACAACAGAACCGAATGTTTTTGTAATGTTTTTCATTTCCAGTATTAATTCGCCCATAAAATCTCCCTTTTAACTTATAAGCGGCCCCGCCGCATACCATCCCTGCTCTGTTGTCAGGGACCTGCTTTACTCTGTTAAATTTATCATATTTTATAGTCGACTTCAATCATTCCCAGCCGTCAACCCACTTCTTACACATGATTAATTCTTATGAAATTGATAAGTCTTCCTTATTTACTTTCCTTCATATGTAATAACAGACGCTACATCATAGCCTGACAGCCGTTTGCGTCCCTTAAGTCCAGCCAGCTCCATCAGAAAAATCACTTTTACAACAACGCCCCCAAGGCTCTCAATTAATTTGATACTTGCCTCGATGGTTCCGCCGGTTGCCATCAGATCATCCACAATTACAACCTTTTGTCCCGGCTGAATAGAATCTTTGTGAATCTCTATTTCAGCGCTGCCATACTCCAGGTCATATTCCACAGAAACGGTTTCACATGGAAGCTTTCCTTTTTTACGGATTAAAACAAATCCTTTTTCCATTGCATATGCCAGCGGAGAACCAAAAATAAAACCGCGGGACTCAGCTCCTGCGATTATATCAAAATCAACACCATCTAATAAAGCTTTCATTTCATTTACTGCCAGCTGAAATCCTTCCGCATCCTGAATTACAGTTGTGATATCGCGGAAAATAACACCCTCCTCCGGGAAATCCGGAATACTTCTAACATAATCTTCTACTTTCTTCATGATGATCTCCTCTATATTATAAGGTCAGTTCCCAATACCAGAAACAGCAGAATTGATATCAGGCCACACTATTTTCTATTATAGACAAATTCCATCAAAAATTGCAAGTAAAAATATCAGGAATAACAGCCTGACATGCCGGTTATTCCTGATATTTTCCATAAGACTATGATTTTTCTTCTGTTTTCTTTATTTTAGGAATACTGCGCCTTGGAGACAACAGCTGAAATCCCGTTTTTTCATAAAGGGTTCCCATAATTCCAGAAGGTGCAATCAATATAACTGCAATAGCGATAATTCCAAGGACGATCATGGACATTCCCGGGAAGTTATACATAACCTGAACAATGATTACATAGATAATCGCTCCCACAATGGGGCCCTCCATGGTTCCAAGACCACCGATAATTACCATAAATGTCATGGCAATGGTCCAGTTGATACTAAATCCGGTATCCGGCTTAATATATCCCTGCACCATATACATGACACCGCCAATCAGCCCGGTCATAAAACAGGTAATCACATAGCAGGTAAGCTTTGTGCGGTAAATATTAATTCCCATTACCTCCGCCGCACTTGTATTGTCTCTGATTGCCATCAGCGCCAGCCCGGTTTTTGTGCGCAGCAGCCGGTATACAACTAATATCGCAATGATTCCGATAACCAGGGCCGTAAAATACAGCTGAATATTGCTCATTCCGTATACGGTCTTAATTCCCCAGTCCTTTGCATACCCTACAAATTTCCAGTTGGAGAAAAAGATCATCAAAGCTTCCGCAATAATCCATGTTCCAATAGCGAAATAGACGCCGCTCATTTTAAAGATCGCCGGTGATACTGCCAGGCCGAAGACCGCGCAGATCACTGCTCCTACAATAATTGCCAGATAAATATTTACCCCGTAATTTACCGAAAGAATCGTCAGGGAATATCCGCCGATTCCGATAAAAGCCTGCATTCCCAGAGATAAAAGCCCTGCATAACCGCCCATCAGATTCCACATCTGTCCCATTGCCATGTAAATCAGGATCAACGTAATAATAGATGTTGCATAAGATGACCCCACAAAGGGAAACACAATTAACACAGCAATCACTGCCAGTAATATCACAGGTGTTATTTTACTAGTTTTTTTCATCATTTTTTGCTCACCCCTTACTTTCTAACTGCCGATGCCGCAAACAGTCCGTTTGGTCTCACTGCCAGAATCACCAGCAGTACAATGTAAGCAATCAGCATCTGAACGCCGGAACCAAATACAAAACCGCCGATTACCTGAGCAAGCCCCAGCACAATACCGCCGGTCAAAGTACCGATCAGACTGCCCATTCCTCCGATTACTACAACACCAAAAGCAATAATCAGATACTGCGTTCCGGATGAAGGATAAAAAACAAATGTAGATCCTACCAAAGTTCCTGCAATTGCCGTAATTCCCATACAGATTACCATAGCCGCCGCATATGCCATTTTTGTATTGACCCCCATCAGCTCCGCCGCCATGGCATCATCGGAGGTGGCCCTGATTGACCGGCCGAAATTGGTTTTCTGCATAACAAGGCTTAAGGCCACAATAATTACAACAGCTATAATAAAGCTTGTAAGATAGCTGGCAGAAACAGAAAGCTTATCTGTAGTAATAATATTTTTTGAGGCAAGAGAATTTGCAATTGTCTGATTGTCTGCGCCAAATATCTTCAGCATCAGGTTGGACAGAAAAATAGACACTCCAAAGGTCACCAGCAAAGCCGGAGCCTCGCCCTTATCCATTACTTTATTAACTAAAAACTGCTGGATCAAAAAACCTAGGACACACATGACTGCCACAGATAAAATTGTGGCCACAATCAGAGGAAGTCCGGCCATTCTGGCTATCACCAGCGTCAGGTAGGTACCTAAGATCATCAGATCTCCGTGTGCCAGATTGGTCAGTTTCATAATACCGAATACCAGCGACATTCCGATACCAATCATGGAGTATAAACCGCCAAGAAGTATTCCTGTAACGATGCACTGTACCATATTGATTCACTCCTTTTCTTTCTTGTTAATGAGCATATTTATTCATGCCGAAGTATGCATCATTTACATCTTCAACATTCAGCTCTTTGGATTTCCCTTCCATAACAACTCTTCCTTCCAGTATAACGTATGCATAGTCAGAATTTTTCAGACTGCGGTTTACGTCCTGCTCCACAATCAGAAGAGTAATACCCTGAGCCGATATTTCTTTTAATTTTTCATAAATGTCGTTAATAACAACCGGCGCAAGTCCCAGTGAAATTTCATCACAGAGTAAAATCCGCGGCTGTGTCATGATACCTCTGCCGATTGCCAGCATCTGCCGCTGTCCTCCGGAAAGATACGTTGACATCTGATTCTGCTTTTCCTCCAGAACCGGAAACAGCTTGTATACACTTTTCAGACGCTCCATCCGCTCACTGCCCTTTGCCAGATAAGCTCCCATCAGCAGATTATCCTTTACCGTCATACGCTCAAAACAGTGACTTCCCTCCGGGGCCATGCTGAGACCATATTTTGATATTCTGCTGGGCTTTAAACCGGAAATATTTTTTCCGTCAAACAGTATTTCCCCTTTTACAGGCTTATTCAGTCCGCAGATTGTGTTCATAATCGTGGATTTTCCAGCACCATTAGCGCCTATCAGGGAAACGATAGATCCCTCTTCTACATTTAAAGATATATCATGCAGTGCAAGAAAATCTCCATAGCGCACATCTATATTTTTTACTTCTAACAGACTCATGCTTCGTCATCCCCTCCTCCCATATAAACACGGCTTACTTCTTTGGAATTCATAACCTCCATTGGTTTTCCGCAGACTACATCTACACCATCCGCCAGCAAAAGCACCCGGTCGGTTCCTTCCAGCATGGTACGGATAATATGCTCAATCCAGATCACGCTGACTCCCTGGGCTTTTACTGTTTTTACCAGCTGAATAATGGATTCTACTTCCGATTCCGTAAGGCCGCCCCCGACTTCATCCAGCAGTAAGATCTTTGGCTGTGTGGCAAGGGCTCTGCCGATCTCCAGCCGTTTTCTGTCCAGCAGTCCAAGCTTTCCGGCAAACAGCGAAAGCTTGTCAGAAAGCCCGATGGTCTCCGCTACTCTCAAGGCTTCTTCCTTTGCCTGTTTTTCAGACATTCTGCCGCCGAAGACACCCCCTACCATAATGTTTTCAAACACCGTCATCTTTTCAAAGGGCCGGGGAACCTGAAAGGTTCTTCCAATTCCGCCTTTACACCGGTCTGTAATCCCTTCTTTGGAAATCTCTTTTCCTTCAAAGGTTATGGTCCCCTTTGTGGGCTTTAAGATTCCTGTCAAAACATTCAGCATTACCGTTTTTCCGGCGCCGTTTGGTCCGATGACTCCCAGTACTTCTCCTTCATTTAACTGGAAGTTTACGGACTTCAGTACATGGTTGCTTCCGAAGGAAATTCCCAGGTCTTTTACCGTCAATATTGCACTCAAAATCTCTACCTCCCTGCAAACCTGTTATGGAAACAATAACCGTTACAGAGTTTTTCTCCATAACGGTTACTGTTATAAATTATCTGCACTATTCTACAATCTGATATTTCTCTCTTCTGCCATTTCTTTTTCCGGCAGAAGAATCTATATTACTTTTACATGGGATCTGCTGATCCTGTACTGCATACATTATTTTAAAAACTTAATATCCGCTGTGATGGGCACATCCGGAACCTGTGTATTGGCAATAATATTCTGTACCCATTTACCATCTTCATAGCACCACTGTCCCGTAACCAGAGGCTGGATAGATACATGATCTTCATTAAAGTTAATTGGTCCGATAACAGAATCAAGATCTGTCTCTGCCGCAGCTTTTATAATTGCCTGCGCGTCAGAAGTACCTGCTCTTGAAAGAACATCGTATAAAATCTCAATATTGGCATAGTCATAACCTGCAGTAGCCGGTGCATAATCGTCGCCGGTCAGTTCCATCCACACATCTCCGATTTCTTTACTTGTCTGTCCTGAAATGGAAGAGGTATACGGATGACTTGGTGTCCACCATACTTCAGATACCACACCGTCTCCAACACCATTGGCACCTACTGCATTCACATCTGCGGCAAACAGAGTTGCTTTTGCTACTGTGCAGACCTTTGGCATATATCCGCTGGATTTCATCTGTGAATAGAAGGTTGCAAAGTCAGGAGTTACCATAACACCGCATACAATGTCACACTGCTCTGATTTCAGTTTATTAATAATAGATGTATAGTCTGTTGCTCCTGCCGTGTAAGAACCCGGATCTATAAGGGTATATCCGTTTTCTTTTGCAAATTCTTTCATTGCTCCGGATAACTCCTGGCCCTCTACATCATTTGCATATAAAAGACCAATTTTTTTATTGCTGTTTTCTACTTTATCCCAGGCATCTTTAAAGCAGTTTAATTCATTTTCCGTATTAAATCCAGCATGGAAACAATATGTATAAGGACCTTCATTTGCCCAGGCATCATCCGGTGTATCTACAGAAAGACAGGGCACGCCGGCTCTCTCGCAGGCAGCCGCAACCGGGATTGTAGTATCGTTGGTATGTGAAGTGATCATTACATCAATATTTTCACTTTCAATCAGTTTTGACGCCGCCTCAGATGCTTTTGTAGCATCCGATTCTGAATCGGCATAAACAATTTTAATTTTTTTGTCTTTATCATCTATTTTTATGCCGCCCTTATCATTGATCTGAGCCACGGCATAATCACGCATCTCCTGATCACCATGTCCAAAAGCCGCCAGAGAACCCGTTAAGGGTACCACACACCCTACAACGATTTCATCCCCGTTAGTGGAAGCACCTTTTCCCTCTCCTGCCGTCTGTCTGCCTCCTGCCGGCTCACCACTGCAGGCTGCCAGAGAAACGGTCATCATGCCGGCGCACAATACTGCTGCTATTCGCGCTATTCTCTTTTTCATAAAAAACCTCCATTTTCATCGTAGTAATTTACAGTTTTACCATACAATTACACCAATATTTTACAAATTCATTTTACCCTCCGCCCTAATTTTTGTCAATTTATTTGTTGATATTCATCTATTTTTTAGTTATTTTGTACACTTTTGTCTTCTGGCACAAAATCTAAGTGTTGTCCCTCCTTTCCCCATGCTACATATATATGTTTCAATACAAAAATAATTCTTATGGAATACCTCCGGTGCTTCTGCTGTTTTTCGTTCTTTTTCCTCCACAATCAGCAAAAATACAGATAAAATCTTCCTGGATATATTAAAGACAATCTTCCCTGCAGTCTTTCACCTCAAACCACAATTTTGTTAAATATGCACAAGCGCCAAATCTGAATGTGCATTGCTCCCCGAAAAAGCAGCTTCTCAATTGCTGCAGAAATTCCCCAAAATAAAAAAACCTCCCATGAGTTTGTGTGCTCACAGGAGGGTTTTTCATTCATTATTAAATTTTTACAATACTGCTAAATTCCTGCCATAACTTTACAGCCGGCTCTTATCCCATAATTCTTGAGAAGATCGGGAAGAAAATAACAAGAATAACAAATGTCAATGGCAGCCAGATCAGGTTCCATTTCAGAGTATTTTTCATGGTTACATGACCAGGGCCAAAGAACAGCGGTGACGGTACGGCTGCTGACGGTGTCAGAGAAGCCATAGAAGCTGCCAGCGCGATAATAATTGTAAATACTGCCATATTTGTATTGCCGTTAGCTAATACAACAACACCAATGTTGAAGAACAGTACCATTGTAACTGTATTTGACAGGAAGTTTGTCATGATGATTGCAAAAATCATCAGAATTACAACAATAGCAAATGGTGACATACCTTCAACGAAGGAGAAGATATTTCCTAACCATACAGAAATACCTGTGTTCTCTGCTGATAACGGTGTAGCAAATACGGATACAGTACCAGCAAAGATAACAGCCGGAAGAGGAACCTGTCTTAAAGCGCCAGGAACATCCAGAACCGGTTTTCCGCCCATACGAACAATTGCAAGTACGCAGATTGCAAGTAACGCCGGGATAACAACACCGATGCCGTTTAAGTATGCAAAGAACGGAGCTACATCTTTCAGGATAGAAGGAGCTAATACAAAAATGATAACAAGGATAAACATAAATGCCGCAAATTTTCCTCTTGCATCCAGTGGAGGATCATTTTTTCTTACTTCTTCTACATTAAAGTTCTTGAATGCAGATGTATCCGGTCTCCAGATTAAAACAACCAGCATAATTGCAAGGTATGTAAGAACTGCAAACGGTACACCAACTGCCAGCCACTGACCATAGGAAATAGAAATTCCCAGCTGTGATTCAGCAAGACCCATGATAATGTTTGGCAGAGCATGAGCGATTGGGGAAGCGATGGAAAGAATTACGTTACCCCACATAACGCCTGTAAAGATACATGTATAGAAAGGATCACCTTTCTTAACACCGATCTGCTCACACAGAGCGCCTGCGATACCAATATAGATAACTGCCAGAGACAGGTTATCCATGAATAAACCGATGATTACATTAGATGCGAAGAACATTGCCATAAATGCATATGGTCTTCCCTGAACAAATTTTCTAGTAACAAACCAGATTGCAATTTTGTTGATAACACCAGTTTCCTTTAAGCATACATTTAATACCATGTAAGCAATAACTGTGATAACTACGAAATGACCCATGGATCCGGCCCATACTTCATTTGCAGTCATAGCCTGGGTCATAACAAGAAGTCCCAGTGCTAAAAAGCAGGTCCAGTGTGTGTTAGTTGTCAGCCATAAATATAATACAGGAATCAGAATTGCTACAACACGTACACCAATTTCTGTTAATCCATTTGTTGGTGGAAGTGCGAACCAGATTACGATACCGATTATAAGGGCTATAAGATAATGTATATATTCTTTTTTTGAAGCCATTTTTCAATCTCCTTCTTCTTATTTTTGCCTGTTCCTGACTCCTCCCAAAGAATCAGGAATTTACAGCGGATTCCTTTTTGGGAACCAGACGGACAACCCCGTCTTAAACTTCCATATATTTTAGAACATATCCGGAAGCCATTTCTTCGGATCCACTTCTAAGAATTTAGATCTTACAAAGTGATCTTTCAGATTGTATGGTACGGTACAGTCAAAAATTGTTTTGCATGAAATACCTTTATCTTTGATGTTTACATCATATTCTGTGGTTTCTGACGGATCCAGAGGATGACATCTAACACCAGGAATAAAGATCGTATCAACATTTCCCTGATAACGTGTATTCATTGCCCATAAAACATCATTGCTGTCGAAAGGATCTACATCCTCATCCACAAGAATTACATGTTTTAATTCCGGGAATGCAGAGAATGCAAGAAGTGCAGCCTGACGCTGGCGTCCTTCATCACTTGGCATTGATTTTTTAAACTGAAGAACAGCCATGTATTTTCCACCGCCTGCAGAGTGTGCATATACATTCAAAAGACGGCCAGGCATAGCTCTTTCTACCATACTTAAGATACTTGCTTCTGTAGGAAGACCAGCCATATGTACATGTTCTTCACTTGGTCCGATTGTTGTCTGTAAAATCGGGTTCTTTCTGTGAGTAACCGCTTTGACTTTGATAATCGGTACTTTTGGAGCCGGTCCTGTATATCCCGGGAACTCAGGCATAGCTTTGCCTGTTCCTGAGGAACGGTCTTCCGGTACTCTGTCGTGAGGCATTAATTCACCTTCAATTACAAACTCAGCGTTGGCAATTGCTTTTTCACCGATGGTCAGACAGGAGCATAATTCTACCGGTTTCTGACGGATAGCGCCTGCTGCTGCCAGCTCGTTATATCCAATTGGAGTTGTAGGCGGTTCAAAGCCTGCTGCCAGCTCAATGGCCGGATCCACACCAATGCTGATGGAAATCGGAAGCGGCTGATTTAAAGCTTCTGCTTTCTCATAGAATGCACCGATATGTCTTGCACCCGGTGTAATCCACATAGACAGCTCATCTTCGCTCTGTAAGCACAGTCTGTGGATAGTAACATCGGAAATACCTGTTTCAGGATCGCTTGCATAGCACATACCCATTGTAATATACGGACCTGCGTCCTCCGGTGTATTTGTGGGCGCCGGTACGATTTTGCGAATATCAAAACCTTCGTCTGTTGCATAATGAACAACTTCCTGGCAAGGAGCGTTTTCATTGGAAACTTCAATTGGCTCGATTGGATTTGCAACAGCATCTTTCAGGTAAAAGCCAAGCTTCTCAGGTGTAGTGCCCAGTAACGCAGCTACTCTTGTACGGCTTGCTAAAACACCGATAATAACCTTTGCATCCGGATGTCCTTTTACATTGTTGAACATCATAGCCGGACCAATCTGTGTTGGACGTTTTACAGTTCCACCTGCTCCAACATAACGATAAATACCGGAGATCTCTGCTTTTGGATCTGCTTCTACGTCTGTCTCAACGTACTGTCCCGGAATCGTCTTTAACAATTCCACTGCGGAACGTAAATCATTCACAGTATTCATAAAAATTCCTCCTTTTAAAAGAAAATTCGAAAAACACATTTCCTCTACTCTTTTTTCATTTGTGTATTAAATGTTCTTTTCCAAAACTAATACCACGTGTATACCATCCGTGTCTTTCGTATATCCTTACTTACAAACCTATTATATTCCAGTATACCCGATATACAGAAAGCATAAATTTATAAAATTATTTCACAAATTTTTGGGTACATTTTTGTGCATTTAATACTTTTTTTAGATTTTTTATAAATATTATATTTTTACGGCTTTTCCATTTTCCAATTGACTATATAGCCGCTACACATCATAATATAAGAATAGTAATACATAATATAATTATTATAAGGAAACATTCCTAAATAAAACAGCACGAGGTAACGGTATGAATCAAACAAATAACTGGCTGACTATCAGTGAGCTGGCTCATATCTGCGGCATCAGCAGACAGACACTGATTTATTATGATAAACACAATATATTTAAACCCGGTTACATTGACGACAAAGGGTATCGCTACTATTCTCTCTATCAGCTGCCGTTTCTCAGAGAGATCTGTTCTTTAAAAGGAGACAATGTTTCCTTAAAAGAAATTATTGATAACCTGCACAACAGGAATTTAAACACTACCATTGAACTGCTGCTTTCCAACAGGCAAAATATGGAAAAGGAACTGGGCGAACTTCAGCAAAGACTCAATGTTTTAAATGCCCGCCTGGATTATTATGAGGTAGTAAAAGAAGTTAAAAAACGGCCGGCTCTGCCATATATTACCCAGTGCCCTGAGCGGAAAATCATGTTCCTGCCCTGGGATACTACCAATATGAACCGGCGTGAAATGCATCTGACCCACATGAAACTCCGCCGCGAATGTATCAGTCACAATATTCCTCTAGCCTGGGGATGGGGTGCACTGTTTCCTAAAGAATCAGTAATTAACAGAGACTATTTAAACGGCGCCGGAGGATATATCAATATTCCAACAGAATATATTGAAAAAGCCAATCAGTCAGATGCAAAAATTATGACTGCTCCCGCCGGCTTTTACGCCTGTATCGCAAAATACGGTATGCCTTATGAAATGGAGCATATGGAGATCCTGCGAAACTGGATTGAACAAAACCACTATACCATTATCGGAGATGCCCTGGATGAGTGTATGCTGGACACAACCTTCTATACAGAAGAAAACGAACGGGACTTTTGTCAGATCGCTATCCCTGTTATGCTCCCGGGAGCCTATACCGAATAATCTCCACTCCGTAGATTCGGCCCTTGACATATAGCCGGAATACTCATTTACACTATTCCACAGGAGGTTTTAGGTATGAAACGATTAATTATAGGCATCAGCGGCGCCAGCGGCGTCCCTATTACAATTGCTCTTTTAAAAGCATTAAAAAATCTGGATGACTGGACCAGCTGTCTTGTAATTTCAAAAGGCGGCGAAAAAACCATTGAGATGGAAACTGACTATACTGTACAGGACGTGATTGACCTGGCAGATGAGGTCCACGATATTAAAAATATCGGTGCTTCTATTGCAAGCGGCACTTATAAAACCGAAGGGATGGTAATCGTTCCCTGCAGTATGAAGACCGTGGCTGGAATCGCAAACGGATATTCAGATAACCTGCTGCTTCGGGCAGCTGATGTAGTATTAAAGGAACGGCGCAAACTAGTTCTTGTTGCCAGAGAAACTCCATTTAATACCATTCATTTAAAGAATATGCTGTCATTATCACAAATGGGCGCCATCATCATGCCCCCTGTACAGACTTATTACAATATGCCGGAAACCGTACAGGATATGATTGACCACATCACAGGCAAGATTCTGGACGTCTTTGATATTGACTATCAGAACTTCCGACGCTGGAACCCGGAATCTGAATAAAACACACCGGAAGGCAGAAAAAATATCTCTGTCTTCTTTTTTTATTTTTAACTCCGCCTCATAACCTGGTATCTTTTCTGACATAAAGTATTTTTTCCATTTCCTAGGGAATCATTAGGACATCTATGCATATTTAACATGAGTTCAGCCCTAACTCGCATTGCAGGAAAATGTCGAAAAAGTTTATTATATTATTAATACATTTTATTATTAATTTTTCATATAAATATATTGGATGGGATATGCTCTTTTTTCGGCAGCGCCGGTAAGTATAGAGCTGACCTTTATCCGGAAGGAAATGTACAGGGGTGACAAGCATGTGTGTAAACTATTCTTCAATTAATCGAAAATTGTCTATTTCTGAAATGGCACAGATCCATGACATCAGCCGGCAGACATTAATCTATTATGATAAAATAGATCTGTTTAAACCCGAAATTACCGATGAGAAAAACGGTTACCGTTATTACAGCACTCTCCAGATTCCGCTGCTGCGTGAAATCTGTTTTTTGAGGGCCATTGGCATGTCTCTAGAAGATATCCGCAAAAACAACGAATACAACAGCACCGAGACTACCATGGAATTGCTGAAATCCCAATATGATAAAATTGATAAGGAAATTGAACGCCTGGAAATCCAGAAAAGACAAATTAAAAAACGTGTCCAGATCTATGAAAATGCTGTTTCCTATGCGGATGCAGCCTATAAACCCACCATTGAATATTTTCCGGAACGCCGGGTTTTATATCATGAATGGAGGGAAGACAGCCATACACGGTATGAACTTCATTACGCACTGATGAAAATATGGAACGAATCGGAGGCCCATGGTATTCTCCCATCCAGAAGATGGGGTGCTTTATTTTTCAAAGATCAGGTAGAAAAGGGAACACCGTTAAAACACGCCGGCGGCTGTTGTCTGATTAACTATGATATCCCAGATCTTCCCGGACTTCATATTCTCCCGGAAGGCGAATATGTCTGTATGCCCAAGTTTGGTATGCCTTATGAGACATTTCATATTAACAAGCTTGTGGACTGGATCCGTGAAAACGACTATGAAATTGCCGGGGATATTTATGATGAATGTCTGATTGATTCCATCTTTTATGACGATGACAATGAACTGGATTTCTGCGAAATTCAGATTCCAATCCGCAAAAAGAACGCTTAACGCTGTATATTTAACCAAAGAAAGGACTTTATGATATGGCCTATTACATGAAAAAAGATAATAAACAAAAGGAACCGCAAAAACAACAGGATCCAAAACAGAAAAAATTCTTTTACCAGCTCATTGGAGCAGGTATTGTCGTTGTTATATTTGCCATTATCGGTATTGTTTCCGGACTGAAATAATGAATAAAAGAAAAGAAACGGTATGCTCCTTTGGGGAACAAATACCGTTTCTGAAAAAGATTGGCATAATTATCATACCACATCCTAATATATTTCACCATATAAATACAAGAACTTTATGCTTTTATTCAAAGACACTTCTCTTTTAATAACCGCACGTATCAATCTCTTTCTTTAAAAGTGCCACCGTACTCTCTACAGGATAGCCAAATAAAAGTCCTGTCACCGCCAGCTCCTCCTGTCCCAGACAGTCGTGAAGCTGAATCTCACACTCTTCCTCATTTCCAAAATAAGATAACTCTTTTTGAAAATACTTCTTCATTTTTTCCGCATCCAATTCTATCCCGCACGCCCCATATACCGAAAGAATCTGATCCAGATCAAAATAATCTGACAAGCTGCCCTTACGGCTTACATAAAGCATATACTGGTACTCTCTTGTATGATACGGATAACAATAGTATTCATCACCCACAGTTCCAATCATCTGCATATATTCTTCTGCAGTTTTCGGATATACTGTTGCCGCCAGTTTTTTATTTTTCTGGACTGCATAATTCATATAGTCCACCACAGGGATAGGACCATAATTATTGCTGCAGCAAATCAGATTATACCAGCTTAAATACGGGCTCTGAAACTTTTCCGCCTCTAATGAATAAAAAAAGCGCTTGCAAGGAATGAAATCCTATCCCTCAAACTGATAATACAGGGTAACTGTGCAGTGATCTCCTTCCTGCTCTCTGTAAAGAGAAAAAATCAGTTTTTCTCCCAGATTATAATCCTGTGAAAACATCAGCTGTCCTGCCACTTCACTCATAAATTGTACCTTCCTGTTACCAGTTTATTAATATAGTACTGTTTGATATACTGAGAATGTGCTTTAATAGCCTCCACACACTTTTCTGTATCTCTGTCCTGAATCGCCTGATAGATCTGCTCATGCTGTTTTGTTGATTCAGATCCATGATCCTCATCCTGCAGAGATGTAATATCAAATCTTCGTTTCTGATTCACTAAAAGTTCAAAAATCATATCCAGCCGCTTATTGGAAACATAATGAATCATAAATTCATGGAACTTCACATCCCATTCCATCCGTTTAATAAGATCTCCCTGGTTCATTGCTTTGCGAAGCTGCTCCATAATCTGTCCAAGAGTAGCATCCGCAATCATATCATAATTCTTAAGAGATACCTGGATGGCATAAATCTGAAGCACTTCCAAAAGATCATACACTTCAAGTATATCTTCCAGAGTATATACAGGAACAATAATTCCCTTACCGGGTTCATCTGTCAGCAATCCTTCTTTTGCCAGCTGCCGCAGCGCATAACGGACAGGAGAACGGCTTACATTATAAGCCTCTGATAATTTTCTCTCAACCAGCACAGTCCCCGGAGTAAATTCGTTTTTTAAAATTGCTTCCTTTACCCGTTCATAAACCATCATCTCTTTTGTGCCCATTCCAGAGCTAATATATTCTGCCTTTTTCAACTTTTCTTCCTGCATCAGAATCTGCCTCCCGTTCCTATCCACCAATCTGATTCATATAACGCTCTGTTTCACTTACGTAACCATATGTAAGATTTACATGCTCTGCCGGCTTATTGGTAATAGCACCAATCAAAGCCTTTTTCAGTTCTTCTCCATGGAGTCCCTTTACAAGTACTTCCTCTTTCGAATGAAGACACGGCTTAATCTTACCGTCGCAGGTAAGACGAATCCGGTTACAGGACAGACAGAAGTGCTGATTCACCGCACTGATAATTCCAATCCGTCCGCACCCATCCGGATACTGATACATTCTTGCCACACCGGAATTTTCTGCCTCCACAAGCTCCGGAATCTCCCGCAGTACTATATCGCCTTTGACAAATGCATGTTTTGGAAACGCTGCACAGGCTCCAATAGGCATTAATTCTATAAAGCGTACTTCCACATTGTCTGTCCGGGTCAATTCTCCAAAGTCACGAATTTCACAGTCATTAAATCCACCGATAAGCACGGTATTAATTTTTATAGGAGTCAGACCGGCCTTTGCCGCCAGACGTATTCCTTCCGCCACGTCCTGAAAATTACCTTTTCTGGTTATTTTGGTATATTTCTCGGTCTGCAGGGTATCCAGGCTGATATTCAGTCTGGATACTCCCGCCTCCTTCAGAGGATATGCAAGATCTTTCAACAGCATTCCATTGGTTGTTACCGCCAGTTCCTTTACTCCTGGAAGAGATGAGATCCGTCTGCAGATGTCGATTACATCAGGTCGAATCAATGGCTCTCCCCCTGTAATTCTGACTTTACTGATACCAAGCTTTACCGCCTCAGCTGTAATTTCCACAATTTCATCTGCGCTCATAAGACTGCTGTCTTTGGCCAGACACCCCTCATCCTCCGGCATACAGTATAAACAGCGGAGATTACATTCATCTGTAATTGAAATTCTCAAATATGTAATTTCTCTTCCATAATTATCTTTCATGTTTCTACACCTGATCCTGTCTGTACTAAATCAAATATGCCTCCAGCCAGCTGCCCTTATCTACCGGTCCGCTGCCTGAGGGAATTACTGCAAAAACTTCCGCATCCTGCATGGCGCTTACCATTCCATTTCCCTGTTTTTGATTCAGCTTCATAATGGCTGTACCCTGGGAAAGATCCAGGCTTCCTTTTAAAATCCGCGTATTTTTACTTGCTTTTTTGAAATCCTCATTCAAACGCACACGTATTTTCTTTGGTAAGTAATTTTTAAGTCCGGAAATTTTTCGTATCACAGGCAGAACTACCAGATAAAAAGTAGTCATGGCCGCAGACGGATTGCCGGAAAGTCCAAACACCGGCACTCCATTTAATATTCCCAGACAGCAGGAAGACCCCGGTTTCATAAAAATTTTGTCTACCAGTATTTCAGCTCCCGCCCTCTTCATGGCAGCTTCCGTAAAGTCGTATGTACCAACAGAAACACCGCCGGTCATAATAACCGCATCATACATGCATACCGCATCGGATATCATATTCGCGATTTCAACTTCATCATCTCTAGAAGTTCCAAGATAAATAGAGCTGAAATCTTCTTTTTTCAAAGCTCCACTGAGCATAAAACGGTTTGTATTGTAAATTTTCCCAGGTCTTAATTCCTCTTCAGAACCAATCACCTCATTCCCCTGTGATATAATCCCGATTAATGGCAGCTTATATACTTCTATCGCACAATTTCCCTGGGACGCCAGTTTTCCATGAACGGCCGAATCTATCAACGTACCTTCACACGCCACCAGATCTCCGGCATTGATATCCTCGCCTTTCAAAATTATGTTGTCCATCTTTTGATATGGATGAAACAGTTTTACATAATCCGTTCCAAACTCTGTCTCCTCATATTTTGCAACAGCTGTAGCACCTGCAGGAATGGGAGCTCCTGTCAGAATTTTTACCGCCGTGCCCGGCTTTAGTTCCCGGCCGGAATAAGCTCCCGCCGGAATTTCCTCCACTACAGTCAGATTTACCGGCTGTTCTTTGGTAGCATTTAATGTATCAGAGTCAATAAATGCATAACCATCCAAAGGTGATTTATCAAACAGCGGAACATCATATTTCACTGTCACATCTTTTGCAAGTATTCTTCCATATGCTTTTTCTAAAGAAATTGTCTCACTGCCAAGTCCTGAACACCGTTCCAGCATTTTTTCCCTGGCAGTTTGAAAGTCATATCCAAGCGTTTTCATATAGACCTCTATCACTAATTATTAATGTTGGCCAGCATTCTGCCTACATCATATGCATTCTGTTTCAGTTCCCGGTTGTTTTCTGCGGTCTCAGGGTTATTACCATTTACACATACGATACGGTCTTCGTCCACAAATCCAAATCCCGGGAACATTCCCTGGGCAAGATAGTCAAAATACATATCGAAGGTATGCGGATCTTCCAACTCCTGTGTATATACAGTAACAATCTTTTTCTGTCCAAACCGCGGACGTCCGTTCTCGCCCATAAGCGGGAAGAGTCTGTCGTAAAGGTTTTTAACAGGACCGGTAATCTGCATAAAATAAACAGGAGAACCGATAACCACAGCATCCGCCTCTTTTACTTTCTGCAGTGCTTTGCGAAGCTCATCATTTACCATACAGTCATCCTTCAAGCGGCATCCGAAACAGCCCTGACAGGCCATAAATTTCATTTTGAATAAAGTATAGACTTCTACCTCTGCATTGTGCTCTTTTGCCCCGCGTTCAATCATCTTTAAAATTGTTGATGTATTTCCGTCCATTCTTGGGCTTCCGTTAAAAATTACAATTTTGCTCATGATTCTTCTCCTTATTTTGCGTTTGTTAATGTATTCTAAGTATACCACAGGGATTTTATTTCACTTATCCAGATATAGCGTTTACTATTTCACTATATGAATTATGCCCATGCCTGTGACAGCATGGGCATAAAGCTCAACGATATTTTCTTAATTAAAATTCAATAAAATCAAGGTTTAAAGATTTTCCTGCAATTTCAACATCAATATCTTTGTGTTTTCCAGCAGCATCGATCTGGATTACGTATTTTCCGTCATCCAGTCCATCGAATTTGAAATCTCCAAAGAAGTTCGTTTTCTGAATTTCAACAACTTCTCCGTCTTTTGTTAATGTAACAGAAGCGTCCTCATAGCAGTCTCCGTCTACTAATACACCAGCTGCAACGAAGTTCTTTGTAAATCTGTGAAGGTTTTTGTAGAATACATGTGGGTTTGTTCCCAGTTCTGGTTTGTATACTTCAAGTCCTTCTGTTTTGATCATAACTTCCATTTCTTCTGGTTCAAGATGGAAAGCTTTCAGAGCTTTTGTAGGACAGGAGTGAGCACATCTTGGAATTCCTGGGATCCAGTCCGGATCATCCAGAAGGTGTGCACACATTGTACATTTCTGTGCAATGCCTGCTTCTTCGTTGTAGTAAACTGCTCCGTATGGGCACATTCCTACTACATCTTCTTTTCCTTTTGCAGCTTCAAGATCGATCATTACGATACCGTCTTCTCTTCTTGTTGCATATCCAGCGTCAACTACCGGACATTTCTCGCAATGCTGGCAAGGCATTGGCAGATATGTATAATCATTACGTGAGTATCTGCCGCGCTCTCTTCTTTCAATATTCATCCAACGATGTCCATGGCGTGGCTGAGCAGCTGTATAGCCTGGCCATTCATTGTCTACATGTTCGTCTTTACAAGACATAAAGCAGTTATTACAATCATGGCACCATCTGACATCAATAACCATATACCACTGTTTCATCTTAATTCTCCTTTCGGGCTGTATTTGCAAAATCTTAGTAGATTTCGTAAATACCGCCATCCCATTTTTCTACTTCAACCTGAGCACTGTTTGGTGCCATACCACATGCATATTTAGACATGTAACGATCTGGTGTCAGAATATTTACGCAGCCGCCGCGGTCTGCGGAGCATCCCGGTTTTCCAAGGGGAGCATATTCAGCACAAGATTCATATGAATGTACGGTACCTGGCTGTACACGTTCACCAACCTGAGCACAGAGAATTACGGAACCTCTGTCGTTGTATGCACGTACTAAATCGCCATCTTTGATGCCACGAGCTTCAGCATCTACAGAGTTCATACGGATAATCCAGTAATACCATCCGTCTACTAATACACGGTGGTCTTTGATATCGTTCATGAAACTGTCTTTTGCATCACCCATTGTATGCATAGAGAATCTTGGATGAGGTGATAACATACCCAGAGGGTATTTCTTAGCAACTTCTGCGTGCCAGCTTTCCCAAGCAGGAACGTATTTATGCATTGCCGGACGATATTCATCCACAAATCCCTGTTCTTCGAAACGTTTTAAGGATGTAGAAATGAACTCTACTTTTCCTGTTGTAGTCTGTAATCCCTTCAGCGCTACAGACTGGTTTGGAGCAGGACCCCAGTCAGGAGTATCGCGTACACGATCTTCTGCGAACCAGCGGAGTGCAGGTGTTTTCTTTCTGTTTGGATTATCAGGTACTACTAAATAACCTTTCTTGAAGAAGTCTTCCCAATCCATAAGTTTTGGACAATCTGTAGCATTGTAGTACTGTTTTACCCAGTCTAATTCATCTTTGCCTTCTGTAAAGATATCATAGATACCAAGTTTTTTAGCCATTAATGCATAGATTTCGTAATCGGACATGGACTCTCCAAGAGGTTCGATACATTTAGCCTGTAAAGAAATTACACGGTTGTTTGCCATCTGGAAGTTATCCGGAATATAACCGGAGCAGTTAGCAAACTCAGAAATATCCCAACGCTCATAGTTTGTACAAGCAGGAAGAATAATATCTGCAAACGGAACTTCACCTTCAAACCAGATAGACTGGCTTACTACAAATTCAAGGCTTTCAGATGTGTACATCTTAGCATATCTGTTTGTAGCTGTCATTGTACCGATGTGTGGTCCGCCGTATTTCCAGTACATTTTAATTTTTCCATATCCTGGAGCCGGATACTGATATGGATGCAGCTGATTTTCAATTGCATTACCACAGAATCCTTTACCATACCACTCGAATTTTCCGTTCATGATACATTCTGGAATTTTCAGACGTGGAATATGCTGTCCAGCTTCAATATTTACTTTAACCGGAGCCGGGAAGGTTGTCTTACCATCGAACATTCTCCAAGCGAATTTGAATCCTGCTGCAGAGTTTGCACAGTCACCGGAAATACCGCCTTCTGCGTATCCTGGGAAGTAGAATTCATAGTCAGTTGGAACACCCTGTGTTGTGGACCAGATATTGGAACCTGGTTTACCAAGACCCTGCATTGTAGCAAGAGCGATCATACCACGTGTCCATTCGATACCATGGGTAGCACGGCAGGCACCACCCCAGCCGCCCATACCACCGGCAGCAAGATATGTGTTTTTCTTAGCCCATTCACGAGCGAGAGCACGGATATCACATGCTGGGATACCTGATTCTTTTTCAGCCCATTCGCATGTTTTTGGAATTCCGTCTTCGCCTTTACCTAATACATAGTCAGCCCATTCTTCAAATCCGTAAGCATGAGTAGCTACATATTCTTTATCATAGGTTCCTTCTGTTAACCATGTGTAAGCGATAGCAAAAGAAAGTGCATGGTCTGTACCAACTTTTGGTGAGAACCATTTCATTCCCCACATATTTGCTGAATGGTTGAAGAAAGGATCGATAAATACCATTTTAACACCCAGTTCGTCTAACCAGCGACGTCTGATGTGTGATTCGTAAGCAGCGTAAATACCACTATTAACTTCTGGATCAGATGACCAGAATACGATCATTTCTGCATATTTCAGACCATCTTCTAACAGATCGTACTGCTCTGGACAGCCAAGTCTCCAGGAGAAGCCCCACATATGCATACCGCCCCAGTGCCAGCCTTCCCATGAATCCGGGTTATGGTCAGCATAAGTGAATCCCATAAGGTTCATGAAACGGAAGTATGTAGAATGACGGTAACCTACATTACCCCATAAATGGTGAGAAGATGGAGTAGACATAATACCGCCCGGTCCTACTTCTCTTTTAATTCTGTTAATTTCACTTGCAACGATATCTGTTGCTTCATCCCAGCTGATTCTTTCGTATCCGGAAATACCACGGTTCTGGATATTTCTTTCACCGTTTGGATCAAAGTCCACACGTTTCATCGGATAAAGAATTCTTCTGTCAGAATAAATCATAGATTTCTGACCAGCTGTAAACGGTGCGATTGTAGTATATCTTGGAGCCTTAAAAACTCTGCCCCTTGCTTCAATTTTCCAGCCTTCCGGATCTGTTGAATCGAAGTCCATCGGTGTAATACGGACAATTTTTCCGTCCTTTACGTATACGAATACTGGACCTCCGGTACTGGAGTTAGTCAAACGAATTTCGCCTTGCATGAATATACCTCCTTGATTTTTTGTTAATCGTTTCATATCTGCTTCCCTGCTTTTTAAGCCACGCAAGAGTAGAGGAATAAGCGCCTGCTTTTTGCACTTCACAGATATCTCTTCAGAAGAACTTCTTCTTGAGTTTAACTATAACGTGTATTGTGATTATACAGTCAAGTTCTTTTTGATATTTTCCATATATATTTTTTTCCAGTTCTTATAAATTGGAACCTTACTTTTAAATATCCTTTTTATCATGAAGATTGGAATACTTCCGAGCATAGGCATAAAAATCTTTCAACGCCTGATTATGATTCTTCTCTTTTCTTGTAAGCTGCATGGGAAGATATTTTTGAGGAACATCTTCATTAATCGGAATAAAACGAAGATTCATATTGGAGATAACCTCCGTCTCCTCAAATACAAGAGAAATCCCCTCTCCCATTTCAATAGAAAATAAATATTCTTCAAAATCATCGAACTCCGCAGCTACCCTTGGCTCAAATCCGTAATACTTACATATATTATATAGAAAGTCGTCTTCTTTTTTTACATCCGTTGGATTATATCTAAGGAAATCACTGTCACGAAAATCAGAAAGCGTAACTTCCTTCTTATAGAAAAGAGGATGGCGTTTGTGAACAACAATTCCAACTCTGGAATAATACAGTGTCTGTCTCTCAACACCCTGGAGACGCTTTACATCATGATCCGCAATTAAAATTGCATCATAGTAGTCATTTTTTAATCCCTCCAGCAATTTCTTCTGGGTACAGCGCTCCTTTATAATCTGTATCTCCGGGCGCAGTTCCCGAAACCCGGAAAGAACCTGGGACAAATAACTGTTGCATTTAATATGCGGCTGACATCCTATGGTGATACATCCATTAAACTTCTTCACGGAATTTTTGGCTCTTGAACAGACCAGCTCCCACTCAGAAGTCATCTCTGAAAGAGTCTCCGCCATCATCTGCCCCTGCAAGGTCAGCTTTACCCCTTTTGTATTTCTGTCAAAAAGAGCAAGACCAAGCTCCTCCTCAAAAGAAGCGATCTGCCTGCTGATATTTGACTGCGATATAAATAAGTTCTTGGCTGCCTTTGTAAAATTCAGACATCTGGCAACCTCCAAAAAACATTTCACCTGTAAATCTGTCATAAATCTCCTCCGCTGGTTTCCCTATGCTATATACTTTATATAATAAGGAATATCCTGCGGTTTGTCCAGTTTAACCAGATATTGTCACAAAAAAATAACGGATTACAGATGTTTTTTATTTCATTCTGCCAATTCCAAGTTGTATGATATGGTTTCTCTGTTGTTAATTTATATAATATCATCATGTACCATCATTAGTAATTCATAAACCAAATTATTTTATTCATGTTCTGCATACCCATATTTTTGTACAATATTTAAACATTTTTTACAGTTTTTTTATTTTTTTTCAATAATTTTTAGATTTTATTGACAGTATAGCCGCTATATAGAATATACTCAAATGCGAGTAGAGGACTTAGTTTTTACTAATTTATTTCACTAAGGGAGGTTTTTAATATGGCTCTAGTTATTGCTGTAGCATACTTCGCGATTCTGATTATCATCGCCAGCCTGTATGCTAAGAAAAAAGTCAAATCTGCATCCGATTTTGCAAATGCAGGCGGCGGAATGGGATGGATTATGGTTACTTTCTCATTCGTACTGGCACCTTTGGGATCCGGTCATACAATGTCTCTGTGGCAGAAAGCCGCAGGCGGCGGTTTTACAGACTGGTCAGCATTTACAGGTATCGGCGCCGGCGCTATGTGGTGGGCAATTGGTGCAGGTGCAGTATTCCTTCCAATCGCTATGTTATGGATTGGACCGTTATACAAAAAGATGGGGGTTGAAACAGTACCTCAGGCACTGGAAAAAATCTTTGGTAAAAAAATGGCATGGTTCCATGCAGGATTCCAGACAATGACATGGACTGGTATCGGAGCTTCCGAAACAGTTGCAACGGGTACAGCTATTTACACATTGTGTAACGCAAGTGGTATCCCGCTTACAATTTATCAGTCAATTATTCTTGGCTTCGTTTTAATTTTATGCTATGTATTTTTCGGCGGTATGCTTCAGATGGCATGGCTCAACTGTATCAATGCGGTAGTTATGATTGTTGCTTCTTATGCTGCTATTGCTATCATCGCATTTAACTATCTGGCTCAGTTAGGCGGATGGCAGGGCGTTATGGAAGTTTATAAAGCTGCCGGTTACAGCAATATCCTGACACAGACAGGTACTCTTGGAATGCCTCCTGTATGGTTAGGTGTTATCATCCCGGTTATCGTATTACATACAACAGCCGGCGCTGTATCTCAGACCATGATGCTTCCGTTCTTTGCCGCAAAAGACCAGAGCTCCTGCCGTAAAGGTGTGTTCATGGGTATGTCCTTTAACATTATGTCCAGTTTACCATGGATCTTCCTTGGAATTGCAGCAATGTCTATTCCTGCTCTGGCATCCAAAGTAAATGCCAACGGCTTAACAGCTGTTCCTATGATCGCTCAGGAAGGTCTGCCTGTCCCGGCTATCGGTCTTTTGATGGTGGCTCTTTTGGCAGCTACTCTGTCAACCGGCGGCGGTGTTGTTCTTGCTAACTCCAACGTCCTGGCTCAGGATATCGTAATTGGATGCTGCAAACCTACCATGGATGAGAAACAGAAACTGCGCACAAATAAAATCTGCGTTATCGTTGCAGCAGCACTGTTATTACCAGGCGCTTTAATTATGGCAAACGAATTCGTATTCAACCTGTTCTTATGGGTGTTCTCCTTTGGTATGCCTGTGTTCATTGTGTTCATCATAGGATACAATTTCAAAATCAGCAAGGCGGCAGCCTGGGCGACGATTATTATATCCTATGTCATCAACTGTATCTGGACTTTCCTGCCAATGGAACAGCTGCTCCACTTAAAAGCAGGCAGTATCTGGGGAATGAACTTATATGCAACAATGGTATCTTCTCTGGTACTTGGTATTGTTCTTCATTTGATCCTTCCTGGTAAAACTGCATGGAAGAAAACAAAAGAAGGTCAGACTTCAATCAGTATGGCAAAATAAAGGAGGTAAATCATATGCTTTGGGTTGTTCAAGATATTCTTACTCAGTACGTAATCGGCTTTATCCTTTGTGGAATTATCTTTCTTATCTGGAAAATTACACATAAAGGTGAAAAATTATAAGGAGGAATTGTTTTATGGCAATAACAATTGTTTCAGTTTATCTTCTTTGCGTAGCTATCGTACTTATCGCAATGTGCTTTATCGGTGCAAAAAAATCCGGTGCAGATAAAGAAGATTAATTCATACAATTTAAAACAAACAGGGCAATTGTTTCTGATTTGAATATTAGCCCTATACAAAACTTCAGGGAGCATATCATCTGTACAGATGATATGCTCCCCATTTTTACTAACAGGTAATATTACGCCATCTTTTTTATAAACCTTTGAATTGTTTCAATATCCTCTTCCAACTCATCTGCAATCAACTGGATACTCTTTCCTTTTTCCAGTTTCTTTTGAATTAACTCTGATATTTTCTCATCTTTCCCTGCTGCAAAACCTTCTGCTCTGCCTTCTTTTCTAGCCTCATTCTGCTCCATGACTCTCTCTTCCCATGCCTGCATATATCTCACACTCACTTCCGCATTCTCTTTGAGACTGTCAATCCGTCTTTTCAGCTTTTTTACACGGGCACTTCTACAGCTCTCTTCTGTCTTTTCATTGGTATGCTCTATGTAATGCAGAAGCTCTATAAGCTCCTCGCTTACCCCTTCCGGGTCTGTCCCACGGCTGTTTAAAAAGATCCGGGTAACCCCGTCTTCCAGATTCAGTCCCGGCACTTCTTCACACTTCATCTGAAAAGTATACTGATACTTCCCCGCCCCAAACAGGTCAAAAGGTGTAATCATAATTACATACAGCTGATTTAATTTTCTAAAATCAATTTCTCCCGGTTCTAACAGTTTACTGTCAATCATTCCCTGATAATATCTGCTTCGTCTCGGCAGATTTCCGGTATTTTCCTTTTGGGCCTCCGTATTATATACAACACCCTCCTCATCCTGGCTCCAGACATCCAGCTTTACAAACCGCTTCAGCGGAGTAGTCCGTATTTCCTTCTCAGACTGCGGGCAGTCCTTTAAATGAACATCTCTTCCAAGAATAATTTCCAGTAAAATCTGCAGATTTCCCGGGCTTTCCATAGCCTCTGCGAATAAAAAGCGATCAAACAGTGTCAATTGTCCCAATGGTTTACTAGGTTTCAAACAACTTCTCCTTTCATTATAAAGAGATACCTTACAACTGTAAAGAAAATCTCTTTCCCAGATTATAAATTTGTAACTTTGTACGGATATTTTGAAAAAACTTTCAAGAAATGTATTAAGAATAGTAGAAAAACAGTCCCTTAAGCCGTGAACCAGCCTAAAAGAACATAATAAGTATACCTCTCTTTATTTAAAGAAATATTTTGCAGGGTGATATATAACTTAGAAATAGGGGCACAAAAACTTCAGGGGGGCACGGCATTGATATCAACGCCGTGCTCCCCTGAAGTTTGACAATTTCTTTTCAAAAATCATCCACTACTTATAATTTAATAACAGAATCTCCGGGTTTCACCACTCCGCCTTTTACTACTTTACAAAAGCGTCCTTCATATGGAAGCAGTGTCACTCCAAAGGTTCTTGTAACCACACTTGGATGATCAGGTTTTCCTATCTGTGTAACCTCCAAAACCGCACTGCTGCCAAGCAAAAACCGATCTCCCTCCTGAAGATTTAAGTCATCCATATGTTCAATACAAATATTTTCTGCAAAATCTCCAGGCCCCATGGAAAGTCCATGTTCCTGGTTTGATTTT
The DNA here is from genome assembly GCF_025566885.1 of Brotonthovivens ammoniilytica. NCBI lineage: Bacteria > Bacillati > Bacillota > Clostridia > Lachnospirales > Lachnospiraceae > Brotonthovivens > Brotonthovivens ammoniilytica. The sequence goes on along the minus strand of NZ_JAOQJQ010000001.1, from coordinate 5,472 downwards.
AATACGCTCTCCCAGTTTAGGCAGGTTACCTGGCGTCCCCAGTCACCACAGTGGCCATCCCCTTCAATTCCTGTATTTTCAATAATATTTGCCTGCTCAATTTCTTTCTTTAACTGTCCTCTCTCCTGAGCGATACAGATCGAATGTACCGTACAATTACTCATATTCTAATATTCCCTTTCTCTAACATAATGACCAGATTTTCCACCATCTTTTTCCAAAAGAAAAATGTCAACAATCTGCATTCCCCGATCTACAGCTTTACACATGTCATAAATGGTAAGCAAAGCTACAGACACAGCATGAAGCGCTTCCATCTCAATTCCCGTCTTTCCGGTAGTTTTTACTGATGCAACCGCCTCAATCTCGGAAACCTCCGGATATAACTCAAAGTGAATATCCACACCAGTTAAAAGCAGCGGATGACACATGGGAATCAACTCCCAGGTTTTTTTTGCAGCCATTACCCCTGCCACCTGAGCAACAGATAAAACATCTCCTTTTTTGATTTTTCCTCCTGTAATCAATTCAAAAGTGTTCTTCTGCATGCGAATCCGCCCGGAGGCCACTCCAATCCGCTGTGTATCAGCTTTTTCTGACACATCAACCATTTTGGCACGGCCCTGGTCATTTATATGTGTTAACTTCAAATCCATAATTTCCTCCGTACATTTAATACAGTACATCCCAATCATTTGGGAAATGTTCTTTTCCAATCAGCATGTCATCTGAAATCTTTTTCCGGGCATCCGGAATATAGTATCCCATACGGTTTAAATCTTTTTCAATGTACTGAATGAGTTTATGATTTCCCGGCTTTGCCTGATATTCCTGAGGGGGAAGTACACCATGTTTATCTGTATCCCCGTAAAAGGCAATATTCTCTGTTTCAGGATCATGCCAGATCCGGTAATATCCCAATACTTTCTGACCGTATTTTACCTCAAACCTCATAATCTTAAATACACTGTATTTCTCAATCTCTTCCCAGTGAACTTTCACTGGTTTTAAATTTGTGTCCTCCATACTTATATAGCCTCCTTTTTATTTTCCAAATCCGCAGTTAGGATAAGTACATACTTCGCAATTCAGACAAAGACCGCCCTCTCCCAAAATAGAAATATCTTCTTTTTCCAATTTATCATCAGCCATAACCCTTGGCAGAACCAGATCAAAAATGGTTCTTTTTGCATACATAACACAGCCCGGAAGTCCTAAAATAGGAATCTCTTTTCCATCCTTTTGATAATACGCAATCATCAGCATCGCTCCTGGAAGCACCGGCGCGCCATAACTTACTACACGTGCTCCGGTATCCGCAATAGCCCCCGGTGTACAGTCATCCGGATCCACACTCATACCTCCGGTACAGACTACCATATCTGCTCCATTGGCAATGTGATCCATAATCGCAGCTGTAATGTTCTTTTTTGTGTCATCAACATACGTCTGCCCTAACACTTCTGTAGGAAACTCTGCAAGTTTTCCTTTAATTACCGGTCCAAATGTATCTTTAATTCTTCCTTTGAAAACCTCACTTCCGGTAGTTACAATTCCAACTTTTTTATGTTTAAATGGAAGAAGCTGAAATACCGGTTCACTGCCGCCGGTCTGTCTTGCTTTTTCCATTTTTTCTTTTTCAATGACAAGTGGAATAATCCTGGTTCCAGCAATTTTATCTCCTTTTTTTATGGGAACATTTCCATGTCTGGAGGCAATCATCATCTGTCCAAAACTGTTTACCGCTAAAATCCGCTTTTTATTTACTTTCAGAAGTCCGTCGATCTCTGCAACCAGTTCGATTTTTCCCTCTTTCACATCAGTGCCGTGCATGTGCTCTCCTCTGCAGATTTCATAGAGTATTTGAGCAGCTTCATTCTCATGAAGCATATTCTCATCATTTTCCCACACATAAAGATGCTCTTTTCCTACAGAAAGGAGTACAGGAATGTCCTCTTTTGTTACAACATGTCCTTTGCGGAATACCGCATCTTTTGTTACTCCTTTAATAATCTGGGTAATATCCTGACACAATACATGTCCAACTGCATCTTCTGTTTTGATCAGTTTCATCGCAAAAACCTCCACCTTATCTATTGTTTACAAAATCAGAAAAGTTATCTGATCTGCTATTTTGATCTAATCTAAATTATATCTGACAACCTCAATTTCAGTAATTCTTAACCGGTATATACATATGCAGATTCAAAATAACACTCCACTTAAAAAGGACATGGCAAACCACCCTTTGATTTCCCATGTCCTTTTCGGATAAAAACACTATATTAAACACTCTTCACACAGGTATTATTATATACAGGTCAATGATTCTTAGTAATTCAAAAAACAAACATTTTTATTCCTTTTGTCAATTACAGAATACCATATTTCAAATAAATATTCCATGGTATACCGTATTTTCTCTTCTAAAATTTGTCTCTGCATTTCCCATTCTTAAATCTCTTACCTATGTATGTCCTTTTGTACGGCAGCCATCTGCTTTTCACGCTATCATATATATCAAAAAGGATGCCCGTTCTGCTCATTTCCGAACATAAAGCACCCTCCTGAACTATATTAAAATTTTTCATAACCCTTTTTAATCATTTTATAATTTTATTTTCATCTGCTGCTGGTAGCAACACTAAATTCTTTTTTATCAGTTTTCTGCTATTAACATCAAACTTTAATAAATTATAACAAAGCAAGCGTATCAAAAGCGTATCAAATTTTATAAACAAAAAGAATAAGCCCCTCTTTCAGTCTCCTACTGATAAAAGTTCTTATTCTCATGGAAATAAATCTGCGCATTTCGAAACTCAGCCCAGCTGTACTGAGGCATATAATCGTTTCGATACTGATTAACCGCAATCGGGTCCCCCTTTAAAAACTGATAATAATCACATTCTATTTTATCCGGCACGATAGCCAGAGAGTTGAAACTGCGGAGCAGTATTTCTTCTGCATGTACAGTCTTTAATGAATTTTTTAAATCCCGTACAATATTTCGAAAATAACTTTTTCCTGATACTGTATCTTCAGCATTTTCAAATAATACCGCATATGCCTCTGCGGTTGTAACACTTGTCCCTTTACGATCTATCAGAAATGCCAGCAATTCTTTTGCTTTTGCTCTGGAAAATTTAACAGGCTGTCCATCTACAAAGATTTCAAAGCCTCCAAAGGTCTGTGCCCGAATATGAACTTTTTTCTGTTCCCCATAAATAAAAGTCAGTTCACGCATCACATCTTCCTGTGAAAATGGTTTCAGCAAATAACCTGTAGCATGTATCTGAAAAGCCTGCACAGCGTATTTTTCATGTCCTGTAACAAATATAATATGAATATCCGGTTGAATCTCTTTTAATCTCGCTGCCAGTTCAAGTCCCGTCATACTGCCCATTTCAATATCCAGAAAAGCTGCGTCTATCTGTTTCTTTCTAGCTATATCCAGAGCATCTCCAGGCTTTAAGCATGTACAGATTTCAGCCCCGGGTATGACGCTTTGAAGTGTTTCAGCCATTTCTTCCAGCATAAAAATTTCATCATCAACAGCTAAAAAATGCATAACTCTCACTCCTTTGGTATCCGCATTGTAATACTTGTCCCCATGTCATCACTGTCAATTTTCAAACTTCCATGCACCATAGTCTGTAATCGGCTGCGGACATTTTCAATTCCAATATGGGCATGTTCCCCCAGATTTGGAAATTCTTTTGAGCGCTCAAATCCAATCCCATTATCCTCTACTATTACCAGATAATCTTGTTTGGTCTCCCTTGTACGGATAGTGACTACGCCGCCTGCTTCTTTTCTGAGTACTCCATGACGTACTGAATTTTCTACTAGGGGCTGCAGGGATAAGGGTGGAAGATAAAAATCAGATACCTGTATATCATAAATGACTTTCAAACGATTTTGAAAACGCTGCTGTTCCAGATACAAATAATTCTTAACATGATTCAGCTCCTTTTCAAAAGAAATAGGATTTCTTTTTTTCAGACTGTCCATATTTCCCCGTAAAAATAAAGAAAATTCCTGTATAGCAGTCTGAGCTTTTTTGGCATCATGTTTACAGAGGTGAGAAATAGTCGCCAGGGAGTTATATAGAAAATGGGGCTGAATCTGACTTAACATGATATCAATCCGCATCTGTGCCAGCTCATCTTCCTTTTTGCGCAGTGTTAATTCATATTCAAATTGAATATTAACTAAAATAAGCAGAAGAGCAAGAGATACCCCAATATTTACCACAGCAATTCCCCGCAAAAACATTTGCGCTGCTCCGCCTCCAAGGGGAACAAAAATATATAATAAAAAAAATGCAATTTCACGCAGTGTCAGATTCTCCCGGTATACAATTACAAAAGCAGTAAAAAGAATGTAACAGAATAAAGGAACTATCTGAGAAATCAGAAAAAGATTTCCCCGCTGATACCCATGAACCGATATATAAAAAATTGCACCTGTAAATGGACTGATGATGGCAAAAAATATCTGTACACTGCAGACAAGTCTTACAGCCGCCAGATATCTCTTTACCGCTCTGCCCGTAATTTTCAGATATTCCGCCAAATACCTGGCAAAAAAATATAATACAAAAGCAGATGCCGCATAATAGACCACGGAAAAAACAGACAGTATAACTTGCAGAGACCTAGTAGATACATCCTGTATTAACCAGTCCGATAAATCGCCGGTAATCATAAAAATATTAGAAATACTAACACCCAGAAAATATCTGTTTAGTTGTTGACAGTAGCGCTGACTGCTGAGTACATATACAATTGGAATTATTGATAAAATGATTCCAAATATATCCAGAGCAATATTTGCTGATATCATCTGATCCATGAAAATGTTCCTCTTTTATTTTCGCGACAGTGCGCATCGTCACCCCAAAGTGTGCGTTTATGCTATAAGTGAGTTCAAAACATTTTCCTATAGTATAAACAAACAAAAACCCCGATTTACTCGGGGTTCTCATAGACAGCAGCACCGCCGTCTTTTATAACAGGGACAGAAGGACTCGAACCCTCGACATTTGGTTTTGGAGACCAACGTTCTACCAACTGAACTATATCCCTATATATTTTATTTCATATACCTTCAAAACTTCATACAGATTTCCGTGAAAGCATTCCAGACATGTTTAAGGAAGTTCGATTCACTAAAACCATTTTCCTTTTTCGAAACCGGGTCACCTCGAAAGCTTTGCTTTCTCGGTGCCATTTGCTCTGCAAATGCCTTTCCCATTCTTTTCTAAGGAAGTTCGATTCACTAACCTCAGGCTTCGTCTTCCGACTCGCCTTCGCTAAGTTCCTTCGAACGACCATCCCACTAAGCTCAGCCTGCGCCTTTCAGCTTGGCTTCCCTAAGTGCTCTTGGTCAAGCCCTCGGACGATTAGTATCAGTCAGCTCCATACATTACTGCACTTCCACCTCTGACCTATCTACCTCATACTCTCTAAG